>CALEWY010000001.1 GCA_937925335.1 uncultured Acidimicrobiales bacterium
ACACCGGGAAGAAGCCATTTGACCGACGACGTGGTCGCCATCTCAACGACGGGTGTGATGCGGACGTTGCCAACGACGTACACGATTCGGGTCTCCAAACACGATCGACTCGTCCCGGAAGTTAGCCCCGGAAGTGAGCAGTGTGTTGACGAACGCATGTCAGCGCCAGAGCAGCGATCCATCCGGTCACGATGCGACGACCGCAGCCCAGGAACGGGGTTAGAGACAACGAGCGTCGTCGAAGCCGGCGACCGCACACTGTGCGTCCCACGCGGTGCCGGTGACCACTTCGATTCCAGGCAGAGCGGGCGAACCGTCGGCGTTGAACGGAACACCATCGCTGTCGAGCGCCGCGCTGTCTTGACCGGCTCCACCGTCGATCATCGAGCCAGGGTTGAGCAACGCCGTTTGGAAGTTGAGAGCGGGGAAGCGGCCTCGAACGGCGGAGAAGAAGTCGTCGCCGCTGCCGAGGAACACCTCGAGCGTTGCGGCGTCTGTCTCGCCGATGTGCTCCGAGATCAGAACCCTGTCCGCTCCGCCGTACATCTCGATCAGGTACCGACCGCCGACGATTGTCCCCTCGCTCGTCGCCGTTTCGATGGCGTCCGCACCGCTGCCACCCGTCACGATGAAGTCGCCGGCGATCTGGTGGAAGCCCTGAGCGGTCATGAGGTCGTCGCCTTCTCCGAGTGCAACGGTTGCGTTTCCAACAACCTCGTACTCGTTGCGGTTCCGGTAGAGATCGTCGCCGTCGCCCATGTCGACATCGACGTTGCCGTCGACGAGCCCGATGATCATCAGGATCAACTCGTCGTCGCCCTGGCCCATCGAGATCGAGACGTCGTCTGTCACCCTGAAGCCCTGCCCGGCGAACTGCGGGCCGTCGTCAACCCAGAGGTTGACGAAGTCGTCACCCGCACCCATGTCGATGTCGATGAGACCGAAGGTCTGGAGCTCGCCATCTCGGTAGTCGATGTTGAGTCGGTCGTCGCCCGGCCCGGCATCGACGATCACGTCGCCGAAGTCGGCGCTGTTTCCGGTGATGATGTCGTTGCCTGCGCCGGCAACGACGTTGGCACCGTCAGCGCTCGGGTAGATCAGGTCTCGCCCGTCCGAGCCGATGATCTGGTCGAAGCCAGGCCCGCCGCCGAGGATGTTCTTCACATCATCGGACTCGTCTGGTCCAGCCGCATAGACGATGTCGTCGCCGCCATCGCCCCACGCGAGGTCGTTGCCTCCGCCGCCTTCGATCACGTCGTCGCCGCTTGCTCCGAAGAGCCGATCGTTGCCGGCTCCACCACGAATGGTGTCGTTGCCGGAACCGCCACCGACCCGGTCATCACCCGGGCCAGCGATGATGGTGTCGTCACCGTCGATCCCATAGGCCCGATCGTTTCCGGCGCCCGCATCGATCATGTCGTTGCCAGGACCGCCATAGATGAGGTCGTCACCACCCAGGCCGTAGATCTCGTCGTCGCCGCCCAACGCACAGATCACGTCGGCTTCAGGCGTGCCCCGCAAGACGTCGGCACCGTGCGTGCCGATGATCGTGCACCGTGTCGGAGCCCCACTGGTTTGGCCCCCACCTGCCTCGGCTCTCGCCGGACCGGGGCCGGCAAGCACGCTGCAAACCAGCGCAGTTCCCACCAACGCTCTGCCTGCAAGCGCTCTGCCTGCAAGCGCTCTGCCGGACAGCGCCCTACCTGCCGACGCTTTGGTGGTCGCCGCAGCTCGTTCAAACCCGGCCCCGCTAGGCCGCGTTGATGATGTTGCTCGCCGTTTCATGTCCCGCCTTCAATTTTCCGCACCCGGTGGACTGACCCGCTGCCAACCACCCCGATGAGAGACTACCCGTCACGTATTGCTCAAGCATTTTGTTCCGACCGATTCGTTCCCGGCGGTGTGCGCTAGGAGCTGGCGAGACGCTGCAGGAGTTCGGCAGCCCGGCGAGGTGTGCGGTCTCGGGCGAACACGCCGTTGGCGATTGGGTGATTGGGCGTGCCGACCCCGCGTTCCCAATTCCACGTGTCGATCGGGCTCGATTGCCACCAGGTCTGCGCGCCGGCCGAACCAGACGATTCGATCATGGCTTGCATGTGATCGCTGCGCTCTTGTTCGTCGTCGCTCGACGTCGCGGTGGCGAGATCACCACATGCGATCAGCCGGCGAGTTCCCGCGAGTTGTGACGCTCGATCGACGGCTTCGGCCATCGGCTCGAACCGGTCACCGTCGAGGGGAGCCCACCCACCTTCACCGTCGACAACGATCGGTGGCCTTGGGTGCACGACGATCGCGTCGTACGCATCGCGGAACTCATCGACAGACGTGGTTGGCCGTCCCGCCACGGTGAGGTTGCCGTCGACGAGCACTCGTTCGAACGCACGCCATGCCAACTCGTCGAGCCACTCGGCTTGGGGGCGGGCTCGAACGTCGTCAGTGTCGTGGAAGAACGTCCGACCGGTGATCGACGCAGCGACGGGCGAGGTTCCTTGGAGCAGTCGCCAAGCCGCGGCTTCAGCGAGCATCACGTTGGTGACGGCTTCGTTCACCGCGGCGGAGTCGGTCGTTCCCTGCTTGCCGCCTCGTTTGCCCGGCGGTGCAACGCTCAAAATGCCGGAGCGCATGACGCGCCGAATCGGTTCACGCTGGGGAATCCATCCGGCAGCCAGGTCACCAACGAGCTCACCGACGAAATCGACGTAGGCCGGCCACAAAAGCTCGCGACCGCGACGATCGTCGAAGCCGCCTTCGTCGTCGACGAACCAACCGGGCAGCGTCCCGTCGACCAAACAGATCCATGGCGCGATGCCGTGACCGGCAACGCTTTCGACAAGCTGACGGAAGCGCTCGATCTCGAGATGATTGGTCTCACGAGGACCGGGTCGAAGGCGCGACCATTCGGCGGTGACGACGAGTTCGGTCACGCCGTAGGTGGCGAACATCGCAAGGTCGTCGGGGTCGAGTCCGTGGCCACTGCCGCTGTGTGGAGCCTTCGATCGGTCGATCCAGCGGGCCCAATCGGCGGTTGGCGCAACACCGTCGACCTGCGCCGAAGTCAACCAGGCACCGACTTTCGCATCAGTCATCGCCAGCCTCGTTCAGCAGTGGTTCGTTCGCAGTGGTCGCATTCGGTCGTGTCGCGGTCGCAATCAGTTTGCTCAGAACCGGCGCGGTTGGAGTCGGCGCGGTTGGAGTCGGTGTGTTCGGCGTTGTCTTGCCTGGAATTGGCTCGTTCGGACGCGGCGCGTCCCATCTCTTCTGGCCGACTCATGGATCGACGCCATGTGCCTCTTCGAGCTGGCCGGGCGAGGATCAAAGTCCGAACGCTTGCTCGACTGCGGCGATCGTCTCGGTCGATTCGTTCGCCATGAGCAACGACGGAATGCCCATCGCTTCGGCGCCCTCGATGTTGTGCGAAAGATCGTCGACGAACAGCGCCTCGGCGGGGTCGCATCCCGCGGCGTCGAGGCATACCTCGAAGAACTCGGGCTCGGGTTTGCGATGGCCGATAAGGGCCGAGTTGGCAATGGCGCTGACGAGACCGTTGTCGAGATATCGACGGGCGAGCAGATCTTGGACCGACACGAAGTTGTTCGTTGCGATGACGACGGTGATGTCGGCATCACGCAGTCGTTCGAGCAGCGCGATCATCTCGGGTCGGTCAGGAGCGTCGAAGAAGGAGCTGCCGGTTGGGTCGAA
>CALEWY010000002.1 GCA_937925335.1 uncultured Acidimicrobiales bacterium
CGGTGATGTCCACGCCATGCCGCAGGAGTCATAACGAGCGATTGCTTCGTTCCGCCACAAGCAAGCGGGTGGGACACGCACACGCGTCGAGCAGTACGGTCTGCGAGACATGCGCATGAGCGCAACGAACGTAAACGGAGAGTCTCGATGTCTGATCAACTGACCGATCGCCGCAACTTCTACATCAATGGCGAGTGGGTCGCTCCGGCTCAAGCCAACGACTTCGACGTCATCGACCCGTCGACGGAAGAAGCATGCGCCGTCATTTCGCTCGGCTCTGAGGCCGATACGAACGCAGCCGTCGCCGCAGCCAAGGCAGCGTTCCCAGCGTGGGCCGCAACGCCCGTGTCTGAGCGAATCGAGAAACTTGAGGCGCTGCTCGAGGTCTACAAAGCTCGCAGTGGCGAGATGGCCGAGGCGATCTCCAGCGAGATGGGTGCCCCCATGTCGCTGTCGTCGACCGCCCAGGTCGGTGCTGGCGCCGGCCATATCAAGGCCCTAATCCGTGAGCTCAAGAACTTCGAGTTCGATCGCCCGCTCGGCGACCACGCTCCCGACAACGCGATCCTTTACGAGCCGGTCGGCGTTGCTGCGCTGATCACTCCCTGGAACTGGCCGATGAACCAAGTCACGCTCAAGGTCGTGCCGGCGCTCGGTGTCGGCTGCACAATGGTGTTGAAGCCGAGCGAGATCGCACCGCTCAGCTCTGCTCTCTTCGCCGAGATGATCGACGAAGCTGGTTTCCCGGCCGGTGTGTTCAACATGGTGAACGGCGATGGTGCCGGCGTTGGAACGCAGCTGTCCGGACATGCCGACGTCGACATGGTGTCGTTCACCGGCTCGACTCGAGCTGGCGTGGCGATCACGAAGAACGCGGCCGACTCGGTGAAGCGAGTTGCACTCGAGCTTGGCGGCAAAGGCGCCAACATCGTGTTCGCTGATGCTGATGAAAAGGCCGTCACCCGCGGCGTTCGCAGCTGCTTCATGAACAGCGGCCAGAGCTGTAACGCTCCGACCCGCATGCTCGTGGAACGCTCCATCTACGACGATGCCGTTGCGACGGCACAGAAGGTCGCCGAGCAGACCACCGTCGACGCCGCCAACAAAGAGGGCCGCCACATCGGTCCCGTGGTGAGCGAGAACCAGTGGAACAAGATCCAAGGCCTCATCGCGAAGGGCGAAGAGGAGGGCGCTCGACTCATCGCTGGTGGACAGGGTCGCCCCGAAGGCCACGACAAGGGCTACTTCGTGAAGCCGACCGTGTTCGCTGACGTCGATCCGACCATGACGATCGCTCGTGAGGAGATCTTTGGCCCCGTGCTCTCCATGACCCCGTTCGATACCGAGGAAGAAGCGGTGGCGATCGCCAACGACACGCCATATGGCTTGACCAACTACGTCCAGACATCCGACGGTGAGCGCGCCCAGCGCGTCGCTCGTCAACTCCGATCTGGCATGGTCGAGATGAACGGCCTCCCCCGTGGCGCCGGCGCTCCATTCGGTGGTTACGGCCAAAGCGGCAACGGCCGAGAAGGCGGCGAGTGGGGCATCGAGGAGTTCCTCGAAGTGAAGTCTGTCAGCGGCTGGACCGCTCCCGCTCAGTAGCACAGCACGACCGAAACCCACCCACTGCGGTCTCTGAGACCACAGTGGGTTCAAGAGTGGCTGTGGCCTCAGAGACCGCAGCCACTTTTTGTTGGATCGCAAAACGCCCAAACAGACCGCTCGTCCAGCAACGAGTGGGTTTCGTCGACATCGACCCAATGCGGTCTCTGAGACGTCAGTAGGTATCGGACCGGCTGCGGTCTCAGAGATCGCAGCCGGTCGTGGAAATTTTGAAATGGTGCTAGGAGGCCCAGGTTCGGTGGTGGGCTTCGATGCACCAGGCGTCGATTGTCGAGCGGTCGGCCTCGGGTCGGATTGATTCGTCAGCGCCGATGGTTTCGAGCTGGGCGTCGAGGTCGAGCGTGCGGTCCCACCAGTCGTCGAAGCTGACCGCTCCATGACGGACCGACCGAAGCCACTCCCCGATCTCGCCTTCGATCGGCAACGCCATACCACCCGTTGACAACAGCTCCAGGCACTGGAAGCCGAGGCGAGATGCGTGCATCGCGAACTTGGTGTCGTAGCCGAACTTCTCGACCAACTCCGGACGGCCGCCGCTGCCTTGGCCACCTCCGCTCTCGCCCAATAGCCGGCGAGCCTGCGACTGCATGTATCCCCGGTACCGAGGGACAACATGGCGACCGACGAACGCCTCACCGAGCGCTTGCAACTCGTCACCAAGCGGCGTGGAAAGGTGGGCGGGCGCCCACATCGCCATCAGCATCGATGGGTTGCCACCCACTGCCATGCGGACGAACCGTCGCAGCGAATGCAGCGTCCGGTCGATGTCGCCCGGGCCTGAGGGGGCGCCCTCGGGTTGGCTCCGATGCATCACCGACCTGAAGCCATCCTCGTCAAGGCCGAGCAACTGTTCTGGCGTCTCGACCACGATCGCCATCTCGTCGCGATCTTCCACACCGGGGATTCCGGTTCCGTGCGCGGTCGAACCAATTTCCACCACCAGGATGGTCGTGTCTGGCAACTCCGGGATCGTCATCACACCATCGTCGTCGACATCCGCCGTACGAGCCTTGAATTACGCAGCCGTTCGAAGCCAGCACCTACGATCGCTCCATGACCACCGAAGATCTCTGCCTCTATGACGTCGCGAACGGCATCGCGACGCTCACGTTCAATCGACCGGATTCGATGAACGGGATGACCGGCAACATGGAGGTCGCCTACTTCACACGGCTTCGCGAGGCTGAAGCGGACACCGACGTTCGAGTCATCGTGGTCACGGGCGCCGGCCGAGCCTTTTGCCCCGGAGCAGACCTCGCGTATCGGGCAGGACCAGACGACCACACGTTGCCAAACTCCGAGATCCCCCGAACCACTCCGCTCGAGATCCGCAAGCCGATGATCGCCGCCATCAACGGTGCATGCGCGGGTG
>CALEWY010000003.1 GCA_937925335.1 uncultured Acidimicrobiales bacterium
GTTCGTCCGCCCTAGCGGGCGTCCTCTCTCACCGCCTTTTGCCTGACGGCAAAACGCTCTCGCGTGGAGGACTCCCCGAAGCTCACAACGTCGCAGTCGTTGAACCCCTTGTCGAACTCTGGGGCGGCGAAACGCTCTCGCGTGGAGGCTCCCCGACACTCACAACGTCGCAGTCGTTGAACCCCTTGTCGAGCGCTGGGGCGGCAAAGCGCCCTCGCTACTCCGGATGCTGGCAGGGCTCGAAGTCGTTTGCGGCGGCAGTGAAGCGAAAACTCTCCCCAATTTGGACACTCGCGTTGTCGAATACGGAGACCGTGTACGAACCGACCTCACCGCACGTGAGGTTGGGGTTCGCGACAAGGTGGGGTGAATCACTCGACAGTCGGTCGAATGGAGCACCGGAAAACCCATCGACCGACGACCTGATCGTGTCGAAGTCGCATCCCGAGACTTCGACTTCGGCACTCAAGCCGAGGAGCACAACATCCCCGATGTTTCGGGTGGACACCAGAGTGACGCTTGGAGTGATCGAACACTCGGCGGGCGGCGGTGGTGGTGCCGGGACGGTGCATGTGATCGTGGTGGACCCCGAGGACGCAACACCGAGCGCTTGTTCGCCGTTCACGGTCTCGACGGATCGGATCGACCAGGCGATGCGCGCTTCTTGACCGTCGAAGCACTTCCAGTTTTGTGTTCGGGGCTGCTCCGCAATGCTGTATGGCTTGGCGAGGGTGCCTTCGTTGATGGTGGTGCCGCCCACCCAAGCGATTGACCCGACCACCCCGGCAAGCGGTCCGCAGCTTGCGCTGGGTGTCGTCGTGATCGTGACGAGCTGGTCGACGAGAACGTCGTTTCCGTCGATCGGCACGGGGTCCTCGTCGGTCGCTACCACAACCTCGAGACCACACGCTGACGCCGCAGCTTCAAATGGGAGCCAGTTGGCGTTGACGAACTCGGGAGCATTCGAGATGAGCAGGATCATCTCAGCGCGCGAGTTGCCGTCTGCGAGGTAGCCGTTCCAGAACCGTTCACCGGCGGCATCGGGAGCGCGGCCGAGCACGTTTGGATACACCGAATCGACAAATTCGGCATTGGTCGTGTTCTCGCCGTAGAGGCCTTTGAACTCGTCCGACGTGGCAAAGAAGTTTGCGATCCGGCGCGTTGACCATTCGCCGGTGTCGTACTGGTCGAGCCAGAAGCGCACCCCGTCGTTGTCTGGCGTGCGGCCGAACACGGCGCTGTAGAAACGAATGATGATGGCGTGCTGATCGTTGAGGGTCTGATCCTCGATCAGCTCCTCGTAGGTTTCGCCTTCGTACGCAGCAGCCGGTGAGACACCAGCCAAGGTGGTCAGCGTTACGGCCACGAGGATCGTTACGAGTCGCTTCAACATTCGTTTGAACCTAGTGGCGGTCGTCACCGACGGCGAGTTTTCGGCGGCTCGCTCGTCCTTCGTTGAGTTCTTGGTGACCTCGAGTTACTTGGCTTGTCAGACTCGGCCTCCACTAGCGTTCGATGGATGTCGCAGGCCGAGCATGATCCGTCGCCCTATGCCGTGAAACACGAGTCGGGAATGTGGGAAGACAAGTTCGGCGGACTCGGGCCGTTCAAGCCTGGGTCTGGCCCACGTCAGGATCCGTTCGGCGAGTTTCCAACCGGACCGGCGATCGGTGAACAGCTTCCCGACATCGTTGCCATGTCACACACGGGCTCCGAAGTCGACGTGCATGCCGACCGAAGCGGTCGTCGAGCTGTTGTTGTGTTCTATCGATCCGCGGTTTGGTGACCCCCGTGCCGTTCGCAGCTGGTCGAGTTGCAAGATCACATCAAGAACTTCGCTGACGCTGGGATTGCTGTCTATGCCCTCAGCTACGACGAACCCGATGCCCTCGCCGACTATGCGTCGGGCCATGGGGTCACCTTCCCGCTGCTGTCAGACCCGAACAGCGAAATCATCGAACGATTCGGGATCCTCAACACGCTGACCGACCCGGATGATCACCCCTGGTATGGCATTCCGTTCCCTGGCTCCTACGTCGTCGATGAGGGCGGCACGATTATCGACAAGTTTTTCGAGTCGAGCTTCATGCTTCGGCCGTCCGCTGATCAGCTGCTTCGAGCAGCGCTCGGCGAAGCCGTTGAGCAGCCAAGAGCTGAGCGCACGGCCGGTGCCTCCGAGGACGTGACCTTCGACGTGTCGTTCGATGGTCAAATGCTGAATGCCGGCGTGGTGCGCGATCTTGTCGTGAAACTGAACGTGCCACAGGGCTTCCACCTCTACGGCGAGCCAGTTCCCGACGGGATGGTGGCGACGTCGGTGGAGATCGACGACCAGGTTGGATTGGTTGTGAATGCGCCACGGCTTCCACCGACGAGCCCGCTCACGCTTGCCGGAACCGGCGAAACGTTGCAGGTGTTCGACGGTGATGTCGAGATTCGAATCCCGATTGCTCACATGACGCGCGGCGTCACCGAAGACGATGCGGGCAATCTCGTTATTGCGGTCACCGGGACGATCCGCTGGCAGTCGTGTGATGTCCACACGTGTCAGCTTCCTCGCCACGAGCCATTCGCTCTCAGCATTCCGGCCGCTCGCCACAATTCACCGAGGGGCAAGGACGCCAATTTCAGTGAGCACTTTGCGAAAATGAGCTCGCGCCGGCTTCCAGCGAACGAATAAGAGCCCGCCAACGAACCTCAGTCGGCCGCTGCGGCTTTTTCAGCAGGTGACGCGGCGCTTTGGCGCACGACCCAGGTGGCCAAGGCAGTGGTGATCGGGACCGAGGCAATAAGGCCGATTCCACCCACGAGCGACCGGACGATTTCAATAGCGATGGTTTCGCTCGTGAGTGCATCGCCGAGCGAGAGCTGGGCTTGGGTGAGGAGCATCAAGAGTGGAAGTGATGCGCCTGCATAGGCGAAGACCAGGGTGTTTGTGGTCGAACCAATGTGGTCTCGACCAACTCGAAGCGCTGAGTCATAAATGCGCTTGCTTGGCGCTGCTGGATTCGCGGCGTGAATTTCGGCCACGGCCGATGCCTGAGTGATGGTGACGTCATCGAGCACACCCACCGTTCCGATGATCATGCCGGCCAGGAGAATGCCCTGGATGTTGATCTCAGCGTTTCCGGCGATCAAGAAAAGTGAGTCCTCACTCGACAAGCCCGTGAGGTTGGCTGCCGGAACGAAGATCCACGCCAAGACGCCGGTGAGCGTCAGGCTCGTCAGTGAGCCCAGCAGCGCGACGGTGCTCAAATGTGTGATTCCGTGGGTGAGGTAGAACGTCACGGCGGCGACACCTGCCGAGCCCACGATGGCGACCAGAACTGGCGAGTCGGTGTCGAGCAGCGCAGGCAGTGTGAACGTTGCGAGGATCACAAAGCTGGCCAGGAGGGCAACGAGCGAACGCACGCCCTGCGACCGGCCGAGCCCGATCACAGCCGCGGCGAACAACACGGCAAGCCAGTACAGCGGCGCATCACGGTCAAAGTCGAGGAAGTAGTAGCGGAACTCGTTTTCGACACCGAGGCCTGCCTGGTCGGCCACAACAACACGATCACCGACGGCCACTGGCGACGTGAACTCGGAGTTCGTCTGGGTGTAGACGCCGGCCACTCCGTCGTCTCGAAGGAACGAGATCGTGTCGCACGGGATCTCCGATGGCGCCCCATAACAATCGCCGGTGACAACCTCGGTCACTTCCACGGTGTAGCGATCCACACCAACGGTCGACAGCACCTGTGGCACCTCGGCATCACCCGATGGCCAGAGCACCACCGTGCCGATCAGCGCAATCAGCAGCGCCACACCTGCTGCAGTCGCCAGCAACCGACCCGTTGCGTCGAGCGGAAAATCGAGCCAGCGGTGCGGGCCATGACTGTGACCAGCATGACTGTGCCCCGCATGACTGTGCCCCGCTTCACTGTGCCCCGCTTGACTGTGACTGGCATGGGCCGACTCGTGGCCGTGACCGCTCTCTTCAGCCACACCGTCGCTCGCTGCAACCGGAACCTCAGGCTCGGCTGCGACAGCTGCGGCTTCGGGCTCGACCGGACGTGCCGATCCGGAGTCCGAGGAGGCAGCCGGAGTGGGGAGATCGCCGCTCATGAACGCGTCGAATGCGTCTTGCTCTCCCAGGTTGCGCTGCTCAGACTCATCCACGGTGTGATCCCTTCAACCCCTCACGTCAACGCATCGAGCGGTTCGTCGTGAGGGTCGACCAAAGCACTATCGCAGTCCTTGGGCTCGATGTGGTGGCCCTCCCCTCGTTGTTCACGTTGCGGGGTTTGGAGCCAGCCGCTTAGCCTGTCGTCGACTCATGATCTCCGAGACCTCCGCCGCCGAAGAGTCAGTGCTCGCTCTGCTGAGTGACCTGGTCTTTATCGCGCAGCAACGCCCAGGTTCGGCGTGGCCGAACTTGGCTCGGATGGCCAACGAACATCACTCGCCGCCGGTCGACACACGGCTGCTCACGCCCTGGCACCAACTCGTGCAAGAAGAGTGCTTCGGCGCTCTCGCCGCGCTCGTCGATGTTGACATCGAGGCCATCGAGCGCCACTTCCGCACGCTCCGCGGCGTCGACAAGATCGATCGCCACCTTCCGATCGGCCGGTTGAGTGTCGATGACCCGATCGACGCCGACCCGGCGCTGACGATCGACGTCGATACCGGCGAGACGATCATCGATCTACGAGATCACTAGATCCCGAAAACTGAAAAGCCAGGACCTCAGAGAGATCCTGGCTTGAACGCTCCGGGGGTGGGGATCGAACCCACGACAAACGCATTAACAGTGCGGCGCTCTGCCAGCTGAGCTACCCCGGAAGGAAGTGGCGAGGATAGCAAAGGCGAAGGCCGACCGAGTGCACAAATCACCTCATCTTTCGAGATTTGGTGATCTGGCCTCGTCGAGCCGGATTAGTCGAGATAGTCGCGGAGCTTGTCGCTCCGCAGCGGATGACGCAGCTTCGCCAGCGTTTTCGACTCGATCTGGCGGATCCGCTCTCGCGTCACGCCGAACTCTCGACCGACTTCTTCGAGCGTTCGTGGTCGGCCGTCGACCAGGCCAAAGCGCAGTCGCACGACTTCTGACTCTCGATCGGAAAGATCGTCGAGCACGTCGTGCACAGCCTTTGCGAGCAACTTCCGGGCTGCGACATCGAGCGGGGCAGCGCCCTTGTCCGGAATGAAGTCGGCCATCGATGTGTCGTCTTCATCGCCGATGGGTGTGTCGAGCGACAGCGGGTCTTGCTGGGCGATCCGGAGGATCTCGGCAACCTTCTCTTCTGGAAGATCAACAGCTTCACCGATCTCGGCAAGCGTCGGCTCACGTTCGAGCCGCTGCAGCATCGCCCGTTGGGCTCGAACGACCTTGTTGATCGATTCGACCATGTGGACCGGCACTCGAATGGTGCGGGACTGGTCGGCGATCGCACGGGTGATCGCCTGGCGGATCCACCACGTGGCGTAAGTCGAGAACTTGAAGCCCTTGGAGTAGTCGAACTTCTCAACCGCCCGCATCAAACCGAGGTTGCCCTCTTGGATGAGATCGAGCATCGGCACGCTGCGTCCGACATAACGCTTGGCGATCGACACGACGAGGCGAAGGTTGGCCGAAGTGAGTTCGCCTCGAGCTCGATCGCCATCAGAGACGATCCGACGAAGCTCGCGCTGCTCGGCGCGATCCATCGTTGGCCAATCGTCTGATGAGATGAGAGCGGCGACCTGAGTACCGGCTTCGCTTCCAGCCTCGATGCGCTTGGCGAGGCTGACCTCTTCTTCAGCGGTGAGAAGCGGGACCTTGCCGATCTCCTTGAGATACATACGAACCGGATCGGACGAAGCGTTCGCCCGAGCCATTGCACTTGCCGCGATGCGTGCTGCATCAACTTTGCGGGCCCGTCCGGTTCCGTTGCGGGTGGTCGAGGGCGACGTCGGCGCGCCTTCCTCGGTCTCCTCGATGACGGGGTCATCGTCAAACGGGATCTCACTCGATTCGAGGAATTCTTTGACTTCGGCCAGCACGACGGGCGTGAGTTCGACCCGCTTCATCACGGCGACGACGTCGTCGGGTGTCAGAGGCCGGCCCACGCGAGCGCGCAGCACCAATCGATCCCGATGCTCGTCCGTGAAAGACGACGTCGTTGCAATGATTGGTTGGTCGGTCAAACTGCTCCCTCTTCGGCCTGCGTGAGCCAACTTAGCAAGCGCGGGAGAGCTGACGCCCTTCGCTCCACATCACGAACCTCTTCTACCTGGTCACGGAACCAAATGAGATCGTCGTTCACGGCCCGAAGATCGTCCCCGCTCGAGAACGTGGTCATCCGAGCGACGCAATCATCGATCTGACGATCGAGGTACATAGCCCACAGTTGAGCGGCCACATCGACGGGATCGTTCGGTGAATCCTCCACCGCCAACTGCTGGATCAAATCGGCGATGTCGGGCTCCGCATTCTCGATCAGTTCGTGGATCGATTCGGTTTCGACGAGCTGATGGTGAGCCATGGCGTGGAGGTCATCGTGGAAGAGTTCGGTGACGATCAGCGGCCGCATCTCGTCCGGTCGCTGCACCGACAGCTTCAGCGCCTCAAGCTCAGGGCCCTCTCGGCGCCGCTTTGGCCGAAGCGCCACTCGTTCGCGCCTGGTGGCGATGCCTGCCTTCGGCCCTTGGGCCAGGATCGAACGCACGAGATCAGGCTCGACTCGACAACGGCTGGCGATGGTCATGGCGTACTGATCACGCACGAGCGCGTCGGGATGCTCAGCCACCATCGCGAGCGCC
The DNA here is from genome assembly GCA_937925335.1 of uncultured Acidimicrobiales bacterium. Lineage (GTDB taxonomy): Bacteria > Actinomycetota > Acidimicrobiia > Acidimicrobiales > SZUA-35 > CALEWY01. The sequence goes on from CALEWY010000003.1 coordinate 6,784, forward strand.
GACTCGGCGGTTCTCGCTCGGCCCTCGGCTGTTGAGATATCGCCGCCATCGAGCGCTCGCTCGACTCGGAACGAAAGAAATGGCTTGGCGTCAGAGACCGCGGCGGCGAGGCGCTCGGGATCGGATCGGGCGAGGTCGCCTGGATCGACGCCATCGGGCAGGTCGGCGACCGCCACGTCGAGCGAGTGCTTCTTCTCCCACTCGTAGAACCGCGCCGCCGCGTTCTGACCGGCTGCATCAGCGTCGAACGAGAGCACGACACGTCGGGCGAAGCGACTGAGGAGCTTGACGTGATCTTCGGTGAGCGCTGTTCCGCACGTGGCAACCGCTCGAGGGATCCCCGCTTGGGAGTAGCCGATCACATCGGTGTAGCCCTCACACACGATGACTTCGTCAGCTTCGACCACGCCGGTCTTGGCCCAGTTCAGGCCGTAGAGCACTCGGCTCTTGTGATAGACGCCGGAGTCGGCCGAGTTGCGATACTTCGCTGGATCGTCCGAACCAGGAAGGATGCGGCCGCCGAATCCCATGGCTCGGTCTTGCGCATCGAAGATCGGAAAGAGCACTCGACCGCGGAAGAAGTCATATTTGCCACCTCGGTTGTTGAGGCGGCCGAGCCCGGAGTCGATCCAGTCCTTGTCGCTCACCTTCATCGATTTGGCGAGGTGATCCCACCCGTCGGGGGCGTAGCCGATGCGATAGGCCTTGACGATGTCGCCGTCGTAACCACGCTGGCGCAGGTAGCTGCGAGCAGCACCGGCGTCGGGTGAGGTCATCAGGCGGTTGTGATACCAATCGACCGCCTCGCCGAGCAGATCGTGCAGGCGGTTCTTGCGCTTGCGATCCTCTCCCTCGTTGGCGTCGGTGTAGCGGAGCGTGACGCCAGCCTTGTTGGCGAGCCATTCCACCGCTCCGACGAAATCGAGCTGCTCCTGTTCGCGAACGAAGGTGATCGCGTCACCCTTTGCCTGACAACCGAAGCAGTAGTAGAGACCCTGCTCGGAGTTGACGGAGAACGACGGCGATTTCTCGGTGTGGAAGGGGCAAAGGCCAGTGAAGCGACGGCCGACACGACGAAGCTGGGTGTACGTCGAGATCACCTGAACAATGTCGGTGGTGTCTCTGACCCGCGCGATGTCTTCGTCGACGATCCCCACGACCCGAAGCTACCCCCGCATGCTCAGGAGTCCGAGCTGAGAAGCGCTTGGGCAGCAGCCAACCGGGCGATCGGGACTCGGAACGGTGAGCACGACACGGAGTCGAGTCCGATGCCTACGAAGAACTCGATCGAGGCGGGATCACCACCGTGTTCTCCGCAGACGCCCAGTTTTGGTGATGATGCACTCGATCGAGCAGCCTCGACGGCGGTTGCAACAAGGGCGCCGACGCCGGGCACGTCGATCGTGTCGAAGGGATTCGCCGCGATGAGATTCCGGTCGAGGTAGTCCCCCATGATCCGACTCTCGACATCGTCTCGGCTGAAGCCGAACGTCATCTGTGTGAGGTCGTTCGTTCCGAACGAGAAGAAGTCCGCTACGGGAGCGATCGCCGCAGCATCGAGCGCGGCCCGGGGCGTTTCGATCATGGTTCCGATTCGAATCGTGAGTCCGTCCGTCGGGCCGCTGGCTGGATCGTCGGACCATGCCGCAACCGTTGCGTCGATCTCCTCTGTCAACCATCCACGAACGAGCGTGAGCTCGGGCTCACCAACGATGAGCGGAACCATGATCTCAACGATCGGTTGACCACCCGCTGCGAGACGACGCAACGCTGCAAGCACGAGGGCGCGAACCTGCATTCGATAGAGACGAGGTTTGATGATGCCGAGGCGAACACCTCTCGTGCCGAGCATCGGGTTCTCTTCACGCCATTCACGAGCCATCGCAATCATGGCGGTGCCAGCAACGTCGAGTTCGCCCTTGGCTTCGGCCACGATCAGCTCATCGAGGTCGGGAAGGAACTCGTGCAGCGGCGGGTCCAGAAGGCGCACGGTGACGGGCAGGCCATCCATCTCGGCCAGCAGCTCCTCAAAGTCCGCCTCTTGGAGTCGGCCCAGTGCGCTGAGTGCCTCGATCTCCGCCTTTTCATCGGCGGCGAGGAAGACGGCGCGGACAGCAGGTAGCCGATCACCCAGGAACTGGTGCTCGGTTCGGCAGAGCCCGATGCCTTCTGCGCCGAACTCACGGGCGCGTTTCGCGTCCTGCGCCGAATCAGCATTGGCACGGATCTCGAGCGAATCGCCGCGAATCTCGTCGGCCCAGGTGAGCAGCATCGTCAGCTCGGGACACTCTTCGGCGTCGGCCTGACCAATCGCCCCAGCAAAGACCTCACCACTGGCACCGTCGATGCTGATCTCTTCTCCTTCGTCGATCCTGACACCACCCGCAACAAGGTGATCTCCGGCAAGGTGAACACCATCCGCTCCGCAGACAGCCGGCTTACCCCAACCACGAGCGACAACAGCGGCGTGGCTCGCAAGACCCCCACGCGTGGTCAAGATGCCAGCGGCGACCGACATGCCGTGGACGTCTTCCGGCGATGTCTCCTGCTTGACGAGGATCACTTCCTCACCACGCTCGTACGCATCCTCGGCGGCGTCCGCACTGAAGTAAACACACCCAACAGCGGCGCCAGGTGAAGCGCCGAGACCGGACGCAATCACCGCTGCGTCGGTCCCGTCGAACTGGGCATGCAAAACCTGCTCAACATCGGCCGCCGTGACCAACATGAGGGCTTCTGCTCGTTCGATGTCACCCCGCTCAGCTCGAGCGACCGTGTCGCGAATTCGGTCGGATCCGGTGTGGTCCAGAGGGGGAAGTTCATCGCTCTTGCTCATCGAGGGCGACAGTAACCCATCGTCAGGCTTCGATTCGAAGCGCCGAGCGAGTGACGTCCGACCAATTTCATCGCCCGACCCCAAGCGGCCATGAAGGCCAGATGAGGAGATGAGCCGATAGGCCGAGGAACGAGGCCGCACGACTCATCGACCAAACAGCCCAGCGTGGTACTTCGACGACGAAGGAGGAGAATCGCAGTGCGACGCCTACCTATCAGCGCGGCCCTTCAGGGTCGGACGATCGGGAGAGATGCCTTGTGAGGCGCGTTACGAGTGGTCGTCGACCGTCTCGAAGAGGGCCGTGCCGCACAGGGTGAACTCGACGCTGTTCGCCGAGCGCTGTTGTCCTTCGACCACGCTGTAGTGCAGCACCGTCAGCTCACCGCTGTTGGTGATGTCGAACGTTGCCGTACCACGGCCTGCAGGCGTCGGCCCGTAGAGCACGTCGCCGACCTTGAGGAAGACCTGCTCGTTCGGTTGGACCAAATCCGACGCCTCGTCAGAGGTGACGATGGTGATCGTCGAGTCTGCTTCTGCGGTCAAACCTGATTCCCACCTGGTCGTTCCGCCCTGCAACATGCGAGGACCGGTGACCGTGGTCGGACAGACCGGACCGGGGATGGCCGATACCGCATCGCCGCAGATGCTCGGAATGACACTGTTCGGGGACAATGCGCTCGGGGACAGTGCGCTCGGGGACAGTGCATCGGTGTTGATCTCGCTGTAGTGCAAGATCGTGACTTCGCCACCCGTAGTGATGTCGAACTGTGTGTCGCCAAGTCCGGCAAAGGTCGGTCCATACGTAATGCCACCGACTTCAAGGTAAACCTGCTCGTGGGGCTGGTCTGGCGACGCGCCGTGCTCGCTGGTCACGATTCGAATCGTCGAGTTGGCTTCAGCGATGAGGCCCGGCTGCCAGATGGTCTGGCTCCCTCGATAGAGGTTCGGGCCGGTGATCAAGTTGGCACACACCGGGACAATCTCGGTGATGTCCTGGCCGCACAACGTCGGAACGACGCTGTTCGCTCCCGTCACGTCGGTCTCGACCTCAGAGATGTGCAGCACTCGAATCTGGCCACCTTCGGCGACGTCGATCGTGATGGTGCCGAGGCCGAGCTTCGAAGGTCCGTACAGCACGCCCGCGATCTCAACGTAGACCTGCTCATTCGGCTGACCGGGCGAAGCGCCGTTCTCCGAGGTTTGGAGAACGATCGTTGAGTTGTCGGCGGCCTCGAGTGTGGTGTTCCAAATGGTCTCGCCGCCGCGATAGAGCGCCGGCCCCTCGAACGGCGTGGCACAAACGCCGATGTGATGGCTGGGGTCGTCGTCCGTCAGCGGATCGCCGACCGGGGTGTCGGAGTTGTCCACCGGCTGGCCGACGACGCTGCCGGTGTTGGCGTACTCGCCGATACCGGCGCTGATGTCGAGCTCACACGTTGCGGATGTCATCGCATCGAGACGAGGAATGGTGCATACCTCGCCCTCGACGTCGTCTGTGACGATCAAATCGATGACGGTGAGCGGGCCGTTGTTGGTGACGACGTAGGTGAACGTCACGTCGCCGCCTGCTTCGACCGTGGGACCGTTCGGCTCGTCAGCGTCTTCGCCGTTGGTTGACTTCTCGATCGAGATCGTGGTCGTCGCACCGATGTGGTTGGCAGGATCGTCGTCAGAGACCGGGTCTCCCACGGTGTTTCCATCCGCATCGATGGGTTGTCCGCTCACGGTCGCTGTGTTGGTCGTCGTTCCTTCTTCGACCACGGTGGTGGCCGAGCAGTTCATCGATTCACCGACGGCGAGCGTGGCTTCCGGACAGGGAATCACGCCGAGAACGTCGTCGTCGAGAGCGACGTCGATGAGGTCCAGCTCACCGTTGTTCGTCACGAGGAAGTCGAACGAGATCGTGGTGCCGACCTCGAAGGTGTCGGCTGAAATCACATCGTTCGCGTCGTTACCCTCGACCGACTTGATGACCGAAATGCTCGGAACAAGCGGCGTCGGCGGATTGAACGTGGGGTTGTCAATCGTCACGAATGGGTCACCGTTCGGAACAGAATCCGAGCCGATCGCTTCGATGGCTGATGAACCCGTGAACGCAGAGACTCCGATCTGAGTCAGCGTGGGATCGACCAAAGACGAGAAGTTGGCAATCGAGAACTCGATGTCTGGTCTCGCAGCCGAGGTGTCTGACGGAGGGATTCCAACCGCTCCTGCCACGGGTGCACCGTAGGCAACGGAGGTCCCGGGAAGAAGATCCGTGAAGAATGGAACCGACTCGTTCACGCTGAAGCCGCCGATGAGCGCGAGATCGGACACGCCAGCGATGAAGTCGGAGCTGCCGTCACCGTCGACGTCGAAGGTCACGGCAAACGATTCGCCTTGCCAGTTGGCCGGATCGTTTCCGAAGTCGTTCGTCGGATTGGCTGGATCGGCAATGGGTCCCGAGGCGACGTCGCCGTCGCCGTCTGGGTCACCGCCGATACCGACGTAGTTGATTGCGACGAACAGTTCGTCGATCGACTCGTCGTAGAAGAAGCGGAAGTCTTTGATGTCGTTTCCGGTGACGATGTCGCCGAGCGAGGTCGGGGTGCCGACGTCGTCGACCACGTCGTTCACGATCACCACATCCGGGTTGAGCGCAGGATCGAAGTCAGCTTCGGCATCGCCGGTGAAGAAGGTGCTGCCGGCCTGAAGCAGCGTGATCGGCCCGGCGGGGTCGAACAGTTCGGATTCCGATGGCGCCAGTTCGGATGAGGAGGTGGCGCTCGTGCTCGAGGTTGCGCTGGCGCTCGAGGTCGCAGCGGCGGTCGCGGTCAACGTCGATGTCTCGTTTGCCTCTTTCGGCTGGCTCGAAACGGCCTGGGCCGAAAGCACATCGATGTCGATGCGGTCGGTGTTCGAGGCACTATCCGACGCGCTATCCGACGCGTCGGCCATTGGGCCTGCCGGGTCTTGCTCGTCGAAGGCGGTAGCGACTTCCTGCGATCCGGTCGAGGCAACGTCTGCGTGTTGACCACCGGAGCCGGTGAACGTAAACGTCGATACGGCAACGACCGAGACAGTCGCCAGCAGCGCGACGGCAGATTTGAGAGCGGAGGGTTTCACAACCGACACCAGGCTTTCCAGAGATGACAACTCGTCATCTCCAAATCGGCCGATCTTTCACGGGTTGATGGGCCGTTCGGCCTTTTCTGCCCTCGAGTTGCGAAACACGAAGCACCAGATCGTCGCACCGAGGCGATCCGTCACCGGCAGCAATCGACTCGACGTACAAGCGGCCACGCGGCGCCGGCCATCACTACGATGAAGCCGCCACGACGAAAGGCCAGGACTCCCACGATGGACAGCGCCGCGCTGATGGCAGCCTTCAACTTTGACGAGATCGATCTCGCCCAGAACCGCGCTGGTTGTCTCACCGAGCAGCAGTCAGCGGACATCCAGCAGCGATCGAAGAGGGTCTTTCTCTACATTCTCATTCCAGCGATCGCCCTTGCCGCCTGGATCGGGGTCGGCGCTGGCCGCGAAGAAGGCACGCAGTTCGGCGTCATCATCGGGCTCGTTCTGTTCGCCGGATTCAGCGGACCGTTCCTACTCATCTGGTGGCTCCGTTTTCCCCGAATCACGCGCCGGGGAACCGTCGAACGGATCGAGGGGCCAGCCGAAGCTTTCAAGGTTAAGCAGGCTGACGCCATCGGTGTCGGCAAGGGCATCAAAGGACGACACTTTTTGATGACGAGCAAACACACCCGCCTCTTCGACGGGCACGGGAACTACGCCTTCTACTTCACCCGCAGCATGGGCGGCAACCGGCTCCATTCGGTGGAGTACATGGGCTACAGCGCCATCGCGGAGGGGCGTTAGCTCTCTGGACCGAACACCGGCCGGAAGGGGAAGGCATACGGAGTCGGTCCGCGCTCGGCCAGGTGTTCGATCCGCTCCTTCGCCTCGTGGAGCGTGGGAATGTGACCTTCGGGAATCCACCACATCGTGAGCACCGGGAGATCATCCATCGGAGCAAACCACTCGCGACGCTTGCGCAGGAATCGAGCATGGTCGGTTCGGAACACGTAGTCCTTCAGCGCGTCAATCGACTCCCACACGGTGAGGTTCGGCAAGATCGTCTCGTCGTCGAAGGCACGAATCGCCGTTGCGTTGCCAGAGTCGTCCTGAAGCCTCCACACAAATCCAGGTGAGGCTTCCGCGAGTTCGTTGATGGGATCGAGGTTGTCCATGAACTCGGCAACTCGCGGATCATCGACCGGGTAGTTGAGACGGCCGATGTTGATCTGAGCGAGATGCCAGCCTGCGGTGTCAACCGTGGACCCATCGGACGATTGATCATTGGAGGGTTGAGCGCTGGACGGTTGATCGCTGTTCGGTGGAGTCACGGTTGGGCCCCCGGTGGGCGAGAGTTGAGTGGCTGGAAGTTGGGAAGGAAGATCGGCCGAGCTGTCGCCCAGCAGGTAGCGGGGCCCCGAGCCGAGGCTGGCGGCGGCATCGCCGGGGTTGTAGAGCGTGCAGGCGTCGAGCGAGACACAGCCACAACCGATACAGCCATCGAGCTGATCTCGAAGCGTGAGCAGACGTTCGACCCGATCGTCGATCTCGGTTCGGAAGTCGTCCGTCAACACCGCCCAATCGGCATCGTTTGGCGCACGGTCAGCAGGAAGATCGCCGAGACGCTCGCCGAGTTCTCGCAGCGAGTACCCAAGCCGCTGACACACGACGATCACCGAAAGCCGTCGAATCATGCTGCGGTGAAAACGCCGATGGCCGGACTCGGTCCGCACCGAGGTGATGAGGCCCTTGCGTTCATAGAAGCGCACCGCCGTGACGGTGACACCGGTGCGAGAGGCCAGCGTTCCAATGGCCAACAGATCGTCATGTTCCACGAACCTCTACCATAGGTAAGGTTTTGAGAATCGCGTTGACCGTCGTCATGATTCCCCAAAACTTCCTCCATATTCCCTGTTCAGGAGGTTGCAAACGAACATACGTTCGTCTACTATTTCGATCATGGCGTTGGCAGAGGCACCTCAACCGAACAGTTCCGGCGGGGCTGACCTTGATGCGGTCTTGGCCCAACTCGACGACCGTGTCGCAACCGCCGCGGGCGCCCGAAACGTCGCCGATGCCGACCTGTGCTCACTCATGGCCGACGTGCTGGAAACACGAGCCTGGGAACAGACCGGCATTCACTCCGAAACCCACTGGGCAACCTGGCAGTTCGGCATCTCACACGGCCGAGCCCGCCAGAAGGTTCGAGTCGCAAGGCGTTGGCCTGAGCTCCCACACGCAACCGCCCGCTTCAGCCGTGGCGAGCTGTCCTTCGACCAAATGTCAATCATCGCCAGACTCTGCCCGGCCGGCTTCGACCAAAGCGTCGCCCAATTCGCGATCAGCGCCACACTCCCCCAGCTCAACACCAACCTGCGCGCCTATGACTTCGACTACGACGCTTCAATCGCCCTCGACCCACCACCCGACCGGGTTCCCACCAACACGATCTCGCGAGGGTTCTCCGAGGACGGCCGCTACCAACTCAACATCGACGCCGACAACGAAGCGGGCGCGCTCATCGACTCATCGATCGAACAAGCTTTCGACCGACTCCGAGCTGCCGCTCCAACCAACCAGCATCACGACGAACCCAACACCGACAACAGCGCCCAGGCCGAGACCGGCATCTCCCTCTTCGATGCTGTGGCCGACGTTTTCGCCACCGCTGCAAGCGCCGATCCCTCCGAGTCCCGCCGCCGCCGTTTCCAGCCGCTCGTGCACATCGACGTCGATGCACTCATCGCCCGAGATGCCGACAACCTCATCGGCCGGCTCCACCTCGGACCTCTCCTCACCAAACAACTCACCGCTCTCGCACTGTGTGACTCCGCGCCAGCCATCGTCGCCTACCTCGGTGGCGTACCCCTCGCGAAAGGCCGGGCGACCGACAAGATCCCACCCGCCCTACGCACACTCATCCACCGCAGAGACAACGGTTGCCGAGTCTGCGGATCAACCCGCAACCTGCACGTCCATCACATGCAGCACTGGATCCACGGCGGACCAACCGACCCCGACAACCTTGTCACCCTCTGCAACCGCCACCACGTCCTCGTGCACAAAGGCGTGATGGACATACAGGGCGACCCCACCAAACTCCACGATGCCGAGGCGCTCCGAATCACCAACCGAGACGGCAACCGAATCAAGCCGCCTGTCCCGCTCAACCCTGGCCGTTCCGAACAAGCAAGCGGTCCCAAGTATCAACACCCCGTCGGTGAACGCTTCGACGCACGGCGGCACTGGCTTCAGTTCGACCCGAACGTGAACTGACAGCCACCAAGGGCGAGCGACCAATGGAACCCATCAAGATGGGTCGTTTTGTCGCGCCCGGATTTCTCGAGTGAATCGCTTGACCTGGAGTGCGCTCCACGGTTTTGACTCCTTTTCATGTCGACATCCCACCACCCCCACATCACGGCGTACTCACTTCTCAACCTGACCCAGACACGAGACGACGAGGCGATGTATCGGTTCCTCGACCACATGGTCTGCAGCCGAGACGAGGCCCGTTCGGCACGGCAACGCTCCGCACAGCAATTCGTCGGACTGTGCCGGGCGCTCTCACTACGATTCCACCGTGAAGCCGACGCACGACATGATCGAAGCTGCACAGTCGGTTCATCCGCAATCGTCGATCGAACGGGTGACGCCACTGCTCGGTGGGAGCTCGGCTGAGGTCGCCGCACTCGATCTTCGGCTGCCTTCGAACGATGCACAGGACACTGGTGAGTTCCAACGAGTCGTCTTCCGCCAGCACACCAATCGAAGCGAGAAGGATCAGGAAGGCGACACGGCGACGAAAGAGCTCGATGTCCTGCAGCACCTTCACGCTCTGGGGTTTGCCGTGCCGAAGCCGTTCACACTGCACACCGCCTCAGCTGTTGATGGGCCGTGGCTCACCATGGAGTGGGTCGACGGGAGTCGAGCCGAAGCAGGCGATGGCACGATCGAAGCGATGGCCGACTTCTTGTCACGGCTACATGCGGTTTCACCGGCAGGGCTGACACTCCCCCACGTCGAAGACCCAGCGATCGAGTTAGCGAGCTACTTGCCAGACGACGATGTTGGCATGTCGGTGGCTGATCGCCT
>CALEWY010000004.1 GCA_937925335.1 uncultured Acidimicrobiales bacterium
AACGGGGGTTACATCAGCCGGTGGTCGGCCAGATCCGACCACCGGCTGATGATTTTTTGCCAGTCGGCTTGCGACACCCCCCCTGCCGACACCACGTTCGGCTGTTTAAGCGGCCGTCACGTCGTGTCCACAGATGACCCACAGTCGAGTCACAACCAAGCCACAGATCTCTCGGCGAAATTCACAGGGTTGCTCCCCTAGCTCCTCACAGGGGTGCCGTCGTAGGTTCGATCCATGGCTTGCTTTGACGTCACGTTCGCCCCAACCGCATCGGGATCCAAGAACTCGTCGACGGTCTCCGTTGGCGCCGACGCTGGCCGAGAACGCCCGATCGAACGAGTCGTCGGCGCCGATGCGTATCAACAAGAGGGAACGCTGACGACGTTCTTTGCCATCGAGGGCGACCGTCAGGTGATCGACTCGTGGAGCCGCAGGATCGCCAGCTTCCGAACCGTCGAGATCGCTGCCATTCGCCGAGTCGTCGAGACAGGGGCTGAACATGGTTCGCCAGCTGGTGCGTTGGCGTTGGTTCAGACAGCATGAAGGGATGACCGGTTCAGGCAATCCCGTTCTTCTCCTCCACGGCTTCGCGACCTCCGCCCGGCGAACATGGCAAGAGCCCGGTTGGTTCGATCTCTTGGCCGATGCCGGGAGAGAGGTGATCGCTCCCGATCTCCTCGGTCACGGCGATGCGGACAAGCCTCACGATGTGGAGGCCTACACGCACGTCGAGGCGTTGATTGCCGCTCAGCTGCCAGAGGACCAGCCGGTGGATGCGGTTGGCTACTCAGCCGGTGCGCGAATTCTCTTGTCGCTTGCAGCAGAGGATCCCAGCCGGTTCGGCAAGATCGTGATCGCAGGGATGGGCGGCCGGCTCTTTCAAAAGCGCGACGGCAATCCGATTCTCGATGCCCTCGAGGGCCGAGCCGATGACAGCGATCTTGTCGCTCAGCACTTCAAGTCGATGTCCGAACGTGATGGGAACGACCCAAAGGCACTCGCGGCGTTCATCCAACGAAGCCAGCCTCGGCTCGATCGCGAACATCTCGAAACGGTGACCTGCCCGGCGATGGTGATCATCGGTGACAAAGATTTCGCCGGACCGGGTGAACCGCTCGCCGAGGCGATGCCAAACGGTGAGTGCGTCACTCTTCGGGGCATCGACCACTTCGGACTCCCAAAGTCCTTCGACTTCGTCGAGAAGGGTCTCGACTTCTTGGGTGCCGCACCATTCTGACCATTGGCGATGATCACGCTGGCGGCGTTCGATGCACCGGTGAGACGTCTCTTTATGTGGCCGATGTGCGTGACTGATCTGTTCTTGGTTGACCTGGTCGTGGTGGGCCTGCCTGCGTGAAGCGGGTTCCTTCTGGATCGATCGCCCAACCAGCGTTACCGTCCCATCGCTCCTCGAAGACCAGCTCGTTGAGCGGTCGGCGTCGAACCGGTCCGTGGTGGCCCATGGGTTTGCCGAGTGGAATCGTTCCGGCGATGGCGAAATCGTCCGGAATCGAACAGAGCACACGCAGTTCGGGTTCGACTTGGGAGTGCCACCCCGTCAAGACGCCGCCGTACCCGAGCGCCCGGGCCGCGAGGAGCAGATTCTGAACGGCGGGAAAGATCGATCCTCCGTCGCTCAAGCCACCGTGACGGACGCGGACGCACGCAAGCACAACAACCGGCGTTTGCTCGAAGTGATCGACGAAGTGCTGCATCGTTCGTGCCATGCGGGCCTTTGGGCTGTTGTCGATCTGTCCGCTCCCGTCGCCGTACTGGTCCGTTGAGCGTTTGGTGTTCCAGCCTTCGCGGAAGCTTGTGCCGAGCAGTGATTTGGCCTCGGTAGCAACCGGCCCGTCTCGAAGCACGAGGAATCGGAAACCCTGTCGGTTCGATCCGGTCGGAGCTCGCGTTGCCGAGAACATGATCGTGGCGAGATCGGCTTCGGGGATTGGATCGGGGTGATAGCGCCGGATCGCCCGGGTCGTTGCAAGTCCTTCGATCAGCGAGATCGGGCTGGTGTCATCGTCGGTCACCGCTCGAGCGTAGGTGTCGCCTTGTTCACGTGCCGTGTCGTGAAGGCGTGCCGTGTCGTGAAGGCGGCGTGTGTGGCCGTCAGCGCTGAGAGTTTCTCGAGGCTGATTGTTCGCTGTTGGATCGTGTATCGGCTGGACGACTGGGTGAGGTATCGATGATCCAGTTGGGATCGTCCTCCGGTCCCTGCGGCCATCCGCGACCGATTTCGGGGCGAGGTGGGCTTGTGGACACACGCGGTCGGCCGAGAAGACACCAGGCCACGGCAGCAGACACCGGCATCACCAGGGCGACGAACAGCCATCCTGCACGGGGGATTCCACGCACCTGTGACGCGTCAGCTCGCCAAACATCGACCATCGTTGCAACCCAGATCAGTCCGGTTCCAGCGAAGAGCAGTCCGTCGAACATGACACCTCCTGTCGGTCATCACGCCGTGTTGATGAGCCATGAGTGTTGATGAGCCAAGCAGACTTCGCCGGCCTTGGTGCGTCGGGCTCCCCTGTTCGTGCCGTGTCGTTCGTCGGGTGTTGCTGGTGCGACTTCTTCATGGCGTCTCGAACGTGGCGTGTTCTGCATGGTGTGGTGCTGCGAGGTGTTGCTGGCGAGGTGGAGCCGGCGCTGACTCGCCGCAGAGTTCGGCGCCGGCTTCTGTGTCGTCCGAACAGGGCTACACGTTCTGGCAGATCATCCCGCCGTCGACGGGAATGATTGCGCCGTTGAGGTAGGAGGCGGCAGGCAAGACGAGCGAGAGGGCAACCTGGGCAACCTCTTCCGGCGAGCCGTAGCGCCCCACGGGCACGCGCCGACGAGCGAACGTGTCCTTGGCGTCGTCTGGAATCGCAGCGGTCATGCCTGTGGCGATGGGGCCGGGGCAAATGCAGTTCACGGTGATCCCACGTCGCCCGAGTTCGACGGCGAGTGCCCTGGTCAATCCGATCACGCCATGTTTCGATGCGGTGTAGGCCGACATCCCAGGTGTGGCACCGAGTCCTTCGGTGGATGCGATGTTGAGGACTCGGCCCTGTTGGTTCCGGGAAAGGTCTTCGACACACGCTCGAACCATGAGCGTCTGTGCGGTGAGGTTCACATCCATCGAGATGTGCCAGGCGGCGAGGTAGTCATCCTCGGGCAGGTCGATGCCGCTTGGGAAGGCCACGCCGGCGTTGTTGATGAGAATGTCGATTGGCCCGAACGCGTCGCGCACTGCCGCAGTCGACGTGAGGATCGCCGCGTGGTCCTGCAGGTCCGCAGCCACCGCCACCACCGCTCCCCCGGCGGCTTCGATTTCAGCCCTCACTTCTTCCAGCGCGTCCTCGTTCAAGTCGATGATTCCGACCCTCGCACCCTCGTCGGCAAGAAGGTGTGCTTCGGCTCGGCCCATGCCCGAGGCGGCGCCGGTGACGATGGCCGTTCGGCCCGCAACCGATCGATCGAGGGTGGACAGGCGCGTGTTTTCTCCCATGTCCTGACCTTACGCGTCCCGCCTCCTCAGACCCGCGATCCGCCCGAGGGCGCGCCGTGGTTCAAGCGCCGTGGGGTCGCAGGCCTGAAGACCGGCCGTTATTGAACGGCGGGCTGACGGGCCATCGACATGGCGTGGCGCACGAGTCCAACGAGGGTGTCTCGAACGGCGGCCTTGTGACGAGCATCGGTGACGACGACGGGAATGTGCGCTGGGATGTCCAGCGCTTCACGAACGTCTTCAGGGTGATGGCGAAGCACACCGTCGAAGGCGTTGATCGCCACGACGAAGGGCACTCCGGCCTGCTCCATGTAATCGACGGCCGGGAAACACGCCTCGAGGCGTCCGGTGTCGACGAGCACAACAGCACCGATGGCGCCGCGGACGAGCTCGTCCCACATGAAGTGGAAGCGGTCCTGACCCGGCGTACCAAAGAGGTACAACACGAGTTCGGAGCTGAGACCGACTCGACCAAAGTCCATAGCGACCGTGGTCGACTTCTTGGACGTGGCGTCGCCGAGATCATCGACCTCTTCAGAGGCCTTGGTCATGGCGGCTTCGGTCGTGAGCGGGTCAATGTCGGAGATCGCACCAACGAAGGTGCTCTTACCGACGGCGAATCCCCCAGCGACGACGATCTTGACTGGGATGGGGTTAGCAGCTGCGTTCATGATGACTCTCAGAGGGACTGCAGGCCGTCGAGCACACGCTCGAGAAGCTGGAGGTCGGGTCGTTCGGTGGGCTGGGCCGTCGTATGTGTCGCGACATGACCCTCTTGCACGAGGTCGCCGAGCAGGATTCGGGCGACTTGGAGGTGGATCTTGAGGTGGGCCGAGATCTCAGCGACAGACTGTGGATTCGCACAGAGCGAAATGATCTGTTGCTGCTCACGACCGTGTTGCCCAGCTGAGGCATTACCACTCTCCGTTGTTCGGACGAGCGCCTCAAGAGGCAGATCCACGGAACTACGGGTTCGGCCACCAGTCAACAGGTAGGGCCGGACTCGAAGTGTTGTGAAACTTTCGTTGTCAGGTTCGGTCATCTTTTGCTCGCAGGCTTGGCGTTCTGGCGGTGGCTACCGGTTGGCAGCCACCCGGGTGAGCAGATCAGTGTGCGGGGAGACTCGACTGGAGCTCTGCACGAAGTTCGGGGGTCAGCACCTGGCCGGTCTTCTCGACGAGGACGGCCATTTCGTAGGCGACGAGGCCCACGTCACAACCCGCGTCGGCCATCGTGGCCAGAAGCGAACCGTCGGAGATGCCGGTGACGAAGAGGAATGCGTTCTGCATCTCAACGATCACCTCGGAGACGGCGCCGCCTCCGAATCGACCGGCTGCGCCATAGGCGAGGCCGATCAGGCCGGACGACACCGCTGCGAAGCGATCGACCGAATCACGGTCGAGGCCTGACGATGCGGCGATTGGGAGGCCGTCGGACGAGACAACGACGGTCTCGTTCACTCCGGGCACTCGGTCAACGAAGTTGTTGACCAGCCAATTGACGTTGCTGGCTTGCGTGCTCATGACGCTCATGACGGGTCTCCCCAGGGGTTGCTTTCCTGGCCAGCTTGACCAGGATTGTTAAACGGATCGGATGGTGCGGCATCAACCGCGTCGGTCGAGCTATCGGAGGCGAGCCCCTCGAGCGGTCGACCCTTCAGCCCGTCGCGGTAGCGAGCGAGCATGGAGCGAATTTCATCGGGCGAACGGACGCTGGCGGCGACGGGGCGCCCCTCAGAGACGGGAGCCTGTGACTTGGAACGGTCACGCTTGGCGAGACCCGTACCGGTGGTTCCTGCCTGCGGAGCGGTATCCGCTTCGAGCAGCGAGTCCATGCCGGTATCGAAGCTGTCACCCGTTGGGATGGCTTCTTCGAGTTTCGCAGGTGCGGCGCCGGGAGCGATGTGCTCTCGGGGCTCGCCACCATCGAAGTAGGGAGCTGTCCATGCTTCATCAGCACCTTGGCCAGGAGCATCCGTGCCGGCACCGAATGGTGCGTCGCCGAATGCTGGAGCGTCGGTTGCCGGCGCATCGAAGCTTGGCGCATCGGCCATTCCAAGGTCAGCGGTCGGAGCGCCTTCACTACCGAGCAGCTTCGAGAGCGCTTCGGAGTTCTGAGGGGTTTCGTGGCCACCGGAGGACTGGCGGGTTGGCATGTCTGACGGGAGTGATGACGGAGCTGCCTCGGCAGCGGGAGCGCCACCGATTGGGTTTGCGCCACGTTCCGGCATGACCGGAGGTGACCAGGCTTCGTCGTCGCCACCGGCGAGGGCGGCAGGAACATCAGTTGCAGGAGCTGGCGATCCACCACCGATCGGGTTGGCACCACGTTCCGGCATAACCGGCGGGGTCCACGCTTCTTCAGCGGCTGCAGGAGCCGGTGCAGGAGCGAATGGGTTTTCGTCGAGTGACGGTGCTGGCTGGTTCGCAACCGGAGCTGCGAGCGGTGAACCCATCGGGCTCGGCGCAGGTGCTTCCTCGATCGGAGCAGCGGCTTGGTTGCCACCAAGGGCAGCCGGCATTGCGGCATCGGGCATGGTGCGAGCGATTGGGGCTGCATCGTCGGTGACCGACTGAGTAGCAGAACCGCCGGCAAGCACGGCGCCGGGGACATCGATGATGGCGGTAACGCCGCCACCGTG
The DNA here is from genome assembly GCA_937925335.1 of uncultured Acidimicrobiales bacterium. Lineage (GTDB taxonomy): Bacteria > Actinomycetota > Acidimicrobiia > Acidimicrobiales > SZUA-35 > CALEWY01. The sequence continues at coordinate 6,138 of CALEWY010000004.1, forward strand.
GGTGTGAACGAGTTCTACTCGAACGTCGAGACGCTGAGCGAGACGGCCGATCACCAAGAAGCCGAGTGAGCGGCTGAGTGACAGACCAAGCTCCGGAGGGTGAGCGATGAGCTGGTTGGCTGCACCGATCTGGTCGTCGCTCATTCCAATGCCGTGGTCGACAATCGAAATCAGGTACGAACCGTCAGGATGGGTCGTGCCGCTGACTTCAACCGGCGAGTCTGGCGGCGAGAACTGGGTTGCGTTCTCCATGAGTTCGGAGAGCAGGTGGGCCAAGTCGACCGCACCGGAAGCACCGATTTCAGACTGCTCGATCTCGAGCAGCTGCACGTGGCGGTAGTCCTCGATCTCGGACATCGCCACACGAAGCACGTCGGCGACGGCGACGGGGCCACCACGACGGCGGCTCGACTCGGCACCGGCGAGAACCAAGAGGCTCTCGGCGTTGCGGCGCATACGGGTCGCAAGGTGGTCGAGCCCGAACAGCTCTTCGAGACGATCGGGGTCTTCTTCAGCCGACTCGAGACGATCGATGTATTCGATCTGACGGTCGAGCAGCGTCTGGTTGCGGCGAGCCATGTTGACGACGAGCTCGCTGAGACCCTGGCGCACCAGAGTCTGCTGCTCGGCCGCGACGTTCGTTGCTGAGTCCTGCACATCGTTGAGTGCTTCGGCGAGGCGACCAAGTTCGTCGCCGCCTTCGAACTCGATGGGCGGGAACGCAGGGGCGACGCCACCGGGGTTGCGCAGCGCCTCGACGAGGAGCGGCAACCGGTTGTCGGCAAGGTCACGTGTTGCGGCGGTGATGTCGTCAACCGGGTCGGCGATAGAGCGGACGACCAACACGCCAACAAGGGCGGTCAAGACAACTCCGGCGAGGGCGATGATGCCCAAGGTTCGGATGTCGCCTGTCAGGTCTTCCTGGGCGCCGCCCACGGAAAGGATCACCCCATAGATGGCGACCGCCATGAGAACCACCATTGGTGGGACTGCCATGGCAATCAGTTTCGATCGGAGATTTAGTTTCTCGAACATTGGCCTCTCGCACGCCTCGGTAATCGGACTCGGAAGTTCCATCGGCGGCTCGTGCCCGACCTTGAGGTACCGTTTCGAATCGTGCAGTCCGAAGATGCCCTCGCAGGGACGTTTGCTGACGTCCCATTTACCTCTCTCCTCGAAGCAATCGCCGCTAGTAGGCGTACTGGAGCGCTTCTGATCGGTGACGGAAGCGAGATCTATTTCGCTGACGGCCAGATCTATCTCGCGCGAAATTCTTCGAGTCCTGCTGTCGAATCTGTTCTTTTTGGAGCCGGAACGGCCACCCAGGATGAAATTGCGTCGTTGATGTCAACCCACGAGGGTTCGGTTGTCGATGAGCTCGCCGGTCGTTCCGACGATGCCGGCGACGTCCTCGATCGATTGCTGCACGAGTACAACCTCACGGCGCTCTTCGAATTGATCGTGCCGTCGACGAACGCGTTCGAGTTTGAGAACGGTCGCACCCACGCCATTGGCTCCCGCTTCGCGGAGCCGGTTGAAGAACTCGTCAGCCAGGCGCAGCGACGGTTGGAAATCTGGAAAGAGATCGCCGCACGCATTCCGACGACCGACGTCGTGTTCCGACTCGCACACGAGCTGCCGTCGGGCAATGAGGAACGAATGGTTACCTCCGACGAGTGGCGCTACCTCGCCCTTCTCGATGGGCGCCGTTCAGTTGCCGACGTGATCACAACGACCGGTGAGAGCGCCTTCCGTGTCTGCTCGCTCTTCTACCGACTCCTTCTCGAAGAAGTCATCGTCGAGAAGTAGCGGTCGAGAAGTAGCGGTCGAGAAGTAGCCGTCGCAAACGAGGCGCCGAGAAGTCAGGCTCAAGAGCTGCGTGCCACAAGGTAGGCACTGCAAAGTGATCACAGAAACGACGAATGCCTGCGTCCCATGAGGGAACGCAGGCATGCGGCGGTGTGGTGTTCAACGTTGTGTGTTGTCGGCTGTGTGCCGACGGTTGGGTGCTGACGGCTGTGTGCCGACGGTTGCGTACTGACGGTTGCGTGTTCGGCTGTGGCGCGAGTGTTCTGGTTTGCGTGCCGCTGTTGCGAGGTCCGACCCGAGGTCTACTGCTGCGCACCCAGCGTTGGCTGAACGGATCGTACGGCGGCCAAGAAGTGTCCCGCTTCCATCCAGGTCAAGCCGAGATGGTGCATTGAGTCGAACGCCAGCTGCTCGTCATCGAGGTCGAGCAGGCGAGCCAGCATGGGAAGCTCCGGGTCTCGGATGTACGCCGGCTGGTGTGGTTCGAGGTCACGCAATGATCGCAGGGCCTCGCCAAACATCTCGAGCACGTGATCGTTGCTGGATCCCGTCGCGATCGTCACTGAGGCCGATCCGATCGTCACCTGATCAGACGCATCATCAAAAACTGGGGCGACTCGGGGCGACGCTGGACGTTGCTCGAGGCGAGCCGGATCGATTCCGTAGGCCGAGGTGAGTTTGGTCAGCACGGTCACCGGAGGGAGACGAATCCCATCCTCGATGTGACGTAACATTCGCGCCGAGACTTCGGTTTCCTCGCTCGCTCGTTCGATACTCCAACCAAGCTTGAGTCTGGCGTCTCGAAGTGCATCTCCGAGTGGGTAGGAATGGTTCATCGTGGTTGCCGCCTCATGGTCCCTAGTTCTGACTGCTTCAACAATCGACTTCATGCATATAGATTTCGACTCAGGTGGGCAGATCTGAATGGGCAGAAATACTCAAGTGACGATGGGTCGTCATTGCCCGAAAGGACTAGTGCCCACTGTTTGGTTGGGTTTTGGCGAGCGCTCTGACAACGCAACGATGCGGCACCATGGGGTGCCGCATCGGTCGCTTGTTCAGACTCGATTGTGATTGTTGACGCTTTGTCAGCGCCTCGCTCGGACGTGTTAGAAGCCTCGAGCCTGCTTGAGACTGATCACAAGATCACACGCTTCGGCCAGCGTGAGGGCCAGATGTCGCATGATGACCGTGGTGAGGTCGGCATCGTCGATGTCGAGCAGTGTGGCGAGAAGAGGCAGCTCAGCTTTGCGCAAGTAAACGGGCTGGGCGGGCGTCAGGGTTCGCATCGCTCGAAGCGAATCACCGAGTGCGCCGAGCAGATACGTGTTGCGTTCCGCTGGGTCCGCATCGATCGGAGAGAGATCGATCACCATCCAGCCGATCGTCAGCGTCCTGTTGATCCGGTCGATCCGTGGTGGGACACGAGGAGTTTGTGTCCGGACGGCGAAGTGTTCGGTCGCAACGTTGTACAACGCTGCCAGGTGGCCGAGCGTGACAACCGAAGGCGTGCGAATCCCTGCCTCGTAGTGATCGAGTTCTCGCAACGAGATGCCAAGGCGCAATGCCGCAGCTCCCTTGGAGAACTCGGCCTCTTCACGGGTTCGGGCCAACGTGTCGCCCAGCGTTTGGCTCGCCGATCGAGTCGACGTGCCCTGCACCAGCGACGAAACCGACCCAGACTCTGCCGCCGAGTCGACTGCTCGTCGCTTGCTCGCCGGTGACGCTGTTGACCTCACGACTGATGCCGTGTGATCGATCGGGAGGTTGTTGGTGAGAGTTTGCATACCGCCTTCTGCCTTGCGTCCGGTGAACTCAGAGAGCTGAGTTCGTGTGCCCTGTGGTACTCATCGGCGTCAGGCGGCCCGAAGTGAGTCCCAAGGTTGGGGCAAAGCACGGCACGCACAGCGGGAGCCTTTGAGCGCGAACATCCCGCGGTTCGTTGGTGAAGCGCTTCCTGCTGATGCGGGTCGTTGAAGACGGCACTTGTTCGAGCGAGCCCTTAGGTGAGCGGGCGATCCGTTGGGCGAACGGGCGACGGGAGCAAGGTGTGTCCCATCAGATGTTCATCGACCGAAGCGGCGCAGGCTCGACCTTCGGCGATGGCCCAGACGATCAAGCTCTGACCTCGGCCCATGTCGCCGCAGGCAAACACATTGTCGACCGACGTTGCCCAGGACCCTGAGCGGGCCACGTTGCCGCGGGGATCAAGATCGACGCCGAGTTGATCGAGCAGCGTGCCTTTCTCCGGACCAACGAAGCCCATGGCCAAGAAGACGAAGTCCACCTCGAGGGTGAACTCGGAGCCTTCGACCGCATCAAACGACGGACGTCCGTCGACGATGTTCATCTCGACTTCGTGCCCGTTGAGGGCGGTGAGCTGACCGTTCTCGCCGACGAACTCGGTGGTGTTGACGGAGTAGATCCGTTCTCCACCTTCCTCGTGTGCTGAGGTCACCTTGTAGACCAACGGGAAGGTCGGCCATGGGGTCGAATCGGCACGTTCGTCTGGCGGACGGGCCATGATCTCGAACTGGCGGACCGATGCAGCGCCTTGGCGATGCGCGGTACCGAGACAATCGGCGCCCGTGTCTCCGCCTCCGATGATGATGACGTTCTTGCCGGCCACATCGATTGGCGAATCGTCTATGTCGCCGTGCTGCACCCTGTTGGCAGGTGGCAGGTACTCCATGGCTTGGTAGATGCCCTCGAGTTCACGGCCTGGGATTGGAAGATCACGCCAGGCGGTTGCTCCGCCAGCGAGCACGACAACGTCGAACTCGGCTTGGAGATCAGCGACAGGAATCGACCGTGAGTCGTCAGCTGGGCCGCCGACATACGCATTGGTCTTGAAGATGGTGCCTTCGGCTTCCATCTGCTCGAGACGGCGGTCGATGATGTGCTTTTCCATCTTGAACTCGGGGATGCCGTAACGCAGGAGCCCGCCGATTCGATCGGCACGCTCGAACACGGTCACGTCGTGGCCAGCGCGTGTGAGCTGCTGTGCGGCAGCCAAGCCGCCGGGTCCTGAGCCGATGATGGCGACCGACTTGCCGGTCTTCTTCGATGGGGGAAGTGGCACAACCCAGCCTTCAGCGAAGGCCTTCTCGATGATCGAGACTTCCACGTTTTTGATCGTGACAGCCTCGGTACTGATGCCCGCGACGCAGGCGCCCTCACAAGGAGCGGGACACAAGCGACCGGTGAACTCCGGGAAGTTGTTGGTCGCATGGAGGCGTTCGATTGCTTCACGCCAGTTGTCTCGGTAGACGAGATCGTTCCAGTCAGGGATCAAGTTGCCGAGCGGGCAGCCTTGGTTGCAGAACGGAATGCCACAATCCATGCAGCGAGACGCCTGGATCTGCAATTCGTCCTCGGGGAACGGCTCGTAGACCTCTTTCCAGTCCTTCAATCGCACCGGCACGGGGCGCCGGGTGAAGGTGGTGCGTTCGTGTGCGAGAAATGCTCGGGGGTCACCCACGGGAAGCCTCCATGATTGCGGCGACTGGATCTTCGCCTGTTTCTTCAGCGTGAGCGGCTGCCATCAGCACCAGCTTGTAGTCCGATGGCATGACCTTCACGAAGCGTTCAACCTCTCGGTGCCAGCCATCGAGCAGCCGCTGAGCGACGGCGGAGCCGGTGTATTCGAGGTGGGCCTCGACGAAGCCCTTCAACTCGTTTTGGTCCTCGACGGACAGTACCTCGAGTTCAACCATCTCTCGATTGACCTTGCTCGGGAACGATCCGTCCCCGTCGAACACATAGGCCACACCGCCGGACATGCCGGCGGCAAAGTTGCGGCCGGTCGAGCCAAGGATGACGGCTCGTCCGCCGGTCATGTATTCACAGCCGTGATCGCCAATGCCTTCAACGACGGCGAGAGCGCCGGAGTTTCGGACGCAGAATCGTTCGCCGACTCGGCCCCGCAAGTACACCTCGCCCTGTGTTGCTCCGTAGAGGATGACGTTGCCAGCAATGATGTTGTCTTCGGCGACGAAGCCGGCGTCGGCTGGTGGGAAGACGGCGATGCGCCCGCCGGACAATCCCTTGGCGAGATAGTCGTTCGAGTCACCCTCGAGGCGCATCGTCATGCCCCTTGGCACGAACGCACCGAAGCTGTTGCCAGCTGATCCGGTGAACAAAATGTTGATGGAGTCGTCGGGTAAGCCCGCTCCCCCGTGCTTCTTGGTGATCTCGTGTCCGAGCAGCGTGCCAACGGTTCGGTTGACGTTGCGAATGCGACGATGGATTTCGACTCGTTCGCCGTTGTCGATGGCCGGGCGGCACAGCGCGATCAGCGTCTGATCGAGCGCCGCTTCGAGGCCGTGATCCTGCTCTCGCTCGGCCTTGCGGCTCGCACCTTCGGGCAATTCGGGCGAGTGGAGGATCGGCGTGAGATCGAGGCCCGACGCTTTCCAGTGATCGATGGCGCGAGTCGTATCGAGCGCATCGACTTGGCCGACCGCTTCATCGATGGTGCGGAAGCCAAGCTCGGCGAGGATTTCACGAACTTCCTCGGCGATGTATTCGAAGAACGTCTCGACGAATTCGGGCTTTCCGCTGAACTTGGCTCGCAACTCGGGGTTCTGAGTGGCGACACCGACGGGGCACGTGTCGAGATGGCAGACCCGCATCATCACGCAGCCGGACACGACGAGTGGAGCGGTTGCGAAACCGAACTCCTCACCGCCGAGGAGGGCTGCGATCACGACATCTCGGCCGGTCTTGATCTGGCCATCGACCTGAACGACGATGCGGTCGCGAAGATCGTTCAGCAAGAGGGTCTGTTGGGTTTCGGCGAGGCCGAGCTCCCATGGACCACCGGCGTGCTTGAGCGACGTGAGCGGTGATGCACCGGTTCCGCCGTCGTTGCCCGAGATGAGCACGACGTCGGCCTTCGCCTTCGAAACACCGGCGGCGACGGTGCCGACGCCGACCTCAGAAACGAGCTTCACATGCACTCTGGCCTGGGGATTCGCGTTCTTCAGGTCGTGAATCAGCTGAGCGAGGTCTTCGATGGAGTAGATGTCGTGGTGCGGCGGCGGAGAGATCAATCCCACACCCGGGGTGGAGTGGCGGGTCTTCGCGATCCATGGCCACACCTTGCGTCCGGGTAGCTGCCCACCCTCGCCAGGCTTTGCGCCCTGCGCCATCTTGATCTGGATGTCGTCGGAGTTCGTGAGGTATTCGGCGGTCACACCGAATCGACCCGAGGCAACCTGCTTGATCGACGAGCGCTTGGAATCGCCGTTCTCCATGGTGACGAAGCGTTCTGGATCCTCGCCGCCTTCGCCCGTGTTCGACTTGCCGCCGAGGCGGTTCATGGCAATCGCGAGTGTTTCGTGTGCCTCGGCGGAGATCGAGCCGTAGCTCATCGCTCCGGTGGCGAAACGCTTGACGATCTCGGAGATCGGCTCGACTTCATCGATCGGGATCGATTGGCGGCCTTCGGCCCAGCGGAAGAGACCGCGCAGCGTTGCGAGCTGCTCAGATTGTGAGTCGACGAGGTTGGTGTATTCCTTGAAGACCTCGTAGCGCTTCGAGCGGGTTGCGTGCTGGAGCTTGAAGACGGTCTCAGGGTTGAAGAGGTGGAACTCACCCTCGCGACGCCACTGATATTCACCGCCAAAGTCGAGTTCTCGGTGAGCGATGAGTTCTGGACGATCCGGGAAGGCTCGACGATGCCGAGCCTCGCACTCTGCGGCCAGCTCATCGAGGCCGATGCCTCCGAGCTTTGACGTCGTTCCGGTGAAGTACTCGTCGATCATCTCGTGGCCGATACCGATGGCCTCGAAGATCTGCGCGCCGGTGTAGGAGGCCACGGTGGAGATGCCCATCTTGGACATGACCTTCACGACACCCTTTGATGCAGCGCGCAGGTAGTTCTCGCGAGCGGTGTAGATGTCGGCCGCCGACTTGTCCCATGCGATTCGGTCCTCGATCGCTTCCATCACGACCGATGGGCAGATGGCGGCAGCGCCGTAACCGAGCAACAGAGCGAAGTGGTGCACTTCGCGGGCGTCAGCGGCATCGATGATGAGGCCGGCTTGGGTTCGTGTCTTTTCTCGAACGAGATGATGGTGGACGGCTGCAGTGAGCAGCAGCGATGGGATCGGTGCAAGATCAGCGGTTGCATCCCGGTTCGACAGCACGACGATCGATGCGCCGTTTGCGATGGCTGCGGACGTTTGGGCACGCACGTCTTCGAGCGCGGCTCGCAGGCCCTCGCCGCCTTCGGCGACTGGATAACGGCCCCGGACGACCTCGGACTTGAGGTGCGGGAAGTTGCCTTCGTCGTTCGCATGGATGATCTGTGTCAACTCATGTCGAGTGATGACGGGGTACGGCAGTGCGATCTGGTGACACGAGTCGGGTCCGGGGTTGAGCAGGTTGGACTCGGGCCCGAGTGTGGATGCAGCTGAGGTGACCAGCTCTTCTCGAATCGCATCCAGTGGAGGATTGGTGACCTGGGCGAACAGCTGGTTGAAGTAGTCGAACAGCTGACGTGGTCGGTTTGAGAGAACGGGAAGGGGTGTGTCGGTTCCCATGGAACCGATTGCCTCTTTGCCGCTGAGCACCATCGGTTCCACGAGCAGATCGAGCTCTTCTTCGGTGTAGCCGTTGGCTGCGAGCTGAGGAATGAGGTCGTCGTGAACGGGGTGTGAGACGGGTCGCTCGGGAAGATCGCCGAGGTTCACGACGTTGTCGAGCCACTGGGCGTAGGGCTTGGACGCAGCCAGGTCGGTCATGATTTCGTCGTCGTCGACGATGCGACCCTTCGCTGTGTCGACGAGGAACATCTTGCCCGGCTCGAGGCGACCCTTGCGGACGATCTTGGATGGCTCGACGTCGATCACGCCGACCTCGGAGGCCATCACGACCAGGCCGTTTTCGGTCACCCAGTAGCGGCTTGGACGCAGGCCGTTCCGGTCGAGGACCGCACCGATGACCGTTCCGTCGGTGAACGCGACCGAAGCGGGGCCGTCCCACGGCTCCATCAGCGCCGCATGGAAGCGATAGAAGTCGCGCTGTGCTTCCGGCATGGTCTGGTTCTTCTCCCAGGCCTCCGGAATCATCATCAAGACGGCATGCGGCAGGGCATATCCGCCGAGGTGGAGCAACTCGAGCGCCTCGTCAAAGCTTGCGGTGTCAGACGCTCCAGGCGTGCAGATCGGGAAGAGCTTCTCGATCTTGTCGCCCCAGTGGTCGCTGGCAAGCAGTGCTTCTCGGGCACGCATCCAGTTGCGGTTGCCCATGACGGTGTTGATCTCGCCATTGTGGGCAACGAATCGGTAGGGGTGAGCCAGCGGCCACGACGGGAACGTGTTGGTCGAGAAGCGAGAGTGGACGAGAGCGAGTGAGCTTTCAAAGCGCTCGTCGAGCAGGTCGGGGAAGAACTCCGAGAGCTGCGGGGTGGTCAACATTCCCTTGTAGACGAGCGTGCGGCTCGAAAGGCTTGGGAAGTAGACGTCGTGGCCGAGTTCGGGAGCAATCTCGTTTTCGATGCGCTTGCGAACGATGTAGGCAACACGGTCGAGTTCGATGCCGACCTGGCCGTTGCCGGTGAGGACGACTTGATCGAACGATGGCATGACCTCGAGTGCTTGTTCGCCGAGGGCGGCGGACACCACCGGCACGTTTCGCCAGCCGACCGTGGTGAGGCCCTCTTCGAGTGCGATCTTCTCGATGCGCTCTTTGACGAGACCCCGGGCCGCATCGTCACTCGGCAAGAAGCCAATGCCGGTTGCGTAGTGGCCTGCCGGTGGGAGGTCGGCGAACAGATCGTTCATCAAACGATGAGGAACCTGGGTGAGAATGCCAGCACCGTCGCCCGTGTTCGGCTCAGCGTTGGTCGCACCTCGGTGCTGCATGCACGTGAGTGCACCCAGTCCGGTCAGGACGATCTCATGGGTGGCGCGGCCGTGCATGTCGGCCACGAAGCTGACGCCACACGAGTCATGCTCGTTCGCAGGGTCATATAGGCCTTGTGCCGCGGGAAGGTCACGGTTCGAAAGATCAGACACAGCAAGCTCTCCGGTCGAAATCGCGGTCGGAGGCGGGGACGGCGCTGGCCCAGCCGAATTCTGCGAGAATTGGACACTATCTCTGAAACGGAGGGGTCTCACAAATCCAATCTCTTATTCAGATGGCGATCGTTCGAACGCCTCATGTCGCATCGTTCGGGTTGGTGTAGCCGCTGATGGGTTCGGTGACGGCCGAGAACAAACTAGGTTCTCGGTCGTGACTATCGCTTCTGTTCTGCTCGACGACATCACGACATCACCGTCGCCCTACCACGCTGTCGCCAGGGTCTCGGAGTTGCTGACGCAGAGCGACTTCGTGCGGGTGTCGCTGTTCAATTCACTCCCGGCGGCCGAGGGTCGCTACTTCGTCGCTGAGGGTGGAACGCTCGTCGCCTGGATCCAGTCGGATCAGGCTCCGACATCGTTTTCCCTGGTCGGCGCCCATACCGACTCGCCGAACCTGCGGGTTCGAGCCGCTGCGGAGGTGGCCTCGGCTGGGTGGGCCCAAGTCGGCATGGAGATCTACGGGGGTGTGCTGTTGAACTCATGGCTCGATCGAGATCTTGGTCTCGCCGGGCGGGTCAGCGTGCAGGCGGGCGACGGCACGGTTGAGCAACGGTTGTTGCTCGACGATCGTCCCCTCCTTCGGATTCCCCAACTCGCGATCCATCTCGATCGCTCGATCCGCGAAAAGGGCCTCAAGCTCGATCCGCAGTCACACATGACCCCCCTCTGGGCGACTGGTGCGGATGAGCCCGGTGCGGTCAACGAGTTCGTGGCTGAAGCTGTCGGAGCGAAGCCGAGCGAGATCTTGTCGTGGGATCTCATGCCGTTCGACGTTCAAGCGCCGGCCATCGTTGGGCGAGACGCCGACCTCATCGCGTCAGCTCGAATCGACAATCTCGTGTCCGCCTTCTGCGGCGCCCATGCGCTCGTCACCGTTGCCGATGCGCTCGACTTGTCGACTGGCGATGTTCCGGTGCTCGCTCTGTATGACCACGAAGAGATCGGGTCCGAGAGTGCGACCGGTGCCGCCGGAGCGTTCTTGTCTGCACTGCTTGAACGAATCTCCGCTGCGACGGGCGCTGATCGAGCCGACCACCTGCAGGCTCTGGCGAGTTCGTTCGTGGTCTCGGCTGACGGCGCTCACGCCACACATCCCAACTACGTGGACAAGCACGAACCGAACCACCACATTGAGGTCAACGCCGGCGTGGTGGTGAAGCGCAACGCCAACCAGCGCTACGCAACCGATGCGGCGAGCGAGGGGCGATTCCGTTCGTTGTGTGCAGCGAGCGGTGTGCCGATCCAGACCTACATCCACCGCAACGATCTTCCGTGCGGTTCGACGATCGGCCCGATCACCGCGGGACAATTGGCTGCCTCGACGGTGGACGTCGGTGTGCCGCAGTTGGCGATGCATAGCATCCGCGAGATGTGCGGCACTGCGGACGTCGATCATCTCGTCACCGCCCTGCGAGCCGTGTGGAGCGGCGGCACATCCACCTGATCGTCGTTCGAAGATCGAACAGGTACGGGGCCTCCAGGCGTTCACAACCTCGAAGTCGTCGCTCTGAGCGCACGCGCGGTCACGCTACGAAGCTAGGCAGATGTGGCCACCTGCGAATTGTTGCTGCCCTGGTTGCAGAGCACTAGCGTCCAACGGTCGCCGTCGGCCGAAGCAGTCTGACGCGCCCATCACCGAGGAGTGAACGTGGAAGCAATCCCCTACCTGGCACTTGTGTCAGCCCTGGCCGGTCTCGGCCTAGCTGGCTTCTTTTTCCAAGATGTGAAGAAGGCCAGCCCAGGCAACGACCGAATGATCTTCCTGATGGAAGAGATCCAAAAGGGCGCGAAGGCGTTCTTGAAGCAGGAATACACCTGGGTCTCTGGCTTTGCCGTGGTCATGGCCGTCGTCGTCGCAGCATTCGTTGCGCCGCTCGCCGCCGTGTCCTACCTGCTCGGTGCCATCCTTTCCGCCGCTGCGGGTTACGCCGGCATGACGGTTGCCACCCTGGCGAACGCTCGAACGACCGAAGCAGCAAAGGACGGCCCAGCCAAGGCCCTTCCGATCGCTTTCCGTGGCGGTGCGGTGATGGGCTTCTCCGTTGCCGGATTGGCCCTCGGCGGGCTCATGCTCGTCTACATCATCTTCGTTGTGGCGCTTCAAACCGATGACGCGTTTGAGGTGCTGACCGCCTACGGCCTCGGCGCATCGACGATCGCTCTGTTCAGCCGTGTTGGCGGCGGTATCTACACCAAGGCTGCCGACGTCGGCGCCGACCTCGTCGGCAAGGTCGAAGCGGGCATCCCCGAGGATGATCCACGCAACCCGGCCACCATCGCCGACAACGTCGGTGACAACGTGGGTGACGTCGCCGGCATGGGCGCCGACCTCTTTGAGTCCTACGCCGGTTCGATCATCGCCCCGATCTCTCTCGTCGCATTTGCGGTCAGCCTCAAGGCCGACGACATCGGCAGCGATGCGCTCCCTCTCCTTTTGTTCCCGATGCTCGTTGCGTTCATCGGCATGATCGCCTCGATCATCGGCTCGTTCTTGGTCAAGGGTGGAACCTCGACCGACTCGAAGGCCCTTTCCAAGGCGCTTCACCTCGGCACCAACGTCGCCATGGGCATCACCGTGCTCGGTGTCGTCGGAGCGTCGCTGTGGCTCTTCGGTGACAGCGATCAGTTCGCCAACCCGATCGGCCTCGCCGTCTCGGTCATCGGCGGTCTCCTCATCGGTTGGGCCCTCGGCAAGACCGCTGAGTACTACACCTCCGACCACTACGGCCCGGTCAAGAAGATTGCTGAGCAGACCCAAACCGGTCCGGCGACCACGATCCTTGGCGGCATCTCCGCCGGCATGATCTCCGTTGCGGCATCCGTGGTGTTGATCCTCGTCGGCATCGGCGTTGCGTTCTGGGGTGGCGATTACGCCTTCGCCGAGACCGGCGCTCTTGGTGAGATCGGTGGCCTCTACGGCATCGCCGTCGCCGCCATCGGCATGCTCGCCACCACCGGGGTGGTCGTCTCCGTCGACGCCTACGGCCCGATCGCTGACAACGCTGGCGGTATCGCCGAGATGGCCGAACTCGATCCGTCGGTTCGTGAAGTCACCGATGCGCTCGACTCGCTCGGTAACACCACCGCCGCGGTCGCCAAGGGCTTCGCCGTTGGTTCCGCTGCCCTCACCGCTCTTGCGCTGTTCAAGAGCTTCGAGTTCGCGATCGAAGCCGCCGGTGGCGAACTGAACCTCAACATCGGTGAGATCGACGTCTTCATCGGTCTGTTCCTCGGTGCCGCCTTGCCGTTCCTCTTCGCCGCTCTCACGATCGATGCCGTCGGTCGTGCCGCCCAGGAGATGATCGTCGAAGTGCGCCGTCAGTTTGCTGAGATTCCGGGCCTTCGTGAAGGCAAGCCGGGCGTCATTCCTGACTCCGCTCGTTGTGTGGCGATCTCCACCACCGCTTCGCTGAAAGAGATGATCATCCCCGGTGCGCTCGCCGTGGTCGTGCCTCTCGTCGTTGGTTTCGTCAGCGTCAATGCGCTCGGCGGCCTGCTCGCAGGCTCCCTTGTCACCGGCTTCGCTCTCGCCATCTTCATGGCAAACGCGGGTGGTGCATGGGACAACGCCAAGAAGTACATCGAAGCCGGTGCGCTTGGTGGCAAGGGTTCAGACAACCACAAAGCAGCCGTTGTTGGTGACACCGTTGGCGACCCGTTCAAGGACACCTCCGGCCCGGCCATGAACATCCTCTTGAAGGTGATGACGATCGTGAGCCTCGTGTTCGCGGCGTCGTTCGTGTAAAGCGCCGATCGCTGAGGCTGACGCCTATCGCTCCGCTCGTTAACAGAGTTGAACAGGCCGGGGTTTTCTGCGGAGTGAGGGTGGCGGCGTAGACTGCCGGCCGTGGCCCTCAAGAAGCTCGAATCAACAGACGCATTCGTTGTGACCGACCTCGCTGGCGCTCCCGCTAGCGGGGTCGTTCGCGTCGCCCGCAAGATTTTGCAGGGTGGGGCGAAGGACATGGCGAGAGCAAATACCTACGCCTTCGCTGCGTTCGAGATCCAGCGCAGCGGAGCGTCGGCTGGCATCAACGCCGAGGGCGATGACGTCGCTGGTGCCGTCGCTGCGTTCGCCGAGGAGCTTGCTCCCCTGGTCGCTGCTGGCGATCTCCACATCGATCCGGCGAAGGGAGTGCCTGGCGGCGCACTCGAGGCCATGACGAGCGCTGCTGAACGTCACGACGATGGCGGTTCGACCGATGCGACCGTCGCCTCGGTGATGGCAGCCACTGCCTGGGCGCTCGGCGGATCGGTCGAGGGAAAGAAGATCGCAATCGAGGGTGCAAAGGCCGGGCCCGTGCCCGCCGCATTGGCATCCGCTGTCGCTGCGGCTGGGGCCGAACTGGTCGAGGTCGACGGTGTCGACAAGAAGCCGTGGATGATCTGGGGTGCGGATGCCGACGCTGTTCTCGCAGGGTCGAAGCTCGGAACGCTGACCCACCAGGGAACCGAGTTCGTGAAGGCCAGCGCGATCGTGCCGTGGGGCACCACACCGGTCACGACGAAGGCCTTCGCCCAGCTCCGAGGAGCCGATGTCACGGTTGTTCCTGACTTCATCAGTGCAGCCGGCGGCCTGATCGCCGGCTACCTTCCCGATGGCGCCACAAACGTGGCTTCGCTCGTCACCTCAAAGCTGGAGTCGCTCGCTGGTCACGAAGATGGCGTGTTGCTCGCCGCTTGTTATGACGCCGAGGCGTTCCTGGCGACGTGGGTCGACGCACTCCCCTTCGGACGTCCCCTCGCTGCCTAGTTCGTGCCGATCCAGGCATACCTTCAGGGGTCACGTCTCGATTGTTGAACTTCGCTCGTTCTGAACTCCCAGGGGGGATCGGCGGGCCAGTGCTCTGTCCGCTCTCACGGTTCTTGCCAGGTGTTGATTGGCCCGCCTAGTCGTTCAAGGCTCGTTCGATCACCGTTGCGAACTGACCCGCTGCAATCAACGCCGTGCCTTCGTCAACCTCTGCAGTCGTCGGCACCCGGTCGGCGAGGGTGACATACGCTGCGATCACTTGGCTGCGCGGTCCGTTCGCTGCACGATGCTCGACAGACTCGGAGATCTCGACGAGCAGCCGACCCCTTGGTGTGCCCGTGTTGAGCCGGCCAACCCAAAAGGCGAGACCCTCGAGTTCTGCCGGACGGTCGAGGATCGTCTCGTAGACACGTTCGACGAATCCCTGGTCGGAGAGGTTCGCACCCAGTTCAAAACTCGACGCCGCAGCGAAGCGAGTCGCAATCAACGTGAGGTCTTGGCCTTCTCGACGCTGATCGATCCAGAACTCGATGCCGCCTGCGTCTGGCGTGCGGTCAAGGAATCCAAGGTAGAGCCGGACGATCGCCTGGTGGTCGGCAAATTCGGGTCGCTCGAGCAGAGTTGCCACTGCTGGTCCGGCACCGTTCGTATCGATCGAACGAGCGAGTTGAGCCACGTCGATCGGATCCGCTGGCTTTTCTCGCAGATCGACGAAGACGCGACGGGCGAGGTCGACCGCTTCGGGACTGGCCGGGTTCGACCCCGGCGTGAAGACAACGCTGAACACCTGCGGGCCGAGCCCATTGTCGTTTTTGCCCTGCACGACGAGCCGATAGAACTCATCGTTGTTGAGACCGTTGATGGTCGTCGACGAATCGGTGATCTCGAGAGGTTCGAACGCCAACTCAAAGGTCGAGATTCCGTCGACAACGGTTTCACGCTCGATCCGGACGATGTGTGACGTCGGCGGACTCCCCGCGGAGAGGTCCGATTCGGAAAGTGTGACGCGGACCGCTGAGTCGAGTGGGGTCACGCTGATGGCGGCGGTGGTGGACGGCGTCGTCGCCGCACTCCATCCGATTCGCTGCATGACAGCCATCGCGGCGCCATCGATTCGATCATGGCTCTCCCCCGGCTCGAAGTAGGGAGTCATCAACGAGAGGCCAGAGCTTGCCGGGTAGGCCGTGTCGGAGAGGTGGCTGAACGAGCTTCCGGCCTCCCATGTTGGCGGAGCGTGGAGCTGTAGCGGAGCGCCGATTGCGTCGAACCAAAGTGCGCCGCTGCGAAGTGGGCCGAGGTTGCCAACGGCGATGTCTTGAAGCGATGCAGACGAGCACGACGACGCACCGCCGCAGCTCGAGACACTCAGATCGAATGTGTAGGGCGCACCGCCGTCGTCGGGCCACGCCAGCTGTCCAGCTTCGGTGAGTTCAGCGGATCCAGTGAAGCCAAGTCCGTGGGCCATCTCGTGGGCGGCGACCGACGTGAGGTCAACCATGCCCGGAGGAGGCCGACCCTCACCTAGATGCCAGATCGAGCCGCCGCCGGCAGACGAGTTCAAGAAGACGAGCACTTCGCCGTCACGGCTCATGTCGCACGGTTGGCGAGCGAGGAAGTCCGTGTTGAGCAACTCGTTGGCCAAGGCGACGGGATAGCGCGTTGTTGTGCTCGGTAGGTCTTGGTGGATGACGAACGTGCTCGGACCAGCGGCTCCGAGCGTCGACCCGTTGCGGAACGGAATCCACATGACGTCGATCTCGACGATCGGCCCGTCGATGTCGAGGGCTTGTGACCACATCTGGCCAGCGCGGGTAACCGCTGCTCGAACCGGCTCAGGAGTTGCGGGGTCGAAGCAGAGCCGAACGCCACTGCTGACATCGACGGAGAGCTGTTGCGCCCCACCGAAGGCCAGGGGTTGGACGGGATCAGCGAGCAATTCCTCGACGACTTCCGACGGTGTGAATGTTCGTTCGCTTGCTCCCCCTTGGCTGTGTGCTTCATCACGTGATTCGACGACGAGCCGGCCCGGTAGCAGCTCGTAGCTGGCGTCGACTTCGGCAACCGCTTGAGCAAACGCCGCAACTGGAGACACGCCAACAACGGCAGAGGTGAGGAGGGCGAGCGAAGCGAAGATGACGCGAGTTCTGCTCATGTGACGGTGCTCACGAGCGAACGATCGACGCCGGTGACCAGCACGACCGCGACTCCATCGTCGTCAGAGGCGCCCTCGTCTGCCAATAGCCCAGCGAGGCTGGCTGCTCCCGTTGCATCGGGCGGCGGAACCACCTGATGCGACGCCAGCTCAACCGCTGACGCAAATGTTCCCTCATCGACCAGCACAGGCCACCCCCTCGACGTCACCACGTGCTCAACCACAGTCTGCCAGTCATAGGTTATGTCATCGAGGATGCCCGTGGCGATGCTTGTCGGGATACCCGGCCACGGCGTCATCAAACCCGGCTCGTCGAGCAGCTTGTCGAGGGTCTCTCCGGCCTCGAGGCGAGGAGCGATGAGGTTCCACGTTGCGATGAGCGGGTGAGCTTGTTCCGGTTGGACCGGATGGAAGCGAGGCGTCGCAGACCCGAAGCGCTTGAGACCGTCCATTGCGGCGGTTGCGAGCGCTCCCCCGCCGATCTGCACGTAGAGATCGGTTGCCTGGACGTCGAGTTCGGCGAGCTGAGCGCCGAGTTCGAGGCCAAGCGTTCGACCGCCGTCGATGACGCCAGGACACGTCGGGCCTTGCACCGTGAATGCCACAGCTCCTTGGTCGAGGGCTCGTTCGAGGCCGTGCATGCAGGGGTCGCCATCGACGCCTGGTTGACGCTCACAGACCTCGACGTTGGCGTTGAGCCGACTGAGTTCGTTCATGACCTCGACGTCGGCATCGGCGGGCACGAACACACGAAGTGGTCGACCGACAGCCGCGGTCACGGTGGCTGCTCCGACCGCAGCGTTGCCGCATGACGCGATCGCCAGCTCGCCGGTCGGTCCATCGGTTGCGCCGGTGGATTCGTTCACCATCATCTCGATGAGCAGGCCGAAGAGATGGCGGGCCTTGTGGGATCCGCCGACATTGGCCGTTTCGATCTTTGCGAGGACGGGGCGGTCGAGCGGAGTCTCGAGCCACTGAACGGGAGTCTGACGAAATCCGGTGCCTCCGGTGAGCGCGCTCACTCGATCGTCGGCATCGGTCACCAGTGCCACATAATCGGCGTCGCTCAGCCCAGCTGCGAGCGCAGCGTGATAGCCGTCGAGGTGGGTGCGGTAGGTGATGAACGGGCTGACGTCGACTTGTGACACACCGCGACCGTACCGGACGGAGCAAGTAGGCTCGTCGCAGTCCGGGCCCCGTACCCGGCGAAGGAGTTTGGGTGATGGTGCGTTTCGACGACAAGGCCGTGCAAGAGGGCCGAAAATACGTAGACGATCGGCGAGGCAGCCGTGGCGGTCGTCGAGCACGACGAGGCGGCGGTGGTAGTGGCGGCATCCCGATGGGTAAGGCCGGCGGTGGTATCGGCGGCATCATTCTTGCGATCATCGGTGTGCTCTTTGGTATTCCTGCGCTGAGCGGCGGCGGTGGTGGCGGTGCGTTCAATATCGACTCGCCAGCCGGGTTTGAGTCTGCTGATCCGGTCGACGTTGGTGGCCAGAGTGCGGTCGATCCTGACGCCGAGGTCGTGCAGTACCTGGGAGCGTTGATGGACGACACTCAAGACGTGTGGTCGGAGTACTTCGATCAGGCTGGCTTGCAGTATCAGTTCACCAACATCGTGATCTTCGAAGACCAGGTCCAGACGGGTTGTGGCCCAGCCACCTCCGCCGTTGGGCCGTTCTATTGCCCGGCTCCCGGCGACCAAAACGTCTACATGGACCTTGTCTTCCTCGACGAGTTGCGCGGTCGTTTCGGCGCACCGGGTGACTTTGCGATCGCCTACGTCGTTGCGCACGAGGTTGGCCACCACATCCAGTCGGTCGCTGGCATCAGCGATCAGGTGCGTCAGGCGCAGGCATCGGATCCAAGTTCGAAGAACGAGCTGTCTGTCCGCCAGGAGTTGCAGGCCGACTGCCTCGCCGGGGTCTGGGCCTGGTCGGCGAACCGTCGGACCAACTCCGACGGAACCAAGATCATCGAGATCGGTGACCTCGAAGAAGGTCTGCGAGCAGCCGAGGCTGTTGGCGACGATTCGATCGCCGAGATGATGGGCGGACGAGACAATCCTCACAACTACACCCACGGCACCGCAGCCGCCCGCCAGACCTGGTTCCTCCGTGGCTTCGAATCCGGCGATCCCGAGCAGTGCGACACCTACACCGTGTCCCGCGCCGACGTCGGCCTCTAGCCCCACCCTCACGCAGCTCGCACCTGCTGTCTCGAACCCCTGCCGTCTCGAACCCCTGCTGTCTCGAACCCTCTGTGTCCTCTGAGACCACAGCAGGTTACGAACCCGCTGTGGTCTCAGAGACCGCAGCGGGTCGCGCCGGCGGGCGCGTGCGGAAACAGTGGGGTTTTGGCGGTTTGTGCGGCTGACCAGCACGAACGCGAACCGGCTGCGGTCTCAGAGGACGCAGCCGGTAGCGGGACCGAGCGGTCCGGGTTTAGGTTTTGCTAGAGCTGGCGGATGATGCGAGCCGGTGAACCGACAGCGACGCAGTTGTCTGGCAGGTCGCTGGTGACGACCGAGCCGGCGCCGACGGCGACGTGTTTGCCGATGGTGACACCGGGCAGGATGACGGCGTTGGTGCCGATCCATGAGCCAGCGCCGATCGCCACGGGCTTCTCCTCCACCGACTGCTTGCCGATCGGAACGTCCAGATCATCGACGGCGTGATTTTGATCGGTCACGTAGACGTTCGGGCCGAAGAACACATCATCGCCAATCACGATCTCAAAGTGGCCAACGATGCTCGAGTTGCGACCGATCAAACATCGATCGCCGATCGTGACGATTTGGTCGCTCACCAACTCTTGGCCGGGTGTCATCCCTGCGCTGATCGAACAATGTGGCCCGATGAGCGTGTCTCGACCGATTCGGATCGCGTGCTCTCCGTAGAGCGCCGTCCACGGGAAGCAAATGATGCTGCCCTGTCCGTACGCCGAAAAGCGATTCGCTCGCCGACTGGTCGGCATGATCGCCGCCCGCTTGGAGAACCACTCCCATGCTCCGGCAAAGGCGTCTGCCCTCCACAGTTTTGGGTTGCCGAGATCCACGTCTGAGATCGAGCTAGTCGTTCGCGGCGAGAGCGACGGCAATCTCGGCTGCGACTCGGGCGTTGTTCTCTGCCAGCGCCAAGTTGGTTGGGATGCTCGACCCGTCGGTTGCGTCGGCGAGAGCTCCGAGCACGACCGGGGTGATCGCCGCGCCGGTCACACCGGCCTTGTCGGCTTCACCAAGGGCCTGGTCGACCGCTCGACTCAGTTCATCGAACGCGATGGCGTCATCTTCAGGAACTGGCGCAACGACCAAGATCCCTCCACCGTCGAGCGACCAATGCGCTCGTGCGATGCGAGCCACCTCTTCCGCTGAATCGACACGGTGTGGGACGGACAGCCCGCTCGACCGGGCATGGAACGCCGGAAAATCGTCGGTTTTCCATCCGAGCACGGGGACCGAGTCGGTTTCGAGGCGCTCGAGCGTCGCTGCGAGATCGAGGAACACCTTTGCTCCCGCAGACACCGTGATCATCTGATGGCGTGCGATTGCGCCGAGATCGGCCGAAACGTCGCCGGTGTCTGGCCATCCGCGATGGACGCCGCCGATCCCGCCCGTGGCGAACACCGAAAGTCCGGCGTTTGCGGCGAGCATGAGCGACGCCGACACCGTAGTGGCGCCGTATGACCAGCCTTGAGCGACGGCGACGGCGACATCACGAGCGGCCACCTTGCGAGCGGGTCCACAGATCTGCTCGGCGTTCGCTTCGAGATCGATGCCGACGTGGGCCGTCCCATCGAGCACGGCGGTCAGCATTGGCTCTGCACCACCGTTGCGGATCGCCGCAGCGCACCGCTCAAGACCTTCCTTGTTAAAGGGCGAAGGCAATCCCAGATGCGAGAAGATGGTCGATTCCATCGCCACCATCGGCCCCGAAGATGTGGTCATGGCGCTCATTCGAGCACCCATTCAACACCGTCCGGCGTATCTCGCACCTCAATCTTTGCCTTCGCCATCTCGTCTCGAATGAGATCCGACAGGTCGTAGCGCTTCTCGTCTCGAACGACCTTGCGCAGCGCAAGCACGGCGTCCACGACCGGGCTCATCACCTCACGCGGATCACGGATGCCGTCGGTTGCGATGCCGCCAAGGCGTACGACCATCGTGCGGATGGCAATTCGAGCCTTGTCGACGTCGTCGCTCTGGTTGGTGTCGCTCGACCAGTCGACGATTGCCTGATCCAACGCCAAGATCGCACCGACTGCGCCATCGGCGTCTCGAGCATCGATTGCGGTATTGAACGCCGCCTCCTGGATGGCGATCTCACCGGCGAGGGACGCCGCAGCTTCGTGGTCGCTTTGTTCGACAGCAAGCGACTCCCCTACACCATCGGAGTCGGTGTTCGAACCGCTGTTGGAAGTGGGCGAATCGGAGGTGACGGTCGATGCAGCCGGAGCGGCGCTCAACCCATCTCGCCCGGCGTTGCGCAAAACGTCGATCGGTACCGTGACGCCGGCGGGAATCGTGCGGGACTCGCCGTTCTCTCGAAGTGTGACGACACCCTTGCCGAAGACCTCGGCGGTATCGGCGTCGAGATCGAGCGTCAGCCCAGTGTGCTCATCGATGCCGAGAATGAATGAGCCCTCGGGCAGGTCGCCCTCGATTCGAGCCAAGCGTGACTCGCCGAGGTAACACATCCGAGTGTCGTGGTTACCGCCTTCGTTGTTGTCGTAGTGCGGGATCACCGAAACTGGCAGTCCGAATGCCGAGAGCAAGTCAAGACCCTCGAGCCAGAACGGGTCCGCGCCGACTTTGTAGACCTCATACACCGGCACCGTTCGCAGCCCGACGGTGAGCACCGCGGCGCTTGAGAACAGGACCACTCCCCCCGTCTGGAGCTTGTCGGCGAAGGCGCCAGGAATCGGCGTGCCCTTCCATTGCCGGAGGGCGAAGGTTGGGCTCCCCGGTCCGGTAAACAGCCACTCAGCCTGACGGATCTTGGCGATGGCCTTCTCGATCGCCACCGTGTCTGTGGTGTCGGTCCGCAAGAGCCCGGCAGGCTCGACGATCCGTCCGACCGACTGGTCGAAGTACTCGAGCGTCTTCTCCGTCAAGGTGGACGCGTTCTCTTGAAAGCCGAACGGTGTCTCCACCATCACGGCGTTCACCGCGTTTCGGTCAGCCGTTGGATCCAACAGCTCAAAGATTGCTCGATGAGGTTTCATCATCGGCGGCGCGGTTTCACCCGATCCCATGAGGACGAGCGTGCGAGGAAGCTTCTTTTTCGTCATGACTGCCCCCAACGCTAACTTCGGTCGATGGCAGACGACTCGATGACCTGGCAATCAGCGACAGATCTCCTCCGGGGACTGGAAGATCGGAGCGTGTCGGCGGTCGAACTGCTGGATGTGCACCTGGACGCGACCGACGAACGAAATCCAGAGCTGAACGTTGTCGTGACGTCAGATCCACAGCGTGCTCGGGCTGAAGCCGCTGCGATCGATGATGCGCGAGCCGCGGGACAACCGATGGGTGTCTTGGCGGGGCTTCCGATGACCGTCAAAGACTCGTTGATGACCGCTGGCATGAAGACGACCTCTGGCGCGGAAGAGCTCGCAGACTTCGTCCCGGAGCTCGATGCAGCACCAGTCGCCAGGCTGCGCGACGCAGGAGCGGTCATTTGGGGCAAGACGAATCTCCCGAAATATGCGAACGACGTGCAGAGCTACAACGAGGTATTCGGCACGTCGAACAATCCGTGGGATCTCAGCCGATCGGTCGGCGGAAGCTCTGGCGGTTCGGCTGGTGCACTCGCTGCTGGGCTCACACCGCTCGAGGTCGGCAGCGACATCGGTGGATCGATTCGCAACCCTGCATCGATGTGTGGCGTCGTCGGCCACAAGCCGAGTTATGGCATCGTCTCGGCCAAAGGCCAGATTCCCGGTCCACCCGGAACCTTGACCCAGGCCGACCTCGCCGTGCTCGGTCCAATGGCGAGAACCGTCGATGATTGTCGTCTCCTCCTCGACGTGCTCGCAGGGGCAGATGACTGGCACGATCTTGCCTGGTCGCTCTCGCTCCCACCCGCTCGCCGCGCTGACCCGAACGGTCTCAGAGTTGCCGTCTGGGCTACCGACCCAGCGTGCCCGGTCGACCCCGAAATCGAGGCGCAGATTCTCTCGGTGGCAGCCGAATTGGAATCGGCTGGGGCAACGGTGAGCACCGAGGCCCGACCAGAAGGGTTCGACTTCGCGAAAGCTGATCGGACCTTTTGGGCGCTTCTCGGCGGCGCACTTGCTGGCGGCTATTCGCTTGCCGAACTTGAAGAGATGGCAACAAAGCTCGCCGAAGGCGAGCACATTCCTGGCGACCTTGGCGTCGTGGGCTCCACAGCGCGCCACCGCGAATGGCTCACGAACAACGAGCGTCGCCTGCAGATTCGAGCGCGTTGGAAGACGTTCTTCCAGAATTGGGACGTGGTCCTCGCTCCCGTCTCACCAACGACGGCAATCCCCCACGATCACTCACCCAATGCCAACGATCGCTTGATCGACGTCGCAGGTGAGCAACGCGCCTACATGTCGCAGGTCCAGTGGATGGGCGTCATCGGGATGGCGTTCCTACCGTCGACGAGCGTGCCGATCGGTGTGCACAGCAACGGATGTCCGTTCAACGTGCAAGTGGTCGGCCCATTTCTTGAAGACTCGACGTGCCTCGCGGTCGCAGAGATGATCGAGGGCATCAGCGGCGGCACCCAGCGGCCACCTCGGTACGCCTGAGGCCAGCTCACATCGGGGCGCAGCACACCGCCCACCTCTCACCACCGCACAACCTCGCAACGGAGTGCAGCGCTCAGGTCGACAACACGTCGCCGTCCCACCGTTCCTTCCTGGCGAAGGACGAGACAGGGTTGCGACTCAGCTTGGTCAACACCTTCGTTGGAACACCGAGCGGCATGACGGCTGCGATCGCCGTCGACGCCGGGAAGCCGAGCAGGTTTTGTGCCTCTGCCTCGTTGCCGGCGACGAACGTCGTGAGTGCAGAGCCGAGGCCCCGAGCCCGAGCGCCGAGGAGAATGTTCTGCACGAACGGGTAGATCGAGCCGCCACTCGCAACACCGACTCGATCCAGATCGGCATCGACGGAGGCGACGACACGAAGGTCAACGCCGACGACAAGGATGACCGGAGCTTCGGCCAGCGACGCCCACCAGGAGATGTCGATCGACTCATCGTCAGCCGCATCCGCGGCGTTCACCGCAGACGGTTCGATCGTGTTGAGCGGGTTCTCACCGAGATCGCGTTGGGCGACATAGACGCGGATCGAGCGGTTACCGAGATCGATCAGTCTGCGCTTGGTCTCGGGGTTCCGGACCGCAACCACTTGCCAGCCCTGCCGGTTGCCGCCGCTCGGAGCGAATCGAGCGACATCGAGGATCTCTGCGATCGTCGAGTCCTCCACCCGGTCGTCGGTGAAGGTTCGGGCGGCGAATGCGGTGCGCATGGTGTCGTCAAGGTCGGCCATTCGCTCACTCAACCACGACTCCGCTCCGATCGCCCACTTTCCACGTCGTTTGTCTACGGTCCTCGCCGTGTCCGCACCTCTCGAAACCGTCTGGATTCTCGGCGATCAAATCAACCGATCGATCGCTTCGCTCCGTGACCGGTCCCCTGGCGATTGTCGGATCCTGTTCGTGACGAGCGAGGCCAAGCTCGCATCCAAACGGTGGCACCGTCAGCGGCGACACCTCGTCTTGTCCGCCATGGCGCACTTCGCCGCTGAGCTGCGGGCCGAGGGCTTTGAAGTGGACGAGCGGTCGGCGCCCACGCTCGGCGCCGGGTTGCGAGCCCATGTTGATGAGTTCGAGGTTGAGACGGTCGTTGCGATGTCGCCGATGAGTTGGGACGGTGAGGCGATGCTCGAGCGCCTGGGAGTGAGCACCGTTGCCAACAATCAGTTCCTGTGTTCGGCCGACGAGTTCAACGAGTGGGTGAGCCCTCGGAAGTCGTTCAAGATGGAGGACTTCTACCGCTGGCAGCGCACCCGGCTCGACATCATGATGGAGCCAGACGGCAAACCCGTCGGGGGCAAGTGGAACTTCGATCACGAGAACCGAGAACCGCCGCCAAAGGATGGGCGAGCCTGGCCGGAGATCACAGAGTTCGAACTCGACGAGATCGACGTGGCGATTATCGATGATGCGTCGGGCGACCTGTGGGGCGATGAGCCACGAGGCGTCTGGCCCGTCACAAGAGCACAGGCCCTGCAACGCCTCGACGAGTTCATCGACCATGCATTGTCACCGTTTGGTGCACACGAAGATGCGATGCTCGGTGCCGAGTGGAAGTTGGCTCACTCCGTCTTGTCGTCATCGATGAACATCGGCCTGCTCCATCCCGGCGAAGTCGCCGAAGCAGCGGCCGAGGCGTTTCGAGAGGGAAACGCTCCGATCAATTCGGTGGAGGGTTTCGTTCGTCAGGTGATCGGCTGGCGCGAGTACGTCTGGGGTCTCTACTGGTATTGGTTGCCCGACTACCGAGACATGAACGCTCTCTCAGCCGATCGCCCGGTTCCCCCTGCGTTCACCGGTGAGGCCGAGACGGCGATGGCGTGCGTGTCGAGCGTGATCGATCACCTCGAGACGAACGGCTACACACATCACATCGAGCGACTGATGGTGCTCGGCAACCTTGCGCTCACCGCCGGGGTGAACCCCCAGGCGATGATGGACTGGATGTGGGCGAGCTTTGTCGACGGCGCCGAGTGGGTGATGGTTCCGAACGTGATCGGCATGGCGTTGCACGCCGATGGCGGAATGATGGCGACCAAGCCGTACGCCTCAGGTGGCGCCTACATCAACAAGATGAGCGATCGCTGCAAGGGCTGCAAATACGATCCGAAGAAGCGCACCGGCGAGAACGCGTGTCCGTTCACCTCGCTCTATTGGGACTTTCTCGCTCGCAACGAAGATGCCCTGAAAGGCAACCATCGGATGGGGCAACAGCTCGCTGGAATGCGCCGGCTGAAGGACCTCGAAGCCACAAGGGAACGCGCATCAGAAGTGCTCGCTGCTCTCGACGCCGGAACGCTGTAGTGCCAACGCCGGACTCCAAGCCATGTGTTCGCTGTGGCCGAACGATCGAGTGGCGAAAGAAGTGGGAGCGCGACTGGGACGAGGTGCGCTACTGCTCAAAGGCATGCCGCTCGACGAAATTCACCAAGGTGGATGAGGCGCTCGAGGCGTCGATCATGCGCCTGCTCGCGAACCGTGCGCGCTCGTCGACGATCTGTCCGTCCGAGGCGGCTCGAGCGGTAGCAGCCGACCCAGCTTTCGCACGTTCGCTCGGCTCCGATTTGGGTGGCGATGCATCCGGCCAGGCAGGACGCGGGCGCCGAATCGGAGACACAGGAGGGGCCGACGTGTGGCGTTCGTTGATGGAGCCGGCTCGGTCAGCGGCTCGGCGCCTGGTTGCAAATGGCGAAGTCGAGATCACGCAGAAGGGCCGTGTCGTCGACCCATCGACGGCCAAAGGACCGATCCGGATTCGTCGGATTAGCTGACCGGCCCGCAGTTGATCGTGGAGCCCAGCTGTTCGGAGGCCTCATCTGATTCTGGTCGGAAGTCGCTCGCAAAACCCAGCTGATGCCTGCTGCGTCCTCGGATCGGCACTCAGCCGAATGCTGTTGACGGAAGATCCTTCGTTCCCGCTTCGAGCGCATCACAGATCGCGACGGCGACCGACTCCGGTGAGAGGCCCTCTGGCATCTTCGGCGATTCGCCCGCGATGGGGTGATCGGCCAGCCCCGTTTCGGTATGGCCGGGGCGAGCATCGAGCACGCGAAGCTTCTTGCGGCGGAACTCCCGAGCAAGTGCCTCGCTGAACGATTTCGTTGCAGCTTTCGATGCGCCGTAAGCAGCCATGCCCGGCAGATTCTGTTCGGCGATAACTCCGGAGATGTTCACCACGGCCCCACCCTCAGCGAGCTGTGGCCCAGCCGCCTGGGCCAGCATGATCGGGATGAACGAGTTCGTCATGAAGAGTTCCTCGATCGTGTCGATCGAGAGCTCGTCGACGGGGCCAAAGGCAACCACACCGACGGCGTTGATCACGACGTCGAGCTTCCCCATCGTTGAGACGGCGAGATCGACCGCTTCGGCGCAACCCTCTGCATCCCGCAGATCGATCGCCCGTGTTGCCGCACATCCGTCGAGCGCGTCGACTTTGTTTGCCGACAAACCAACGCCAACGACCGACGCGTCTCGACGTTGCAGCTCTGTCGTCAAGGCCTGTCCGAGACCACCGGTTGCACCAGCGATGAGGACGGCGGCGTTTGCGAGAGGGTGTTTGAGATCTGACATGAAGGACCTTTACTCGACGGGAAGTCGCAGTGTTCCAAACCACGAACAACCATGGCGGATCGTGCCGCTGCACGGATGGGTAAGGCGGCCGTGCACGCGAACGACACCAGCAGGCTGATTGTGCTCAGCGCTTGGGAATGACCTCGGCGCCGGGTTCCTCGGGCTCGTCGTCGACCATGAGCGCCGGGAAACCGGGCGCTGTTATGTCGAGGCCGGTGGCGTCTTCGAGACGTCGGATGACGTTGTCGGACCATTCACGCATGCCGTAACGCTCGGCCGCATCGTCGAAGATCTCGCGGAGCAATGGTGCAAGTTCGAGCGGGATGTCGGCCCGATCGGCAACCGCCTGGAAGAGCGAGATGTCCTTGATGACGAGGTCCATCGTGAAACTGATGTCACGGCTGCCGTTGAGGATCACCTGGCTCTCAGTCTCGTGAACGAACGAGTTACCGGAGGAGATCCGGATCGCTTCGAACGTTGTGTTGAGATCCATGCCAGCGGCGGCAGACGTTGCGAGGGCCTCGGTGACAGCGACGAGGTTGGCGGTTGCCAGATAGTTGGTGACGACCTTTAAAACCGAGGCGGTTCCGATCGGGCCGGTGTGGAGGATTCGTCGTCCCATGGTTGTCAGAATCGGCAAGAAGCGCTCGAACGTCTCGCGATCACATCCCGCAAAGATCGAGATGTTGCCCGTGTCTGCTCGATGGCAGCCACCGGAGACGGGGCAATCGATCGCTGAGGAGCCAATGGCTGCAACGATCTCGCCGAGCCGCTTGATCTCGGCCTCGTCGGTGGTGCTCATCTCGGCCCAGATCTTGCCGGCGCCGAGGCCGGCAAGGACACCGTCGTCAGCTTCCATGACCGCAGCGGATGCGGCGGGGCTCGGTAGGCAGGTCACCACCGCGTCGACCGACTCCGCCATCGCCTTCGGCGACTCCGCCCACGAGGCACCTTGGGCGAGGAACGGCTCGGCGACGGAGCGATCGAGATCTCGCACGGTGACGTCGATGCCGTTGCGAAGAAGACTGCCCGCGAGCTTTCCTCCGACGTTTCCAAGTCCGATAAAGCCAACCTTCATGTCCACCAAACTCCTGAGATGCGCCAGCCTTGGGCAGGCGTGTTTCTTGTGGGCGGAAACTTTGGCATAACCTCGCCGACATGGCTGCGACCCTTGTCCCTCAGGAAGAAGTGCTTCCCGACGTCTTGCCGACAGAGCGTTTGAATGCTCGCGGCATGGCGACCCGGGAACTCCGCGACGAGCTGCGCCGCATCAACAACGTCGGCAATATCTTCACGGTCGCCGGCGCCTTGGTCATGTCATTCGGCGTCGTGATCGCCGCGGGTGTCCTCCACACGTGGTGGGCGTACCTCGCTGCGTGGGTGCTGCTTGCACGAGGCCATGTTGGGCTGAACATCCTCGGTCACGAGGCAGCCCATCGTCTGCTGTTCTCCAACCAGAAGGCCAACGACTTCGCTGGCCGTTGGCTCCTTGGCTATCCAAGCTTTCAGGCAATGCTCGGCTATCGACGTTCGCACTTCGCACACCATCGAGATGAGATGGGTCCAGAAGAGCCCGACTACGGCCTATATGCCGGCTACCCGATTCCGCCGGACTCATGGCGCCGCAAGCTCCGCCGCGATGCCACCGGTGCGAGCGCACTGAAGAACTTCAAGGGTCTATTCGGAGCGGTCAAGAAGAAGAAGCCGGAGGCGCTGCAGATCCTCGCCGTGCAGGTCGTGATGATTGTGGCATCGATCGCCGTGATGCGACCGCTCATGTACG
The DNA here is from genome assembly GCA_937925335.1 of uncultured Acidimicrobiales bacterium. Classification (GTDB taxonomy): domain Bacteria; phylum Actinomycetota; class Acidimicrobiia; order Acidimicrobiales; family SZUA-35; genus CALEWY01. The sequence goes on from CALEWY010000004.1 coordinate 35,083, forward strand.
TCGTCTGGGTGCTGTCGTGGTCGACCTTGTGGAGGGTGTCGAACCGGCTTCGCTCGATCGCAGAGCATGGCGGATTGATCCGGTCGAAGGACCGTCGACTCACCACACACGTCATTCGCCAGACGCGCTTTGCTCGATTTTGGATGGTGCCCTACAACACCGGTTGGCACCTGGCCCACCACGTCGACATGGGTGTGCCGTGGCGCAACCTGCCACGACTCCACGAAGAGTTGGTGGCCTCGGGATGGGTCACCGAGGAGTTGGAGTACCCCAGCTATCGCGCCTTCTGGAAAGCAGCGAGCAATGGCGGAGAGAAAACGGCCGATGCGGCCGACGCACCGGCCGCGACGAATAGCTTCTTGAACTTCTGAGCCAGCGCAGCTGACGCGCTGCGGGTCAGGAGTTGGCTGACTCGAGTTCGCCCGCAGCTTCGGCTGGCGCCTCGAGCGCACCCGAATCGATGGCGCCGAGCAGACGATCGACGAAGTCGGCGACGCTCTCATCCATCCGGTCTCGTCGAATCGACGCACCACCGATGACGTCGCCGCCACGGCGAGCAACCACGTTCGACAGCTTCTCGAGTGTCTTGCCCTTGTCGAGCGCATACGTGCAGTAGACCGCCGCCTTCTTGCCGTCGATGACGGGAAGGTTGGCGAGACGAACGATGCCACCCGGCTTTTGGCCAAAGAGGAAGAGTCCGTCGGTCCACGAACCCACGATGACGAGATCGGCCTCGCTCAGCTGCTGAAGAAGAATCTCCTTCGTCGAACAGGCGACCGTGTCGATCCCAGCCGCGGTGAGCTGATCAGCGATCATCTCGCCAGCCTTGCGGGTGTTGCCGGTCATCGACTCGTAGATCACGATGGCGCTCGTCATGGCGTGAGATCTTACTGCCGAGAGCGCCTGAGAGGTGCATGGAACGATGAGGACGCAGGGTGTTTGCCGGGGAGGTGACGCTCGAGACCTACACTCGAGCCCCATGAGCGACCGACGATTCAAGATCTCCATCACCTACTGCGTGCCGTGAAACTATTCCGGTCACGCCGTGAGCGCGACGCAGGATTTGTTGTCCAACTACCAGCACGTGATCGATGATTTGGTTCTTGTCACAGGGTCACGAGGTGTCTTCGATGTCGAGATCACCGAGGGTGATTCGGCTGCAACGATCTACTCGAAGGGCGAGACCGGCCGCCACGCAAACGAGGGAGAGGTTCTGGCGCTGTTCACCGAACACGTCGGGCCGAGCATCGCTCGTTACGGCACCTAACTCCTGCTCGTTCTGAATACTCGAACCGGACGCGTCGGCGTTCGTTCTACGACCCAAGGATTCTCGTGATCGACGGTTGGATCGCGGTGAACGATCCTGATGACAAGCGCATCGAAGTCTTCCAAGGTCTGCGCGACCACGTGTTGCGTCAGCGTCGGGAGAAGCCCGATGGTGACATGGCGGGTGTTTTCGTCGCCGAAGGCGATCTCGTTGTTGAGCGTGCGCTCGCAGCTGGCTACGAGCTGTCGTCGATCCTCGTCGACGCAAAGCGCTCGCGCCCGATGCCCGATGCCATCGATCCCGACGTGCCGATCTATGCGGCCGGTCCCGATGTGCTCGTGCGCATCACGGGCTATCACCTGCATCGTGGGCTGCTTGCCGTGTTCCATCGGCGAGCCGTGCCTGAGCCGTCAGAGGTTCTCGACGCTGCCCGAACCGTCGTCGTCTGCGAGAACACCAACAACCCCACGAACCTCGGCGTCATCTTGCGTTGCGCAGCCGGACTCGGTGTCGATGCGTTCTTGATCGACCCCACCTGCAGCGACCCGCTCTACCGACGTGCCGGTCGAGTCTCCATGGGTGAGGCCTACGCCCTCCCCTACGCCCAGCTCCCCGCCTTCCCCGACGGGCTCGACGTCGTCCGCGATCACGGATTCAGGCTCCTCGCCCTCACCCCTGCGGCCGATGCTCTTGCCCTCCCGGAGCTCGTCCTCGATGCTGACGAAAAGGTCGCCATCTTGTTGGGCGCCGAGGGCCCGGGTCTGTCGGCCGGCGTCCTCGAGAGCATCGAACAGGGATCCGCCGCCGACCTTCGCATCAGCATCCCGATGAGTGGTGTCGTCGATTCCATCAACGTGGGTTCCGCCGCCGCCGTCGCGTTCTATGGCGTCCAGCAGGCTCGTCGGGTCAATCGCTAGCGGTTTCGGAGGCACAAAGCTGACCTGCACGTCCGGTGATTCCGGATGGGCCGAGAGTTCTTTCGCTCCAGGGGCAGCGCGCCCCGCTCGCACGAGCGCAGCAACAGCAACGTGGATGTCATCAGCGTCGTCGATCCGCACGGGGAACGGGATCCGGCTTTCGCGCGTGCCGTCGGGTTCGGTGACCGACGCAACGATTCCGTAGCGGTCGATTCGAACGAGCTCCGCCTCTGACGCGAGCCACCGACCACCCAGAGTCTTCGCAAGCAGCAAGAGGTCGTCGCCGAGGCGTTCAGCGACCTCGATGCCAATGTTGGAGTCGTGGTCGGCGAGCGGGTCTGGTTCTGCACCGGCGAGGTCTTCGACCCTGAGCCACTGGTCGTCGCCAGCGTCGTCAACCCATCGGACTCGCTTGGGAACGAGTCTGAACCACGAGTAGTCGAGGGATTCGACCTGAGCCCGAAGCGAAGGGTGGCGCTGAAGGAAGCGGCCCTGAATCTGGAGCTGCTGCATACCGGGAACAGCGGTGAGGTCACCCTGAATCAGCAGTCGATCGCCGATGGAAGCACCGGCTCGGAAGTCCTGGCGTGCTCGTTCTGCGTGTGTGTGCAGGTTTGACAGCACCGTGACCGGCGCTCCCTCACCGTCATCCACGATCGGAACGGTGGCAACAACGGGCCGACCATCGGTGTCAACGGTCGCCAACGAAGCGAACGTCGTCTCCAAAAGTGTCGTCCGAGCGCGCTCTGCGGCGGTGGGTTCCAGCACATCTGAAGGATCGACTCATTCACGCCGCGACTTGAGCGAAGCCACTGACTGCGGTCTCTGAGACGACAGCCACCCTCGAACCCACTGCGGTCTCAGAGATCGCATTCGGTCTGTGAAAAGAAAATCCACTGATAAAGGGGTTTCCAGCCGAACGGCGAACGATCGGCACCCGCTGCGGTCTCAGAGATGACAGAGGGTTCGCGACCTGCTGTGGTCTCAGAGGAAACAGCTGCTTCGAGGTGATGGACGGCAGCTGATTGTGGGTGTCTGCGGACCATCGAGGCCGGTCGACTTGAGCGACGCGGAACTGACGGGCAGTCTTGGCGGATGATCGAGAGCACGATGCAGGACTATCCGTTGACCATCACGCAGCTGTTGCAGCACGGGCGCCGTGTGCACGCCAACAGCGAAGTGATCACGTACATGGGCCCCGATCAGCCGATGCAACGAACACGCTTCGCCGAGGTCGCCGACCGGGCTGACCTCCTCGCTTCAGCGCTGCAACGCCTCGGAGTGGGTGAGGGCGACCGCGTTGGAACCTTCCTCTGGAACAACCAGCAGCACATGGAGGCCTACCTCGCCGTCCCGTGTATGGGCGCTGTCCTCCACACGCTCAACATTCGCCTCTTCCCCGAACAACTCGCCTACGTCATCAACCATGCCGAGGACAAGGTCATCATCTGCGATGCCTCGATCGCTCCTCTGCTCGCCAAGGTTCGTGACCAGATCCCACTCGTCGAAGCAATCATCGTTTGCGGTGAGGGAGACGCGTCAAGCCTCGGCGAAACCGTCGCCTATGACGAGTTGCTCGCCGCTGAAGAGCCCGGCTTCGACTATCCCGAACTCGACGAACGGGCCGCCGCCGCCATGTGTTACACGAGCGGCACCACCGGCAACCCGAAGGGTGTTGCTTACTCGCATCGTTCGATCTGGCTGCATTCGATGGCGGTCAACTCGGCACAGTCGGTCAAGATCAGCGAGGAAGAGAGCGTGCTGCTCATCGTCCCGCAGTTCCACGCCATGGCGTGGGGAATGCCCTACGCCGCATGGGCCGTCGGTTGCGACATGATCATGCCTCAACAGTTCCTGCAGGCTGGCCCGCTCGTGGACATCATCGAGTCGACCAAGCCGACGGTGAGCGGTGCGGTTCCAACCGTGCTGACCGACGTCTTGCACAACCGCCCCGATGCTGATCTGAGCTCTCTCAAGTTTGTGCTGTGTGGTGGCTCAGCTGTGCCAGCCAGTCTGATCGAGGGCTATCGCGAGACGTTTGGCGTCGACGTCGTCCAGGCTTGGGGTATGACAGAGACGTCGCCGCTCGCAGCCATCACGCGCATTCCGAAGCACGGCGACGGAATGAGCGATATCGGTTGGAAGACAAAGTCCGGCCGCATCCTCCCCGGCGTTGACGTTCGAATCTGTGATGACGACGGTGCTGAGCTGCCATGGGACGGCGAAGCGGCCGGCGAAATCGAAGTGCGCGGTCCGTGGATCACCGGCAGCTACTACCTCGACCCGACCGAGGAGAAGTTCCACGATGGTTGGCTCAGGACTGGCGACGTTGGTTCGATCGACGATCAAGGTTTCATTCAGATCTCCGACCGCTCAAAAGACGTCATCAAGAGCGGCGGTGAGTGGATCAGTTCCGTCGACCTCGAGAACGAATTGATGGGTCACTCTTCGGTGCGAGAGGCGGCCGTTGTTGGTGTGCCTGACGAGCGGTGGGACGAACGTCCGCTTGCCTGCATCGTTCTCGTCGACGGAGCGACCGCAACTCCGGCAGAGTTGACCGACTACCTCACCGATCGGGTCGCAAAGTGGTGGCTGCCAGAACGTTGGACGTTCATCGAAGAGGTGCCGAAGACTTCGGTCGGCAAGTTTTCGAAGAAGGACCTTCGTGCGAAGTACGCCGACGGTGAGTTGACGGTCGAGACCGTTGGCTGACGCCTCTGGCGATCCGGCCGAGGTCTCTGAGCCAGACGGTCGTTACGGGGTGTTCGGGCAAGGCTTCTTCAGCCGTCAAGACGAATCTCCTGACGGGTTGTTCTACGACCAGCCCCGATTCGTCACGCATATCGATGACCGGGCGATCGCTGCGGTCGGTTCGGTCTATGACGAGCTTGAGATCGGCGGCACGGTGCTCGACGTGTGCGGGTCGTGGATCTCACACTTCGCCACCCAGCCTGAAGCGCTCGTCTGCCAGGGGATGAACGTCGCCGAACTGGCGGCAAACGAGCAGGCCGCCGGTGGCGTCGTGGTCGACCTCAACCGCCAAACGACGCTCCCGTTCTCGTCATCGAGCTTCGACGCAGCGGTGTGTTGTGTCTCAGTCGACTACCTCACGCAGCCGATCGAGGTGTTCGACGAAGTAGCTCGAGTCGTGCGACCGGGCGGCCGTTTCGTGCACGTCTTCTCGAACCGGTTCTTTCCAACAAAGGCCGTTCGAGGATGGCTCGCGAGCAGCGAAGAAGGCCGTTTGGCGATCGTGTCGGCGTACTTCCGCCAAGCTGAAGGCTGGGACGAGCCGAACGCGGCGATCGCGCTCGCGCCGGGAACCGGCGGCGATCCGTTGTATGTCGTGTGGGCCGATCGCACGCAGTAACCGCGTGAGCGAGCTAGTGACCGACGCTGACGTTGCCGCTGGTCCGCTCGTGGAGATCCTGAGCGTGGCGGTTGAGGCCGACGAGTTCCGCGTGGATGTCGCGGGCTGCAAACTTCGCAACGACGGCGTCGAGTGCCGCCACCGCTGAGGTGTCCCAGATCCGGGCGTTCGACAAATCGATTTCGACTCGGCTGACTTCGACGGCGTCGTAGTCGAACAGGTGGACGAGGCCGTTGGTCGAAGCGAAGAAGAGTTCGCCGCTGACGGCGTAGAGGCGCTCGACGTTGTCAGGATCGACCACGCTGGTCACCTTGACGATGTCGGACACGTGGCGAGCGAAGAACACCGCTGAAAGGACCACGCCGGCAAGCACGCCGTAGGCGAGGTTGTGGGTGAGCACCACGATCGCAACGGTCGACACCATGATGAACGTCTCGGTGAACGGGTTCGTGCGCAGCGTCGGCAGGGCGATGCTCTTCCAATCGAAGGTGCCGATGGACACCATGATCATCACGGCCACCAACGCGGCCATCGGAATCCGAGCGACGAGATCGCCCATCACGAGAATCAGCATCAGCAGGAAGACGCCAGATGCAAGCGTCGAAAGTCGAGTGCGGCCACCGGACCGATAGTTGATCATGCTCTGCCCAATCATGGCGCAGCCGGCCATGCCGCCGAGGAAGCCCGTGGCGATGTTGGCGACACCCTGGCCGCGAGACTCAACACCCTTGTTCGATGGCGTGTCAGTGAGGTCATCGAGCAACTGTGCGGTGAGCAACGATTCGAGCAACCCGACGAAGGCCAGAGTGATGGCGAACGGCAACACGATCCGCAGTGTCTCGAATGCGAACGGAACGTCCGGTAAACGAAGGAACGGGAGCGCTGAGGGCAAGTCGCCCATATCGCCAACCGTCGGGAGATCAAGATCCATCCTCATCGCGACGCCGGCCAGAACGACGATGGCGACGAGCGGCGACGGGACCGCCTTGGTGATGCGTGGCAGTCCGTAGATGATGGCAAGGCCGATGGCGATGAACGCCAGATTGAGAACGATCTTTGACGAACGGTCGGGATCGTCGCTCAAGAAGATGTGCGGGATCTGGGCAAGGAAGATCAAGATGGCCAAGGCGTTGACGAAGCCGACCATCACGGTCCGGGGGACGAAGCGCATGAGTTCGCCGATGCCGAGGGCGCCGAGTGCGACCTGCACGATGCCCGCCAAGATGGTGGCGACGAAGAGATACTCAACGCCGTACTCCTTGACGAGCGGAACCAGGACGAGCGCCATTGCTCCGGTGGCCGCCGAGATCATGCCCGCCCGGCCGCCGGCGAACGAGATGATGATGGCGATGATGAAGGAGGCGTAGAGGCCAACCTTCGGGTCGACGCCGGCAATGATCGAGAACGAGATCGCCTCAGGAATCAAGGCGAGTGCAACGACAAGGCCAGACAAGAGGTCGGCCTTTGGGTTGGCGAACCAACTGTCGCGAAGGGACTCGGCGCGCGAGCGCGGAATCAAATCTGCTGATGAAGGAGACACAGGGACCTCGGAGATGCGGTGGTGGCACGCTCCAGAACCGAGGTCAGCAAGCGCTACGTCATGGGCATCGTACGACGCAATGGGTGAATACGGAGCGTGCCCGTCGTCACACATAGAGTCAGAAACCCATCAACTACAGGCTCTATCGGCCTTTGATTGGTCATTCTGAAATTGGGGACGACTGCGGGCCAGCGCCCTCCGAGGGAAACGAACCCACAACACGGCATTTTTGACGTGAGGTATCGCGCCCGGAGAGACTCAACCATGCGCTACGTCGATGGCCCAACCACCGAAGTCTCGATTCTGATCGCGGCCACACCCGAAGCCGTTTGGGACGTTGTCACCGACCCAACGATCCCTGCGGAGCACAGTCAGGAACTCCAGTCTGCCGTTTGGGATCCGGACGGACCTGAGCCTGGACTGGGCGCTCGGATTCTCGGGCACAACGTCAATCCTGCGGTCGGCGAATGGCGAACGTCGTCAATCGTCACCGAGTGGGACGCACCAAACGCCTGGGGTTACGCAGTCGGCGACGATCCTGCATCGGCCGCGGCGCTTTGGCGATTCACCCTCACCCAGTCAGACGATGGCACAACGCTGACCCAACACGTGCGCCTTGGCCCCGGACCATCAGGGTTGACTCCAGCGATCGAGGCGATGCCAGACAAGGAAGAGCGCATCATCTCGAAGCGTCTCCAATTCTTGAGCGAGAACATGACGGCCAACCTTGCGGCCGTGAAAGCTCGCGCCGAGGCTGGCTGATGCAAACCGCCGTGCAGCTGACCGCAGACGGCGATTGGCAAGAATCGGTCGCATACGTGCAGGAGGCCGAGCGCCTCGGCGTCGACATGGTGTGGGTGGCCGAAGCGTGGGGAACGGATGCGGTTACTCCCCTCGCTTATCTCGCTGCGAAGACCGATCGAATTCTGCTCGGATCTGGTGTGTTCCAACTCGGCGTTCGGTCAGCAGCGATGCAGGCCATGACGGCGCTGACCTTGCAACACGTGTCGGACGGCCGATTCATGCTGGGGCTTGGCGCCAGTGGTCCCCAGGTGATGGAAGGCCTTCACGGTGTTGCGTTCGCACGCCCGCTCGCCAGGATGCGTGACTCGCTGCGAGTGCTCGAACTCGCCGCTAGCGGAGAGAAGATCTCGCTCGAGGGTGAGACGATGACCTTGCCGCTTCCCTCCAGCTCTGGCTCGGGGGAAGGGAAGGCCATCCGGCTCGCACACCGTGCGCACGAAACGCCAATTCCTGTTTACATCGCGTCGCTGTCTCCCGCCATGTTGCGCTTCACCGGCGAAGTCGCACAGGGTTGGCTCGGAACGTCGTTTGTTCCAGAGGGAGCAGAGGACGCCTACTTTGTGCACCTTCGAGAGGGAGCGGCGCGTAGCCACCGTTCGCTCGACGATCTCGATATCTGCCAGGGCGCAGAGCTTGCCTTCGGCGATGACCTCGATGAAACGGTTGCTGAACGTCGGGCGGGACTCGCCTTCAGCCTCGGCGGCATGGGCTCGGCGACCACCAATTTCTACAACTCGGCCTACAGCCGCCAGGGTTTCGATGAGGTAGCCGAGCGAGTGCAGCAGCTCTGGCTTGAGGGCAAACGATCCGAGGCGGCCGAGGCGGTACCTGACGAACTCGTCACCGGCACGACCTTGATCGGCCCCGAGGAGCACGTGCGCTCTCGCCTTCAGGCGTGGAGCGATGCGGGGGTCGACACCGTGCGCCTCTACCCCGCCGGTGAGACGCTCGACGAGCGGCTGGCCACCCTTGCCAAAGGACTCGAGCTGATCGCCGATCTCGAGACGAACCCTTCTCGCTGACGCCGTAGCTCGTCGCCACAGCACTCATCGCTGAGCATTCAGAGCCCGGCACTCATCGCTCGGCACTCGTGGCTCAGCGTTCCCGACAGCCTGATCAAGGACTTCGAGGAGCGCCTCGAGCTGGCCAGCCTCACGTCACAGCTAACCGCCGGCGCACAGCGTGGCGAGTTCGGATTCAGCCGAGCGTCGGCCGAGGTTCCAACTGAACAGTCCGCCGTCATTGTCGCCAACCGCTTCGGGCCGGTAGGCCGATTCTCCACAGAGCCGACCCGTCACCGCCTCTCGCACATCAGGATCGAGTTCGGCGATGCGATCAGCGATGACGGCCTCCCCATCTCCCGAGAGTTGGCCGACATGCCACAGGATCGAGGATTCGTTTCGTTCGAGGTTGTTCGTGGCGATGATCGACTCGGGATTGGCGACGTTGAGACCCAACAGCACGACCAGCCCGGACGTGGCCAGCGCTGCGGTCATCCACGACTTCGACGACTGAACGTCGAGCACACGAATAGCCACGAGCACGAAGGCGAACCCGACCCAGAGCGAGAAGACCGAGCTGTAGAAGCGAAGCGGCGTGAGGCCATCGTCGCTGATGTAGAGCTGCAGTCGGGTGAAGGCCACACCAACGATGACGAGCGTGAGTGCGACCGACACAAGTGCAAGGGCACGGAACACGCTGTTGGAACGGGCCGCGTCGGAGCTGGTCTCGGCTGCATCGTCACTCCCGGAGTCTGTTCGCCAACCGGCTGACATCACCCGAAGCGACAGGACAACTCCGAGGGTGATCCCCGCAACCCATAGCAATTGGAAGAACCCCTGCCTGGCGTATTCCTTGTAGGTCAACCCGGCCGCTTCGAGCACGGCATCGCCAGAGGCTGTCTTTGCGACAACTTGGGCGACGGCAAACAGTGCGAAGAGAAGGTTCATCGATCCGAACACGATGAAGGTCTCAATGCGGCCAAGAGTTCGAATCGAAGCGTGCACGGATTCCGTCGTCGGAGCGGTCGCCAAGCGAAGCAGCAGGGCCATAAGCGACACCCCGATGACGAACAGAACCGCGTGCGAAATCGCTCCGCCGATATCGAGGGAGCCGCCCGAGAAGAAGGAGGCGAAGACTGCATCGGCGGACCCGAGCAACAAACCGAGGACCAGCACCAGCGGAATCGCAAGTATCAGGCCTCGTGTGATGGCAGAAAGGACCGACGGTTTGTTCCCGCGGCGCTCACTCGCCCGTGCGGACCGAGCCTGCAGTTCGATCGGCCCCTCAACGCCGATCGTGATGGCGTGCACGAGAACCTCAGCGAAGTCTCGGAGCATTTGAAACGGCCGGTAGTCGAACAGCTTTCGATCGCCGGTGGTCGCAATGACGGTGAGGCCGACGATGGCCATCAGGTTTGCTGTGACGAGTCGAGGGTCGGTCCGCAGCGACAAGAAGATGCCGAGGACAGCCGCGATTGTGAGCATGATTTTGCTCGACCGGGACCGGATCGTTCCCGATGCGGCGAGCCCACCGATGAGGGCGAGAGTGAGCAAGGTGCCGGCGAGGTTGTTCCACGGTGGCCGGCGAAGGGCGAAGTCAGCAGCAACTCCGGCGATCGCAGCGGCAGCCACCCATTGAGGCTTGAAGTCGGTTGGGGCCCGCAACGGCTTCGGCACCCGAGCGGCTTGGTCTGGCCATGTCGGAGGCGGTGGAGTGGGGCCTGTCGCCCATGGCGGCGCGCTCGTCGTCACGCCAGCCACGGGCGTTGTTGGAGCAGCCGCTGTTGGAGCAGCCGTTGTTGGAGCAGCCGTTGATGCTGCTGCTGGCTCACCAGCACCTGCCGCTGCAGGCCGCTCCGGTCGTCTTGGTTCGTCGTCATGCCCGCCAGGCCGCACCGTGTCACCCATGTGATTTCCTCCACCCATCGCCGTTTGTCCCGTCAGTAGTCTTGCAGACCCGTGTGATCGACGTGCCGAGAAGATGTGGCGATCGTGTGCACATCCGCCAGGCTGTGGCGACGGATCGTTCTGGAGGTGTGATGCAACACGACGATGATTCCCCGGCTGCGCGGCCACTTGTGGTCCTCAACGCCGACGGGGTCGAGGCATCGTTCGGTCCAGACGACGGCGGGCGTCTCCGGTCATTGCGTATTGGCCACCACGAGTTGATCGTCGATGACGCGCTCTCTCTCGGCCGTGGTTGCTATCCAATGGTGCCGTGGGCCGGGCGGGTCGATCGAGGCCGCTTCTCGTTCGAAGGAGAGCGCTACGAGCTGCCGCTTGACGGAGGTGATCACGCCCTTCACGGCACGGGCTACACCTCGTCGTGGCATGTGATCGATCGTCATGACGACTCGATCGCGATGTCGCTCGATCTGGATCACCGGTGGCCACTCGGGGGACGAGTTGAACACCGAGCGACGCTTGCGCCGAACCATCTTCATCTCGAACTCGAAGTGTTCGCTGGCCACGATGCAATGCCGGCGATGATCGGATGGCATCCGTGGTTCGTGCGGCGACTTCATGCAGCTGGGCCGGCGCCATCCGGGTACGCCGGAGACCACACGAGTTTCGCAGCGGAAGCCACGCTCGATTTCGGGTCGGCGCAGATGTATGAGCTGGTCGACATGATCCCGACGGGCGCGTTGGTCGATCCGAGTTCTGGCCCGTGGGACGACTGTTTCACCGCCCTCGGGCGCGATCCGCACATCGTCTGGCCCGGTGTGCTCGAACTTGATCTGTCATCGAGTTGTGATCACTGGGTGATCTACAGCCAACCCGATCATGCCCTGTGCGTGGAGCCACAAACCGACGCACCCAACGCGTTCAATCGAGACGCCGACGTGATCGAAGCTGGCGGTTCACTTCTGGCAACGTTCGATCTTCGCTGGCGAACGCTGGCATCCTGACCGGCGTGTCTTTCGCGAGTTCCTCCTCAGCAAGCCTCGACGGCGCCAAGTCATCAAAGGCTGACGCGCCGATCTCGACTCGGCGAATCAACGGTGCGGCCAAGCTGCTGGTCGGTGATCCAGAGATTGCCGTTCGAGTGCTCGACCGCCTCGATACCGACGATCTCGCCAACGTCGGCGAGATCGTTCTGCAGCTGCAGCGTGAGCGAGCAGTGGCACGAGGTGACCTCGATCAGATCATCGCTCAGGGGTTCGAGGTCGGCTTTGGCCGCGATGGCCTCGCCGTCTTGCCGTGGATTGAAGGTGATGTTGTGGTCTGTCCCGGTGGACTCATCTCCAAGTCGCGCTCGAGCCACAAGTGCCGGTTCGTTTCGGTCGACAACACGTGGATATGGGAGTCGGCTGAGCTCATCCGTGAAGACAAGCGATCGACGCCAGGAGCCGACGATGGATTTCGGGCGGTTGCGCTGATCCCGGTGCTCAATGGTGTCGAACTGGATGTGGTGAGCGGCAAGGCGCGCAGCGGCCAGCACTCGGTCGAGAAGGTGATCTCCTACGTTGTGAAGCGCGGGAAGCTCGTCGAGGTCTCACAGCGAACGGTGACACCCGCCGGGATGCAGTAACCGCCGAGACCGTTGGCTCAGACGGTTTCGCCAGACAGTTTCGTCAGGCGGTTTCGTCAGGCGGTGATAAGGCGGAGTGTGAGCGGATACTTGTACCAGTCGCCGTTGTTTGACGCGACCGCCGCAAGGATCGAGAGCACCAGCGCTCCGATCGCAAAGGCGATGAAGAACAAGATCAAGACGAAGAAGAAGAGCCCGAGGGTGACGATCGTCAAGATGATGCCGATCACCGTCGCCGCCATCCCGTAGATAAACAGGGAGATCTGGAAGTTCAACGCCTCAGCGGCGTGATGTTTCACCCACTGGCTCTTCGTGACGTCGTTCTTCACGATCAGATAGACGATGAGCGGCCCGATAAAGCCCGCAACCAACGGGGACAGATGGGCGATGAGCGCGAGCGTTTTGTCGTTTTGCCAAGCCTGCTGTTGGAGCTGGCCATTGCTCGGTGCGGCTGCGGTCCACTGGGCGCCGTCCCACCAGCGCATCGAGCCGTCCTGGGCTGGATACCAGCCGGGGGCAGCAGCTCCGGTGCTCGGCTGTTGGCCACCTGCGGCGCTGGGCTGTTGGCCACCAAAGTCGCCGGATTGTCCGGCCCCATACGGATCGGTCATCGTGTTGTTCCCTCTCGAATGACGCCACCGCCGAGTGAAGTCTCGCCGGTGCTCTGTCGCAGCACGTCGAGCGGATTTCGAAGATCATCGACGTAGCCGAGCGCATAGGCGCCCATTGCGTAGCCCATCAACTCTAGTAGGTCGTCGTCGAGCGTCCTTGCCACCTCAAACGGCACCGACAGGTACTGGTTTTCCTCTTGTCGAAGCCAGCCGACGTTGTAGGTCAGATTCAAGCCCTGTCGAACCTCATCACTTCGGTTCGCTCCGCCGCCGTGATAAACGCTGCCCGTGTAGAAGAGCACCGAACCCTTTGCCATCTCGGCTGGAACCGAATCGGATTGGCTGAAGCGCTGCCGGTCCTCACCTCGGTGTGAACCGGGCACCACCCGTGTTGCGCCGTTTTCCTCGGTGAAGTCGGTCATCGCCCAGATGGTGTTGCACTGCGCTTCGAACCCGTTCGGGAAGGGAAAGAAATCGAACGCCCACTGATCACGGTGGATGTCTTGTGCTGTTTCACCGGGTGAGATCGAGATCACTTGTGTGAGGTGGATCTGGCAACGCTTGGCGTGGGCCAACACGTTGTTCACCGTCCCGAGAGCGGTCGGGTGCATCAGCAGCTCGCGCGACGTTTCTGATCGAGCGATCAGTCCGCCGGTGCGCTGCGTGAGGTGGCCTCCAAAGTCATCACCGCTCCCCTTGGTTGCCTCGATGAACGGCGCCATTTCGTGGCCGACGCGATCCATGACGTCATGCCCGACGAGTTCGTCGACGATGACCGCTCCATCAGCGTCGATCGCCGCGCTGATCTCGTCCGAGGTTGCGTGCGATGGAAGGTGTTGGATGTCGGTTGCCACGACGACGTTCTACCAGCCGGGTTGAACGGGTGGAAAGTGGTGGGAGGCAACCGATTTCGGCGTCGGACATCCGGTGGTGTCACAATCGGCGGGTGAACAGGCCGCTGTCAGATGCCGAGATTGATGTTGAGTGGCTCGGCGGTGTGCTGGGTCGACCTGGCTCACTCGAGTCAATGACCCGACGATCGATTGGCACGGGCCAGGTCGGCGAGAACGTTCGATATGGGCTGGCCTGGGCGGACGGCGTCGACGGGCCGGCTTCGGTCATCGGAAAGTTTCCCTCGCTCGACGAGCAGTCGAGGGCGACCGCTGCGTCGACGATGGCCTATGTCCGAGAGGTCGGTTTCTACCGGCATCTCCAAAAGACCGTGTCGATCTCGACGCCACATCTTCACCACGTCGATGACGACGTTGAAGCAAACGCGTTCATTTTGATCATGGACGATCTTTCTCCAGCCGTCGTCGGCGATCAGGTCGCCGGTTGCACCGTCGAACAAGCCGAGCGTGCAATCGACCAAGCGGTGCTCCTCCATACGCCACACTGGGGTGTTGACCTCAGCGACGAACATCCTTGGGCTGCTGGACGCACGGGCGACTCGGCCAACGACTTCGCAGCCTTGTTCTCGATGCTCGTTCCCATGTTCCTCGAGTGCTACGCCGACCGACTCGCCCCGCTTACCGTCGAAATGACTCGATGGATTGAGACGAACTGTTCGGCTTATCTCGACTCCCAGCGCACCCCTGCCACCTTGGTCCACGGCGACTACCGCTTGGACAACATGCTCTTTGGTTCCAGCGGTGATGCAGGCGGAGCCTCGACGTTTCCACCGCCGCTCACGGTGGTCGATTGGCAAACGGCTTCCATGGGCCGTGGCCCTGCCGACGCTGCCTACTTCGTCGGAGCGGGGCTTTTGCCGGACGTTCGGAGGGCGAACGAAGCCGAGCTCATGAGTCGCTACGTATCCGGCATCGTCGCCGCCCTCCCGGATGGAGAGGCCGATCCAGACGATGTCGAGTTCGACTACCGGATCGGGGCAACCTCCGGACTCGTCATGGCGATCGTCGCATCACAGATCGTTGGGCGGACCGACCGCGGCGACGACATGTTCAACGCGATGGCGGAGCGCCACAGTGCCCAGATGCTGGATCTGGGAACGACCGACCTCATCGGCTGAGCGGCAACGGTGGCGTTCACCGGTCTGCAGCGAGCGCAACGAAGACGCTGACCCTGGCTGGTAGTGCAGCGCCGAGAATGGCAGGGTCTGGGGCATGGCCATCGACTTCTCGCTCTCCCCCGATCTCGAAGACATTCGCTTGCGAGTCCGCACGTTCGTCACCGATGTGGTGAAGCCGGCTGAGGCTGCGATTCATGACGGCAATCTCGACGCCGCGGAGGATCAGGGCGGCGATCGCAAGGCGTATGTCAAGACGTTGATCGGGATGCGAAAGGCGGCCAGGGAAGCCGATCTTTGGATGCCGCACATGCCGACTGATTGGGGTGGCATGGGCCTCGGCCATGTGCAGCTCGCGATGGTCCAAGCTGAGGCCGCGAAGAGTCGATTCGGTCCGTGGGCGTTGAATTGCCAAGCGCCAGACGAGGGCAACATGCACACGCTGTTGCACTGGGGAACCGACGATCAAAAGGAGCGCTACCTCAAGCCGTTGTGTGAAGGCACGGACAGTTCGTGTTTTGCCATGACCGAACCCGAGGTTGCCGGCTCAGACCCGACGCTCATACGCACGAATGGTTATCCGGACGGTGAAGAGTGGGTCCTCAACGGCCACAAGTGGTTTATCTCGGGAGCACACCGAGCCAAGTTCGCGATTCTGATCGCTCGAACCGAAGACGATCCCGATCTGCCACAGGCGGCGAACACCGCGTTCATCATCGATCTGCCCTCCGATGGGTGGACCGAAACCCGCCAGATCGAAACCATGCACGGCTCGACTGGCCACAGCGAGATCATGATCGAGGACTTGCGCGTGCACGAGCGACAGATGCTCGGCGGGCGGGGCCAAGGCCATCTGCTCGGGCAGTATCGACTCGGGCCAGCGCGGCTCGCCCACTGCATGCGGTGGGTCAGCCAGGCTGAAACGGCGCTCGACTTGATGGTCGGGCGTTCGCTCGAACGCTTTTCACACGGTTCGCTACTCGCCGAGAAGCAGGGTGTGCAGTGGATGATCGCTGACTCGGCAATGGAGATCTACCAGTCGAAGCTGATGATCTTGCACGCCGCCTACAAGATCGACCGAGGCGAGGACTTCAAGAGTGAGGTGTCGATGGCAAAACACTTCGTCGCCAACGCCCTGAATCGCATCATCGACCGCTCGATTCAAGTGCACGGCGCGCTCGGCTATTCAACCGATACGCCCCTTGCTCATATGTTCCAGCAGGCCCGTTGGGCTCGCTTCGCCGATGGTGCTGACGAGATCCACCAGATGCGGATCGCACAGCGAACGATTGCGGCGTTCACCGACCATGGCACGACGGCCGCAGCGACCGGAGCACTCCCGATCTAGCAGGATGCTGGTTCAGTCGTTGCGAATCTGGGCAGCCTGAGCCAGCCGCTCAGCGAGCGATCCGGAAGCGGCGGGTGCCGCGTCGCCTGAGCCATTGGCAGCAGAGCCGTGAGAGCCAGAGCCGTTCGGAGCAGAGCCGTTCGGAGCAGAGCCGTGAGAGCCAGAGCTGTTCGGAGCAGGTGCCGGTGTGACGTGTTGGGCGGGCGCAGCCGGGTTCGTTTGTGGAGCCGAACCGAGGAATCGTTCAACCGACTGGTCGGGTGTGGGAGCCGGACGTGGCTGGGGCGATGCGGGCGCCGATGCACCCGGAGTTGGCCGGCCGAGTAGGGCGTCTGGCACCGGTGCCTGCAACGATCGAGGACCGGGGGCTTGCAGCGCTTCGGGAACGCGGGCGTGCGGAACAGGTGCGTGCGGAACAGTGGTGGCGGCTCCGGGCCCAGGGTTTCGATGAGCGGGCATCGGTCGCGCCGCGGAGGCTGACACAGGCTGTTGCCGAGGTGTTGGCGCGGGAGCTGGCTGGGTCTGGGCTGGCTGGGTCTGTCCTGGCTGGGTCTGGGCTGGCTGGGTCTGTCCTGGCTGGGTCTGGGCTGGCCGAGGTGCTGGACCGGGCTGGGCGTGAGCCGTCCGTGAGGCTGGTTGCGCTGCCGCACCGGCCAGCGCGGGCTGGCGTTCGGGAGCGGCTCGACGCGGTTTGGCTTGCACCGCAATCGGTGCAGCGGTTCGATCATCGACAGCTCGATCATCAGCAGTTGGATCATTGCCGTCCCGTGCGGCGCGAGCCTTCTCGAGCATGTCCTCACGGCGCTCGGTATCGGCATCCGGCGTGCCACGACGGAGGATCGCGACTCGGATCACGGTCAGCCCAACGACCGCAGCCAGCATGACGAAGCCGATGCCGGCCACGATTGGATTTCCGACGTCCGAACCGGACATCACGGCGTGCACCGTGCCGAAGATGGCGACCAGGTAGGCGCTGAGGTGGACACCGTGCCACAGCCGGTCCGGCATCCACTTCTTCAGCAGCGACGTCAGCTCGACCGCGGCGAGCAGCCACGCCGACACAACACCAAAGGCGACGGCCAACGGACGCCACTCAGAGGCGAACGGAACGAACAGCTCAGCCCAACCGAAGGTGACGAAACTGTCTGCCCACAGCGTCACCATGTGAATGATGAGGAACGACACCGAGAGTCCACCAACGAAGCGGTGAACGTCGAGTGTCCACGGATTCGACGGAGCGACGCGGCGAAGGATTCGTGAGAGCGGACCGGTCGGTGTTGTAGCCCTGGCCGCTGACAGCGACATCGACAATCCCAGGATCACCGAAGCGACCGCAGTTGCCCACGTCATCAAACCCGCGGCGCGGGTCGCATACCACCAGATCTGATCGGTCATGTCGTCTTCACATCGGCGGCATACCGCTCGAATCCAGCGAGTCGTTCGATGACTCCGTCACGCCTGACGACCAGGCCTGTGGCCTCAAAGTCGGCAGGATCGCCACCGGCCATCACCCATTTCGTCAGGACTTCGGCCGATGTGGCTGTAGCTGCGATCACCGTCGCCGAAGCGGGACCGTTCGAACGAGGTTCGAGCGTCCCAGGGTCGATGAGGTGATGTGCAGCCTGCGCTGCCCCGTCGATCATCCACGACCGCTTTGAGATCGACGACGTGCACACGCCGCCTTCGTTGAGAAGAATCGATCGTGTCTCGTCGCTCCCGGGGCAATCGAGTGAGACTCTCCACCCGCCGCGCTCTGGGCCGGCTCCGCTCACACGGAGGTCGCCGCCGATGCTGACGCAACACCCGGCAGCACCAACCGCCATCAGCTCGTTTGCCACCGCGTCGGCGGTCGCACCCTTTGCGATTCCGCCGAGATCGAGTCGGCAGCCAACTGGCACGGTGATGGCGAGCGTTGTGGGGTCGAGCCGAATGCGGTGCGCATCGCCTCGTTTGTCACTCGCACCCAACTCGCTGCGATCGAGTTGTTCGGGGCTCTGCCCTGGATCTTGTACTGGCCCTGGATCTTGTACTGGATTGTGTGATCGGCGATCTCGCCCGATCGAGCGTGCGGTCGAGTTGGGGGCCATCGACTCGAATGAGCGGTCGTAGCCGGCATCGATCAGCGCTGCACCGACGGTCGGGTCGAAGGCGCCGTTGGTCGCTTCCTGGCCGAGAAGCGCCGTGGAAACGAGATCGAACGTCGCTGCGGAAACCAGGACCGGTCGACCAGCGTTGTCGTTGAGCTGCGAGAGCTCGGATGTCGGACGAAAACGACTCCATCGGTCTTCAGCTGCTTCGACCATGACGACGGCACGCTCGAGGAATCGGCCGAGATCTGCACTCTCGGTGTCGAGCACGATCACGTGCGCGGACGTACCCATCGCGTCGAACGTGATCTCCGCGTGCGCGTATGAGTTTGAGGAAACCACGACGATCGACGTCAGCTCGCGCCGCTGGTCGGTGTGGTCGGAGGAGCCGTCGTCGGCGGAGTTGTCGTCGTCGGCGCAGCGGTGGTGGTCGGTGCGGCGGTCGTCGTTGGCGCCGCTGTTGTGGTCGACTCACCTGCCGTGGTCTGCGATGTTGCCGTGGTCTGTGTTGTTGCCGGCTGTGTGGTGGTCGACTGAGCCGGCGCTTGAGTGGTCGAAACCTGCGTATCAGCTGGCTGGGTAGTGGACTGCGACGGCTGAGTCGACGGGGGCTGCGTTGTTTGCGGAGCCGGGCGGGTCGAATCGTTCGATCCTGCGTCGGGCGCGCTCACTGGAGCCTGTGTGGTCGACGTACTGGGGATGCCGGCGCCATCGTTTTGCATGCTGGCCAGTAGGGAGAGACGAACGTCTTCGGCGGTCAACACGGAAGGAGCGGTGGGAACGGTCGCGGCTGCGCCACTGAACGCCAACTGGTCAGGCGTCGACGAGACCGGCGCCGTCTCCGGCTCAGGGCTGATCGTTGCCGCAGCCTGGGCCTCTGAACGGACGGCAAATCCAATCGTGGCAGTGACGGCGACGTAGGTGACGCCACTCGCCCAGCCGATGACTTGACGAGTTCGCTGGGCAGGATGGGCACGGCGCGGAAGCGGCATGCACTGGTATCGGCCTCTCCAGCAGCGAAGCTTGAGCGATTGGGGTGATGAACCCGTCGCTGCTAGTTCGTCGTGACGAGGGCGGGGGCGCCACTATGCCCACCGCCGCCGTGGCCGCCTCCCGAATTGGTGTTACCGATTCCGAACACAAACACGGCGACGAGGGCCACAATGGCGATGCCGGTGAGAGCGGCCCACTGGATGTTGGCGCTGATGGCGGGAGCTTTGCGAGTCTTTGATGCAGCCATAAGCAAACGTTAACCCGAGTTGACTCCGATCTCTTCCCACCTTGTGCCCGCTTGACGCTCCCACTGTGTTCGCCGCCACGTCGAACCATCTCGGGCTGCAGAGCGGCTACCGTTTACCCAAGTGGCCGTCTTGACTCCAAAGCAACCAACCGAGAGCCCCGCTGATCGGTTTATGTTGAAGCTGCTTCGGCTTCCGGTTGAACGCTCAGGCACCGACGCTGACGCACAGTCTGCATTCCAGCGGTCGATCATCGTCTCGTCGGTTCGGTGCCTGCTGACCTACATCTTCTTGCCGTTCGTCGCTCCAACGATCAGCTTCTTCGCAACGATCGGGCCGGCGCTCGGCATCGTCGTGAGCATCGTTGCCATCGCGTCGATCATCATCAGCATGCGGCGGTTCTGGCGGGTACGCCACGGCCAGAGATGGGCGTACACGATCCTCGGCGGTTTGATGTTCTGTTTCATCATCTTCCTCCTCGTGCGCGACATCGCCGCACTCTGATCGACCGACACGAACTGAGCGACATCGATGCGCGTCATCATTCTCGGAGCCGGCGAGGTTGGCTGGTTTCTCACCGAGCGGCTTCTCGCCGAGCACCATGACGTCGTCGTCGTTGAACTCGACGAGGGCCGAGCCCGAGCGATCAGCGAACAGCTCGATGCCCAGGTCGTCATCGGCAGCGGTTCCAGTCCTTCGGTTCTACACGACGCTGGCATCCACAAAGCCGATTTGCTCGCCGCCGTCACTCAAAACGATGAAACGAACCTGATCGCGTCATTGCTCGCCAAGCAGCACGGCGTCGAGATCAGCGTCGTGCGGCTGCAGGCTGAGGAACTGCGTGGCCCGGCCGGAGAGAACCTTCACCGTTCGGTTGGTGCTGATCTCGTTATCGACCCCGATGCCGACACCGCAGACGAAATCCTCGAACTCATGCACGTCACCGGTGCCGACGAGGTGTACCCAATGGCGGGTGGCGACCTTGTTGTCATCGGCGCTGTGATTCCCGACGATGCGCCGATCGTCGGCCGAAACCTCGCCGAGATCGCGTCGTCCTTTGGGCCCGAGTGGCCATTTCTTTTCGGAGCGGTCACCCGTGATGGTGTGACCACGATTCCACGAGGCGATCAGTACCTCGAAGCCGGCGACCACGTTCGCGTGCTCGCCACCCGACAATCACGCCGCGACACCCTGCAACTGCTCGGCCTTCCAGGAACCAACGCGCAGCGCGTGATGGTCCTCGGTGGTGGCGCGATCGGAACCCGCGTTGCTGAAGAACTCGTCAACGAGGGCGTCGACATCGTCATCATCGAACGCGATCCCAAGCGGGCACGAGAGCTGGCTGCGCACCTTCGTCACGCCGTGGTCGTCGTCGGCGAGATCACCAACACCGATCTGCTCGCCGAAGAAGCCGTCGGCCAGATGGATGCGGTGATCGGGGCAACAGGTGACGATTCCTCGAACGTTCTCGCCTGCGCGTTTGCTGCCGCAGAGGGAGCGAAGTTCACCGTTTCGGTGTTGCACCGCTTGTCGCTACTCCCCCTGATTCGACGCTTTGGTATTAACGCTGCGCTCAGCCCACGAACGGCGTCGGCCAACGCAGTGTTGCGCCACGTGCGCGGCGGAACGGCGGCGGTCACCACGTTCCTCGAAAGTGATGCCGAGGTCGACGAACTGGAGATCGAGCCGGGCAGCCGCGCTGCGGGTGCAGTGGTCTCCGAGTTGAAGATCCCCCACAACATCCTGCTCGGCGCAGTGGTTCGTCCGGGTCAACCGGGCGCCATCGTGCGCGGCGACACCGTTCTCCAAGCTGGTGATCACATCGTGGTGTTCGCCACGCCGGACGCTCTGGCCGAAGCTCGACCGCTCTTCGTGGATCCGATCGAGAAGTGACCGCCGTTCTGTCCCATCAGCGATCGAGCATGGTCGCTCACGTGGTGGGAATCGCGCTCGGCGTGTGTGGTGCTGGCATCTTGGTCTCCGCTCTCGTCGAGACACTCGACGGAGGGCCCGACGTCATCGCCCTTCTCGCTTCTGGCGCTGGCATCACGATCGTCGGAACCGCGCTCTGGCAGGGCACCAGGGTGCCGGACAAGATCATGCTGATCGACGTGTTCGTCACGGTGACGGTCGCCTGGCTCACCATCGCTGCAGCCGGAGCGATCCCCTACCTCGTCACCGGCTCGCTGAGCACGATCGACCTTGCGCTCTTCGAGTCCATCTCTGGATTCAGCACGACCGGTGCCACCGTGATGCGGCCAATCGAGGGCAATTCGGCTGGCATTTTGTTTTGGCGATCGATCACCCAACTCATCGGCGGCATGGGCGTGATCGTGCTCGTCGTCGCTGTGCTCCCGACGGTTGGTTCTGGCGGTATGAACCTCCTCGAGGCGGAAGCGCCAGGGCCAACCGGCGAACGCCTGACGCCTCGGGTTCGCCACACCGCTCGCAACCTCTGGGTCCTCTACCTCGGCTTCACGATTGTTCTGGCAGTCGCCTACATCGCCGCCGGCATGAGTATCTACGACGGATTCGCCCATTCGTTCACGACCGTCTCCACTGGCGGTTTCAGCCCGTACAACGCATCGATCGGCCACTTTGACTCAGCCGTGATCGAGTGGATCGCCATCCTCGCCATGTTCTTGGCCGGTGGAAGTTTCGCAATCTGGTATCGACTCCTCCGGGGCGATCCCGGTCCGCTTCTCCGATCGGTCGAACTTCGGTTCTACGTGATGCTGGTGCTGGGCGCGATCACGGTCGTGGCCATCACAAACGAAGCTGGCACGACGGGCCACGAGCGCATCCGCGATGCTGCTTTCGTCGTCAACGCCATTGTCTCGACCACTGGATTCGGCACCGCTGACTATGGCCTCTGGAGTGATGCGGCACAGGTGATCATTCTTCTGCTGTTGCCGCTCGGTGGAATGGCAGGGTCGACCTCGGGCGGCGTGAAGATGGTTCGGGTTCTTGCCGTCGCCAGTTACGCCCACCGTGAGACCCTTCGCCAGCTCCACCCGCGTCTGGTTCGCCCAGTCCGGATCGGCTCATCGGTGCTCGACGACGGCACAGCCAACAAGATCATGGCGTTCATGGTGATCGCGCTGGCCATCTTTGGTTCAGGAACCGTTTTGATCGCGATGACCGGCGTCGACCTCATCACGTCGGTGTCGGCATCAGCCACGATGCTTGGAAACGTCGGGCCAGGCCTCAATGAGGTTGGTCCATCCAACGACTTCTTGAATCTGCCGCGTGCGGCTCGCTTCTTCGGAATGGGCATGATGTTGCTCGGCCGTCTTGAGATCTACCCGATTCTGCTGGCTCTCGTTGCCCTGCAGCCCCGTCGTGTGAAGTCGTTCATCATTCGTCGACGAACGAAGCGACCTCCACGACCGCTCAGCTCGCAATAGTCCTCGCCTCTGGCGCTCGCTCACCCGCTTTAAAAGACGAGCGTTCGAAGACGAGTGCCCTTCACCCGTGCGGTAGTTTCCATCGATGGCTGGAAATGACTCGCAGAACGGCGACAACCCCGATCTTGACGCGTTCAGGCACGATGTTGTCGAGATGCTCGCTCGGAATGTCGCCGACGGAACGGCCTGTCCGGCTTTCGGGGCGATTCTCATTCCTGACCTCCACGATCGAGCACGGGTATGGCAACAAGCCATGTCGGATCAAGGGATGGCTGGATTGCACTGGCCAGGCGCGTTCGGCGGGCAGGGTCTCACGCGAGCGCACTCCACGATCTGGTTTGAAGAGTGCGCTCGAGCTCAGGTCGCTCCCTATCTGAACCTCCAGGGCATCATCCTCGCCGGTGAAGCGATCCTGCGATCAGGTACCGACGCACAGAAGGCCGAACACCTACCGCAGACGTTGACCGGCGAAACACTCTGGTGCCAGCTCTTCAGCGAACCGGGATCAGGATCGGACCTCGCGAGTTTGAGCACGACAGCCACACGGGACGGAGATCGTTTCATCGTCAACGGCCAGAAGGTGTGGTCGTCGAACGCTCAGTTCGCCGAGAAGGCGATCCTGATGGCTCGCACCGACCCTGACGCGTCGCCCCACCGCGGCATCAGCTTCTTTCTCCTCGACATGACCTTGCCGGGCATCGAGGTTCGCCCGATCAAGCAGATGACCGGTGATTCGGAATTCTGCGAGGTCTTCTTGACCGACGTGGAGATCCCGGTTGAGGCGCTTCTCGGTGATGCCGGAACCGGTTGGAACGTGGCGATGAACGTCTTGATCGACGAACGGGGATCGTTCGGCGAAGCGGGTGTCATCTCGCTCGAACGAGAACTCGACGAACTGGTGCGAGGTCGTCTGCCCGCTGGCGGGGCTCCCGGGCGCGGTGTTGAGACCGGTGCTGTTCAGACCGGCTCGGTCGAGAGCGCGAAGCTGGCCGAGCTGCTCGGTCGAGGTAACGCTCTCAAGGCCCTGCTGAAACGTCTTGGCTCCACACCGACCGCGGCTCCGGCGGCCAAGTTGATGCGGACGGAACTCAGCCTCGAGATCAACGCACTCGAGGCGTCGATCCGAGGGGCGAACGCGATGCTCGACGATGACGAGACTCGATCGTTCCTCTACTCCCCCGGCATGCGAGTGGCCGGTGGCACGAGTGAGATTCAGCGCAACATCATCGGTGAGCGGGTCCTCGGGCTCCCGAAGGAACCCCGCTAACTTCGGGGCCATGGCGAGACTTCACGAGATGCTGAGCGACCGCGGCTTTTTGCTGGTCGACGGAGCGATGGGAACCGAACTGTTCCGACGCGGGCTGGGATCGGGCGACCCACCGGAGCTTTGGAACGTTGAGCAACCCGACCGAGTGAAGTCGGTTCACCAGGCGTATGTCGACGCGGGGTCTGATCTCTTCCTCACGAACTCATTCGGCGGAACGCACTACCGCCTCGCGCTTCACAAGCTGCAAGATCGCGTGATCGAACTCAACGAGGCAGCCGCTCGAATCGGTCGAGAGGTTGCAGACTCGGCCGGTCGCCCGGTGTTGGTCGCCGGGTCGATGGGACCGAGCGGTGAGCTTCTCGAGCCGATGGGCACGATGACACCACTGGCGTGTACGGCCGCTTTCGCCGAACAAGCTGAGGGTCTGACCAAAGGAGGGGCCGACGTTTTGTGGATCGAAACGATGAGCTCTCTCGAAGAGCTGGCAGCAGCCGTCGCGGGAGCAAAGCAGACCAGCGATCTACCGATCGTTGCCACCATGAGCTTCGACACCGCCGGCCGAACGATGATGGGCGTGACGGGTACCTCTGCCGCAGAGCTCGCTCTCGAACTCGGAATCGACGGGATCGGCGCAAACTGCGGCAACAACCTGGCCGACACCGAAGCAGCCATCGATGAAATGCGAGCCGCTGCTCCTGACCTGATCGTGATCAGCAAGGGCAACGCCGGTATCCCCGAGTGGCACGGAACCGAACTGCACTACAGCGGCTCACCCGAGGTGATGGCAGCCTACGCAGCGAGGGCGCGCGATCGAGGTGTTGGCATCATCGGTGCGTGCTGTGGCAGCGACCCGGAGCACCTCGCGCTGATGCGACGCGTCCTCGACGGCGATGAACCCGTGCCAGAGGTTGAAATCGAAACCGCAACGACTCGTTTGGTGGCCAAGAAACGATCGGGTCGTCGCCGCCGAAGCGTCGAGGCCGATGACAGCTCGACACCAAGCGGCACAACCCCAGACGAGATCGAGGGCTAAACCGGTCTAGCCCTCGGCGCCGGACACGGTCGTCGTCGGCTCTGCATCGGGATCGATCGGCTGGGTTCCCAGGGTGCCAAACGCAACGTTGATCAGCACGATGATGCCGATGATCGCCAGCACCGAGTAGATCTTGTCGCGCCGAGAAAAGTAGATCCACGGTTCGCCGAGACGCTGCTCGCTGCCCGGGATCCGGCTGGGGTGCACCATGGCTCCATCTTGTCACAGGTTGCCGCCGACCCAACCTTCGTACCGGCGCCGAGCCGCCTCTTCTTCGGCCCTGTTCACCGGCTCCGTAGACCGGCCCTGTTCACGGCCGTCTCGTCCCGCGCTGTTGTGCGGCCCCCGTTTGGCTCGCTCTGTTGACCGGCCCTGTTGACCAGCCGTGTTGATCCGCTCTGTTGACTGGCCGTGTTGACCCGTAAGTCAGCAGGTTTCAACCGGGAGGCTTGATGTGCGATCCTGTCCGGATGGGATATGAGTGTTTCGACGTTGAGCTGACCGACAAGATCGCGCACGTGAAGATGATTCGCCCGGATCGCTCGAACTCGATGATTCCGAGCTTTTGGCGAGAGCTTCCCGAGATCGTCGACGAAATCTCCGCCGCTGGCACCGCTCGCGTCATGGTGCTTTCTGGCGAAGGACGACACTTCTGCTCCGGGATGGACCTCGAAGTCTTCGCCAACGACGACAACGTCGGGCCGAATGCCGACAAGAGCGGTCACCGGAGCCGCCGCAACGAACGTTTCCGCTCGACGGCCATGAAGCTGCAAGACACCTTCACCTGCCTGGAGCGGGCTCGTATGCCCGTGATTGCAGCCATCCAAGGCGCCTGTGTTGGTGGCGGGATCGACATGATCAGCGCCTGCGACATGCGCTACGCCACATCCAATGCCTTCTTTTCGATCGCGGAGGTCAACATCGGCATGACCGCCGACGTCGGAACACTCCAACGGATGCCAAAGCTCGTCGCAGAAGGTGTGGTGCGCGAACTGGCCTACACCGGGCGTCGTTGGAGTGCTGATGAAGCCCTCACACACGGATTCGTCAACGCTGTTTATGACGACGAGGAGTTGATGATGGAGGCGGTGATGACCACTGCGGCCGAAATCGCCTCAAAGAGCCCGATGGCCGTCTGGGGCACGAAGCAGACGATGCATTACACCCGAGACCACTCCGTCAACGATGGCCTCGAGTTCATCGCCAATTGGAACGCTGCCATGTTCGACACCGATGACATGGGCGAAGCGTTCACGGCTCAAATGGAGAAACGCCCAGCCGACTTCCCTGATCTGTTCCCCCTGAGCGACGGTCTCGGCTGACCAGCCAACCATCCGGCTCGAGCGATTTGCGGAGGGCTCAGCCGCAACAACTTGCGGGATATCCCTCCGCTTCGGTTGACGAGCGGTTTGTGGAGGGCTCAGCCGCAACAACATGCGGGATATCCCTCCGCTTCGGTTGACGAGCAGTTTGTGGAGGGCTCAGCCGCAACAACTTGCGGGATATCCCTCCGCTTCGGTTGACGAGCGCTGATTCGGGGCGACCGGGGTGAGGCTTAGTAGCCGGCGACGTCTCGGGCTTGTGTCCAGGTGCTCGGTGTGGCGAAGAGTGGCCCCTCGGCTGGGCATGTCGTGGTGTCGACCGACGCCTCGGGCTCAACCATGAAGCCGATCACGCGCTCTGCGATGCACGGGTTGCCGACCACACCGTGGCCTTCACCATCAGCCTGCAGGTACGACACGGTGTCCCACGGTTCGGCGAGTGCTTGGCCCCAACGGGTCGGGGTAATCGGGTCGTACTCGCCACCCAGGACGAGTGTGGGTGCGTAGATCTCGAAGAGTTCGTTCTCGATCGGGTCGACCGGGAACGCTCGCCACGCATCACAGGCGGCGAAGGCGGCTGGACCGCGACCGTCTGGGAAAACATCGACGGCATCGAAGAGCGGCACGCCTGTTCGTGATTCCTCGATGAAGTTGGGAGACGAGAACGGCACTTCTTCGGCACACATCACGGTGGTGAACGGCCCGACACCGCCGAGGAAGAGCAGGTCGGACGTCAGGAGGTAGCTACCGAGCAACCCGGTCGATCCGTTGTCGAGTTCGGTGATGAAGCCCGGGATCAAGGCGGTTGAGTCCTTGCGATACAACATCCCGAATAGCACGAGTGCGAGGACGGCTGGCCGAGCTGGCACACCGTTCACGATGAGCGGGCTGTCTTGCGACCGCGTTGACACCCGATCGAGTGCTCCACGCAGGTCTGGATACGCAGCCGCACACGGCGCTTCATTCTCACAATTGGTGACGACCCGATTCATCGCGGCTTCGAAGTTCTCGGGCATCGACAATGTCAGGTCGACGTTGGTCGGGTAGGCCGAGTCCAAGATCGCCGAACGCACGGCCCAGGGAAACTCCCGCATCACCGTCTGTGCGAGGCGAGTTCCGTAGGAAACGCCGTAGAGGTTGACCTGGTCGTATTCGAGAACCCGCCGTAGGTCTTCGATATCCGCCGCATTGGAGAGGCTGTTGTAGGCGGTGAGATCAATGCCGGCGAGGGTCAGGTCGTCTGCGCACTCGTCCATCACGTTGATGGCGGCGGTCTGCAGCGTTGCGTCGTCGCCAATGTCGGTTCCGGCGCTGCCAAGTGTGTACCAGCGGCATTCGAGCGACGGTTCGGACATACCCGCGCCGCGCTGGTCGAACACGATCACGTCCCGGTCCTCGTTGAAGGGTCCAAGAATCTTGTCGCTGAGGTAGGAGAAGTAGGTCAACGCGCCGGCGCCCGGGCCGCCGTGCAGGTAGATGACTGGATCAGGTTCTGGATTCGAGCCGGTGGCTCGGAAGATGGCAACGGGGAGTCGGACCTCAGCTCGTGATGGCCCCGATGAACGACGAAGTTGCGGGGCGACCAACCAGCCACATTCGGGTTCGGTCCCTTCGGGGATCGTGAACATGCACTCTTCGGCTTCTTCGAAACTCGACCAAAGCGGGCGGCCGGGGTCTTGCTGCGGGCCCCCGGTGGCGACGTCGCTGCCGAGTTCCCCCTCAACCGTGTCCAGCAACGATGCCGGTAGCGACGCTGGCGTGGTCGATGGTGGTGGCGGCGCCGCTGCCCCGATGCCGCAGGCGGCAGCGATCATTGAGAATGCCAGTAGCAGCGTGAGAACGAACGTCGATCGGGTTGGTGTTTGGAGGGCGAGGCGTGGCATCTCCTTCGATGTCGACGCAGCGCGACCCGAGCTTGAGTAGTTGGGCGGTGCGGATCCGGTTCTGCGTTTGGAGATGGCCGCCAAATCTGCCACGATTCGCCGCTATGTCAATGAGCTTTCCCGATGCCGTCGCTGCTGTCTGTGCCCCCGGCACGATGTTTGAGATTCAAGAGACCGAGATTCGTGGTGTCACCACGAAGGTCTTTGCGGGAACTCCGCCATCGATTCGGGATCTCTTTGCTCTCGCCGCAATGCGTGGCGATGCCGAGTTTCTCGTCTACGAAGACGAGCGTTGGAGCGTTGCTGATGTCTTGAGCCAGGCTGGCCAGATCGGCAGCATGCTGGTTGAGGAAATGGGCGTGAAGAAGGGCGATCGTGTCGCTCTCGCAATGCGCAACTATCCCGAGTGGATCTCATCGTTTGCTGCGATCACCTCGATAGGAGCGGTTGCGGTGCCACTCAACGCATGGTGGCAGACCGATGAGCTGCTCTATGGACTCGATGACTCCGGCGCCAGCGTTTGTCTCATCGACGGTGAACGACTCGACCGCCTTGCTGATTCGCTCGACGCGATCACAGCCCGTCTGATCGCCGTGCGCACCGAGAGTGATCTACCGGACGGTGTGATCCATCTCAGCGAACTGCTCACCGATGGCGCCACCATGCCAGAGGTCGAGATCGAGCCGGATGACGACATCACGATCCTTTACACCTCGGGAACCACCGGCCGCCCAAAGGGCGCCGTCTCGACCCATCGTGC
Organism: uncultured Acidimicrobiales bacterium; assembly: GCA_937925335.1. Lineage (GTDB taxonomy): Bacteria > Actinomycetota > Acidimicrobiia > Acidimicrobiales > SZUA-35 > CALEWY01. The sequence goes on from CALEWY010000004.1 coordinate 64,496, forward strand.
GGTCCTTTCCGCCCTGATCTCGTTCGCCGGACGAGCCGCGGTTGCTGGTCTACGCGAGCCCGATGTCGCCGTCGAAGGCGAAGAGCCGACTCCCCCAGCCTTCATCCTCGCCGTTCCGCTCTTCCACGTCACCGGTCTTGTCCCGGTCATGCTCGGCTCGTTTGTGAGCGGAGCCCGCCTCGTGATCATGTATCGCTGGGATCCCGAGCGGGCGCTCGAACTGATCGAACGTGAGCGAATCACGAACTTCGTCGGGGTTCCTACCCAGTCTCACGACCTGCTCGAGAGCCCGTCGTTCGAAAGCCGTGACACCTCGACGCTCAAGTCGGTCGGCGGTGGAGGCGCGCCGATGCCACCGGAGCTGGTGCAGCGCATCGAGGACAACTTCGCCAACGGTCGACCCGGCTTGGGCTACGGCATGACCGAGACCAACGCCTACGGACCACAGAACGCCGGCACCGACTTCGTCACGCATCCAACGAGCACCGGTCGAGCACTTCCCTCGATGGAGCTTCGAGTGACCGACCCAGAGGGTAATGTCTTGCCGCAGGGTGAACTCGGCGAGATCTGGTTCAAGGGACCAAACCTCATCTCCGGCTATTGGAACCGTCCGGAAGCGACAGCCGAGACGATCGTCGACGGTTGGTTGCGGTCCGGCGACATTGGCCGGGTCGATGACGAAGGCTTCGTCTACGTGGTGGATCGTGCGAAAGACATGGTCCTTCGTGCTGGCGAGAACGTGTACTGCGCCGAAGTCGAGGCCGCCATCTACGAACATCCGGCGGTGTATGAAGCCGCCGTCTTCGGCCTTCCACACGAACGCCTTGGCGAAGAGGTTGCCTCGTGCATCATGGTGAAGCCCGACGCCACCCTGACCGAGGGCGAGATCACGGCGTTCTTGAAGGAACGTATTGCGAGCTTCAAGGTGCCGAGTGCGGTCACCATCGTGGAGGAGTCACTCCCCCGCAACGCATCAGGCAAGATCTTGAAGCGCCAGATCCGAGACGAGCTTCTCGCCGAGGCGTAGGAGCTCAGCCGTTGCGCGTCGCCCGAACGGACGAGTGATGCGGTCAGCGCTCGTCGTTCGGGAATTGTGTCGCGATCTCGAACCCTGCGTTCATCGCCAGTTGTGGAGCGAGCTGCGCGAGCTGAGTTTCATCGATGAGGTAACCAGACATGGATCCCATGGCAAGCAGGTCGAGTGCCTTCGTCGCTCTGAGATCGACTCGTTCGCCAGCCACCCGGTCGAGATTGACCTTGACCAACGTTGACTCGGTGAACTCGACATCGGTGAGAGTCGCTTCAAAGAAGTCGACATCGTCAAACGTGCAGTCGACAAAGGCGACGCGTTCTAGTCGACTCATTCGGAACGAGGCTTGCCGGATGATGCACGACTCGAACGTCACGTCGACGAGCGCACCACGAGATGCATCGAAGCCCAGCATCTTGCAGCCGCCAACCGTTGACCGCAGAAGCCGCTCGAATCGTCGCTGACTGAGATCAAGGCTGCTGAGGGTCACCGCCGTGAGTTCGATCGGGTCCTCACCGAAGTCGTCGAGATCAGCAGAGCCGGTAGGCGTTGTGCCGCGTTCGAGACGAGGTGGTTTGGCGAACGGTTCGTCGACTTCAACCCAACCGGCCACCGATCAGTCAGCCTCGGGGTCCTCGATGAGGTTGCTGGCCGACGCAAGCGCACCGGCCATGATCACGGCTCGTTCATAGACCGCAGCGAAGTAGTGAGGCGCGTTCGCTTCTTGGCCGGTCAACGGCGGACCGCCGAGCGACTCAACGATCGTTGCCGGCGATGTTGCGATCGCCACCTTGGGCTCATCGGTCGGCAGCTTTGACGGGTCGCCCCAGAAGTCACGAGCAGCCTTGGCCGAACTCTTCCGACGTCGCTTGTTCGGCCGCTTCTGGCCGCCCTTGTTGCGGTTCTTGTTACCACCGCCGTGTTGATTACCGCCGTGATTACCACTCATGTCAGCACCTCGTCGTCGGCGATCATCAAATCAGGGTCAAGACCGAGCGCCTGTTGGATCTGTGAAGCGTCGAGATCTTCGACCGAACTCGACTTTGGCAGCACAAGGTCGGCGATCTGACGCTTTCCAGACACGACCTCTTCAACGCGCTCATCGACCGTTCCGGGGCAGACCAGACGGTGGCAAACAACCGTTTTCTCCTGGCCAATTCGCCAAACACGATCTCGGGCTTGATCCTCCACAGCCGGGTTCCACCAGCGGTCATACAACACGACGTGGTTCGCAGCGGTCAGGTTCAAACCGGTGCCACCGGCCTTGAGGGAGAGCACCAACGCTCCAGCTCCCTCGGAGTCCTGGAACTCGTCAACGAGCCGGTCACGGGCACCTCGGGCCAGTCCACCGTGGTAACAAGCGATCGGCTTGCCCGTGCGTTCGCTGAGGTAGTCGGCGAGCTTCTCTCCCCACGATGCAAAGTGGGTGAAGATCAGCACCTTCTCGTTCGCGGCGAACACGGTGTCGACGATTTCGTTGACTCGTGCGAGCTTGCCAGAGCGGCCGTCGAGCCCCTTGTCGTCTTCTCGGTAGTTCACGGGGTGGTTGCAGATCTGCTTGAGAGCCGTGATGGCGGCCAGCACCGCACCCTTTTGTTTCGGGGTGTCGTCACCTTCGGTGCTGTTGGCGACGAGGTTGTCGAGCACCGCCTGATACAGCCCGATCTGCTCGGGTGTCATGGCGCAGTGATCGAGTTCGTCGATCCGGTCCGGCAGCTCGGCCGCGATCGCAGGCTCGGACTTCGTGCGACGGAACACCAAGATGCCATTGAGAGCGGTGAGTGCGCCCTCGGCCGTGGTGTTGCGATCGCCCTTGTAGGTGGCGGAGAGCTGCGAGACGAACTGCGCTCTCGAGCCGATCAGGCCGGGGTTCGCCCAGTCGAGGATCGCCCAAAGATCGCCGAGCCCATTCTCGATCGGTGTACCCGTGAGGGCGACGCGTGATCGAGCTTCGAATCGGCGCAGCTGTTGTGCGGTATCGCTGGCCGGGTTCTTGATGGCCTGTGCCTCATCGAGCACGACCTTGCCCCACGAGATCTTCGAGAGCTCAGCAACGTCGCGCACGGCGGTTCCGTAGGTCGTGATGATGAGGTCTGCGTTGTCGACCATGATGGGGATCGCCGTCGCGTCGGCGCGGTTCGCGCCGTGGTGCACACGGACTCGAACGTTCGGCACGAAGCGCTTCGCCTCTGCCGCCCAGTTGCCAACGACGGCCGGCGGAGCGATGACGAGGCTCGGGCCCGAGGCGGTTGTGAGACCGATGTGCGAAAGCATGGTTGGCGTCTTGCCGAGACCCATGTCGAGGGCGAGGCAGCCACCAAGGCCGGCAGCATCGAGGAACCCGAGCCAAGCGAGAGCATTTGCCTGGTAGCTGCGCAACTCGCCTTCAAAGCCTTCCGGCGTTGTTGGGAGATCGTCTGGAATCGTCGAGGCGCTGGAGAGAAGGTCCGACGCCCAACTCGAGCCGGCGAGCGAGATCCCACCGGAGAAGGGTGTGCCTTCGAGGCCGAGCGCATGGCGCAACATGTCGGCGCCGGAAAGCTTCGTCTGGTCGGCACGCTCGGCCAGCGCCGCTGCTGCTTCGGCAAGGTCGGCTTGATCGAGTTCGACCCAGCGACCGCCGGAACGGACCAGTGGCCGAGCCTGGCTGGCGAGGCGCTGAATCTCGTCGGCGGTGAGCTCGACGTCACCAAAGACTGCGGACCAACGCACGTTCGCAAGCTGCTGAGCGCCAACGGTTGACTCGGTCTCATCGGAGGTGAGGCGGAGTGACGGCGATGGCTTCTTCGTGCTCAAAGCCGGCACGCGTAGATCGAAGCCTGCCGCTTTCAGACGGGGACCGTCGACGGTCATCAACCGCCATGCCTCGTCTTGACTCAGCACGACCTCACCTCGGCGTTGTGCACCGGGGCGAAGCAGTGGCTGGTAGAGCCGTTCCAATCGTGTGAGCTGGTCGCGAACCTCTTTGCGCCGGCTGTTCGATGCCGTCACGAGACCGGCCTCAACCGGCTCGACACCACCGTTGGTGGTCGGTGACAGCACCTTCAAGTACCAGGCGTTGGATTCGTCCGGTGCGTCGAGCTGAACGATGAGCGAGAACTTCAGCGGTGCGGTGACCGGCTTGGCCCACTGTTCCATCCGTCGTACAACCTCGGTGCCCGCCCGGTTCGGGGCTGGGAACGAGTCGCCCGCGAGGTTCGCGATGAACGCTTCAGCGATGTCGGACTTGTTTTTCGGTGACTCGGGACCAGCCGGGACTTCCATCCGCTGAGCGGCCGAGCAGGTGATGGCGTTGATCAAGTCGCCAAGGATGTTGAGCGTTGCCGTTCGGCTCTCCTGGCGGTGCCCAAGAGCGGTCACCGCATGGGGCAACGAGCTGGACAGTGCGGAGAGCTCCGGCTGATCGATGAGTGCGGGATCCCACTGGACCTGGAAGGCCGATGCATCCGAACCGCGCTCGCTGTTGCGGCGGCTCTTTTTCAGCTGCGGGACCATACGACCTTGGGCGACCAGACGAACGGCCAACGAGGCAGCGAGTCCAATCCAACGAACCGACACACCAGCTTCGCCGAGAAGCTCATCGATCGAGCCCTCTTCGCCGGCTTCGTCGTCGTCATCCTCGTCGCTGTCGTCTGCCGAGCCTTCTTCGTATTCCGCCGTGACGGTCCCGCTGAGCGTGATCAACCAGCCGAGCACCGACTGGATCGGCGCAACGATCGTGTCGGCCTTTGCTCCGTTTGGAAGCTTCACCGGCTGGAAAGACTCCCAGTCGTCGGCGTTCGCTCCTGCCTCGGTCAGACGCTGCAAAACCTCGTCCGCGCTCTCCGCTGGTGCGTTGTGACCGCCCGCAAACGCGATGATGCGGCCAGGAAGCCACGAGAGCTGGAGCTGGGTCTTGCCAACTTCCTTCGTGCGCTGGGGGTCTGGATTGTTCTGACGAGTCTTCGGTTCGGGCTGAGCCACAGCCGGCCCGACCAGCGAGGTGAGCACCTCATCGATTCGATCCGCTTCGGCCTCGAGATCGTCGACGACCAACGATCGCTCCGACCCGCGCAGACGGCGTGAGGCGTCATCGATCGAGTTCTCGGCATCATCGAGCAAGCGATACAGCGTCTCGATCCATCGCACGCGGTGATCGCTGAGAATCTGCGTGGCGGCATCATCTGCTCCGCCATCGAGATGGAGCTGAATCAACGAGTCGAGCGAACCGGCCGTCAGTGGCGGTGCGGTCTTCGAGGCTTGCTGTGGCTTCTTTGCCTTTTCGCCATTCGAAGCGTTGGGCTCCGACGGGCTGGGTGGTGCCAACGTCATAAAGGGGCGATCTCATCGCGGTTGTTCGGTCCGCAGCGACGCAACGCGACGCTGTCTCACCTGGAGGTGAGCAAGGCGCCTTCGAAACGGTTGCCAAGCCGCTCTACTGCGACAAGACGTGTGTTTCGGTGTGCTGAGAGAGCACCAGCGCCGTTGGCTCACACCGGTTGGGTGAGCCGTGTTCGAGATAGTACCGGACCTATCGGCCAACTCCGCAGCGGCGTGAGCGGCGTCACGCAGTGGTCATATGGGGGCCATGCGGGGTCGAGCGCAGGAGAACTGGGTTTGGGTGCGTGAAGGAACCCGCATCTGAGACAGCGGTGCAGGCGGTCAGATGCAGGCGGTCAGATGTTCGCGGCAGCGTTAGGCCCGGTTGGGTGCGAAGAAGTCGTTCAGCAGCGGGATGTAGTGCTCGAGCGGGTTGCTCGTGTAGGTGGCGTCGAACGCTGTCTGGTCGTAGAGGGCGCAGAACTCTTCGGTGTGATCGAAGTGCTCGTGACCTCGGTAGGCCTCGCGGGCATCGCCGGAGAGACCGTCGATGTGATCCCAGAAGTAGTAGCCCTGGAAGATCCCGTGCTTTTCGACCATCCAGTGGTTCTTCTCGGAGACCCGAGTCTTCAAGATCGCGGCAGCGATGTCTGGGTGGTTGTAGGGCGCGAAGTTGTCGCCGATGTCGTGAAGCAACGCACACACGATGTATTCGTCGTCACGATTGTCTTTCTCCGCCCGGGTCGCGGTCTGAAGACTGTGCTCCAAACGGTCCACGGGGAAACCTCCGTGGTCATGGCGAAGATGCTCGAGCTGCTGGACGATCTTGTCTGCGACAAGGGCCTGCGTGTGCTCGATATGCGGGACGATGATGTCCCAATCTTCCTTCGTGGACTCCTCGAACGTCTTGAAGTTGGTGCGTGCCATGGAGATGACGCTACATCCTCAGGCGATTGTGCCGATAACCCACCTATGACGCCGCTCGTTGACACCAACTCAGTGGCCGCTGAAAAGGCCGAGATCTCGCCTGGCGAATCTGCGCCGGTCGTGTTCGGACGAGCGGTCCCTCAGCACCGTCGCATGAGCTTTGAGTACGGCGACGACTTCAACCCGCTTTGGCATGAACGTCTCCCCGAATTGGCCGCCGCGGCGAACGCCGTGTCGCTGATGATGCCCCACGCCGAGCCCTACGTCGCCAAAGCCGTACGAAACGCCGTCGACGGCTTCGAGTCGGAGCGACAGGCCTCGAACGATGCCGAACATGACGCTGCCCATCCGGCCGGCGACTGGTCTGAAGCCCGTGACTACGTTCGCCAGGAGCTGGAGCACCACCGTCAGCACAAAGCGTTCAACGATCTGATCATGAAGCGATACCCGTCGGTGAAACGACTCGACCGGGTGATGGCGTTCACGTTTGAGCGACTTGCCGAACGGTCGAACGGGTTTGGCCTGGCCTTCGCCGCCGGATTCGAAACGATCGCGTACTCGGGAGCACGCTGGACCGACCATCGGCTGCGTCGCCTCTTCGGCGATGCTGATCCAGCCGCCTCGACCCTCTTCCTTTGGCACCTCGCCGAAGAGGTCGAACACAAGAACGTTGCGTTCGACGTATTGAGAGCAGCGAACGTCGGCTTCTTCAAACGACTCGCCGGCATGCTGACCGCGGCAGTCCTCCTCGCAGCCTTTGCGATGGCCGGCACTTGGACGCTGCTCTGGGCCCAACGTCGCTTCTTCTCCCCCATCGCCCATGCTCGATTGATCGGCTGGACCTTCAGCTACATGTTCGACGTGTTGCCAGCGATGGCCATCTCACTCTTGCCGAGCCACCACCCAAGCTCACTCAGCGACCCAACCTGGTTCGCCCAATGGCTCGAGACCTACGATCCCGAAACGAAAACCATCCAAGCCTGGCAGTAGTTCCCTCTTCGGAACGTCCAGGCCACGCAGGCCGGGTGGGTGGTCCGAGCGAGTGAGCCGGACCAGCTCCGTGCAACGGCCTCTGGAGCGAGTTATGGCCGGAAGCCGAAGGCAGGCGGTCCCGGTTTGATCGAATGCTGAACGAGGTTCGCCCACTCGCACAACATCGCCCTGGTATGGCGAGGATCGATGATCTCCTCGACCTCGTAGAACTCAGCACTTCGATGTGGGGACCGAACCCGATTGAGCCGTTCGGTGATGTCAGCCAGCATCGCTTCTGGGTCGTCCGCTTCGGCGAGGTCAGCTTTGTATGCCACCTCGATCCCACCTTCGAGCGGCAGGCTCCCCCAGTCTCCTGACGGCCATGCGTAACGAAAGCTCGTGGCACCCGGCTTCTTGTTTGCTGCGCCGGCAACACCGAATGCCTTTCGAACGATCACACATGCGAATGGAACGTTGGCCTGGCCGAGCGCGGCGAGTGCCGCCGAACCGTGGCGGATCGTTGCGTCCTCCTCCGATTGCTTGCCGATCACGAAGCCCGGGCAGTCCTCGAAGTGCACGATCGGCAAATGGAAGGTCGACGCAAGATCACAAAGCCTGATCAGCTTGCGACATGAGTCAGCCGTCCAACCGCCGCCGTAGATCCGGGGATCTTCAGCGAAGACGGCAACTGGCCATCCGTCGATTCGAGCGAAGCCGCCGATAATCGACGTCCCCCAATTCGCACCGATCTCGAAGAACGAATCAACGTCGACCACAGCGGTGAGGATCCCTCGCATGTCATAGGCCTGGCGAGGTTCTCGCGGCACGATCGAGGCCAGGCGTTCATCGGTTCGATCGGTCGGGTCGCCGATCGATTCGCGGGGCGGTAGTTGGTCCACGTTCGTCGGGAGGTAGGACAAGAACTGCTCAACGCGATCGAACGCCTCGGCCTCAGAATCGACCGCATCGTCGATCGCCCCGTTTGCCGTGTGGATGTCGGCGTGGCCGAGTTCTTCCTTCGAGACGTCACCGAGTGCGGCCTGCGACACAAGCGCAGGGCCAGCGATCATCATCTGCGCCGTGTCGCGAACGATCAACGAGTAGTGCGATGTTGCGATGCGGGCAGCACCGATTCCGGCAACTGAACCAAGCGCAAGCGACACCGACGGCGCCACGGACAGATGCTCGACGATCGTTTCCCAGCCTCGAAGTTCGGGGATGTAGGTCCGGCCAGCCATCTCGATCGTCTTCACCGATCCGCCACCACCCATCCCATCGACGAGGCGCACGTGCGGCAGCCGAAGTTCGGAGGCCAGGCTTTCCGATGCCACTCGCTTCCCGATGATGCTTGCATCGGCGGATCCACCGCGAACGGTGAAATCATCGCCAGACAAGATCACCGGTCGACCGTCGACCTCTGCCGTGCCGAACACGAAATTTGACGGTGCGAGGTGGACGAGATTTCCCTCGTCGTCGTAGGTGGCGACCCCGGCCGTCTTCCCGAGTTCGTGAAACGAATCCGGGTCAGCCATCAAGTCGATACGTTCACGAATGGTGAGCTTGCCGAAGTGATGTTGACGCTCGACCTTCTCGGCGCCGCCCATCTGCTCGGCGAGCCGCTCGCGCTCTTCTAGCTCCGCAATCTCCGGGGCCCACTCGGGTTGTGCCTCGTCGGTTGCCCGAGAATCGTGAGTAGCCATCCGACGATCTTCATCGTCGGTCGGGAGAACTTCAAATGCTCAGGCTCGATCGTCGGGCCGAGCCGAGAGGCAGAGCTGAGAGGCAGAGCTGAGAGGCAGATTCGAGACGGCTCGGGTGAGCCGACATGCGGATCAGTCGCGCAGAGCCCGGAACCGACCGATGAATTCTTGCGACTCGCTGAAGCCGACCATGACGGCGCCTCGAGAGTTGCCGCCATCCAGGCTGCTCGTCCAGAAGTCGACACCTTCGGCCTCACCAGCGCGTCCGATCACGTTCTCGTAGACGAGTTCGACGAACGCACGGTTCGAGAGTG
>CALEWY010000005.1 GCA_937925335.1 uncultured Acidimicrobiales bacterium
CCCCTGACGAACCAACACAACATCGCTCACCACCGGTCCGGCCTTCTGGCTCAGCCCGGTCTGATCGAGACCTTGCACGTCCCAACCGTCGAGCATGGCGGCGGTTGCCAGGATCTGAGCGGCGGTCACGACGCCGGTCCCGCCGATTCCGGCAAGGCGAAGCCGAGCTTCACCAACGTCGGATCGAACCGGGGCCTCGCTCGACGGAGGAGTGAGCAGCCCATCGACCCGCTTCGGAGCACCGTTGGTTGAGGGCGCGCCGTCGGTTGAAACGGTCATGAACGCAGGGCAGTCGCCCTTCATGCACGAGAAGTCAAAGTTGCAAGACGCCTGGTCGATCGTCGTCTTGCGACCGAATGGAGTGTCGATTGGCTGGACGGACAAGCAGCCGCTGACGTCACCACAGTCGCCGCATCCTTCGCAGATGCGATGGTTGATGACGACTCGGTGATCGGGAGTTTCGACGAGCCCTCGGCGCCGTCCTCGGCGCAGCTCGGCTGCACACGCCTGATCGTGGATCAGCACCGTCACCCCGGGAGTTGACGCAAGCTCCTCTTGGACCGTAACGATGTCGTCGCGATCTCGAAGTGCAACGCCGCTTGGCAGAGCGCCACGTCGGTACTGGCTGGGATCGTCGCTCGTCACCACGACACGGGTGACCCCGTGCGACAACAACACTGAACACAGCTCGGCCACTCCGACCCCGCTGACCGAATCCTGGCCACCCGTCATCGCGACGGTGTGGTTGTAGAGAATCTTGAACGTGATGTCGACGCCTGCCCCGACGCAGTACTGAATGGCGAGCTGACCCGAATGGAAGAACGTGCCGTCGCCGTAGTTCTGGAAGATGTGCGGTGTCTCGATGAACGGTGCCATGCCGATCCACTGCGCACCCTCGTTGCCCATCGCAGTCACACCGATGCCGTCCCCAACCCGGTCAGGGTCCATGAGGAGCACCATCCCGTGACAGCCGGTTCCCGCTGCCATCAGCGAGTCATCCGGAACCTTCGTGCCCCAGTTGTGTGGACACCCGGAGCAGAAGAACGGTGTGCGATTGACGGTGAGCGGGATGAGCGCCTTCTCGCGAACGGGCGCTGGGGGAGGAGCGAGTCGATCACCAAGGCGTTCGTGAAGTCGCGCTCGCAACGCGGGTGCGATGGCATCGGCGTCCAGCTGCCCCCACGAGCGAAGCAGTTCACCGCCCCGCTCGTCGCTTTTGCCGAGCACCAGCGGCTGATGGGAGCGGCCATAGAGCGTGTTCTTGATGAGAACTTCGAGCGTCGGGTTCTTCTCCTCGACGACGACGATCTCGTTCAAGCCGGTTGCGAAGCGTCGCACGATCTCATCGTCGAACGGCACGGGCATGCGGAGGTGGAGCAGGCGGATCCCGGCATTTGTGATGTCGTCGCCGGTGAGTCCGAGCCGACGGAGAGCTTCGAGTGTTTCGAAATATGTGAAGCCGCTCGCAACGAGGCCGATCCAGGCATCGGGTGGATTCGACGTGATCCGGTTGAGTCCGTTCTCGGCGCCGTATCGCTGGGCCAGCGGAAGTCGAACTTCTCGAAATTCTCGCTCGACCTCCAACATGCGAGGCCCAAGGAACTGGGCCGATGGCGTGCACGTCCAGGCCTGTCCATCAACCATGTGCGTCGGGATGATTGGCGCCTCATCGAGAACGGGGAAGTCGACCAGCCCTGACCCGTCGGCGATTGCCGTCACGACCTTCAGCGACGACCAAAGTCCTGACGCTCGGGAGATCGCAACAGCGTGGAGCCCGAGCTCAACACATTCGGCGACCGTGCCTGGATAGAGCACGGGCATGTGCAGGTCGACCAACGTTGCATCAGACGATGACGGCATCGTCGACGATTTTGATGCCGGATCATCACCGACGAGAGCGACCGCTCCGCCGTGTCGGCTCGTGCCGGCAAAGACTGCATGGCGAAGCGCATCGCCAGCGCGGTCGAGCCCAGGAGCCTTTCCGTACCAGAACCCGACAACTCCGTCCCTCGTCGCATCGGGGCGAGAGGCGGCGAGTTGGGATCCCATCACCGACGTGGCGCCCAGCTCTTCGTTGACGGCGGGTTGGTGAACGATCGACAGGCCGCCACCGACGACCTTGATCGCTCGCTGCATCTCCTGGTCGAATCCTCCCAGAGGGCTTCCTGGATAGCCGGACAGAAATGCAGCCGTATCGAGTCCGTCGGCGCGATCTCGGCGGAGCTGTTGGATCGGCAGCCGAGCGAGGGCCTGAACACCGCTGAGCAGCACGCGGCCATCGTCGCTGAGGTAGCGGTCGGACAGTTCGTAGTCGAGCATCGATGGTCCCGTTCGTGTCGATTCAGAGGTGTTGAACACGATGGCGCAGATTCGGACGCAGGGATGCCACGTCGAACAATTTGTTCAGCTGGGGTGCGAGCGTTCGGCGATCAACCCCGTGATCGGGTGTCATTGCGAACTACTCAGGCGCGTTTCGTCTGTTCAACAATCGTGGCGTTGGGGCCGATGGGTCACCCATGGGTTCGTCGCGAATGAGCATTCAGAGCGAAACCGCCGTGAGCGAGTTGGAGCACGGCGGACGCACGATCACCGCCAACTACGGCGTCGCAGTGGACGGCCGCGCAGGAGCTGGCAACTCGATCAAGTCGGTCATCGGTGGCAAGGTTTCGATCGACCGCTTTGAGGTGGTTGTTGCTTCCGGCCCGTTCGGCGACGAAGTCGTTGTTCTGCCCTTTGCCGGTGTTGCTCCACTACCCGCTGAATTTCATGTGTCCGTTCCCGGAGCGTTTCGAGCCTCGGCCGCCTATGACTCCACTGCCCGGTTCGGCATCTCTGATTGGCAGACCCCAGACGATGAACTCAAGGCGTATCTTCGCCATCACAAGTTCGGCGCCGACGACTTGCCGAACGAACTCAAGCACGGGTTGACCAAGGTGTCGTTGGAATGGGTCATGCAGGTCTTCGCCACGTCGACCGATCGATCCTCGATCGTGTTTGCCCTCGGCGGGTTCGGTGGGATCGGAACGATCAAGGTCGCTCACCGCATCCTGCAACACATCACGCCGGCCCTCGCCCAAGGTCGATCGCTTGTGCCAACGGTGCCGATTCATGTCGTCAGGTACGCCGAGATCGCCGCCCTCGCAGCCGCCGGCGAGCTGACACAACCTGAACCAGAGCCCGGCGTCGTCCAGCCGACCCTCTCGGCCGCCGACGCGGCGGATGGCGTCATCGCCGCGCTCCAGCCACACGTTGGCAAGCGAGTCTTCGCAGGAGCCATCGATGATCAGAAGAAGCTGGACAACGTGTTGAAGAAGGTCGCTCCGGGTATCGACCCTGCGTCGATCGTTGGATTCATCGACACGGGTCTTCGAGCCTCGGGCAAGGCTGGCTTCGTCTTCACCGCTGACGCGCTCTACCTCAGTGAGATTGGCGACCGACACCACTTGCCATACGAAACGATCCAGTCGTTCCGTCTCGATGGTGACAAGGTCCGGATCACGTCAAACCAGCCGGACATCGACGACATCAAGATTCTCGTTGGGACCGATGCCGCGATCGTGATCGAAGCGATGGTCGCGGCGACAGGCCGCCAGCGCTAGCTCAACCCTCGGCCTGCTGATCCAGGTCAACCCCGATGCGAGGCAGAACCTCGTTGGCGAGCAAGTGCATCTGCTCGTCGATCTGCTCACGACTGAGCCCGGGGAAGTCAGGGAAGAGCAACATGCGGCGAAGGTCGAGTCGGCTCGCGAACCGTCCGAGCTGATCGGCGACCTGTTCGATCGACCCGATCGCCATCGTCTCCTCCGCCATCGTGTCTTCGATGGAGGGCTTGAAATCAAACGGCACTTCGCCGTTCTTGTAGTGCTTGAAACGCCCGTATGGCGACAAGAACTTGATGAACTCATCGTGGCCGTCACGCCCTGATGCGATCGCCTCTTCGGTCGTGCGGCCGATGTGGATGTTGGTGTGATAGGCCCGGCCTTCACCGGCCGCCAACGTCCGTCCGTAGCCAGCTGCGATCTCGGCGAATTGGTCCCACGTGGCCGCCACCCGCTCGAGCGGGCCGCTGGTCATGATCCCAACGTGGCCGACACGCGCCACGTAGTCGATCGTGGCCGGGGACGTGCAGGGCTGAAAGATCGGCGGTAGCTCGGGGAAGCTCAGCGGCTTTGGGATCAGCGTGAGGTCTTGCACCGTCGCCCCGCGGTCGGGGATCCCGGGCGGCGGAAACACGAAGTGCTTTCCGGTGAAGCTGAAGCGCTCCTTCGACCAAGCCGAACGGATGACTTCCATGCCCTCTTCGAAGATCTCGCGATTGATGCGGTCTTGGTCGACACCCATCTCGTTGTCTCCGGAGGCCACCACACCGCCGAGCGTCTCCGCTTCACGCGGCACGGTGCCTCGGCCGACGCCGAACTCCATCCGGCCACGAGTGAGCACGTCGGCCATCGCGAAGTCTTCAGCCAGCCGGATCGGGTGCCACTGAGGCACGACATTGAAGGCCTGGCCGAACTTGATGCGCTCGGTGAGGCTTGCCAGGTGTTGACCGAATTGGATGAGGTTCGGAACAACCTCGTAGCCCTCGTACTGGAAGTGATGTTCGGTCAGCCAGAACGTACTGAAGCCGAGTTGGTCCGCTGTCTTGGCCCAATGCTCGAGGTTCTCGTAGCACGCAATCACGGCATCGTTGCCGTAGCGTCGCTCCGTCGGAGCTGGTCCGTCGGCTCCGGCATCGTCCATTGGAACCGTGCAGTAGAAATGTACGTCGACGTCCATCCGTCGACCATAGGCCGGTGATGTTTCGGCCGGATGAATCGAACCCTCGGGAGATCTCTTGTCGCCATCGACATTCACTACCTTTGCCGCCCAGAACGGGTCGATCGCTGTTCGAACCTGGGGGGTCGATGCTGCTCCGATCGTCGTGCTGATTCACGGTGTCGACGGATCGAGCGAGTCCTGGTCCACCGTGGCTGATGCCATCGTTCGTCGCGGTACCGAGGATCCGGGTGGCGATGCTCTCCAGCTGGTCGCTCTCGACCTTCGTGGCCGGGGCTCGGCAGACATGGACGGGCCGTGGGGGGTGGATGCACACGCCGAGGACGTCGCCTCGTTTCTCGCCACCCTCGAAGAGCCGGTGGTGTTGGTCGGCCACAGTTTCGGTGGCCACGTCGCGGCTCGTTGCGCAGCAGACAACACCTCGCTCGTCGAGCAGTTGGTGCTCGTCGATGGCGGCCCGCCACGACTCATTCCCGAAGGAATGACAGCTCAAGCGTTGGCCGATGGTGCGCTCAGCAACATCGTGCCGAACCTTGAAGCGAAGGGTGTTTCAGCCGACGCGGTCACGGCCGACTTCCACTCGATGGTCGGCGACGAGCGAGCGGCTCGAGCGGTGTTTGACGTGCCCCAACCGATCGACCTCGTCCGCGCTGAGCTTGGTGTTGCGCCGACGCTGCCGGCGGTTGTTCCCGATGTTGTAGTCGAAGAGATGAAGGCGGCCGGTCTCACCTTGGCGGATCAGGTGGTCGCTGGAGCAACCCACTTCTCGGTGTTGGGCGACCACTCAGCTGCTGTCGTCGAAGTGATCAGCGGCTAACCACCGCTCTCGCTCGACCTCGACTATGCGTCGGACTCGTCGTCTGGTTCGGCGGCCTTTGAATCGCGTTCAGCTGAATCGAGTTCGGCCTCGCGCTTGGCGAGCTCGGCCTCCTTCTCGAGCAGCTTGCGCTCGCGGATCGCAAGCGGTTCATCGTCTTGCAACGAGGCGGGCAGGCTCTTCGATGTCGACTTCGACGATCGCCAGGCTGGGTCGTCTTCGGGGCCGGCAAAGCTGCTTCTGCTGGATGGACGCCAGTCTTCGTACTCGCCGTCGACGTAGAGCGATGATCGCTGGCCGCCGAGCGAGATGCCCGCACCTTCGGGTCGGCCGAGGAGAATCCAGGCGACCGCACCGATGCTCGGAATGAACAGCACGAGCATCAGCCATGTCGTCTTCGGAAGGCTGCGGATCAAAATGTTGTCGGTTGCGATCACATCGAGCACGGCCCAGATCCACAAAAGGAACAAGAACGTTCCGCCAACACCGTGCAAAATCAACCCAAACATGGTCCCCAACCTTCTTGTTCGCTCCGCTGCGACACGATTGTAGATTCGTCCACTTCGCCCGTCTTCTTGAATGAGTGAATGTCTAGTCATCTACGATCCAGCGATGGGATCGATGATCGAGTTTGCAAGTAATGGTGGAACCGCCCCCGGCTATCTCGCCGAGCCCGAGGGAGGGACCGGGCCAGGCCTGGTCGTGATTCAGGAGTGGTGGGGTCTCAACGACCACATCAAGGAAGTGGCCGACCGTTTCGCAGCCGCTGGGTTCGTTGCGCTTGCGCCGGATCTTTATCACGGCGAAGTCACCGACGAACCAGACGAGGCGGGCAAGGCAATGATGGCGCTCAACCTCACGCAAGCTGCGAGCGATCTGTCCGGCGCTGTCGAGCTGGTGCGTGAGAAGTCCGGCAGCGACAAGATCGGCGTCACCGGCTTCTGCATGGGCGGCGGACTCACTCTGACACTGGCCGCTCAGCGTCCGGACGCCGTCGCCGTGGCCGTGCCCTGGTACGGCGTGATCCCGTGGGAGAACGCCCAGCCCGATTGGGCCGCGGTCGAGGGAACGATCGTCGCCCACATCGCCGAGAACGACGGCATGTTTGGGCCCGAGGCTGCCGCTGAACTCGACACGACGCTTCAGGGACTCGGCAAGGATGCGACCTTCCACATCTACGCCGGTGGCGAGCATGCGTTCTTCAACGACACTCGCCCCGAGGTCTACAGCGAAGAGCATTCAGCGACCGCTTGGCAGCGCACGCTCGATGCGCTTGGAGCACTCTCAGCCTGACAGGCCCGGTTCTCCCTCGACGCTCGTTCGAGCTGAAGTCGGACTAGCTCTGTTCGAGCGACGCCACACGTTCGAGCAATGCCGGCAACAGTTCGCCCAAGAGAGCGGAGACCCCCGAAGCATCGGGCCCAATGTGGGTAAGGAGGACGTGCAGATCATCGTGGATGAAGATGGCTGCACAGCCGCGATCAACCTCCTCGTCGGGCGCCCGCCAACACGTCTGGGTGATTGGTTCAGCGCCGTCGACATCAACGCCAGCGGTCTCACGAACGACAAATCGCGAGTTGACCTCGAGAAGAAGATTGTCGAACGGCGCGTCTGAGGGCTCGTCGACCGCGGCGACTCCCAGGAGGAACACTTGGCTCTCGCCCGCGTCGACGACCTCGACCAAACAGAGCGTCGACTGGTCGCCGAACCCGAGACCGGAGTCGCCAGTCGGTGTCGACCCTGGCCAGATCTCGCAACCGTCGAACTGCAGCGCATCGCCGATGCCCTGCCCCGCCGGATTTGGGTCGACGAAGGTTCGGACGCGAACGTCCGCCGCTGCGACTGCTATGTCGAGCTCCGAATTCGATTCGGCACTCGGGCGGTCGATCGCGCTGCACGACGCCAAGAAGAAGACCAGCGAGAACGCGAAAGCGCGAATCAGGCCCGCCCGTCGAGGGCAGGCGCTGCTTGGAGAGAAGTGCGGACTATGACGCCTTCGCATCGTTCACGAGCGAACGGGCGATGACCTTGAGACACAGCGTCTCGTCGGCGCCTTCGAAGATCGAAAGCACACGAGCGTCGACGTAGAGACGGCTCACGTCATACTCCTCGGCGTAACCCATACCGCCATGGATCTGGAGGGCTTCGCGCGTGACCCACTCAGCGGCCTTGCAGACGTAGGCCTTGATGAGCGTGGCTTCCATCTTGCCCTCGCCCTTAGCCATCATCTTGCCAACCGAATACGAGAACTGGCGAGATGCCTGGATGATCGCGGCCATCCGAGTGAGTTTGGCCTGGGTGAGTTGGTATTCGGCGATCGGTGACCCGAAGACCACCCGGTTCTCGGCGTAATCCTTGGCTGCTTCGTACGCGGCTTGCATCACGCCGACAGCGCGAGCGGCGGTCTGAAGTCGACCGTTCTCAAAGCCAGCCATCTGGTAGTAGAAGCCTCGGCCCTGGCCCTCTTCCATGCCGATGAGGTTCTCGGCCGGGACGAAGAAGTCCTCGAACGCAATCTCATAGGAGTGCATGCCGCGGTAGCCGATGGTGTCGATCGGGCGAGCCTCGAGCTTGCCGGTCGTTCCTCCGGCGTGGGTCTCCTGGGTTTCGGTGAAGCCGTGGCCATCGCCACGCTCCTTCGGCACGATCACGATTGAGAGGCCGCGGTGGCCGAGCGAACGATCGGCTTCGGTGCGGACGAGGGTCATGAGCACGTCAGCGCGAGCGGCAAATGTGCACCAAGTCTTCACGCCGTTGATGAGCCACCCGCTGCCGTCTTCGGTCTTCGTGGCGGTCACCTTCACACCGGCGACGTCGGAGCCAAAGTCAGGCTCGGTCACTGCGACGGCGTTCATGATCTCGCCCATCGCGAGCTTGGGGAGCCAGGTTTGCTTCTGCTCTTCGGTGCCGCCGGACTCAAGTGCTCGGGCGAGGATCTCGGGACGGGTGATGAGTGAGCCACCAGCGCCGAGTGAACCTCGGCTCAACTCTTCGGTGGCGATGACCATGCCGAAGTAGTCGCTCTCGCCACCGCTGGCGAAGCCGCCATATTCCTCGGGAATCGAAAGGCCGAAGCAGCCCATCTCGGCGAGGCCGTTGATGAGGTCTTCAGGGATATCGCCGTTGGTTCGATGGATGTGCTCGGCACGAGGCTTCACCTGCTCGTCCGCAAACCGGCGGAAGGTCTCTTCGACAAGCTCGAACTCTGAGTCGAGGTGGCGGGGGCCGTCGTTGCCGGCGAGTCCGGCGAGCACGGCGGGATCGCGCCAAGTGGCGACGAAGGCGCGGGTTGAATCGAGTGCATCGAGTGCGCAAGCCCACTGGGCTTCACGACCCCAAACCTTCGAAGCGAGATCGGCGACGGCATCGGCGATAAACACGCACGTGAGCTGGCCTTCGAGATCGCCCTTGTTGCCGTAGTCGATCATCGACTTCGCGGTCTCGACCGCCGCAGCGGCGTGTGCGATGTCGTAGGCCATGACCTGATCGGCATCAACCGATGAGGTCTCGGCGAGATGGGCGACCGCCCCTCGGATGATGTTGGCCGCTGTCTCCAAGCAGGAGGCGGCTTCTTGCAGGTCAGGCGTCGTCGTTGGCGCAGTCATGGCTGGAGATAGTAGAAGCACCCGGCCGGTTGGGAGGTACCCGGCGTGACGGATTCAACATCAGGGCAGAACCTCGTCGGCCAAACCCAGCTAACTCGCATACCAGCGGTTTGTGGAATCGCGTGCGGGCTGGCAGACTTCCCATACCATCGGTATGTGAAAGAGGCTGTTGTGACCGTGAAGCGACGATCGAATCGAGCGTTCCGTCAGGGCCGGGGAACGACCATGTCGCTGGTGATTGCTCTCGCATTCGTCGCCGCTTCGTGTGGCGGTGGTTCGTCGCCTGATGACACCAGCACCGCCGCTGACACGGCTGCTGATGCCGGGGACAACGCCCGGGACAACGCCGAGACGAGTTCGGACCAGAGCACCGAAGAAGGCAACGGCGAGGAAGCCGAGGATGGCGATTCCAGCACCGCTGCCTTAGCCATCGAGCCGGCTGATGCCGACGACGTCTTGGCTGACGCTGTCCGTGCGACCGATGTTGCGCTCGTCGAGGCCGCCCTCGATGCCGGTGCCGATCCAAATCTCGACTTCGGCGGCAACCCGGCGCCACATGTCGCGGCAGAGAAGGGGTCGGTTGAGATGCTCGAGCTTTTGCTCGACGCGGGGGCCGATGCCGAAGCT
>CALEWY010000006.1 GCA_937925335.1 uncultured Acidimicrobiales bacterium
AGGTTTGGCACCTCGATGTCGGCTCATCGCATCCTGGGGCTGAAGCAGGTCCCAAGGGTTGGGCTGTTCGCCCATTAAAGCGGTACGCGAGCTGGGTTTAGAACGTCGTGAGACAGTTCGGTCCCTATCCTCTGCAGCCGAAAGTGATTTGAAGAAGTCTGTCCCTAGTACGAGAGGACCGGGATGGACGCACCTCTGGTGTGCCAGTTGTTCCGCCAGGAGCATGGCTGGTTTGCTACGTGCGGAAGGGATAACCGCTGAAAGCATCTAAGTGGGAAACCCGTTCTGAGATGAGATCACTCACCGGGTTAACCGGGTAAGGCCCGTGGACGACTACCACGTTGATAGGCCGGACGTGTAAGCACAGCAATGTGTTTAGCTGACCGGTACTAATCGGCCGAGGGCTTGTGTTATAACTTTTGAGCGTCTCTCCTTCGGGAGGGTGCTCGTGCTCGCTGTACAGTTCTCAAAGATGGGAACCTCTTCGATTCGGCTTCGCCGTTTCGGAATGTGTTCCCCACAGTTCTTTGGATTCCGAATTCTCTGACTAATCAGACAGCAACATCGGAAGATGTTGTTTGACACGGAAACCGCAAGGTTTCGGTGACGATTGCGGAGGGGCCACACCCGTTCCCATCCCGAACACGGAAGTTAAGCCCTCCAGCGCCGATGGTACTTGGGTGGAGACGCCCTGGGAGAGTAGGCCGTTGCCGGATTTCTCAAAGAATGCCCCAGCCTCATGGCTGGGGCATTCGTCGTTTTGCCCCCATCTCGATGATCTCCTCGTAGGCTTCTGGGATGGCGAAGAAGCGGGTACCTCCTCCTCCTGTTCGACGGGAGGAACGCACGGTCGTTCGTGTGGACAACGACGAGGGCCGCTCGCAAGGCGGCGGCAGCACTCGCAAACGCAACGCTGCGATCGACTCGATCGATGTGCGCGAGGTTCGGTTTCCTGAAGTGGCATCCGATACCGACTCAAAGCTTCGGCGCCGGCTAGCGGAAGCCGCTGTTGCGTTCGAACGTGAGCGATTTGAGGAGGCCTTCCGCCTGCTGCAGTCGATCGATCGGATCGCACCCGGTGTTCCCGAAGTGCTCGAGCTTCGAGGACTCACGTCGTATCGACGTGGGAAGTGGCGCCAGGCGCTCAAGGATCTCGAATCATTCTCTGCCGCCACGGGTTCAGTCGAACAACATCCCGTGATGCAGGACTGCCACCGGGCGATGAAGAACTGGCATCGCGTGCACGATCTGTGGCTGGAGCTTGGTGAAAAGTCGCCGGCGCCCGAGCTGATCGAAGAAGGCCGAATCGTGGCCGCGGGCGCGCTCGCTGATCAAGGCAAGACCGTCGAGGGTATTCGTCTTCTCGAGAAGGCCCCGAAAGCACCGAAGAAGCCAAAGCTGCATCATTTGCGCCGTTGGTACGCACTTGCCGACCTCTACGAGCGAGCCGGTGATATGGCAAAAGCTCGCCGACTCTTTGGTGAGATCGGCCGCATCGATCCAACGTTTGGTGACGCAAACGAGCGCGTCAAGATGTTGCGCTAAAGGCCGCGTTCCCGTCGTTCTCTTCTTCCCCCAAATCCTTCCTCCCATTCGAGACAATTGAGGAGAAGTGTTATGGGTGATTCCAGCAAGACGATGAATGTCGCCGTGATCGAGGGTTCAGTGCGCGGGGAGCCGATTCGTCGCCAGATGGACGATGGATCGTTCCGCTTGTCGTTCGATATCAAGGGTGACGATGGCGAAGCCCCCGTTACCTGGTTTGGACCAGAATCGAAGGTGCCGGCAGTGTCGGAGAACGATCGAGTCACCGTGATCGGGACGATTCGGCGCTATTTCTATCGGGGTGCCGCTGGCGTGGCGAGTCGAACCGACATCGTGGCGTCATCTGTCGTGTTTGGTGCTGGAAAGCGCCGCCGAAACGCGATCGTGAAGCTGAGCCAGGAGCTCAAGGAGCAAGCCGAGATGACCCAAGCGGCTTGATGTTGTGTGACGCGCCTCGGCTCCCGATTGCGCCTGCGGGTGGCGGGGGAGTCGAGGCGGTCGAGCGAGGGCCGATCTTTGTGTCGGTCATGGATCCGTCGACAAGAAGGTCGGCGAAGCGGGATCGGCTAACCATGTCAGCGACTTCTTCGAAGTTGCTCACCGTCTTTGACAGATCCTTGGAGAGAACCTTGCGATGGGCCGCTTGGATATCGACGGGTTGCACGCCCAGAAACTCGAACACGCCCCGCATCGTGTCTGCAGGAGAGCTGGCGGTGGCGAAAACTTCTTCGTAGCGAAGCGAGATGACACGGCCAGGATCCAGCCCCGCAACGAGGTGGAGCTGGCGCTCCATCTCGCGGTCCATGCGCGACATCAGGCTGATCAGCTCAGACGGGTCGATTTCGAGTTGCGAGCGGCGCGTTGCGCCAGTTGAACCGTTGGCCGCAGCAGCCTTGACGGTTCCGGTGCGCTCAAGCGAGATGACCGACACCGCACGCTCGAGCGTGTTCTCCCTGTGCAGCGAGATCACCGAGATCTCCGGGTGGCGAGCAAGGTAGTCATCGAGGTTGTGTTCGGAGAAGCGAATCCCGAAGTCCTTGACCCCAATTGATTCGAGGTCGCGCCAGCGCTTGTCGCGCGGCTGATCGCCGCGCCGTCGACGAGCCAGGGCGGAATAGCGCTTGGCAAGCTCGAAATGGCGGCGCGACGTCAGCACGTAGTTCAAGTAGGCCTCGACATCGCGCCCGCCGTAGCGGAACGCACGATGGAGCTTCATCGTCGGCATGTAGGAGCCGAGGACTTCCCCGTAGTTGCACAAAGCGGGGTGCTGGTTGATGGCGTCAGCGACAAAATTGGAGCCGCTGCGGCCGTTTGTGAAAACCAGATGAGTACGCAAGCGGAGTCGCCCTTCGTTGCAGAACTCCCTCCGCTGCGCACCATCGTAAGCCCGGCGGCTGGTGTTACGAGCGACTCTTCATGAGCGGCATTACCTTCTCGCCGAACTCCTTGGTCGCCACGGGATAGTCGTCGAAGACACACATCGTGCCCTTGACTCCGGGGATGGCAGCGACCTCATCGAGGCGTGCGGCAATGGTGGCGTGGCTACCAACGATGGGCCCGATGTTGAGGTTGAACGCGCCCTGCATCTCGGTGATCTTGTCGGCGGTTGCGCCGGCCGTGTCGAGTTCAGCCTGGCCGGTCATGAACTTGATCGCCTCGAGATCGGCGCCGTCTTTGTAGCTCTGCCACTTGGCCTCGGCTGCTTCGTCGGTGTCGCCCATCGTGATCTGGAAGAGGACGTAAACGCCAACGTCGCGGCCCGTCTTCTCAGCGGCGGCGGTCAAGCGGGCGGCATCGGCTCGCACCACGTCGAGGTCGCCGGTGCCGATGATGAACTGGTAGTCACCGTAGGTGGCGCAGAACTCCATACCGCGGTCGGATTGACCAGCGCACACGAGCGGAACCTTGTTGTCTTTCGGCGGAGGACTGAGACGGCAGTCGTCCATCTGGAAGTACTCACCCTTGCGATCGCTGACGCCGGTGGTCCAGAGATCCTGCATGATCTGCACGTATTCGGTGGCGTAGTCGTAGCGCTTTTCGTAGTACCAGTCACCTGGCCAAACACCCATCTGGCTGTATTCGATCTGGTTCCAGCCAGACACGATGTTGATGCCGAAGCGCCCATCGGAGATGTCGTCGATCGTCGACGCCATACGCGCCACCATCGCCGGCTCCATCGTGGGGAGCGCAACGGATGCAAAGAGACCGATCTTCTCGGTTGCCGCAGCCAGACCCGCCATGAGCGTGAATGACTCCATGTTGTGGTCCCAGAACTCGGTATCGCCGCCGAAACCTCGCAGTTTCACCATCGAAAGCAAGAAGTCGAAGCCCTGCGCTTCCGCCTCCTGGGCCGTTTTGTTGTTGAGTTCGAAGCTCGGCATGTACTGCGGTGCGTTCTTCGACATCATCCAACCGTTGTTGCCGATGGGAATGAAGATTCCGACGTCCATCTGGTGTTCTCCTCGTTGAGTCAGTTTGTGCGACACCTGACTAGCACGGATAGCGCCCGAGGTTCTTGGCGACAGGTTCCGGAACTCAGCCGGGGCTCGAGCTGAAACGATCGAGCACGTTGCGGGTGATCGTTTCGACGAATGGGTCGTTGGCTGCGAGGCCGTGGGCCCACTCTGTGGTGCCTGCGTTGAAGACGGTGCCAGCTCCTTTGGTGAAGCTGGCCATCACGGCATGGCCTCGGGCGAGTCGTTCAGTGGCGCGTTCGTCGGTGCGGCCGTACGCGATCTCGGCAAGTACGTCGGGCTGTTCGGGCGGAATGGCCGGGCGGAAGGGGCTGTGCGGCGGTTCGAACAGGGTGGCTGGCGTGAAAGCGATGATCTCGAGGTGGTCTGGCACCCCGAGCCCTCCGTCGGGAACGGGTAGGCCGTTCTCGTCGAAACGAATCGGGCAGCCGTCGTTCTCGTAGCCGAGCAGAGGGATGTCGCCACCAAACATGTCGCCGTAGAACAGGTCGGAGCCGTCGAGCGCCCAGTGGGTGTCGTCGTAGACGGTGTAGGCGCTCGAGCCCCTGGCGACACACATGACGAGTCGGTGGTAGCCGCCGTAGAGGAATGACAGGCCGGTTACCTCAGCTTCGGGGCGCCCAAACGCAGGGTGTGACCAAAGATGGGTGGCGTCAGATCGAGTCGCCGCATCGCCCCAGAGCGGATCGTTTGTTTCGCCGTTCCACTTGTGAGCGATGAGGGTGGATCCGTCGTCTTCCCAACGCACCTTCCAGTAGCCGGTGTTGCCGGAGAAGATCGCGAGATTTCCGCCCTCGGTCACGTAGGCGTCGAGTTGGCGGCGTTGTTCGCCGGACCAGTATTCGCTGTGGCCAACGAGAACGACCGTGGCGTATCCGTCGACGAGACGTGGATCGGCTTCGAAGTCGGAATCGCAGAAGTAG
Source organism: uncultured Acidimicrobiales bacterium (assembly GCA_937925335.1). Classification (GTDB taxonomy): domain Bacteria; phylum Actinomycetota; class Acidimicrobiia; order Acidimicrobiales; family SZUA-35; genus CALEWY01. The sequence goes on from CALEWY010000006.1 coordinate 4,943, forward strand.
TCCAGCTGGTAGCCAGCCTCTTCAGCCCAGGTGACGAAACGGTGCTCCCACTTGTCCATGAAGCCCGCGGCACCGTCGTAGGGGCTGATGTTGTGGGCCTTGATCCAGTCGCGGTCGCCCGGAAAGGCGAACTCGTCGACGTCTCGAGGGTGAGGGTTCACCAGTCGGTGAGCGCCAGGCGGGGGAGCGAGCAACGTCTGAGCGAACGGGCGTTGTGTCGATAGCCGGCCGATGGCGCGCGCCTGGGCATCTTCGGGCCGAGCACCGGCTTGGAGGTCATCAACGTGGGCGTAGCTGTTGGCGCCACCCCAGTAGTTGTACGAGTGATAGGTGTTGGTATTGAGCACGATCGCGATCGGCGCTGGCTCGCGCTCAGGCGATGGGCGTACGACGACGAAGTGGTGCGTCGATTCGCCGTTGGCGTCGACCAATTCGAGGTCGTGATAGCCAGTCATCCAATCCCCGATGGTGAGGTCGAGCACCTTCGGCCAACCGCAGCCGTTCTGATCGGCACCGTCGGGGATCGGGTGCTCACCGATCGCGATGTCGGCGAACCGGGCCTGTTCGATCGACTCTGCACCGATTCGTCGCACGATGAGCTCGCACGGACCAGCGGCTGCGCTGGCATGGATCGCGACGACCTCGCCGCGCACCGCGCTGGTGACGTTCGGATAGAACCACGGGCCGCCGTCGGTTGACTGCTCCCGACGTGCCGACGACGGCGCTGGTTGCGAAGAAGAAGCGGGCGCTGGTCGTGAAGAAGAGGACACGGCCGGACCCTAGTTCTGTCGCCACCTGGTCACGGAAGTGCGGCGGGAGCGGCATCAGTGCACCGACCATGCGCGTGTCGGTCGATGTCTCCGGATCAGCGAACGCCTGTCTTGCCTATGCCTCGGCTGACTACACAGCAGCGTGTGCCATCAGATCCGGTGGAGATGAGAGTTCTCAAAGAGGTGATCCCATGGCTGGGCCCCGCTGACCCGCATCGCTTTGAGATCGGCCGTCGACATTGGATGGCTGATGAGAAATCCCTGGAGCAAGGTGATGCCGAGTTTGGCGCACATCTCGAGCTGCTCGATCGTCTCGACCCCCTCGCCAACGACGATCAGGCCATGACGGCGACCGATGTCTGCGATGTCTGCGACGATCTTGTAGGACTCGGGATTGTCGATCGTCGAGATGAAGCGCCCGTCGATCTTGAGCCCATCGAGAGGAAGGTCGGCGATGAGTGAGAGGGATGAGTAGCCAGTCCCGAAGTCGTCGAGGAAGACGAGCGCGCCGCGATCCCGTGCCGTGCTGAGAAGCGTCTGTGCTGTTTTGATGTCGTTGAGAACTCCCTGTTCGGTGATTTCGATGCAGAACCCCGTCATCGACTGTTGAGCGAGCAGCGGGTCAAGTACGCGCTCGAGCTGGCACGGCGTGAGGTTCAGCCCGAGCGGAATCTCGGCGTCGATGGCAAGCCTGGTGTCGAGCGCGGAGCCGATGATCGAGCGAGCGAGCTCGTCTTCGAGGCCAGCGTCGAGCAGTTCGTGAATGAAGCTGCCAGCGGCATGGATCTGACCGTCGTGTTCCCATCGAGCGAGCCCTTCGAGACCGATGAGCTCGCCGGTTGTGGCATGAACAATGGGCTGCCAATGCGGCCGGATGTCGCCGTCGTGCAAAGCGGCGGAGATGAGGTCTTGCTTCTCTCGCTTCTCGCGGACTTGAGCACGGGCTGCATCGTCGAAAACGGCTACGGCTGCCTTGGGATTTCTCTTGGCTTGGTACAGAGCCTTGTCGGCACTCGCCAGCAGCTCGTCGAGTTCGAGTGACTCGAGGTTGCCGAACGAAACGCCGATGCTCGCCCCGAGCTGATGTTCCTGACCGTTGATGATGATCGGATTCTCGAATGCACGGTGGACTCGTTGAGCGAGGTTCTGCGCTTCGGCGATCGATCCGATGCCGAGTGCTGCAACAGTGAATTCGTCGCCACCGATTCGAGCCACGATGTCGGTCGGGCGAACCTGAGCCCGCAGGCGGTGTGCGGTCTGCATGAGCACGTCATCACCAGCGGCATGACCCAGCGAGTCGTTGACTTCCTTGAAGTGGTCGAGGTCGAGGTACATCACGCCGATCTCCTCCGGCTGCGGACTGCCTTCCCTCGTTGGGAGTTGGTCGTCACTCGACATGAGTTCTTCGAGGCGAGCGACGAAGCCAGCGCGGTTGAGTAGGCCGGTGAGCGGATCGGTTCGAGCATCCTCGGCGAGCCGAGTGTTCATCGTGAGTAGGTCGTTGACCAGATCGGCGTTCGATCGATGAAGGGACGCATTGTGTTCGAGGTGGTGTCGCAGGATCTGCGAAATCACGCACGAGAACGCGATGATCGCACCGATCAAAACCAGATCCCGGGGCCCGTCGGTCTGGCTGATGATCGAGAACGCCAAGAGCGACAAGAACGCCAGGGGCACTTGTCCGTGCCAGAAGAGCTTCGACACGCCAGCGTTCACGATCGCGTTCACCAGGAGCCCGACGGTCACGACGTTGATGACGTAGCTCTGTGAACCCTGGTCGCCTGCGAGCGCAAGGAAGCTCGACATGCCGATCGAGAGGCCAAAGCCGGCGGCCGAAAGGCGCATCAGCCGCTCTGTGGCGAGCACGGCGTGTGGGGTTGGCTGAGCCAGAACCCAGAGATCGCGAGCGATCAACGCAACGATCAAGATCGCATGGGCGATCGACCAGGCCAGTACTGGGCCGTGGGGGACATCTGGCCACAGCAGCCAAGCATTCAACAACACGCCGGGTAGCCCACCGATCATGCACAAGAGGTTGATCCGACAGATGTTCTTGATGAGGTTGGCACGCGCCTCGTCATCGGACATTTGGTGGGAGGCCCCGGAGAGCTGTAGAACATGCTTCAACATGGTGCTATATGGAACGGCGCGAAAACACTCTCGCTTAACCAAAAGCTCGTGCAGTTCAGTGTTTCAGCTTCCCCAGCCGCTCGTTCTCGTCATCCGAGCCCGTGGACCGACACGTTGAATCAGGCGTTACCGACTCTGCGCGGCTGAGTGGGCGCGAGCACCCGCACTATTGAATGAGAGCGAGCACCGTTTCCAGGGATTCGACGTCGGCGTACTTGTTGTCGAGGTCGAAGAGGTTTGCATCGTGGACGGCTTGATTGCGGTCGCCGCACGCCTCGGCAACCACGATTGGTGCGAAGCCGCTCTGGCAGGCGTCGAGCGCCGTAGCTCGGACACATCCAGACGTGGAGACGCCGCCGATGATCGTCGTGTCGACCTCCAGCGCCCGAAGATCCTCGGCGAGTGACGTGTTGAAGAAGCCGGATGCGTACTGCTTGGTGATGACGACGTCGTCGTCCTCGGGCGCGAGGCCGTCAACCCAATCTCCAAAGGGTCCATTGCCAGTTTCGAATACGTGAAGCACGGGGGCTTTGCGTCGAAAGACGCCGCCATTCGCTCCGCCTGGTTCGAGTTCAACTCGCGTCCAAAGAACGGGAATGTCGCTGGCCCGAGCTGCCGCGACGAGCGTCTTGCACGCGTCGACGACCTCCGGACGGTCGGTGAACAGCGGTGAGTCTGGCTCGAAGTAGGCCTTGCACATATCGACCATCACGACCGCTGGCGCATCGCCCATGCCGAGCCGCTGGTTGAAGCCCGCCCGTTTGTAGTCGGTGCTTGCTGAGTCTGGGCTTGCTGAGTCTGGCCTCGCATCGGGTGATTCGGGCGTGCTCGTGGTCTCGTCGGCCATTTCCTCAACCTAATGGCGATCTGCCGGTACGTTCTCTTGATGGCTGACCTCCTCCGCGCTCGCCCGTCCGGTCCATCAGCGCTCCGCTCGCTCATCAACGACGCGATGGGAAGCAAGGCTCCGCTCGTTCTCCCAGGTTGTTACGACGCGCTCGGCGCTCGGCTCATCGAGCAGGCTGGGTTCGACGGCGTCTATATGACCGGCTTCGGGACGACGGCCTCGCTCTTGGGCCGGCCCGACGTTGGCCTCCTCGGCCTGAGCGAGATGGTCGACAACGCCCGACGCATCGCTGGTGCAACCGACCTGCCCGTGCTGGCCGACGCTGACACTGGCTATGGCAACCAGATCAACGTGATCCGAACCGTGCAGGAGTACGAGCGTGCCGGCATCGCTGGCATCCATATCGAGGATCAGATCCTGCCGAAGAAGTGCGGCCACATGGAGAACAAGGAAGTTGTCGACCCCGAGGTGATGTGGGGCAAGGTTCGGGCTGCCACCGAGGCCCGCGTCGATTCCGACTTCGTGATCATCGCTCGCACAGACGCTCGAGCACCCCACGGCTTGGAGGAAGCGATCGAGCGGGCTCGAGGCTGCCTGGACGCCGGTGCCGATGTCCTGTTCGTCGAGGCACTGCAGGGCCAGGATGAAATCGAGGAGGTGGCGAAGGAGTTCAAGGGAACACCGCTGCTCTTCAACTGGGCTGAAGGTGGCAAGACACCGCCACTGACCTACGACGAGATCGCCGCGCTTGGCTTCGCCATGATCATCATGCCGATCGGCACGCTGCTCGCAGCAGCAGAAGCGATGCAGTACTTCCTCGGAAAGTTGAAGGCGGACGGAACACCCGCTGGCTTCATCGATGACCTGATGGGCTTCGATGAGTTCACGAACACGATCGGATTGCCGGAGATCGGCGAACTCGAGCAGCGTTTCTCTTGAACCGGACCAACCTTTGGGTACTCGATCTCGACGGTGTGATCTGGATGGGTTCGGAACCGATCGCGGGGTCTGCTGAGGCGGTTGCGAAGCTGCGCGACGCCGGCGCCACCGTGGTGTTCGCGACGAACAACTCGTTTTCAACCGAAGCCCAGCAAGTCGAGAAGCTCGGCTCGTTCGGGATCGACGCTGTCGATTCGGTCGTGTCTTCCGCAATGGCGGGCGCGTCGCTCGTGCACGAGGGAGAGCGCGTCTTCGTGTTTGGTGGGCCGGGGGTCGTCGAGGCGGTCGCGGCACGAGGCGCGATCATCGTCGATGGATTCGTGGTCGGCGATGAGCCGCCCGACGCCGTCCTTGTCGGACTCGACTGGGATTTGAGCTACGACCGACTGCGGGCAGCGGTGCAGGCAATCCATGCCGGCGCCCGCTTCATCGCGACCAACACCGATTCGACCTACCCCACCGAGGTGGGTCTCTATCCCGGCGCCGGCTCGATCGTTGCGGCGGTCGAGCGGTCGACGGGAATCTCGCCAACCGTCGCCGGGAAGCCCGACCAGCCAATGGCCGATCTCATTCGTGACCGGTTTGGCACCGATGGTGTGATGGTTGGCGATCGGGCCGACACCGATGGCGCGTTTGCTCGAACACTTGGCTTCGAATTCGCCCTCGTGTTTAGCGGCGTCCTCTCCGAATCGGATCTTCCGACCGACCCGATGCCGGATCGCACCGCTGTTGATCTGCGTTCACTCGTGAAGGAGTCGCTGGCGAACGGCATGTGACGAACTTCACGAGAGTTTGCACTTGCTAACTATTGCAAGCACAAGCGACGTTCCTTATGGTGAAACCCATGATCACCGCATCGACGCTCAACAAGTTCGCCGACCAGGCCACCGACACCATCGAAGACGCCTTCGGCACTGCCCGCACCCAAATCGAAGGCGCCGCCAAGACCGCCGAGAAGCTCTCTTCCGAGTTCTTCAAGCAGCTCGAGGCCCAGTTCGCCCCGGTTGTGAACCTCATCGACGCTCAGACCGAGCCCGTCCGCACCTTCGTCGAGCCGGTCACCGACCGTGTCGAGAACGTCGTTCGTGACGCCGTCGACGTCGCCACCGGCCTCGCCCCCGTCACCCGCCGTGAGATGGAAGCCCTCGAGGCCCGTGTCATCGCTGCTGAGAAGGCTGCGAAGGCTCCCGCCAAGAAGGCTGCCGCTCGCAAGAAGCCAGCCGCCAAGAAGGCCACCGCCAAGAAGAGCACCGCCAAGAAGGCAACGGCCAAGAAGGCCAGCTGAACCTGATCGAGCCTCAACGGCTCGCAGCGATCCAACCCCCGGAACTCGCACAGCACCTCGGCTCCAGTAGATCGGCAACGCAGCACGTCTACTGACTGAGGAACTCGTTCACTGAGACCGCCCGCCTCATCCGAGGTGGGCGGTCCTCGTTTTGTTGCGACTGGATATCGTTCGGGCGATGGCGCAGCGCCGACGACTCGATGCGGAGCTGGTCCGCCGCAAGCTGGTGCCGAGCCGCGAGGCGGCTCGGCGTGAAATCGAGGCCGGCAACGTCACCGTTGGTGGTGCACCAGCCGACAAGCCCGCTCGGCTGGTCCTTCCCGGCGATGCAGTCAAGCTGCTCGGCCCAAAGCCAAAGTTCGTCAGTCGCGCCGGCGGGAAGCTGGAAGCCGCGCTCGATCACTTCGAGGTTGATCCAGCAGGTTTGACCGTGCTCGACGCTGGCTCATCCACCGGTGGATTCACCGATTGTTTGCTGCAGCGAAAGGCGGCGATGGTGCATGCCGTCGATGTGGGAACCAATCAACTGCACGAACGGCTTCGTCGAAGCAATCGAGTCGAGGTTCGTGAACAGACCGACGTGCGAACGATTTCGGCCGACGATCTTGGTGGGCCCGTCGATCTGGTCGTTGGTGATCTGTCGTTCATCTCGCTGAAGTTGGTGCTGCCCGCGCTCGTCGCCGCGGCGAAACCCGGCGTGTCGATGCTGCTGTTGATCAAGCCCCAGTTCGAGGCCGGCCGCCAAGAAGCATCGAAAGGTCGCGGTGTGATCAGTGACCCGGCAATATGGAAGCGGGTGATTGCTGAGGTTGAAGAAACGGCAATGTCACTCGGAGCTGACATGCTGGGGGTTATGGAGTCTCCGGTAACCGGGGCATCGGGCAACGTCGAGTTCGTCGGCCACTTTCGGGTGGGCGAAGCGATCGTGGAGCGCGAGGTCTCGTGACGATTGCGATGGGGCTGGTTTTGCACCAGCATCGAAGCGAGGTCATCGACCTTGCCCGCCAGGCGCTTGCGTGGTGTGAGCAGTGCGACATCGTCGGCTCACTCCCGCCGACCGATGCCGAACTCGTCGGCCGTCCCGACCTCGCCGTTGCCGAAGCGGAGTTTGGGCCCGGTCTCGATCTGTGTCTGAGCCTCGGTGGAGACGGCACGATGCTGCGAACCACGCACCTCGTGGTCCGCCACGGTGTGCCAATTCTCGGCGTGAACGCCGGCCACCTCGGCTACCTCACATCTGTCGATCCGAGTGATCTTGGCGGCGCACTCGACGCCTGGAAGGCCGGCTCGCTCGAGATCGAAGAGCGGATGTTGCTCGAGATCGAAGTCAGTTCGAGCTCTGCCGACGTCTCGAAGGCCCTCGCGCTCAATGAAGTCGTGGTCGAACGAGCTGAGGTCGGCCACTCCGTCTCCGTCGCAGCCGCCATCGGTGGCAAACACTTCACTCGTTACCTTGCTGATGGGCTCATCGTGGCAACGCCCACGGGGTCCACCGCCTACTCGCTTTCCGCCGGGGGGCCGATCGTCGAGCCGAACTTTGATGCGCTCGTGATGACCCCGGTCGCCGCACACATGGTGTTCAACCGCTCGATGATCCTGGCGCCGTCGACCGAGGTCGAGCTCACAATCGATGGTTATCGCGCCGGCGCCGTGTCGGTCGATGGCCGCCGCCTGGCAACAGTCGAGCCGGGTGATTCGGTCGTGTGCGGTGCTGCCAAAGAACGAGCGCGCTTCGTGGTGCGTGGAGATCGCGACTTTCACACTGTCCTCAAGGACAAGTTCGGCTTGGAGGATCGCTGATGTTGACCGAGCTCGCTGTTTCAAACCTCGGCGTGATCGGGCAGGTCACGCTTCGGTTGCCGACCGGACTCATTGCGCTGACCGGTGAAACCGGAGCGGGTAAGACGCTGCTGGTGGATGCGATCAACCTCTTGATGGGTGGCCGAGCGGATCCCGGCCTTGTGAAACCTGGGGCTGACGAAGCAACCGTGCACGGCCGCTTCGAACTCGATGGCGAGGAATACGTCCTGAGTCGGGTCATCCCTGCTGACGGACGATCACGGGCCTACATCAACGATCGCCCGGCGACCGCCTCCGGCCTCGCTGACTTGGGTGAGCAGCTGGTCGATCTTCATGGCCAGCACTCTCATCAGTCATTGCTCGGCGTGTCGGCGCAACGTGATGCTCTCGACCGCTTCGGCGATGTCGATCTCAGCCGGTTGAATGCCGCAAAGGCGAGGGTTGCCGAGCTCGAAGCCGCGCTCGCTGAGCTTGGCGGGGATGAGCGAACTCGGGCCAGAGAGCTCGACTTGTTGCGCTACCAGGTGCGTGAGCTCGACGCTGCGGCGATCGAGTCGTCCGATGAGGATCAGCAACTCGAGCAGACCGAAGAACTTCTGGCGAACGCGCTCGATCATCAGCAGGCATCGGGCACAGCGCTCGAGGACCTGACCGGAGAGAACGGTGTCCGTGACCAACTGGCACGAACGCTGGCCACGTTGGAGACCCTGCGCCCGTATGAAGGCGAAGCGAAGCGGCTGCGTGATCTCCTGGCCGAGATCGAAGACTGTGCCGACTCGATCCGCTCGGTTGGTGATTCGATCGAACCCGACCCTCAAGCGCTCGAAGTCGTGCAGACCCGCCGCCACCTGCTGCATCAGCTCTGCCGAAAGTATGGCGACGATCTCAAAGAGGTGATGGCTGAGCATGCATCGCTGAGCGATCGTCTCGCCGAACTCGAAGAACACGATGTGCGAGCCGCACGCCTCGATGGCGATCGGGCCGACGCAGCAGCCGAGCTTGCGGCCGCCCAATCCGATGTGCTCAGCGCCCGCGAGGCGGTGTGCCCTCCGTTGGCGGCGGCAACCGAGGAGTGGTTGCACGAGCTTGCGATGCCCAAGGCCCGAGTCGGAATCGACGTCGGCGGGCTCGATGGCTCGGAAGTGGTTTTCAAACTCGCGGCGAACCCTGGCTCGCCGCTTCAGCCGCTCGCCAAGGTCGCCTCCGGCGGCGAGCTTGCACGAACGATGCTTGCGGTGCGCAGCGTGCTCTCCCAAGCGCCGCCGATTCTCGTGTTTGACGAGGTCGATGCTGGCATCGGCGGTGAGGCAGGCTTCGCTGTGGGTCGCGCCCTCGCAGCGCTCGGCGATCGCCACCAAGTGCTTGTCGTGACCCACCTGCCTCAGGTCGCCGCTTTCGCCGACGCCCATGTGCAGGTTCGAAAGCGTCAAGACGACCTGGAGACCGTGTCAGACCTCGTGATGCTCGACCGCAAGGATCGAGTGACCGAACTCGCCAGGATGCTGAGTGGGCAGCCCGACTCGAAGACGGCACGCAAACACGCGAAAGAACTCATGGCAGAAGCGGATCAGCAGCGCTCGCCAGAGCAAGCAAAGAACTGAGCACTCGATGACGCGCCTTCTTCTCATCCGGCACGGCGAAACCGAATGGGCATCGATCGGCAAGCACACCGGACATACCGACGTTCCACTGACCGATCGAGGTCGTGATGAGGCAAGGGCGGCAGCCGACACGTTGTCCGAATGGCAGATCGATCGTGTGTATTCAAGCCCGCTGCGCCGCGCTGCTGAGACAGCGGAGATCGTCAACCTTCCGCACGGGATCGTGTTCGACGACGACCTCATGGAATGGGACTACGGCGAGTACGAAGGTGTGAAGACCGCAGACATGCGGGCCACGGTCGATCCACTGTGGTCGATTTGGAACGCACCGATGGCGGAGGGGGAAACCATCGACGCTGTTGGGGCACGAGTCGATCGGGCGATCGAACGTATCGTTCACGACGCGGCCGATAGCGAAGACGAGACGACCGCTGCGGTTTTCGCGCACGGCCATTACCTCGCGATTTTCATCGCCCGCTGGTGCGGCTTTGCTCCGGTCGAGGGCAAACGCTTCAAGCTGAAGACCGCCACTGTCAGCATGCTCGACACCTACCGCGAGGACCGAGTGATCCGGGTGATCAATCACCGCTGTGGGGCAGTGCTCAGCGATCCTCGTTAGCGGATTCGGGCACCTTGGCCGCCACGGTCCTCGCCCAGTCGGCGAGGCATTCGTCGAGCGGCAGTGCCGGAGCGAAGTGCCAGCCCTGAATGGTCTGAAAGCCGAGCAACCTGGCTTGCTCGAGTTGTGCTTCGGTTTCGACACCCTCAGCAACGAGCCCAAGCCCGAGGTTGCGAGCGAGCGTTGCGATGGCTTCGGCGATTGCTCGTTCGCTGTCGTCGCTTGCGAGCTTTGACACAAAGCTCCGATCGACCTTCACGATCGAGATTGGAAGGTCTCGAAGGTGGGCGAGCGATGAATAGCCGGTTCCAAAGTCGTCCAACGCGAGTTCGTAGCCCAGTTCGGCGAGTGCACTGAGCGTTGCGTTGGTGTGGGGGCCGGACGTGAAGGCTGCGGTCTCGGTCAGTTCGATGCAGAGCTGGTCTGGTCGCACACCGAGCGATTCGGTCGTGGTCGTGATGAATTCGACGAAGTCGGCTCGGCTCAGGCTGACGGGGGAGAAGTTGCAGGCGATCCTCGGCGAGGCTGTCGGGTCAATCTTGACGAGCTCGAGGATGGCCTGGCACGAGATCTCGAACGCCTGTTGATCGAGCTCCCACATCAGTCCCGAGTTGGCGATCGCATCGAGGAAGGTTGATGGTGAGATCAACGTGCCGTCACCGGGGTCGATGCGAGCCAGTGCTTCGTATTCCTTCGTCAGCTCTGTCGTCGCATCGACGAGTGGCTGGAAGTGCATCTGAATACGCCGGTTGTCGAGGGCGTTTCGCAGGAACCGCCGCTGCGCATGCTCAACATCGACGGCTTCGGCCAGCGCGTGCTCGAACGCAACGACACGATTTCGGCCCGCTTCTTTCGCAGCATGGAGAGCAATGTCGGCGCACCGGAGGAGGTGGTCGCCATCGACCGGCCCATCGCCGGAGACGGCGACGCCGGCCGACGCGGTCAGATCGAAACGCTCGGAGCCGATGAGGTAGGGGCGTGAGAGTTCGGCTCGGCACCGCTCCGCCGTTGCGATCGCTTCGGCCATATCGGTGACGTTGTCGAGCACGGCGACAAATTCGTCACCACCCTGCCTGGCGAGAAGATCACCATCGCGAAGCTCGCTGGCCAGTCGTTCGGCCGCAACCCGGATGAGTTGGTCGCCGATGCGATGGCCGTGGTTGTCGTTCACGAACTTGAAGCCGTCGAGGTCGATGAAGCAGGCCCCGACGTGCTGGTCGCTTGTGCTCTGTTCGAGGTTTCGCAGTCGCTGGTCGAGTTGTCGGCGATTGGCGAAACCGGTCAACGGGTCCTGAAGGGCCTGTGTGCGCAGCTTCTCAGCCGCTCGGTGTTCCTCGGTGACGTCGGAGAAGACGATGACATACCCGGCGTCATCCCCGTCAGCATCGGCGATGGCTTGCGTGAGACAGCTGACGAACGACACGGTTGAGAACCGGTTGAGGAGACACAGCGTTGCCTGGTTGGAAGTCTTCAGCGGGTCGTGCGGATCGCCTGTCACGGTCGTCAGCACGAAGTCGTCGAGCGAGAGTTGTGCTGGGGTGCGCCCATCATCAATCCCGAACATGTCTCTGGCGATCGTGTTCACGAGCGTGACCGCCCCGAAACGGTCGGTGGCGACGAGGCCATCGCGCAGACTGCCGACAATGCCCTGGGCGAGTCGTCGGGTGCGGTCGATTTCGGCATCACGCTCTTCGTCGTGATGCGCATCGCGCACGTTGAGCACGAAGCCCCCGATGAGCGGATCGGTGCTGAGGTCGGTGCCGGTGACATCGACCGGGTTGTAGGTGCCGTCGCCGCTCCGGAGCCGAACGGGCACCTTCGTGATCGCAAGGCCTTGAGCCAACGTTGCGACGGCGTCGAAGGCTCCCTCGAGATCGTCGGGATGGAGCAGGTTGGCGGCGCTCATGCCGATTACTTCGCTCGGGCTCAACGCAAGGAGCGAGACCATGGCGGCGCTTGCCCATTTCACGTTGAGATCACCGTCGAGGACGATGACCGCATCGCGTTGGCCCTGCACGAGCCGATGGAAGAAGTCGCCATCCTCCTGCCCGGCGATCAACTCGGCCCGAAGCACTCGGCCGAGGGCCATCAGGCCGTCGAGTTGGTCGTCGTTCGGAATTGACCGTTCGTGTTCAAGGACGACGGTGAGCGCGGCAACCGGATATCCGGAGGTGTCGAGAATCGGTATTGAAACCGAACCCTCGAAGATGCTCGCCTCGGGTGCGTGCCCTGCACCAGCGCCCAGGCTCGCCTGGGTTGCGATCAACCGTTCGGTTGCATGCATCTTTCTCGGGAGCATCACGTTTGCTGGGGAGACGGAGGCGGCGACGAAGACTCGGTCGTCTTCGAGCACCACAACCTCGGCGTCGCGGCCCGTAAATCCGGACGCGGCCCGCGCACATTCGAGTGCGATTGGGTTCCGGCCCAGGATCCGTCGGACTTTGTCCGATGAGATGTCAGGCACGGCGCTGATGTGTGAGCCGCCTTCCACCCTCTTCGCATCGGCGCAAAGGAGAAGGTGCTTGACCTTCGAATCGGGATATCTCAGCCGCCGACTGTTGCGCTGAGCTCTTGGACCAGATCGCCCGCTGTCGATCGGATGGAGTCGTGCTCATCGGCAAGTGCCGCTGCTGCAATGTCGATGTGCCTCTCGGGCATGGCGAGCCGCGGTCGACGAAGCAAGATTCGGTAGAGGCGTTTGGCGACCGCGACTGGATCGTCGTAGTCGGTCGGGGCTGAGCGGTCCGCCACGTTGTCGAGGTGGTCGAGCCAGTCGTTTGAGCGCTCTGGCACGAGTTCTCCCAGCTCAGAGCGTGTGTGCGAATCGCTGATGGCCCGAAATGTCTTGGTGACGTCCGCTGCGATGGTCTCGTCTCGCAGAAGCGCTCCGTCGATCAGCAGCTCGGGACCGACGTGAGCAACCGCACGAGCCGAGCCTCGAGCGAGACCGTCTGCGCCCAGTCTGGCGCGGAGCCGGTCTTGGCGAGACCGGAACCATTCGCTGCGATGAAACGCATCGTCGGTTTGGTGATGGCACCGAATACCGGCCGCAACAACCTCGTTCGGCGTCGACCCGACGAGCCGAAAACCACCAAATGACCCGAGGTCAGGCAGGGCTGCGCCGAGCCAAAAGCGAGGGTCATCTGAGAGGGTCCGAGCAACGGCGATATGGCCACCAACGTTCACTGGTTAGGTCAATGCTCCGTAGACGAGCGACTTCATCTGGTCCCGGATCGGGTACGCCGACGACGGCATGAGCTGAGTCATGCCGATCACGAGGAGATCCTCGGCAGGGTCGACCCAGAACATCGTGGAGGCTGCACCGCCCCAGGCAAACGCTCCCGGCGAACTGATCACCTGCGAGTCAGCGGGGTTGAGAACGACGGAGAAGCCCAGCCCGAACCCAACTCCGTTGTAGTTGGTCTCACTGAACACCTCCTGGCCCATCGCTGCCAGGTCGGCGCCGTTTGGCAGATGGTTACTCGTCGCGTATTCCAGCGTCTTGCGGCCGATGACTCGGACGCCATCGAGTTGGCCGCGGCCGAGAAGCATCCGGCAGAACCGGTGGTAGTCAGCCATGGTTGAGACGAGCCCGCCGCCTCCAGACAGATAGGTGGGTGATGAGCGGTAGGGGGACGTGTCGCCACCGCTGTCGATCATCACCGTTTCGTCGTTCATCCCATCAGGCGATGTCGCACCTTCTGGCACGCCGAACGGCGAAACGGTGGTGAGGGCATAGTTCGGCGTGAGCCGCTCGGCGCGCTCGTCGTCGACGAAGAAGCCGGTATCCGCCATGCCGAGTGGGTTGAGGATGTGCTCGCTGAAGTAGTCATCGAGCGACTGTCCGGAAATGATTTCAACCAGGCGTCCGCACACGTCGGTGGACACGCTGTAGCTCCACTCCGTTCCAGGCGAGAAGAGCAGCGGGACGTCGGCGAGTTGATCGCAGAACTCCTCCAGCGAATTGCCGGCGAGACGATCGACGCCACGCTTGCGGTAGATAGCGTCGACTGGGTGGCGGAACATCCAGCCGTAGGTGAGGCCGGAGGTGTGTGTGAGGAGATCCTGCACCGTCATTTCCCGCTCGGGGAACGTCGTTTCAAACACCGCATGGGATCCATCGCGGAACACGCGAAGGTCGGCCCAAGCCGGCATGAACCGAGAGACGGGGTCGCCGAGCATGACCTTGCCCTGTTCGATGAGTTGCAGAAGCGCAATCGAGGTGACCGGCTTCGACATCGAATAGATGCGGAAGATCGCATCGTCGGCATAGCCGAGGTTGGACTGGTACGCGATCTCGTCGCCCCGTCCGACCAGGAATGAGAAACCGGGGAAGCGCCCGGTGTCGAGGTATTCACGCTGAAGGAAGCTGTCGATCGCCTTCAGGCGATCCTGATCGAAGCCCAGATCGTTCGTCATGGAGCCGGAGTTGGTACTCATGACGAGGTGTCCACGATCGTGCGGCCTCGGACCTGGCCGGCGAGGATCTGCGGAGCGAGCTCGGCGACGGCAGACAGCGCCACCGTGGTCGAGACCGAATCGAGCTTGGCTGCGGTGTCTCCGGTGCTGAGTGCTGCGGCGATTCGGTCCCAAACAGCAACACGGTGGTCGGCGGGGCACATCACCGAGTCGATACCGAGGAGGTTGACCCCTCGAAGCAGGAACGGGATCACGGTGGTGGAAAGTTGGTTGCCCCCAGCGAGGCCGCAAGCGGCGACCGACGAGCCACTCACCATTTCGGTCAGAACGTGGGCGAGCGTGTCGCCGCCGACGGCATCGATGCAACCGCCCCATCGCTCACCGAGCAGCGGTCGAGACGGATTCTCGGCGAGTTCTTCTCGATCGATCACAGCGGAGGCCCCGAGGGCGGTGAGATCGTCGCTGTGCTGGACTCGGCCGGTGGACGCGGTGACGTGGTGGCCGGCGAGTCCGGCCCACAGGACCGCCGATGATCCAACTCCACCGGATGCGCCGGTCACGAGCAGCGAACGGTCTGCCGAGGTCTCGAGCCCCTGGGCTTCGAGAGCGACGAGAGCCTGCATGGCGGTGAACCCCGCGGTGCCGATCGCCATCGCTTGTTCGGTCGAGATGACATCGGGGAGCGGAACCAACCAATCAGCCTTCACTCGTGCTCGTGTGGCGAACCCACCCCACCACACCTCGCCGACGCGCCAGCCGGTGAGAACGACGCGGTCGCCGGGGGAGTAGCGGTCGTCATC
Organism: uncultured Acidimicrobiales bacterium; assembly: GCA_937925335.1. GTDB lineage: Bacteria > Actinomycetota > Acidimicrobiia > Acidimicrobiales > SZUA-35 > CALEWY01. Next base: position 20,153 of record CALEWY010000006.1, read on the forward strand.
AGACGATTCGACAACACCCGCAAAGTCGACCCCCGGAACATGGGGGTAGTCGCGCACGAGGCGGCCGATGCCTTGAAGGATCATTCCGTCCTTGTAGTTGAGTGTCGAATACTCGACTCGGACGGTGACATCGCCGTCTGGTAGGCGGGTGTCTGGCAGTTCGGTGATCGACGCGCTGACACTCTTCTTGTCGCCGTCGTCGGCTTGTTCGAGGAGCAGCGCTGTGAAGGTTGAAGACATGGGTCCGGAAGCTAGCCGGTCGCGCTAGGTTGGCCCAGCGGAGAAGGGGCATCGAATGACAAAGCACATCTTCGTCACCGGCGGGGTCGTGAGTTCACTTGGAAAAGGACTCACAGCATCGTCGCTTGGGCGGCTGTTGAAAGCTCGTGGACTCAAGGTCACGATGCAAAAGCTCGACCCATATCTCAACGTGGATCCGGGAACGATGAACCCGTTCGAGCACGGCGAGGTGTACATCACCGACGACGGTGGTGAGACCGACCTCGACCTTGGCCACTACGAGCGGTTCATCGATGAACCCCTCACTCGGGCATCGAACGCCACCACCGGTTCGATCTACTCCGCAGTGATCGCAGCCGAACGACGCGGCGACTATCTCGGCAAGACCGTCCAGGTCATCCCGCACATCACCGACGAGATCAAGCGTCGGATTTCAACCCTGGCTGGCGATGATGTTGACGTCGTCATCACCGAGGTCGGCGGCACGGTTGGCGATATTGAGATCCTGCCGTTCCTCGAGGCGATTCGTCAGTTCCGACTCGACGTCGGGCGAGACAACGTCTGCTACGTCCACGTCACGCTCGTACCCTTCATTGGCCCGGCCGGTGAGCAGAAGACGAAGCCAACGCAGCACTCGGTCACCGAGTTGCGAAGCCGGGGCATTCAGCCAGATGTGATCGTGTGTCGTTCGGATCGTGAGATCTCCGACGGTTTGCGAAACAAGATCTCCAACCTGTGCGACGTCCCACTCGAGGGCATCGTCAACGCCCCTGATGCCAGCTCCCTGTATGAGATCCCGCTCACGATGCACGAGGGCGGTCTCGACACCTATGTCGGTCGCCTCCTCGGCCTCGAGCCGATCGAACCCGACCTGCGCCAATGGCGTCAGCTGGTCGAACGCGTCGAACGAGCCTGGAAGCCGTTGAAGATCGGCATCGTTGGCAAGTATGTCTCACTACCCGATGCCTACCTGTCGGTCGCCGAGTCGCTGCGCCACGCGGCGTTCCTCCACGAGGTCGATCTCGAGATCGAGTGGATCATGTCGGATCAGGTCGAAGGGATGCTCGTCGCCAACAAGCTCGGGCACCTCGATGGCATGGTGCTGCCCGGCGGGTTCGGTGAACGAGGCGTCGAAGGCAAGATCGAGTCCGCTCGGTTCGCTCGTGAAAAGCAGATCCCGTGCCTTGGCCTGTGCCTCGGCATGCAGGTGATGACCGTCGAATATGCCCGCAACGTGCTCGGCATGGTCGGCGCAAACTCAAGCGAGTTCGACACTCAAGATTCGGTCACCCCCTATCCCGTCATCGACTTGATGGACTCGCAGCGATCGGTCACCGACATGGGCGGCACGATGCGCCTCGGTGCCTACGTTGCCGTGCTGGACGAAGGGTCCCAGGTCGCTGAGATCTACGGCGACACCGTGATCAGCGAGCGACATCGTCATCGTTACGAGTTCAACCCGAAGTTCCGCTCAAAGTTCGACGGCTCGGACTTCAAGTGCAGCGGGGCGTCACCCGACGGAAACCTCGTTGAGTTCATCGAGCTTGCGAACCATCCGTTCTGGGTCGGCACGCAGGCCCACCCCGAGTTGAAGAGTCGCCCCGATCGCCCGGCGCCGTTGTTCGATGCGCTCGTGAAGGCAGCGCTCGACCGTGCCGTCGCCGCCGACCCCTCGCGATTCGAGCGAGACGTGGAGCTCATCGACATCACGGCTGATGCCTGAGTCTCCCTTCACGTTCCTCGGGGACGAGCTCATTCACGAAGGCATGGTCGTTTCGTTTCGAAACGGCCGCTTCGATGGGCCGGACGGTGAGTTCAACCGTGACATCGTCCGCCATCCCGGTGCCGTTTCGGCGATTGCGATCGACGGTGACGACCTGTTCCTCGTGAAGCAATACCGAGCCCCCATCGACGACACGATGTGGGAGATCCCGGCAGGCAAGAAAGACGTCGTCGGCGAACCGTCTGAAGAGACGATCGTGCGAGAACTCGAAGAAGAGATCGGGATGCGACCGGCAACACTCGAGCCGCTGATCTCTCTGCACCATTCACCGGGATTTTGTGATGAATTCCAGGAGATCTTCTTGGCAACCGACCTCGAAGAGGTTCCTCGCCGAATCGACTCGATCGAAGAGCAATTCATGGTGGTGCAGCGCACGCCGATCGACCAGGCCATCACGATGGCGCTCGATGGCTCGATCACCGATGCGAAGTCGATCATCGGGATCTTGGCAGCTGCCCGACGTCTGGGGCGATGAGCTCGGTCGCTGAGGGGCTCCATCTCGTTCGCCGCTTCTTCGGCGCGATCAAACCCGGTGCACCGGCAGCCGACGATGACCAATGGGCGCGCGCCCAGCTCGGACCTGGCGAGATTCGACTCTGGGAGTCGATGAACAACCCGGACCGTCGCCATGCGGTCGAAGTCGCCCGTCTCGTTCACGCCGAACTACCGGATGCAGGCCAACCCACACTCGCCGCTGCGCTGCTTCACGATGTCGGCAAGGTGGCGTGTGGTTTTCGAACGCCAGCCAGGGTCGTGGCCACCATCGTCTGGTCGGTTCTCGACGACGCGAAGGCCGACTCGTGGATCGAGGGAAGCGGTTTCACAAAACGCCTCGGCCAGTATCGCCGCCACCCCGAGCTGGGTGAAGCAATGCTGATCGAAGCCGGAGCTCACACGCTCACGTCGTCGTGGGCCGCCGATCATCACCGGCCGCGAGATCGGTGGCGAGCCGATCCAGCGATCGGCGATGTGTTGAAACGCTGCGACGACGACTAGAGCGATCGAGAGTCGCCCGGCCGTGGCAGGGTCAGCGGGATCGGGGCAGGAGGCCGACCGCGTCGTAGGCCCGGGCCAGGACCGGATCGGCAATCGCCGCCGCCTTGTCGGCGCCCAGCCGCAGCGCATCGATGACGTCATCGTCGGAGAGCGCTGCGTGGCGCTGCTGTATCGGCTCAAAAAACGACATCACCGCATCGGCGACGTCAGCCTTGAGCGGACCGTACTGTGTGTACTTCTCAGCCAAGTCCGTCGGGTCGCCACCCGATGCGGCAGCGAGGATGTCGAGGAGGTTTGACACGCCCGGCTTGGTGTCGGGGTCGAAACGAACCTCACCGTCGTTGTCGGTCACCGCTCGCTTGATCTTCTTCTCGATGGTCTTGGGTGGATCGAGCAGACCGATCGTGCCCGGCGACTCGAGCGACTTGGACATCTTGGTGTCGGGAGCCTGCAGATCCATGATCCGCGCGCCGGCGGACGGGATCTGATGTTCGGGCACCACGAAGGTTTCGCCGTAGCGGGAGTTGAATCGGGTTGCGACGTCGCGACTGAGCTCGATGTGTTGGCGCTGATCGTCGCCAACGGGCACGATGTCGGTGTCATAGAGCAAGATGTCGGCCGCTTGAAGAGCCGGATAACTAAAGAGCGAGGACGACACGAAGCCGCCTCGGTCGCTCTTGTCCTTGAACGCCGTCATGCGGGAGAGCTCGCCAAACGAGGCCATCGTCTGCATCAACCATCCGAGCTCGGCATGGGCAGGGACGTGTGACTGGACGAAGAACACGCAGCGCTCTGGATCAAGACCAGCGGCGAGGAGAATGCGACCGATCTCGATCGTTCCTCGGCTGACCTCACCAGCTTCCTTCGGGAGCGTGAGGGCGTGGAGATCGACGACGCAGTACACGGCGTCATGGTCGTCCTGCAGCTCCACCCAGTTTTTGACCGCACCGAGGTAGTTTCCGAGGTGGATGGCTCCGGACGGCTGGATCCCGCTGAAAACGCGCGGTCGATCGGATGAGGCCCGGCTGGCGGGGGAGGCACTGCTGTTCATGCACGTAATGTACGGCCCAGGGGAGTCGCGTCGTGGCAATTTGCGCAGCCTCAACTAGAATCACATCGATGTCATTTGTAGACGAACGTCCCGTGGCGGCGGCCGAGTCGGACACGACGGCTAGTACAAGCTCTGCTTCGGCGGGTGCTGATCAGTCGAAGGAGTCCTCAGAGACGGTCGAATCCAACGCCTATCGAGTGACCACCGAGCAGTTCGAGGGTCCGTTCGACCTCCTGCTCCACCTCATCCTGAAAGACGAAGTCGATCTCTATGAGATCTCGCTTTCGTCCATCGTCGACGCCTATTTGGCCGAGCTCGATCGAATGGATCTGTGCGATCTCGAGACCGCCACCGAGTTCTTGCTCATCGCCGCCACGCTCATCGAGCTGAAGTGCCGGCGACTGCTGCCCGTCGATGATGATTTCGATCTCGATGCTGAGCTTGGCATCTGGGAAGAGCGCGATCTGCTCCTTTCACGCCTCCTCGAATGCAAGACGTTCAAGGATGCGGCCAAGGTTCTCGACGACCTTGCAAGCCGGGCGTCACTGGTGGCGCCTCGCCGCGTCGGCCTCGAAGACCAGTTCTTGGAACTGACGCCTGATCTTCTCGCCGGAGTCACGGGCGACAAGTTGCGCAAGGCCTTCATCAAGGCCATGACCCCACCGCCGCCTCCAACGGTTGACCTCTTCCACGTTTCAGCCGTCAAGGCGAACGTCACCGACGCCATCGAAGAGCTCGTCGCCGAGCTCCCCGGTGCGGGCCGAGTGAGTTTCCGTCGTCTCACCGCTGGTTTGGTCGAACGCCTCGAAGTTGTGGTTCGTTTCCTCGCCGTGCTCGAGCTGTTCAAGCAAGGTTGGCTCGAAATCGATCAGCAGGAGTCATTCGGCGATCTCGCGATTGAATGGGTCGGCGGCGAGAACGATGCGGAACTGGCGCTAGCGGGCGCCGATCTTTACGAAGGCTGACGGCGTGACCACAAACGAACATGACGGCGAGACCGAGCTCGATTCCGAGGCGGTTGATTCCGAGGCGAGCGAGCTCGAATCGGGTGAACGAGACGTGACCGAGCCAGAGATGGCTGAGTCGGACACGGTCGAGGCGTCCGATGCCGAGCCGGTGGATTCAGAGCCGGTGGATTCAGAGATGCCCGAGTCAGACATCGCCGAGGCCTCCGATGCCGAAGACGACTCCACCGTCGAGCTCGGCCAGCCTTCTGAGGCAGCAACCATCGAGGCGAAACGGGCCATCGAGGCGATTGTTCTGGTGGCCTCTGACCCAATCCCGACCCAGCTGCTGGCCCAACTGATCGAAGTACCGCTCGACGCCGTTGCCCACCTGTGTGCCGAACTGGCGTCGGAGTATCGCGAGCAGCGCCGAGGATTCCAGCTGGCAGAGGTTGCTGGTGGATGGCGCTTTCAAACTCACCCCACACTCGCCGCATACGTCGAGCGCTTCGCCCTCGAAGGCCAGTCGGCCCGGCTCTCGGCAGCGGCGCTCGAAACCCTCGCCATCGTGGCCTACAAGCAACCGATTTCGCGTGGCCAAGTGTCGGCGATTCGCGGCGTCAATGTCGACGGTGTGCTCCGCACACTCGAGCAGCGGGGCTACATCGCCGAGCATGCTCGTGACTCCGGTCCAGGGCAAGCGATCCTGTTCGGAACGACCGATCTGTTCCTCGACAAGCTCGGCTTGGCCGATCTCAACGATCTTCCGCCGCTCGGCGAGTTCGTGCCGGCTGCGTCGGTCGTCGAGGCGCTCGAGCAGACACTGCGAGCCGAAGCCGAAGAGGCGGACGCAGCAATCGCTGACGATGTCGTGATCGACCTCACCGACGACGCTCCGGCTGCGCCACTCGACGATCCCGCCGACGAGCCAGACGACGTCGCGGATACGGCCGAGTCTGCTGAGCCGGTGGATATCGCTGGGCCGGCCGAATCTGATCCTGCCCCGTCGTGACCGAAGCGGAAGGTGAGCGCCTGCAAAAGGTCCTCGCCCGCATCGGCTTCGGAAGCCGTCGCACCAACGAGGACCTGATCGCCGAAGGGCGAGTCACCGTCAACGGCGAGGTTGCGATTCTGGGTGCTCGGGTCAAACCCGGGGAAGACGAGATCGCCGTCGATGGCGCCATCCTCTCGACCCTTCCCGACACGATCACCTACCTGCTCAACAAGCCGCGCGGTGTCGTCACGACCGCAGCCGACACGCACGGACGACCCACCGTGATCGAGATCGTTCCCGACGAACCACGAGTGTTTCCGGTCGGTCGTCTCGATCTCGACACCGAGGGCCTGTTGTTATTGACCAACGATGGTGGTCTCGCCCACCGGCTCACCCATCCGAGCTTTGGCATCGACAAGGAATACCTCGTGCACGTCGAGGGCAACCCGTCACGAGCTTCGGTGCGCCAACTCCGTGACGGCATCGAACTCGACGATGGAATGACCGCACCGGCCAAGGCGTCGACCGTCGCCCCCGGCCTCATCAAGATCACGATTCACGAGGGTCGGAACCGCCAGGTGCGTCGAATGTGTGACGCCATCGGGCACCCGGTTCGCCGACTCGTTCGCACTCGGATCGGTCCGATCACCGACACCCGACTCGAACCAGGGCAGTTTCGTCTCGTCGAGGGGAACGAACTCCTCGATCTGCAGCGTGCGGTGAAGTCGACCGCAACCGGCGACGATGATGACGCCGATGTTGATGCTGATGCGAGCGCGGCGAACGACATCTCAAACGAGATCGATTAGCGCTCGACATCCGCTCTATCCTCAGCCGCCATGCCATTGAGAGCCCTTCGAGGCGCGATCACGATCGACGCCGACACAGCCGATGAAATCTCGGCCCGCACCACGTCGCTCATCGCCGCGCTCTACGACCGCAACGGGCTGAGCCACGATGATGTCGTCAGCATCTTGTTTACGGCCACGGTCGATATCACGAGTGCTCCACCGGCTCGTGCTGCGCGAGCATTCGGCCTCGTCGACGTGCCGCTGCTGTGTGCACAGGAGATGGACGTTGAAGGAGCGCTCGGCATGTGTATCCGGCTCATGTTGCACATCGAGACCGATCTTGCCCGAGACGATCTTCGCCACGTCTTCATGCGCGGCGCAACAGCCTTGCGGCCGGAGCTCGCTGAGCCCGGTGACGAGCTGTGACCAAGCTTGCCTCTGTCGTTGGGACAGGGTTGATCGGTGGATCGGTTGCGCTATCGCTCAAACGAGCTGGCTGGACCGTCACCGGCATCGATGCCGACGAATCCGTTGTTGCTCAGGCGCTCGAGCAGAACGTCATCGACCGGGTCGGCATTGATCCTGATGCCGACCTCACGGTGATCGCAGCACCGGTCAGCAAGATTCCAGAGCTCGCACTCGAGGCGCTGGCAAACGGTTCAGGTGCGGTCACCGACGTCGGCTCGACCAAAGCCGACATTTGTTCGGCCGTCTCCAACGCCCGTTTCGTCGGCGGACATCCAATGGCTGGATCTGAGCTCGACGGGCTGATCGGCGCTCGAGCGGAGATGTTCGATGGAGCGATGTGGGTGTTGACCCCGACATCGGGGACCGATGAACAGGTGTTTGCCGCCGTTCGCGCTGCGGTGCGGGCCATGGGTGCAGAAACGATCGCACTCGAGCCGCGTGTTCACGACGAACTCGTAGCCCAGGTCAGCCACGTGCCCCATCTAACGGCCGCGATGCTCATGGTGCTCGCTGACGATTCGTCGGTCGAACACGCAGCGTTGCTGCGGCTCGCTGCGGGCGGCTTTCGAGACATGACCCGCATCTCGGCAGGTCGCCCGTCGATCTGGCCAGATATCTGCGCGGCCAACAAGACCGCCATCACGTCGGGACTCGATCGGCTCATCGAGGCGTTGAGCGATGTTCGGGAACGGGTGGCCACCGACGACAACGCTGGCCTCCTCGATCTGCTCGAACAAGCACAGCACGCTCGGATCAACCTGCCAACTGGGTTCGGCCGAGCTGACGGGCTCATCGAGCTGAAGATCCCCGTGCTCGATCAGCCGGGCGAAATCGCCGTGATTGCCACGCTGGCCTCCGAACTCGACGTCAACATTTTCGACCTCGAACTGACCCACTCCAGCGAAGGTCGACGTGGTGTGATGATCATGGTCGTTGATGCGGAGAAGGCTGAGCGGTTCGTCGGCGGCTTGATGGCCCGCGGTTACCGTCCTCGCTCGCGGGTGCTCGAGTAATGGCAAACGACGCTGCAGCGGCCTCCGCTGGTGCCGACGTGCTCACGGTGGTTGCGATCGATGGCCCCGCTGGTTCGGGCAAGTCCACGATTGCGAAGCTGCTCGCCGAGCGATTGGAACTGGACTATCTCGATACCGGAGCCATGTATCGAGCCGTCACATTCGCCTGCCTTGCTGGTGGGGTTGAGCCAGATGATGGCGAGGCCGTGTCTGCAATCGCACGGCGTATCGAGATCGAGCTGGCGCCTGATGGCACGGTTGTGGTTGACGGGATCGACGCGACGACCCAGATTCGAGGACCCGAAGTCACCCGAGCGGTGTCGGCCGTGGCCTCACATCCGGACGTGCGATCCGAGCTGGTGAGCCGGCAACGTGAATGGGCCCACCGCCGAGGCGGGGGTGTTCTCGAGGGGCGAGACATCGGCTCGGTTGTCTTCCCCGATGCGCTCGTGAAGATCTACCTCACTGCGAGTCCTGAAGTCCGAGCTGCTCGACGGGCGGGCGAAGTGTCCGATCTCGATTACGACACGATCGCAGCCGACATCGCCCGACGCGACGCGCTTGATTCGTCTCGCTCCGCCGATCCGCTGCGCCGGGCCGATGGGGCGGTGGAGATCGACACGTCGTTCTTGACCATCGACGACGTCGTCACACTCCTGGTCGAACGCGTCGAAGCGGGCCGTTCGAGCTCGTGACCGAGATCGCCCCCGTCAGCCGGGCCTCGCGCCGCTTCTACCGCGTGGTCCGGACCGTGTTCACGTCGTTCTTTCGGGTGTGGTTGCGGATGTCGGTGTCGGGGCGTGAACATGTGCCAACGACCGGCGGGTTTGTGCTCGCTCCTGGCGGGCACCGCTCGATTATCGATACCGGAGTGGTGGGCGCCACGACGCCGCGCATGCTCCGCTACATGGGTGCCGAAAAGTACTTCGACGTTCCCGGGCTTGGATGGTTCCTGCGTTCTGTCGGCGGGTTCCCCGTCGAACGCGCCGTCACCGATCGTGCCGCGTTGCGCCTCGCTGAACAGGTTCTGGCCGATGGTGAGCCGCTCGTCATCTTCCCCGAAGCCACCCGCTTCTCCGGCCCTGAGGTGCAGCCACTGAAAGAGGGGGCTGCGTTCTTGGCATGCCGGGCTGGTGTGCCGATCATTCCGGTGGGTATCGGAGGAGCGGAGGCCGCGTGGCCCAAAGGCGCCCGGATGATCCGCCCGAAGAAGATGGCGCTCGTGATCGGCGCTCCGATCATGCCGCCCGAGCGTGAGCCCGGCGAGCGGGTGAAGCGCTCTGCTATTCGAACGATGACCGCCGAGCTGCAGGCCGAACTGCAGTCGCTGTTCGATCAGGCCGAGGCGCTGACCCGCTAGCGAACTTGGCTTGCAGCCGTGCGGAGCAGTGTTGTGGCGGAGTCGCCGCTTCGGCCACAGCCGGCCCCGATCCGAGGTTTGACGTCGAAACGCCAGCTGAAGCTCTCGTCGATCTCGTGACGAATGTGTTCGATCACATCGTCGACGGTTTCGTCAGCGTGGATCTCGGCGATGGCGGTGAGTTCGTCATCACCGGTCCGACCGACGAGGCAATCGTCGAGCACGAAGCCCACTCCGTGAGCAACAGCGATCATCACTCGGGCCGCTGCGTCATCGCCGATCCTGGCTCGGAGGGTTGCGAGACCGTCAAGGTGGATACGAAATGCACACACCGACTCGCCGTTGGGTGAGCGAAGGCGCCGGTCGAGTTCGTCGACGAGAGGGGCCCACGAGGCAAGGCGAGTTTCGAGGTCATAGGAGCGGGGGACGGTTTCGGGTTCTGGCTGGTCGGCCCAACGTTCCCAGGTCGATCCCAACACATCGGCCACACTTCGAGCGACCGAGAGCTGCCAGCTCGTGAGCACGACGTTGTCCTGGTGGTGGGCGAGCTCGAGCCATGCCGGGCACTCGTCACCACCGATCGATGTGCGGAACCACGAGCCGATGCCGTTGAGCCACATGCGGTGGCGATCCTCCGACCACACCTGTCGGCTTCGTTCGCTGCGATGGCGCTGGCGCAAGACCGTGGCCAAACGGGGATTGATCGCGCTGAGGGGCGCCACTTTGGATGAGTTGCCCGGACGTGACGACACCTCGGTGAGGTCGACAACACGTTCGCCAGCGAAACGAATGCGAGCTCGATCCCAACCGATGAGATCGACGAAGCGATCGAGGACGAGCTGTAGCGCAGCCCACGTTTCATCTCGATCGGGTGATCGCCGCACGGCTGACAAGAGATCGAGCATGATCGACTCAGCCGCTCGAACATCGCTCGGCGCTCCGGCTTGCGCCGCCCGAACTTCGACCACGAAACCATCGTCTTCGCCGAGAAGGCTCAGAAATTCGACGCGTCGCCATCCTCGACGTGTGTCGACTCGAGCTGGTTTCCAATGCGCGACCTGGCCGGTGTGGGAGCGTTCGTCGTGGCCTGGGGCGGTGAGTGCGCGGTCGTCCGGGTGCACAAACACGTCGAGGTGCCGATGCAGAATCGTCGATGACGAGCTTCCAATGAGTGCTTCGACCGCTGGTGTGGACTCGATGATGACGCCGTTGCGGTCGATGGCGACGAGGGCGGCATCGGGAAGGAGCGAGTGGATCTGCGAAAAGAGCGATGTCTCGGTCGGTCCTGAGACCGCGCGACTCAACGTCGCATCGCTTCCGCCGCCTGACGTGTCCTCCACGGCTGGGAGCTTAGGGGCATGGGTCGTCAACGACCCACCGAACCTGAGGGCTTTCTCGCTTTGCGGCCGAATCCGGTCGAGGCGCTACTCGCTGGGTGAGCGTCCCGTCACGGAGAGCGTGCTCAACACGTCGGACGCGCCGATCTTTCGATCGTTGAGATCGGGTCGACCATCGACCGCTCCACCGAGCCCGAGTGTTGCCACCGCGTCGATGCCGGCGAGCATTTCGCGGAGGTTGCGAGGGGGAGGGAAGTACTCGTCCTCGTCGGTGATCCGCACCTCTTCGACTCCGTTTTTCGGTGCCAGCATCGCAAGGACGGCTTCGACAACGTCTTCCGGAGCCGAGGCGCCTGCCGTGACACCAACGGTGCCGGAGAGTGTTGCTGGTAGCTCGTCTGGACCGTTGACCCGATGCACCTCTTTGCATCCAGCTTCGGCTGCGAGCTTGGCGAGAGCGGTGGTGTTTGAGCTGTTCGCCGAGCCGATCACGACGACGGCATCACAGCGATCGGCGATCGCCATGAGGGCCGACTGTCGATTCGTCGTTGCGAAACACAGATCGCTGCGACCTGGCTGCCACAGATCCGGGAAGCGATCCTTGGCGGCTTCGGCCACCTCTGACCAGTCTCGATGCGAGAGCGTGGTTTGGGCGAGCAGCGCCGTCGGTTCGTCGAACTCGGGGAGCGCTGCGACTTCCTCGATGGACTCGACTCGGCTGATCGAGGACGGTGCGACGGCCATGGTGCCAACCGCTTCTTCGTGCCCATCGTGGCCGACGTAAATGATGCGGTAGCCCTTCTTGGCTCGCACTTTGACTTCGTGATGAACCTTCGTGACGAGCGGGCACACCGCATCGACGACGTAGCTGCCTCGTTCTCGAGCAGCGGTGACGACCTCTGGTGCAGAGCCGTGAGCGGACAGCATGATCGGCCGGCCCTCGGGCACATCGTCGATCTCGTCGACGAAGATCACACCTTCGGCGATGAAACGATCGACGACGAGCTTGTTGTGGACGATCTCGTGGTAGCAGTACACCGGCGGTTCAAAGGCCCGAACCATCCACGAGAGGGCCTTGATCGCCATCTCGACACCGGCACAGAACCCTCGTGGTGCGCAGAGCAAAACCTGCTCGACCTCAGATGTTTGGCTGGTGTCAGACATGCCGTGAGGGTACTACCACGTGGGGGTCTGCTCGTGACCGGCCCGGCGCACGCGTGGCTCTTGTTCGTTTCGTCGGCCTACCGGCCAGCAAAGCTGGTCGCTGCGCTTCGCAGTGCCTTGGTCACCGCCGAATACAGCCCACTTCCGGCCGACACGCGACGGACACCGAACGAGGCGAGTTCTGTGAAACCAGGGCCGCCCGGCATGGGAAGTGCGTTGATCGGCATGCCGGTTTCGTTCACGACACGGACGATGTCTGCTTCTTCGGTGAGCCCCGGTGCGTACAGGACCTCGGCGCCAGCGTCCCGGTAGGCAACCAGTCGTTCGATGGTCTCGTCGAGATCACCGGCGGACGGGTTCGCGGTATGGAGGTGGTTCTCGGCCCTGGCGGTGAGGACGAGGTTGTGCTCGGCGCACGCCGAGACCGCTTGGGATACGGCGCTCGTCGCGGCTTCGATCGAGTCGATCGATTGGCGGCCGGGGTGGAAGTCTTCGATGGAACACCCGGCAGCCCCGGCGTCAGCAAGGAGTCGAACGGTTTCAGCGATCCCGCCGGGATCGTCGGGGAACAGTTGCTCGGAATCGACGTTCAACGGAATCGTCAAGACGTCGGTGAGATTGGCGACGTGAGCCACGAGTTCGTCGCGAGAGATGAGGTAGTCGTCCTTGCCGATCGCACGTCCGAAACCGGCGCTCGTCGAGGCGACGGCGTCAAAGCCCATCTCTTCCAAAACTTTGGCGGACCCGGCATCCCACGGGTTTGGCATGGCGAAACAGCCGCTGGCGTGAAGAGCTCGAAACGTCTCGGCGGGGGAGTTGGTCATGAGCGGATCTTTGCAGACTCCGACAACCGTGGCTGGCGGAAATCCGTCGGCCGCGCCGGGTCGCAATCGCGATGAAAGCAACCGTTCTTGGTTGTGTTGAACACCCGTGATGAGGGATCGAGAGCTGTAGTCGAATGACACAGGGCCTTTTGGGTGCTCCGCCGTAGACTTTTGCGGTGAGTCTGCCCCTCGTTTCCGCGCTGCTGCCAGGATCACCTGCCGCCGCGGCAGGTGTGATCGTCGGCGACGTGCTCACCGCGATCAACGGCGAGCAGCCACGCGACGTCATCCAGTACCAGTTGCTGGTCGACGAGCCCGAGGTGGTGCTCGAGATCGACCGTGGCGGTCTCGACCGCACGATCGTCATCGACAAGGCAGGCGGTGAGCCGCTCGGCATCGAGGTGCAGTCGTCGCTGTTCGACCAGGTCCGCACCTGCGACAACCACTGCTCGTTCTGCTTCATCTACCAACTACCTCCGGGGATGCGGAAGAGCCTTTCGTTGAAAGACGACGACTTCCGGCTGTCGTTCCTCTACGGAAACTTCACGACACTCACGCGGTTCACCGAGGCCGACCTGGAGCGTGTTGTCTCCGAAGGGCTGTCTCCGCTCTACGTCAGCATCCACGCGACGGATCCGGATCTACGGTCCGACATGTTGCGTAACCGACGTGGCGCCATGAGCCTTCGTTGGCTGCGAGCACTGCTCGACCATGGCATCGAGGTGCATGGCCAGGTCGTGGTCTGCCCAGGGGTCAACGACGGTGATGCGCTGGAGGAAACACTCGTTGGTGTGCTCGATGAGTATCCCGAGCTTGCATCGGTTGCCATCGTCCCGCTCGGCGTTTCCGACCACTCGAACGAACCCGAGATGCGGCCCCACACCGTGGCCGAAGCTCGGGCCGTGATCGACTGCGTCGAACGCTGGCAGCCACGCTTTCTCGAACTCCTCGGGCACCGACTCGTCTTTGCAGCCGACGAGTACTACCTGCTCGCCGAACGGCCCTTTCCCGATTCGGAAACCTACGAAGGGTTTCCCATGCACGAAGACGGCATCGGAATGGCTCGCACGTTCGAACTCGAGTTCAGCGGTGAGGTCGACCAGGCAACCAGCCCGAAGGCTGGCTTCTTTGCCTCGGTCGATGCTGCGCCGGCGGAGGGCTACCGAGCGCCTCGGCTCGGCTCGGTCGACCCGACCTGTGGCCCGACCGAAACCAACTCTTCTGACGCGGGCAGCCAGGCTGACGGCGGAAATGCCGTCGCCGTCTCGCTGTCGCCCCGTCCTGTTCCGTCCAACGCTCCCGTTGGCATCGTGACCGGGCCATATGGTGCCCAGGTGCTCGGCCCGATCTTGGCCGAGTTCGATCGACCAGACGTGCGCCTGGTCGTCGTCGACAATCAGTTCTTCGGTGGCAACATCGGCGTCACCGGTCTCATGGTCGGCACCGACATCGGCCGAGTGCTGGCCGAACAACCAATCGGCCATCGATACCTGCTGCCGGATGTGTGCCTGTCGAGCGGCGTGTTCCTCGACGGCACCACCCCAGACGAACTTCCCCGCCCGGTCGAGATCGTGCCCACCGATGGGCGATCTCTTCGAGCGATTCTCGATCCGAACGGACAAGCTGCATGAGCGACACAGACGACACGACGACCAACGAAGGCCCGATTGAGGCCGACGCACACGATTCGTCGTCGGATGACGCCTCGGCCAAGTCAGCGGGGTTGCCGACCGTTGTGATCGCTGGCCGACCAAACGTCGGGAAGTCGACGCTCATGAACCGCATCCTCGGTCGCCGAGAGGCGATCGTCGAGGAGAAGCCGGGCGTCACGCGCGATCGTAAAGAGGTCGATGCTGAGTGGCAGGGCTCGGACTTCAACCTGATCGACACCGGTGGCTGGATGACCGGTGGCACCGCGATCGACAAGAAGGTGTCACGCCAAGCCGAGGTCGCGATTCGTGAAGCCGATGCCGTGCTGTTCGTGGTCGACGCCACGATCGGCATCACCGACGAAGACGATCACGTCGTCCGTCTCGTTCGCCAGGCTGGCTGCCCGGTCTTTTGCGTCGCCAACAAGGTCGACGACGAAGTGCACATGGACAACGTCTGGGAGCTTGTCGGGCTTGGCCTCGGCGAACCGTTCCCGGTCAGTTCGCTGCACGGCAGGGGAGTGGGTGACCTGCTCGACGCGGTCGTCGCCGTCTTGCCGGAGCCCGTCGAGATCGAAGAAGAAGAGGAAGAGGAGCGGATCTTTGGCATCGCGCTCGTCGGTCGACCAAACGTTGGCAAGTCCACCCTCTTCAACCGCCTCATCGGCGAGGATCGGTCGATCACCCACGACATGCCGGGAACCACCCGCGACACGGTGGACACCGTCGTCGATACCGGCACCGGCCCGATCCGCTTCCTCGACACCGCCGGAATGCGTCGACGCAGCCGCATCGACGAAGACACCGAGTACTACTCGGTCGTGCGTGCGCTGAAGGCCGTCGACAAGGCCGACGTTGCGCTGCTCGTGATCGATTCCACCGAGGGCATCACCCATCAGGATCAGCGTCTAGCGGAGCGAGTCGATGCCGCTGGCTGCCCGATCGTTCTGGTGCTCAACAAGTGGGACAAGATCTCGACCGAGAAGCGTGAGACGTTCCCGGCTCAGATCGAGCGCAAGCTCAGCTTCTTGCCAGACGTTCCCGTGCACCGTGTCTCTGCGCTCACCGGAAAGTCGGTCGAGCGGTTGTTGCCGTCGATGACCGCGGCGATCGACGCCTACCAAATGCGGGTGCCGACCAGGAAGGTCAACGAAGTTGTGCGGCGTGCGCAGCAGGCGACGCCGGCTCCCGGTGGCGCGCGCGTGCTGTACGCCACGCAGGGTGCAGCGCACCCTCCCACGTTCACGCTCTTCACAAACCGAGCACTGCCGGATCACTACCTTCGCTACCTCGAGCGTCAGTTGCGCGATCAACTCGAATTGGGCCCAACTGCCATCAAACTTCGGGTTCGGCGACGGAGCGAATAAGCAGCCCGTTTCGGAGCGATTCGTCACCTCTCAGAGCCCTGGTCGGCCGCTGTTGAGGCTGAATTGAGCCGATCTGACCGATCGTCAGCCAACTGTCGCTGAGTGTCGACGCAGTGACGTTCGCGGCCGCGGCGAGGCCATCCGGGGTACTCTTCTGCAATGGAACGGCTCTTGCCCGCCCTTGCCGCTCTGATCTGTGTCGGTGCTTCCGTCGTCTGGATCCAGTCGACGATTTCGCGGCGCAAGGTCGCGAAGCGGCTTTCCGCGGAGCAGATCGACCCGGATCTCTGGCGCCTCGCCGACGGCGAGGCCCGCCGCGATTATCAGTCAGCGCTCGCTGCAATCGCATCGGCGCTCGTCCTCATCCTCATCGCTGCTCTCGGCGCTCCCCGCTGGGTGGCGTTCTCATCGGTTCTCCTCGCCATTCCGTCGATGATCACGGTGATCCGTCGTCGTGAACTCGGCGAGGTCGAACGAATCGCGGCCGGTCGATCCGAGATCGAAAAGCGAGCCCGTGAAGTGCTCACCCAGGAAGAGTTGGCTCCGCTGCAGTGGGCCAACCGCCTCGCCCCGTCGACCCTCCCTGATCTTGCCGGATTCGAGATCGGCCAGGCCTACCAGCCTGGCAGCGGTGCGATGGCTGGCGACTTCTACGACGTCTTCCAAGTCGATGACCATCGAGTTGCCGCTGTTATTGGTGATGTCACCGGCCACGGCATCGAGCCGTCGATCACGGCGTTGCAGGCCAAGTACTTGCTCCGCACCTTCCTCCTGCAGTTCCGCGATCCCGGGCAAGCGCTCGAACAGCTCAACATGCAGATGTCGGAGATCGAACGAGGCGACGAGTTCATCTCGTTGTGTGTGCTGGTGTTCGATACCGACGCAGAAACACTTCGTTACGCGTCTGCCGGCCACCCTGCCGCGTTCGTGTGGCATGCCCGAGAGGTTCGCCCGCTTGGCGCAACCGGCCCGCTCTTGATGCTCGACCCGCGGGGCTCCTATCACTCCCGCGAACTCGCCTGGGATCCAGACGATGTCGCCGTGCTCTACACCGATGGCCTCGCTGAGGCTCGACGTGGTGACGCACTGTTTGGCGAAGACGGTGTTGCCAGCATGATCCGTCGCGATCCAACGGCGTCACCCGACGTGCTCACCAAGGTGCTCGTCGAGGCCGCACGTGACTTTGCCGGTGGCCCCATCGACGATGACGTCGCTGTCCTCGTTCTTCGCCGAGTCTGAGCTACTCGGTGGGTGGCCTCCACATCATCGAAGTCTTCATCATTCTCGGCATCCTGGCCGCCCCTGGTCTCCTCGTGTTCGCTGGCGTGAAGCTCTTCAGTTCGGACCCCGCTGAGCAACCGCTGGCTGCTCAGCCACCACCACCGTCTGGCCAGGCAAATGACTCTCTAACCTGAGCCTGTGCCTTGGTGCGACCCCTGCGACAAGTACTTGACGCCGAACTCGTTGAGCGATGAGGGCGGCTGCCCGACGTGTGACACCAAGGCCGATGTGCAGGACATGGCAGCGGCAGTGCAGCCGGTTGCGAAAGCGCCGTGGCACTTCTGGGTGATGGTCGTTGCCCTCGTGCTGTATCTCGGTTGGCGTCTGATCGCGGGCGGCATCTGGATCGTCGACCAGATCTAGCGATTCACGCAGTTCTCGGAGTAACCATCGAGCTCCGGTCTGAAACCGGTCGAGTGTGAAAACAACGAAAGCCCGGCCAGCCGCTCGTTTCCGAGATGCTGACCGGGCTTTCGTTGGTCGGGCTGGCGAGATTTGAACTCACGACCCCCTCACCCCCAGTGAGGTGCGCTACCAGGCTGCGCCACAGCCCGAAGAACGGCGAAATTGCTCCGTTCGTCAGCGCTGGAGCGTAGCGCTTCGCTGCGAGAGTCGCGACGGGTATCGCTGAGGGTCGTTCACATCTCGATGCAGATCTCGCCGCAACGTCGGGGCGAGATTGTGACGAGATCGGGTGTCATCACCCATCGGCTCGCTGGTGGCATTACCGTCTCGATCCATGTGTGGTCGTTTCGTGTCGGCATCGCCGCCAGACGAGATTGCGAACTACTTCGGAGCGCAAGCCCCGGAGGAGGCGCTCGCGGAGAACTACAACGTGGCGCCTACCAACGAGGTCTACGCCGTTCGAGCGAAGGATTCGCACCGTCAGCTCTCGCCGCTTCGATGGGGTCTCGTTCCGTTCTGGGCGAAGGATCTGTCGGTCGGTTCGCGCATGATCAACGCTCGTTCCGAAACCGCACCAGCCAAGCCAGCGTTTCGGCGGGCGTTCAAGAAACGTCGCTGCTTGATCCCAGCGGACGGATTCTACGAGTGGGCGAAGCCCGACAAGGTTCCCGAGGTCGTCGACCCATCCGCGAAGAAGTCGGCGAAACCAAAGAAGCAGCCCTTCTACATTTACCGAGCCGATGGCGAACCGCTGGTGTTCGCCGGCCTGTGGGAGCGTTGGATTCCGAAAGATGACGACGGAAACGACATCCCGGATGCTGCTCCGGTCGATAGCTGCACGATTCTCACCTGCTCGCCCAACTCGGTGATGGAGAAGGTGCACGATCGGATGCCGGTCATGATTCCGCCAAACGAATGGGATCACTGGCTCGACCCCGAATCGGATCCGGACGACCTGCTCGGTCTCATGGTGCCAGCACCTGATGCGCTGCTCACCATGCACACGATCACGACGATGGTGAACAGCGTCCGCAACAAGGGCTCCGAGCTCATCGCTCCCGGCACGGTTGCCGGCCCGCTGGACCTCGCGTGAGCGAACTTCCGTATCAACGCCGCCTCGAGCGGCGTCTCGTTCGCTTCCAGGCGCGCCTCGAAGCAAGCTCGGGCGACCGCTGGATCCCCACAACCGTTGCGCTCCTGCTGGCAACCTTCCTGATCCTTGCCGGATTGGCTCAAATCGCTGACCTCGAGACCGGGCGCGATCTCGCCGGCTACTCCCAAGCCGTGTGGCTGCTGGGGGAGGGCAACGTCCCCGAGGCGTCACTCTTCGGTGATGGCGTTCACGTGCTGGAGCTGCACTGGTCGTTCATTCTGTACCCGCTCGCTGCTCTCGCTCTGATCTTCCCGGCAGCCAAGATGCTGGTCGTCGTCCAAGCGATCGCACTCGCCGGCGGCATCTTCCCCCTGTGGCGGCTGGCCCGTCGCGTTGCCAACCTGAGAGTCGGCGCTGCGACCGCCCTCATCTTGGCCTTTGCCCTGCACCCGGCCATCCACCGTCTCGGCGTCAACGACTTTCATCCCGAGGCCCTCGCCGTGCCGTTCATCTTGGGGCTGGTCTACTTCGGTGCCCGCAAGCGATGGATTCCCTACTGGGTCTGTGTTGTCGTCGTTTTGGCATGCCGGGCCGATCTTGGCTTGGCCGTCGCCATGTGGGGCTTCGTGCTCCTCGGCGACGGCGAACGCCGCGGCGGCCTGTGGACACTCGGCATCGGCTCGATGTGGGCGCTTGGCCTTCTCCTCGTCGTTCAACCACTCGTGACCGAAGCAGCCGTCTTCGGCGGCCAATACGGCGCGTATGGCGACTCGCTCGGTGAGGTGTTCATCAACGCCGCGACGAACCCCATCCAGCTGCTGCAGGATCTGACGAGTTCGGACAACGTCGAGCTGATCGTTGGTTTGCTCGCGCCCGTCATTTTCTTGCCGTTGTTATCCCTGCGTCACCTGTTGCCCGCACTTCCGCTCGGTGCCATCTATCTGATCACCGATGCCAACGACTCCGAGGCGTTCGCCGAGCGAAGCGCGCTGCTCATCGCCTTCGTCTTCGTCGCTGCTGTTTGGGCGCTCAGTCGACTGGGGGATATGGGTGTTGACCGCGTGTTCGTCGACGTTCGGCTTCTCGCCACCGTCGTCGCGGCGGCCCTGCTGCTCTACATCAGCGCCTCGCCGATCTCGCCGTATGAGCAACCGTGGGCGTGGGGCGACCCCGATCCAACCGATGTAGCGATCGAACAGGCTGCCGCTGCGCTCCCACCAGACATCGCGATTCGAGCATCGCCGTCAGCCCTCACACCGCTGTCCGAACGGTTCTGGTTGTATGCACTCGATGCGTCGCGCCCGCCGACACCCGCCATCGACTTGGTCAACACCCGAGCTCTCTTGATCGCCGACCGCGACATTCCCGAGGTGACCGAAGAGGAACGTCAGGCGTTTATCGATGTTGCGACCAACTTCGGGTTCGAAGTTCGAGTCGACGACCGCCAGAATGGCGTGACGCTTTTCTTCCGCCCGTGACGCTTCTCCGCGCTCTTCACCCTTGACCGACATGCCTGAACCTCAGACCGACGCCGACATCGACGCCCCACCGTTGTTCTCTCGCGAGAGCATCCTGACGTGGCCGAACCTGATCACGCTTATTCGGTTGCTCTGCATCCCGGTCTTTGTTTGGTTGCTGTTCAGTCGAGAGAACCGAGCAGCCGCAGCGTGGCTTCTCGGTGCGATCGGGTCGACCGATTGGGTCGATGGGTGGGTTGCTCGCAGGTTTGATCAGATGAGCGAGTTCGGCCGGCTCTTCGACCCGACGGTCGACCGGCTGATGTTTCTCGTCGCGATTCCATCGATCGTGATCGATGGATCGATGGCCCTTTGGCTTGCCGTCTTGATCCTGGCCAGGGAAGTTGCGCTCGCCATCATCGCCCTCAACCTCCAGGCCAAGGGCATCCCGGCCATGGATGTCACGTGGGAGGGCAAGACGGGCGCGTTCTTGTTGATGTTCGCGGTTCCGATGTTCTTGGGTGCAAACAGCACACTCTCCTACGCCCCGATTCTCCAGTGGCTCGCCTGGATCTTCGTGGTCCCGGGCCTGGCCTACAGCTGGTATTCGCTCCTGTTTCAGTACGTTGGCGAGGCTCGGAACCGTCTTCGCTGACCGCGTCAGGTAAGTTCTTGGCATGAACGTCCCAGACGAGCTCCGTTACTCATCTGACCACGAGTGGATCCGCGCCGAAGATGGCGGCAAGGTCCGCATCGGCATTACCGACTACGCACAAGACGCTCTGGGCGACGTCGTGTTCGTTGAGCTGCCAGATGTTGGCGCGTCGGTCGAACCCGGTGGTGCGATGAGTGAAGTCGAGTCAACGAAGTCCGTATCCGATGTGTATGCGCCAGTTGCCGGCACGGTCGTTGAAGTCAACGCCGATCTCGCCGATGCTCCCGAGCGGCTCAACGAAGATCCCTATGGCGACGGGTGGATCTGCGTTGTTGAACTGAGCGATCCTGCATCGCTCGACGCACTCATGGATGCCGCCGCCTACCGCGCACTGACCGAGAGCTAGCTCGTGGCGTCGGTCTGCAGCCAGTGCAACTACAACAATCCGCTCGGCTCAAACTTCTGTTCGTCGTGCGGTGCGCAACTCACCGAGACTCGAGGCGACGACACCGAGTCGCTCGACCCCACCATCGACGCACCCATGGTGATGGACGATGCGCCGCCATCAACGGCGATGCTCGTGGTGCGTCAGGGTCCAAAACGAGGAAGTCGGATCAACCTCGATGGTGATCAGACCCTGATCGGCCGACATCCGGAAAGTGATGTCTTCCTCGATGACATCACGGTGTCTCGCCGCCACGCCGAGGTTGCTCGTACCCCAACGGGGTACGACGTCATCGATGCTGGCAGCCTCAACGGAACCTATGTCAACCGGACACTGGTTGAGCGGGCGCCGTTGAGCGATGGCGACGTGGTGCAAGTCGGGAAGTTCAAGCTTGTTTTCGTCGCTCTTGAAAGCGACGAGGGGTAGGAGATTCGGTTGGCTACACGCGGTGATCATTGGTCGATTGGTGAAGTCCTCTCGCTCCTGCAGGACGAGTTCCCCGACATCACGATTTCAAAGATTCGGTTCCTCGAGAGCCAGGGGCTGATCAGCCCCGAGCGGACCCCTTCGGGGTATCGCCGGTTCTACGAGAGCGACTTCGAACGACTCCAGTGGATCCTCGTCCAGCAACGCGATCACTATCTCCCGTTGAAGGTCATTCGTGATCGCCTTGAGAGCGGCGAGGCTTCGATTGGGAGCGGCTCGACCGTTGGTGCCCAATCAGTCCTCGCTCTCGACGATGCGCCCAACCCCGATGCTGCTGGAACCGCTGTGGACGGCTCGGCCGCCAGCTCCGAGGCCGGTAGTGGTTCCGCCGGAAGTCGTCATGCCGCCTCGAACGATGGCATCACGATCGTCGCTGATTCGAGCGGCGCACCAGATTCGGGTGACGGTTCTGACTCCGCTCGTGACGTGAATACTGGCGCCGCAGGTGCGGTTGATGTGAGCGCCAACGATGTGAGCGCCGTTGAGATGAGCGCTCTCGAAGCCACACCTGAAGTGGATGATTCGCACCGGATCTCGGTTGAAGAGGTGCTTTCTTCTCCCGCCGAAGGCGCAGCACCGAAGACCGTAGAGAAGGCAGCTGCCGCGGTTCGCGCCTCTCAACACGTCACCGAACGACGAGGCCAGGGCGATGGCTCCGAGGACGACATCGATCTCGACGTTGCGCTCACAAAGGAAGAGCTGGCCGAAGCATCGGGCTGCGCGATGTCGATGATTCTCGACCTCGAACGATTCGGTCTGCTGTCTGGCCGCGAGGTCGGCCCCACGATGTTGTACGACGGCGAGGCGCTCATGATCGCTCGCCTCGCCGCCCAATTCGACAGTTATGGACTCGAAGCCAGGCACCTCCGCACGTTCCGCGTCGGAGCTGAGCGAGAAGTCGAAATGTTGTTCCAAGTCGTCGAACCGATGATGCATCGACGAGATCCTGAACTTCGTCGAAAGTCCGTCGAAACACTCGATGACCTGGTGGAACTCGCCGCCAGCTTGCGCGCAATTCTCATGCGTCAGCGAGTTCGCACGCAGCTCCCGAGCCAGCGCGGTTAGTCTGACGGAATGACGATCGAGATGGAGTTGGTCGGCGTGCGGGTGCAGATGCCTGCGAGCGCGCCGATTCTCCTACTACGCGAAGTCGGTGGAGCCCGCCGGACAGTGCCGATCTACATCGGTGGTCCTGAGGCGCACGCGATCGACCTCGCGCTGTCGGAGACAGCGACCGCCCGCCCGATGACCCACGACTTGTTCGTGGAAATGATCGAGAAGCTCGGAGCCACGCTCGAGCAGGTGGTGATCACCGACCTGCGCCATGGCACGTTCTATGCCGACCTGTTGTTGCGAGATGCAACCGGCGAAGTGCTCACGATGAGCGCCCGCCCGTCGGATGCGATCGCTTTGGCCGTTCGAGCGGGCACGCCGATCTTTGCCGAAGAAGCGCTCGTCGACGACGCCGGCATCGAAGAGGATGAAGAGAACGAAGACGAGGAAGAGCAGATGGTTGAGGAACTCCGCCAGTTCCTCGACGCTGTGAATCCCGACGACTTCGCTTCCTGACTCTCAGCAACGCAACGTAACGACGGCCCACGCCTCTCAGGGAGCTCCCTCGGGCTCTCGCGACGTTGGTCGCCCCAGGTGTGACGTCGTCAGTGCCGTCAGAACAGGCCGCTGTCAGCGAGGGCAGCAGAGATTCGTTCGATGCTGGTGCGAATGAACTGCTCCGTTCTCGGTGTGTCTGCTTGGAGCTGTGCCAAGAAGAGCACGGAGAGGCCGGGCAAGATCCACGACGTGCGGAGTTGTTCGGTGACGTGCTCGATCGAACGGCTGCGTCGGGCGGCATACCGCTCGATCGCTTGTGGCAACACCTCGGCTCGGGTCGATGGCTCGAGGCTTGTTGCGAGTAGCCAGGCAACATCCGCTTCGCCGGCTTGGACGGCGATCTGTTGCCAATCGAACAGCACGACGGAGCCGTCGGGTGCGAAAACGAGATTGTCTGCTCGTGGGTCGCCGTGGCAAAGGGTCGCGTCGAGTTCGCCAAAACGGTCAACCAACGCCGCCCGATGATCGAGCATCTCACCGAAGGGACCGGTGACCGCCGTGTCGTAGCCCCAACGCGCCGAGAGCGCGGCGTGGCCGGCGGCCAGGGCTGCGTGCGGAAACGTGCTCGGCGTCGCTCGGCGAAGTGCCGTCGGAGGTGACGCCTCAAAGTGTTGATGTACTGCGGCCAGCGCCTCAACAGCGGCGAGTGTGTCGGCGATCGGCAATCCGTCGAGCTGATCGACTCGTCGACACGTGGCGAGGTCTTCCAGCAAGAATGACGACGCCCCACTTTGGTCAACGGCATCGTGATCGAAAGCATCGTGGCCGATGAGGTCGTGATCGATGATGCCGTAGAGCGTTGGTGTGGCGACGCCGGGGATTGGGAGCAGATCGGTGTAGGCCAGCTTCTCCCGGCTGACCGCCCCTCCGGCGATCGCAGCGATGCTGTTTGACCCTGCGGTGAGCTTGGCGATGGCTGTTTCGACGGGGGCACCGGCCAGGCCAACACGCCGGACCTGGGAGAACACGCCGCGACCCTCACCGGCATCGGTGATGTCAGTAATCGAGGCTTGCGACCCGAAGCTCGTCGAGACGAGTTGAGTCAAGAGCTCGATGTGTTCGTCGTCGGGTTCGCCGCCGCGATCGTTTCGGTGTTCGTCCTCGTGTTCGGGGCTGCGCTCGTCGGTGGTCATCCCTGAGTTCGCGAGCGTGTGGGGTTCGCGCTCATTGTGGTGGGTCGTTGACTCTTCGCGCGAGAGTTCGTACGATCTGCATGCCTCGAAGGTAGCAAGCCTGTAATTTCACCGTCGTGACTTCGCGACGTGAAGGATCTACGGTTCGAGACACGAAACCACGTTCCAGCGATATCGCCCCCAAAGAACCGAGATCCTCATGTCGACCAGCGAGACCTACAGCGGTAAACGAACGGCTGAAATCGTTGGCATCACGTACCGACAGCTCGATTACTGGGCTCGGACCGATCTGATCCGTCCGAGTGCGGCTGATGCGTCCGGTTCGGGAACCCGTCGCCGCTACACCTACCAAGATCTCCTCGAACTCAAGGTGATCAAGTCGTTGCTCGACTCTGGTCTCAAGCTTGAGTCGGTGCGCGACGTGTTCGCTTACCTGCGTGAACAGCTCAACGAGGACATTGCCTCGGCCAACCTGGTGATCAACGGATCGAAGTCTGTCGTGACCCGAAGTGGTGACGAGCTGATCGATATCTTGCAGAACGGTCAAGGTGTGCTGAACGTGTTGGCGCTCGGCGGCGTGAAGGAAGAAGTTGACGCCGCGATCGTCGAACTTCACCCCGGTGTCAGCGATTTGCCGACGGCGGCTGAGGCCTGAGGCCAGCCAGCGGTTAGGCCGGCGGCGGGATCTGCTGCTGGCGTTCCTTCTTGGCTGAACGCCGAGAGAGAATGAACAACACGATGAACGTCGGGATCGCCGCCAGGATCAGCAGTGATCCGATGATGCGATCCCATCGAAGAGATGGTTCGTCCTGCCACTCTCGAAGCGCTGAATCGGAGATGATGCAACCGTCGTCGTTGACGAGACCTGATTCGTCACTGACGTCGGCCGCGCACGGAAGCTCGCCGAGTTTGGTCGGAGCACCCCAAGCCGTTGCGATCGATGCGACCCCGAGCAGGATCATCACGATTGGGATCAGGAGCTTCTTCATCAGGCGCCGCCCTCGTCAGTCGTTGATGTTGGTGGCCCCGAATCTGAAGCCAATCTTGCGAGAAGCTAGTCGAAGAGATCCGGCTCTTCTCGACTGATCCAATCAAAGAGCGGCTGGAAGCTGAAGAAGCCGGCGTTGTGACTACCGACCTGGCCAGCGGTGTGCAGCGCCATCTCGTGTTCGATCAGGACTGGCTTGTGGTTGACCGAGGCGGCCTCGACCTGCAGCTGAGCCTGGCACGAACGCTCCATCGTGATGAACCAGTAGACGGCTTCGTCGACGGTGTGGCCAACGGTGAGGTTGCCGTGGTTCGACAAGATGGCCGCTTTGCCGTCGCCAAGGGCGGCGCCGATTCGGTCGCCCTCATCAAGGTCGAGCACCACACCCGTGTAGTCGTCGAACACGGCGTGATCGCCGTAGAACGCGCACGAATCTTGGGTCAGCGGATCGAGTGGACGACGGAAGGCCGACCAGGCTTTCCCGTAGATCGAATGGGAGTGCGCAGCGGCGATCACGTCGGGCCGAGCAAGGTGGACCCGAGAGTGGATGGCGAACGCTGCGCCATTGACGGGGCGGTCGCCGACGACGACGTCGCCGTTGTGGTCGACGCAGATGAGATCAGACACCTTGATGTGCTTGAAGTTCATGCCGAAGGGGTTCACCCAGAAGCGCTCGGGATCTTCTGGGTCGCGCGCTGTGATGTGGCCAGCGACGCCTTCGTCGAAGCCGAAGCGCCCGAAGAGTCGGAATGAGGCAGCGAGCTTTTGCTTGCGCTCGAGCCGTTCGTCTTCGACGTTGTCGAACGTCTTTGGCCGGGGAAGGCCCCGCAAAACGGGGGCTGGTTCGGTCTGTGGGTCGGCAACGTCAGTCATCGGAGTCCTCGAATTCGATCATTGGGGCGTCGGTCGGTCCGCTTGTGACACTACGTGCTCGGCGCTGCGACGTCAGTTCCTGGGTTGGCTGGGCCGTCGGAGTCTTCTGGCTGCCAGAGCTTTGCCTGGTCCTTGCCGGCTCGTTTTGCGCCGTAGAGCGCGGAGTCTGCTCGGTCGAACGTTTCACTCACCGAGACGTCGGCGTCGTGCAAGGCAACACCGGCGGAGAGTGTGGTGAGGCCGCCCTTGCCAACCCAGCCTGCGAGAATTCGGTCGGCAACAGCGAGGGGATCGGCGTGGGCGCGTCGTGCGACGACGAGGAATTCATCGCCGCCAAGACGGGCAGAGGTATCGGAGTCACGCAGGACGGTGCGAAGGTGCGCACTCAATTCCTGGAGCACCTGGTCGCCAGCGGCGTGGCCGAGGGTGTCGTTGACCGTCTTGAGGAAATCAAGGTCGAGCAGGACGAGCGCATCGCCAGCCTGGAGCGATTTGAGCAGAGCATCGGCATGGCGGCGGTTGCCAATGCCGGTGAGCGCGTCCCGAGTGGTCGCCTTGTTGAGTTCGTCGATCACGAAAAGGTGCTCGATGGCGATGCTCACCTGCACGCTGAAGAGGCGTGCGAGGTCGATCGTGAAGTCGGGGTCGTCCGTCGGCACCGGATACACGAGAACAGCGCCGGCGGGCGCGTCTTGAGCCGGAAGAGGCAGAACGAGCATCGTTCCGTTTGACCCGGTGGGGACGAGGCGTGGTGTGTCGCCGAGGATGGTTTCGGCAACGAGATCGGCGGTGACAGCGTCGGGTTCGCGGTCGGTGGACGGGCCGATGCTGACGGGAATCAATCCACCGGCGGAGTCTCGCAGCACCACGGTGGATCGTTCGACATCGAAGATGTCGATCGCCGCTTTGGCGACCTGGTTGGCGGCTTCGGTGAGTGTGCCCGGGCGCCGGAATTGGCGGAGCACGTCTTCGAGTCGACCGAGACGATCGGCCCGCCTGCGACTAAGGCCGTCGCCTCGTTCGAGGCGATAGGAAAGCAATGAGATGAGCTCGGCGGTGAGCGCCGCAACGGGAACCGCGACGAGCGGAAGGATGAGGCTGACTCGGTTGGGTTGGGACTGCCGGGCGAGTAGGAGCGCGACCAGGATCAATGGGCTCGCGCCCAGTGCCCACCCCGGTGAGGTTGTGAATCCGATGTAGCCGGTGACCAAGACGGCGACGATCGTGAGCGAGACCGGCGCATAGGACGTGGCCGCAGCATCGGTGGCCGACACAGCGATCAGCGTTGCGCCGAGCACGGCTGCGGGCGGGATGAGGCGAACCAGCTTCGACCAGCGCTCCCACGGAAGTAGAGCGGCAACGACCGCTGCTGCGCCGAAGACCAGCACGAGAGCGGTCAACGTGGCGGAGTTGTCGCCAAGCTCAGGACGCGCGAGAAGATCCAGCAGCGTCAATCCCGCTACTGCGACAAACAGGACGGCCGCAGCCGCCCTGAATCGAACTCTCCACAACGTCTCCGCCATCGCCATTCCGAGGTCTGCCCGACCACTGCTCTGACTGGTCCACTCACCACATTCAGTGTGGCCGACCTTACCGTACGTGACGCAGGGCGGAAAGGGCGGAACTCCCCGAAAGCTCCAATGACGCTGCAACGGGGGTGTTCGACGTGGGGGACCCCAGACGACGTTGGGGGAGAGGCCGCATCGTGCGTTCACCGCGATTCGTCGATGGTTTGGGTATGGATTACGAACCCGACCAACAACAACTTCACAGTGCCGCCTGGATTGCTCAGGTCTGGCTGGCTTTTGGCGGCTCGGTGATCGCCGGAGCAGCAGGCATCTTCTTTCTGCCCGTCGGCCCCTGGGAGCGCGGCTTTATGGCGCTCAGCTTTGTGATGCTGGCCACCTCATCGATCGCCCTGTCGAAGACCGTTCGCGACATTCACGAATCGAATCGACTCGTGAAGAAGGTCGACGAAGCAAAGGTCACGAAACTGCTGGCCGATCACCAAGTGCAGTTCTGAGGTGCGGCCAGTTCTGAGGTACGGCCAAGCCTGACGCCAGGCTTGCGGCCGCTCGTTTTGGGGCCCAGTTCGGCCTGAAACAGTGGTGTCGAGACCGAGTTCAGAACAATCGAGACCCGACCCCTCAGGTTGGTGGGTCGACGTCGGCGGTGAGTGGGCCGGCGTGGCCCCCGTCGTTGAAGACCCTGATGATCCATTGATCGGGGGTGACAACGATGTGGCTGATCGAGCCGTTGCGTGCACCATTGAAGGTGAAGTCCTGGCGCCCAACGGCATGCCCGAGCAGGGCGCCGACCACGCCACCGTGGCAGAACACCCCGACGAGTTGATCGGGGTGGGCGGCAGCGATGCGCTTGATGGCGCCGACGGTGCGGCCGGCAAAGATCGCGTTCGTTTCGGCGCCGGGCACCTCACCCCAATCCTGCTTCTCTCGCATCGCAAGCACGGCCGGGTGGCCGTCAGCCACCATTTGGCGGAACATGCCGCCCTCGCCGATGCCGAGGTTGATCTCACGCAGATCGGCGTCGACGGTCACGTCGAGTCCAAGGCGAGCCGCGGCCGGTGCGGCGGTCTGGGCCGTGCGCTGCAGGGTTGAGCAGTACATGGCGTCGATCGGCTCGTCGGCGAGTCGAATCCCGACCTGTTCGGCCTGCCACTCGCCAAGTGGGGACAGAGGCGGATCACCCTGTCCGTCGACGAGCGGGAACGGCTGGCCCTCGACGTATGGAGCCGACTGACCGTGGCGAACCAGCAGGATCTGGCATGCGCCGGGTTCGGGCTGAAAGAACGTCTGGGGAAACGACCGCGGAGCGGAGGAGTCAGTCATGGCCGCCAAACGTAGCCTGGCGGCAATGACGGAATCTCATGCAAATAGCTCGGAACCGGTTGCTTCAGACGACTCAGAAGCGTCGGGCCCGTCCCGGACCATCCAGCCTCCACGGCCCGAGCCTCGTCCGGTCGAGCGAACCCTGTTCGGCGAAACCGTCATCGATCCTCACGCTTGGATTCGCAATGTCGACGACGACCCATCGGTGACCGAGCACCTGGAGGCGGAGAACCGCTATGCCGAGGCGTTGCTCGAGCCGACGCTCGCAACTCAGGACGCGATCTTCGACGAGATCAAGAGCCGGGTGAAAGAGACCGACCTCTCCGTGCCCGTCGAGAAGGACGGCTGGCGCTACTACGGCCGAACCGAAGAAGGAAAGAGCTACGGCATCCACTGCCGCCAAAAGCTCGGGGACGACGGTGAGCCGGGCGCCGAGCAGATCGTGTTCGACGAGAACGTCGAAGCGGGTGATCAGGAGTACTTCGAAATCGGCGTGTTCGATGTGTCGCCGAACCATGGCCGCCTTCTTTATGCCGTCGACAACGACGGCGACGAGCGGTTCACGCTGCGGGTGCGAGACCTTGCGACCAACACCGATCTCGGCGATGTGATCGACGATGTCTCCTACGGTTCGGCCTGGGCGCTCGACAACGAATCGTTCTTCTATATGCGGGCCGACGAGGCCCACCGTGCCCACCAGGTCTGGCATCACCGCATTGGTTCTGACAGTGCCGACGATCGCCTCGTGTTCGAAGAACCAGACGAGCGCTTCAACTGCGGCGTTGGTTTGGAGCGAGACGATTCGTTCATCCAGATCGGCGTTTCGTCGAGCATCACCGACGAGGCGTGGGTCATCCCTGCTGACGCTCCCGAAACCGAGCCCCGTTGTTTGCAGCCGCGCCGCGATGGCATCGAATACGGCACCGCCCACCGCGGCGATCAGTTCGTCGTGATCACGAACGACGGCGCAAAGAACTTCCGGCTCATGGTGACCCCGGATGACGCGACCACTGCGGACAACTGGGTCGAACTCGTCGCCGAACACCCAGATGTGATGATCACCGGACTCGAAGCGTTCGATGAACACCTGATCGTCTTCGAACGATTCGAAGGTGTCAGCCGGATGCGCCACGCAACGTGGACCGACGCCGGTCTTGGCGAGCTATCGGTGATCGAGATGCCCGAAGCCGTGTCGACGGTCTCGAACGGCACAAACGTTGAGACGAACACATCGATTCTCCGGTTCGGCTACGGATCGATGGTCACGCCCGGATCGGTGATGACGATCGACCTGGCAACCGGCGAGCGAACGACGCTGAAGCAACAAGAGGTTCTCGGCGATTTCGACTCCGATCGCTACGTCACATGGCGAGAGTGGGCGACGGCTCCGGACGGCACTCGCGTGCCGATCAGCCTCGTCGCGGCGAAGGACCGTCCGGATGGACCGGGCCCCGCCGTGTTGTACGGCTACGGCGCCTACGAGATCACCATCGATCCTGCCTTCTCGGTCGCCCGGCTATCGCTGCTCGACCGAGGCTTCGTGTTCGCCATCGCTCACGTTCGAGGGGGCGGTGCGCTCGGGCGTGATTGGTACGAGAACGGCAAGTTCGAACACAAGCACAACACCTTTGGTGATGTCGTCGCCGTGGCCGAACGCCTGATCGAGCTTGGTCTGACCGATCCGCCACACCTCGCCATCCGAGGTGGGTCAGCGGGTGGCTTGCTCGTCGGAGCGGCCCTCAATCGAGCGCCAGAATTGTTCGGCGCAGCGGTTGCCGAGGTGCCCTTCGTAGACGTCATGAACACGATGCTCGACCCGACGCTGCCGCTGACCATTCCAGAATACGAGGAATGGGGGAACCCGGCTGAGTCTCAAGAGGTGTACGAATCGATGCGGGCCTACGCCCCGATCGAGAACGTCGGAGCGAAGCCCTATCCGACGATCCTGGCCACCTGCGGCGTGAACGATCCACGAGTTGGGTTCTGGGAGGCGGCGAAGTGGGTGTTGGCCCTGCGTGAGCACACGACGTCGGACGAACCGATTGCGCTGCGAGTCGAGATGGGTGCCGGCCACTTCGGCTCGAGCGGCCGGTACGCCGCTTGGCGAGACGAAGCCCGGGTCTTGGCGTTTCTGGTCCACGCGGTCGGCCCAGAGATGACCTAGGTCATTCGCTTATCCCGTTCTCCGCCTGGCCGATGGGTGGGGTAGTCTCGCAAGTCACGCCCCACGCACCAGGAGGTCGGGCGATCAACAAGTCCGAGTACGAACGTCGGCTCTCTGCATATGAGGCGGGGATGGCCGAGCTGCAAGAGCAGTTGAAGGTGATGGAGGAAGAGGTTGTCACTCTCCGTCGCCGTCTTCAGGACGCACCGAAGCGAGTGCGCATCCTTGAAGAGCGCCTGCTCGACACCAAGGGCCAGCTAGCCCAAGCGGTGAGCCAGAACGAAAAGCTCACCTACACCTTGCGAGAGGCTCGCGATCACATCGCAGCGCTGCGCGAAGAGGTTGAGAAGCTCACCCAACCGCCGAGCGCCTACGGCACGTTCCTCGGCATGAACGACGACGATTCCGCCGACGTCTTCACCTCCGGCCGCAAGATGCGGGTGCAGGTGCACCCAGGCATTGAAGAAGCCGAGCTTGAGCGTGGCGCCGAAGTGGTTCTCAACGAATCACTCAACGTCGTCAAGGTTCGTGGACCCGAAAAGGCCGGCGAGGTTGTGTCGGTCAAGGAGATGCTCGAAGACGGCCTGCGCGCCGTGATCGTCGGTCGCGGTGATGAAGAGCGCGTGGCCGAACTGGCCGAGCACCTCATTGGATCAGCGATCCGAGGCGGCGACTCCATGCTCCTCGACACCCGTTCGTCGCTGTTGATCGAGAAGCTCCCAAAGGCCGAGGTCGAAGATCTCGTGCTCGAAGAGGTGCCGGACGTTCGCTACGAAGACATCGGCGGGCTCGAAAACCAGATCGAAGAGATCATGGATGCGGTGGAGCTTCCATTCCTCCACTCCGATCTCTTCACCGAGCACGACCTGCCGGCTCCAAAGGGCATCTTGCTCTACGGCCCTCCCGGTTGTGGCAAGACCATGATCGCCAAGGCGGTTGCTGCGTCGCTGGCTCGCAAGGTCGCTGAGGTTTCCGGCGATAGCGAAGCACGCAGCTTCTTCTTGAACATCAAGGGTCCTGAGCTGCTCAACAAGTACGTCGGTGAGACCGAGCGTCAGATTCGTTTGATCTTCCAGCGAGCTCGTGAGAAGTCCGAAGAGGGCATGCCCGTCATCATCTTCTTCGATGAGATGGAGAGCCTCTTCCGCACGCGTGGTTCGGGCATTAGCTCCGACATCGAGTCAACGATCGTGCCGCAGCTTCTGGCTGAGATCGATGGTGTTGAGACCCTCAAGAACACGATCGTGATCGGCGCCTCCAACCGTGAGGACCTCATCGACCCCGCAATCCTGCGCCCCGGCCGTCTCGATGTGAAGATCAAGATCGAGCGACCCGAAGAGGTCGCAGCGAGCAAGATCTTCTCCACCTATCTCACCGGTGATCTTCCGATTCACCCCAGCGAGATCGAGAGTGCTGGTTCCATGGAGGCGGCGCTCAAGAAGATGGTCGACGCCGCCGTCGAGTTCATGTATCGCCGTGACGACGACACTCGTTTCCTCGAGGTGACCTACCAGAACGGCGACAAGGAAGTCCTGTACTTCCGTGACTTCTCCTCTGGCGCCATGATCGAGAACGTCGTTCGTCGATCGAAGAAGCTCGCGATCAAGCGCTTCCTCGACATTGGCGAGAAGGGCATCAAGCTCGAAGACCTGCTGGCTTCGGTCACGCAGGAATACAAAGAGCACGAAGACCTGCCGAACACGACCAACCCCGACGACTGGGCCAAGATCTCCGGCAAGAAGGGCGAGCGCATCGTCTACGTGCGCACGCTCGTCGGCCAAGACGGCGACAAGACCGGCGGCCGGACCATCGAACAGGTCCAAACCGGCCAGTACTTGTAACGATCGAGTTCATGTCGCGATCGCGGTCTCGCTCAGCGGGCTCCAGCTAGCACGGGCCGAAGATGACGCCGAAGCCTCGCAGCAGGTGAAGAACACCGACGGCGATCGACACACCGCTCACGATTCGCGGCACGGTGTTCGCCACGCCGAAGGTGTCGGTTCGAAGGCCAGCGCCGCCGAGCACGATCGCCATACCTCCGAAGAACACTGCGGCGAGATCGAAATGGCTGCAGCTCACCGTTGTGCCGTTGACGGTGGATGACGAGCTCGACGACAGCGAGATCACGAATCCCAAGAGCGCGCAGATCCCCGCTCCCTTCACGACTCCGGGCAGCTGTTTCACACTCTCAACGAACGACATGGTTCCCTCCAACCTCGTTCCGGTGGGCCTCGCTATGGCGGGCCTCGGTCGAGAGTGTGGCACAACGCTCGTCGTTTCTCCCGCCGGGTCTCGATCGGCGAGGGTTGGGTCCTAGGATCACCGAATGGCCCTTCCCAAGATCGTCGGGATCGAAACCGAACTCGGAATCATGGTGCGTGGTACCAGCGAGTGGAACCCGGTTTCGGCTTCGTCGTTGCTGATCAACGCATACGTCGGCAACCAACCCGGCGGCCTCGACGACCGCACGTCACCCATCGCCTGGGACTTCGTCGATGAGATGCCAGGCGCCGACGCTCGGGACTATCTGCCGCCCGAGTTCGCCATGCCGCCCGAGATCGAGACTCATCTCGTCAACGCGGTTCTCACCAACGGCGCTCGTTACTACGTCGATCATGCACACCCGGAGATCTCGACGCCCGAATGTCGTGATGCGTTGTCGATCGTGCTCTATGACCGGGCCGCCGAACTCATTGCGGTCGAGTCGATGGTCCAGGCTGACGCAGCGCTGCCGCCTGGCCAGGAACTGATCCTCTACAAGGACAACTCCGATCGAAAGGGCAACGCCTACGGCACACATGAGAACTATCTTCTCGACCGACTCTTGCCGTTCGGCCAGATCATCACGGGTGCGACAACTCACTTCGTCACCCGCCAGATCTTCACCGGATCGGGCAAGGTCGGCACTGAGCTTCCGGGTCTGACCCAACAGGACATCCCCTACCAGCTGACCCAGCGAGCCGAGCACTTCGAAGAAGAGGTTGGCCTCGAAACCACGCTGAAGCGCCCGATCATCAACACCCGTGATGAGCCGCACGCCGATAGCCAGCGTTATCGCCGCCTCCATGTGATCGTTGGCGATGCCAACCTCGCTCAAGTCGCCACGTTCTTGAAGGTCGGAACGTCATCGATCCTGTTTGCAATGCTTGAGGATCACGCTCTCGAGCGGATGCATCCACTTGCCGATCCGGTGCCGACGATGCACCAGGTCAGCCATGACCTCACCCTCCGAGCGCCGCTCGAGATGGACAACGGCAAGACGATGACGGCGCTCGAGGTGCAATTCGACCTCCTGGCCCAGGCCAAGGAATGGTCGCAGAGCCACGGTCTTGAATCCGTCGGCGGTGACGAGGTCGGCAACATGATTCTCGAACGCTGGGAACAGGTACTGACCGGGCTCGAGTCCGACCCGGATTCGGTTGCCGCCCAGGTCGATTGGGTTGCGAAGAAGCGGATCCTCGAAGGCTTCCGTGAACGCCACGATTGCGACTGGGACGACCCTCGGCTTCGTGCCCTCGACCTGCAATATCACGACCTTCGGCCAACGAAGTCGCTCGCGGCTCGGGCTGGTCTTGAAACGCTCGTCGACGACGTGGACGCTCTTGAGGCGTGCCACGAACCGCCTGAGGACACTCGTGCGTACTTCCGAGGCAAGTGCCTTCAGAAGTTCGCTTCGAGCGTGGTCGCAGCCAATTGGGACTCGATCGTGTTCGACGTCGGCGATGATCCTCTGCGCCGCGTACCAATGCTGGAGCCCGGTCGCGGTACCGTTGAACACGTTGGTGCAATTCTGGAAGAAGCAAGCACCGTGAACGAACTCCTCGACAAGCTCGGGGCCTAGGAGACAGCAGAACATGGCCGAACGTGAGCAGATCAAAAAGCCCAGTCCTCGCCGGGACGCAGCGAAGGCCGAGCAGGCCCCAGCGAAGAGTGAGTCTGGCGAGAAACTAAAGGCTGACCTCGACGACCTTCTCGACGAGATCGACGACGTCCTCGAGACGAACGCCGAAGACTTCGTGAAGAGCTACATCCAAAAGGGCGGCCAGTAGCCGGCAACTCTTCGAGTTGCTTGGCCTTGTTCGCTAGGGCTCACAACGCCCGCGAACGAGGCACCGCACCGTTTGCGGAGGGATATGCCGCAACTTCTTGCGGCGATCAGCTCCGCTGGCGCTGGCCGTGGGTTTGTGGAGGGATATCCCGCAACTTCTTGCGGCGATCAGCTCCGCTTCCGCCGGTCGTGGGTTTACGGAGGGATATCCCGCAAGTTCTTGCGGCGATCAGCTCCGCTTCCGGGGCTCGAGGTGGCCCTGCTAGAGGATCTCGTCGATCAATCCGTAGTCGAGTGCCTGGTGAGCATCGAGCAACAGATCGCGGTCTGTGTCCTCTCGAATCTTCTCCGCGCTGTGTCCCGTATGGCGGGCCAAGATCGAATCCACCAGCGTTCGGCGGCGTTCCACCTCGGCTGATTGGGAGAGAAGATCACTGATCTGGCCTTGGCTTTGAGCCGCTGGCTGATGAAGTAGGAACTGGGCGTGGGGGAGTGCCAGCCGCTTTCCTGGCTCACCGGCTGCGACCAGAACGGCAGCGGCTGATGTGGCCTGGCCGAAGCAGATCGTTGAGACGGGCGGGTCGATGTGGCACATCGTGTCGTAGATGGCGAGCATCGCCATCGGGTCGCCGCCGGGTGCGTTGACATACAGCGAGATCCCGCTCGAATGCTCGGCGGCGAGATGAAGCAGTTGGGCGCAGACCAAGTTGGCAAGATCGGGTCCGATGGGCTGGCCGACGAACACGATTCGGTTGGCGAGCAACCGGCTGTAGAGGTCGAAGTGGCGTTCGCCGCGCTGGGTTGTTTCGATGACGGAGGGTACGAGAAGGCTCATCGGGCGAATCCCGGCTGTGCGTCCGCTCCGGTGAGAAGCCGGGCGAGGATTGCATCGAGTTCGAGCCGATCGCCAACGACGTGGTCGACCATCCCGTAGGACTGTGCTCGTTCGGCATCGAACCAGTTGTCTCGATCGCTGTCGCGTTCGATCGTCTCAATGTCTTGACCCGTATGAAGGCTCAGGAGTTCGTTCATTCGTTCCTTCGTCGTCGCGAGGTATTCAGCCTGAATTGCGATGTCGGCCGCGGTTCCTCCGAAGCCGGCTGAACCCTGATGCATCATGATCGAGGCGTTCGGGAAGGCGAATCGTTTCCCCGGCGCACCAGCGCACAGCAGAATTTGGCCCATCGAGGCAGCGAGCCCGGAGGCGATCGTGATCACGTCACATGAAATGAACTGCATCGTGTCGTAGATCGCCAACCCGGCGGTGACCGATCCGCCGGGCGAGTTGATGAAGAGGCGGATGTCGCGCCGCGGATCTTCGGCTTCGAGGAGATGAAGCTGAGCGGTCAGTATCGCCGCGATCTCATCGTCGATCGATTGGTTGAGCGTGAGCACTCTGGATCGAAGTAGGCGATCCGTCAGTTCATCGGCTAGGTCCATGAGACTCCCATCGGTTCCGACTCGGCGTGAGTCGGCGTGTGTGTGCATCCGGAGCCCGTTCCGGTAGGTGCAACTAAGTGGTTGCACCGTAGGCGGTGGTTGAACCTAGTGCAACTCAGTGGTTGCTTTTGGTCTATGCTGGCTCGGATGAACGAAGACGACGCTGCGACCGAAGCCTCAACAGTTCGAATCGAGCGAGAGTTCGATGCGGACGCCGGTCGGTTGTGGGAAGCGATCGCCGATCCGGATCAGCTGCGCGAATGGTGGGACGCAGACATTCCAGCCAGCCCCGGTGCAGATGGCGTTGCCAACGAGCCGGACGGCGCTGCCTACATCCATGTCGAAGAGGTGGACCCGCCACGGCGTCTCGTCTTCCGCTGGGCATCGGAGCTCGATGCGCCGACGCGGGTCGAGCTCGATGTGGAGTCGACCGAATCTGGCTCGCGGCTCGTCGTCACCGAACGCCCCGTGCCGAACGGGGAGCACGTCGCCACGATGTCGGCTCGGGTGCTTGCAGGCGTATGAGCAAAGGGCCAGACCGCAGCGCTGGTCTCGCGGCGCTCGCAGATCCCACGCGGCGTCGCGTGCTCGACTTGTTGAGTCAGCGCGGGCCGCTCACTGCATCAGCGCTGTCCGAGCACGTTGCGATCAGCCGCCAAGGTGTCTCGAAACACCTCGCATCGCTCGAGGGCGCTGGACTCGTCACTCGTAAAGGAGATGGACGGGCGGTGTTGTTCTCCATCGACCGCACTGCGCTCGCCGACACCTCGGCATGGTTGTCGAACACCACGAGTCGGTGGAACGCTCGGCTCGACCGCCTCGAGCAGTTCCTCGAGGGATAGCGGACGAGGCGATCTCCGAGCGAGCGCTATCGGGCGGTCGCTGTGGACACGGTCCATTCGACAATGGCATTGAAGCGACTCTCATCGAGCTCGTGCCCGCCTGCGTAGTGGAAGCCTTTGAGCGCTGCCTCTGCCCGATGTGCTCGGTAGGTGTCTACGGCTTTGCGCATCACGGCGGGTGTGTCACGCGAGTACTTGTCATCCTTGCCCGAAATCAACAGCACTGGGTTGGGAGCCATCGCCCTCACAAGGTCTTCGATATCGAATTGGGTGAGGAACCCTGGGATGACTTCCGACATCTCAATGCCTGTACGTTCGGTGATTCTGGTGCGGAACGAGCAGGCTGCGCCGCTCGCGACGGCGAACCGAGCACGTGAGTCGACTGCTGCGTGAAAGAGCACGGTGTTGCCGCCGTAGGAGTGACCGAGCACGCCGACCTGAGAGCTAATGACGCGATCGAGCTCGATCAGCACCGACATCGCATCGGCGGCATCGGAGAGGACTTTGTGCATCAGGGTGTCGCCATGCAGCAGCCGATAGGCCATCTCGTTGTAGTGCTGGAGCCAGTCGTTCTCGTCCGGGTCGGTGCCGGTGATGTTGTGTCGTCGGTCCTCGAACGCGATCGAGTCCGGGGCCAACACGACGATTCCGCGTCTTGCCAGCTCGGGCCCGAACGCCTGCCAAGGACTGCCCTTCAATCCCGCGACTTCTGACTTGCCGAGATGCCATTGAGAAGCATGTTGGTGAAACACCACCACACCTGGACCGGGTTCCGGCGTAGTCGGCTCGAAGAGGAAGGCCGGCACGATGTCGCCGTCGCTGACTTCGAATCGGATTCGTTTCCTCACGTGCCCATCAGTCACCGTCGAGTCCAACACCTCGACATTGGGAGGAGCACCGTCCGGGGCCCGGAATCTCAGCGAGTCTGCGATTGCCTGCCGTCGCAATCGTTGTTCGGCTTCGATCACGAACCTCATGATGTCACTCATCGACGGCAGGGCCCCGAGCCATTCAGATCGGCAAGGCTGCTCAGCGGCTATGGGTCTATGCAGCGTCACAAAGAGGCTTCGTTGTGTGCTGGTCCGACGCAGCGGTTGACAATCATTTAGCAACATGGCTAACTAAATCCATGACTGAACTAGAGACTGTGATCTGCACCTTTCGTGTTAAGCCCAACGACGTTGTGCCGTTCCGTCAGCTGCTCGACCGCCACTGGCCGACCCTGCATCGACTCGAACTAGTCAACGACACCCCAGAGCAAGTGTTCATCGGCACCGACGAGGGAACGGACGGCCCCGTCTTTATTTCGATCTTCGACTGGGTAAGCGCAGAAGCAGTCGAGACAGCCCATGAGCATCCAGATGTCGCCGAGATCTGGGAAGCAATGGAGCCGCTCTGCGAGTCTCGCAACGGGCGCCCATCGATGGAGTTCCCGCACTTCGAACGTGTGCTGTCGAACGGGTGACCGGCCGTCCACTTGGTCTGTCCGAACTCGACCAGATCGACGCTGTATTCCACGCTCTCGCTCATCGAACCCGGAGACAGATTCTCACCGTGCTTCGAGTGCGAGGCGGGACCATGACAGCAGGAGAACTCGCGTCTCGCTTCGATTGCAGTTGGCCGACGACGACAAGGCACTTGGGTGTTCTCAACGATGCCGGGCTTGTTCGCTGCGAACGCCACGGACGTGAACGCCGATACACGGTTGACACCGAGCAACTCGCAGCAGTTGCAGGTCGATGGCTGGAGAAGTTCGACGCCTGACCGTTGGCGACGCCTCTGCGAGGCATGATTCGTCCGCCGGTCGGCTTCTCTGACCAAGGGTGTGGCTCGAAAGAGGCGCGACCTCATCGAACCCAAATCAGGAGTGCCCGCCCTTGGTTCCACAACCAAGACAAGGAGCATTTTGAGATGACCATCACGATTGGTATCGATCCCCACAAGGCATCACACACCGCTGTGGCGATCGACAACACCGAGTGCGTGCTCGACGAAATTCGGGTCCGAGCGTCAGCGAAATAGACTGACCAGCTGCGAGCCTGGGCGGGCCCGTTTCCGGATCGAGTCTGGGCAATCGAATCTGCCCGCGGCCTCGGTTACCTCCTCGCCCAGCAACTCGTCGCAGCAGGCGAAACCGTTGTTGACTTGCCAGCGGTGCTGTCGACACGAACCCGTTTGTTGGGATCTGGCAAGGCGCAGAAGAACGATGCTCGATCGGTTGCGATCGCAGCGCTACGAACCGACGGCCTCGCCCGTGTGCTCGGTGACGACCACGCTCAGGTGTCGAAGCTGTTGGCGACACGCCACCGCGATCTGGGACGGCTTCGAAGGCCAAGCATCATGCCGACTGCATGCGTTGCTGATGGAACTCGAGCCCGGCGGGATGGCGAAGCGAATGAACGTGACCAGGGCCAACACCATTCTCGACAGCGTTGCGATCGACGCTGAGATGGTTGCGCAACGCGTTGGTGTTGCCCGCGAGTTCGCAGCGGACATCGCTCACTACGAAACCCAGATGAAGGTATCGAAAGCGAGCCTGCGCCGCTCGGTCGCAGCCACCGGGACATCGCTGACCGACATCCGAGGCGTTAGCGTGGTGACAGCGGCGATGATCATC
>CALEWY010000007.1 GCA_937925335.1 uncultured Acidimicrobiales bacterium
CAACCCACCATTGGTCGACCGGAACACGATGTAACGAACAACCCCAACATTGTCCGTCGACGCATTCCACGACAACCGAACACCATTCGCCACCTCGGTCGAACGCAAACCAGTCGGCGTCGACGGACGCTCCGTATCCGGACCTCCGGCACTCGAGTAGACAGCGGTGAGCGTGGAGTCCTCGTCGATCGACAGCTCAACGAAGCGGTCGGTACTGAGGCGTTGACCACCCGAACGCCACTCGACGAAGGAGTACGTCGTTCCGTTGATCGTTTGGTTGACGGCAACCGACGCGTTCGTCGTGGCGTCCATCGCAACCTCGCGAGTGAACGGCCCGTCTTCTTCGGCCGACCCGACGAGCACTTCGAGACCTGCCGGCTGGGTGACCACATCGAGATCGACGACTCGGTAGTCGATGTCGAACACGAGCGTTGTCGGCGCTGCATCCGGCGGGTCGACGGTGAGGGTTGCCTCGATGTAGGAGGGGTACTCATGATCCGGCATCACAAACGTGCCGCGAGCACCGCTGATCGTCGCCTGATCGTGGCGATGGCACGCATCCGGCGCGTTCGGGATGCAGTGGATGAGATCGAAGTCCCACTCGAAGGCAGAGCTCGGCACGGAGCGGCCATCGGCGTAGGTCGCCGTTGCCCGAGCGGGAACGATGGCGTCGGTCTTGAAGATTCGTCCCGTCGCCGGTTCGGCCACGATGATCGCAATGTCGCCGCTGCCGACCGAGATCGTCCTCGTCGTCGAATCGGTCAGTCCACCGGGATCGCGCACCGTCAGTCGGGCTGCGTACGTGCCGGGGTTGGTGTAGGTGTGGGAAACGGTTCGGCCGGTGGCGTCGGTTGTTCCGTTGCCATCGAAGTCCCACTGATAGGTGAGGGAGTCACCATCGGGGTCGTTTGATGCACCGGCGTTGAACGAGACGGCAAGTGGCGGCTCGCCGTTGCGAGGAGTCGCGGAGAACGAAGCGTTCGGCGGACGATTGCCGCCCGTCTCGCTGAAGCGGAGGATTCGCCCGCCTGCGATGTCGGCCGCGTAGAGGTTTCCGTCCGGGCCGAACACCAGGTCGACGATTGCCCCAACGTCAGACGCGAACACCGACGGGTTCGACGCGTTCGGTCGGCCATTGCCGCCCTCCGGCAGATACCAGATGCAGCCCCGCGTGAAGTCGGTGAAGAAGAGCGCACCGTCGAGCGACGACGGTCCGAATCCGGAACGGTTGACCGCAAGTCCAGAGGTTGCAAGGCCACCGTTCGGACAGCTCTCGCCAGCCACGATCGGTTCGTTTCGGCCATAGAAGAACAGCGGCCCGTCGTGGTCGCCCGAGTTGATCAGGGTCTGGCAGATTGTCGTCGTGAGCCAGAACGTGTTCTGCGTTGTGCCCTGGCCTTCATAACAAGGCCACCCACTGTTGAAGAAGCCGTTGCCCTCGATGAGGTTGATCTCCTCGGCTCCCGCTCCGCCGACGTTGCCGACGTAGATGCGGCCCGTGTCAGGGTCAACCGCCATCCGGAACGGGTTTCGGAAACCGGTGCCGATCATGCGAGCCACGTTGGCCTCGGCATCACCGGATCGAGGGTTCTCGGGACGAGCAGCGAACGTGTTTGGATTCACGCGCAGAACCGAGCCGTGCACACCCGTCGGGTCATTGCGAGTCAGCACGTCTTGTGAGCGGGCCTGCCCACCTTCAGTCGTTGGTGAGACCAGGTTGGTTCCTGCTGGCGAAGGTGGATCACCGCAGAGGTTCTGGCGCTGGCCGTACTCGACGAACGAGCCAGTCGACCCATCACCGAAGCTGACGAGGAGCGAGTTGGCTGACTCGAATTCCAGATCGCCGACGGTGTGGTTGTTGAACTGTTGGCAGTGCCCTTGGAAGAGCACAGCTTCAGGAGCGTTCGAGATCGTGCCGTTGAACCGAACGACTCGACTGAGCGCCGGACAACCCGTCGTGCCGCCGTTCGGACATGGATCAGAGTTGCCGCCAACGCTGCCATAGGCCGGGATCGACCCTCCACCCGGAGCTTGGTCCAGGGCGTAACTCACGTAGATCCACGGCGTTGCTGGGTAGTTCGGGTGCACGGCGAGGCCGAGCATTCCGCGGTCAGCGTTGTTGTGGGTCTGCACACGACGATCGGCAACGACGGTGGGCGTTGCATCGTTGATGCTGTCGTAGCGAAGGACGCGGCCCCGCTTCTCGATGACAAAAACCGTGCCATCGGGCGCAAATTCGACGGCGGTCGGCTTGTCGAGACCGGTGATGACCGCATCCATTGCGAATCCGGCAGGAACCACGGCTTGCGCCGGATCGGCCGAAACACCAACAACGGCGCTGAGCGCCATCAACAGCGACACCAACACGAGCGATGTCCGCGGCACGACGTTCCGTGCGCGCGTTCGCGTCGTCGAGCCCATCAAGACAGAATCACTCACCCAGTGCCCTCACCCAGCCCCGCCAGAGGCTCTCAAGGCTGCTGTTACCCAGCCGCCACTTCACACAAGGTGGCGAGTCTTTCACGCAGAGCGCTCACGTTCGAGAGGTGGACATGCCCACCGGTCACCTCTCGAGCAGGCGAGGATGTTCACCGACCGCCATCCAGGGCAGCTCCATGCAACGGCGCCCGAGGGAGTCACGCCAAATCGCATGATTCATCAAGTCCGGGTTTGGACCGTTCTCTACGATGGTCAAGTGGCCGCCCCCAACAACTCACGCGCCGAGCGGATCCTTCCTCTCCTTGCCGAGATGAGGCGAAGCACGCGGCCGCTTTCGCTGGCCGATGCCGGTGAGGTCGTCGACCTCTCACCCGATCACTTGCAGCGAACCTTCGCCGCGCATGTTGGGGAGAGCCCAGATCGATACCAGCGGCGGCTTCGTCTCGAACGGGGCGCGATCGATCTTCGTTCGACCAATCTGCGAATCATCGATGTCGCCCTCCGTGCCGGCTTTGAGAGCCACGAGGCATTCACCCGGGCGTTCACGGCGCACTTCAGGGTCGGGCCGCGTGACTACCGAAAACGAACAGAACGGCTCGACGACCACGCCAGCAGATTGATCGAATCGAGCGGGCCGTGCGTTGGCCTCTACGGCTTCCAGCGATCCGCCGAAACACCATTCTCAAACCACCACATCAACCGAATGAGGGACCAGCACATGCCAACGTCAGACATCGCTCGCGAAACGATCACGGAGACACCGACGATTGTGGCCACGCGACGAATCGCACGCGAGAACCTT
Organism: uncultured Acidimicrobiales bacterium; assembly: GCA_937925335.1. Taxonomy (GTDB): domain Bacteria; phylum Actinomycetota; class Acidimicrobiia; order Acidimicrobiales; family SZUA-35; genus CALEWY01. The sequence goes on from CALEWY010000007.1 coordinate 3,242, forward strand.
GCCGAGGCAATCGGCGAGTGTCTGCCGATGGCCTATGCCTATGCGCTCGAGGCGGGCCACGCGATGGCCGGTCCACCGTTCGTGCGCTACGTATCCCAGACCGCGGCATTCGACGAAATCGAAGCGGGTGTGCCACTCACCGAACCAGCGGGCACCGTCGAGCATCCCGACCTCGCAGCTGGAACGATGCCAGGAGGCGACGTCGTCACCGGTACCCACGAGGGTTCCTACGACTCGCTCGGTGAAAGCCATGCGGCACTCGATCTCTGGATGAGTGAGCAGGGCCTCCGACCCGACGGCGGTCCTTGGGAGGTCTACATCACCGACCCTGGCGAGTTCCCCGACCCGAAGGATTGGCGGACCACGATCATCTGGCCGTACGTTCAGCGTTCATGACGATCGACATCGGAAGTGTTGGGCTCTGGACCGGAATCCTCGACGGGCATCCGTCCGGGGCGGTCCGCGACATCGCCTCCGAACTCGACGAGATGGGATGGCCGTGTCTGTGGATTCCTGAGACCGTCGGCCGTGACCCGTTCGTCGCTGCGTCGATGTTGCTCGAGGCGTCGAACTCGATGAAGGTCGCCACCGGAATCGCCTCGATCTGGGCCCGCGATCCAATGACTACCCAGAACGCATCGATCACCCTCAACGAGGCCTATGACGGTCGCTTCCTCCTCGGCCTCGGGGTGAGCCACCACACCCTCACCGAGTGGGTTCGCAAACACGACTACTCGAAGCCGCTGACCAAGATGCGCGAGTACCTCGAGCGCATGGACGCCTCCATGTACAAGGCGGCCGAGCCAGCCGAGAAGCCGAGCCGAGTGCTCGCCGCGCTCGGACCAAAGATGCTCGAACTCTCCGCCGAGGCGGCCGACGGTGCGCACCCCTACTTCGTACCGGTCGAACACACCGAGATCGCTCGAGCCGCAATCGGCCCGGACAAGCTGCTCGCCACCGAACAGATGGTGGTGCTCGACACCGATCCAACGAGCGCACGGGAAACGGCTCGTGCTCACATGGCCGTCTATCTCGGCCTACCCAACTACGCGAACAACCTCATGCGCCACGGGTTCACCGAAGAGGAACTGACCAACGCTGACGACCGCGTCGTCGACGCGATCGTGGCGTGGGGTTCACTCGACGATGTCTTGGGCCGGGTGAAGGCCCATCACGATGCCGGAGCCGACCACGTCTGCGTCCAGGTGCTCGAAGCCGACCGGAAATCGATTCCGATGGAACCATGGCGGGAGCTCGCCGGCGCGTTGGTGGGCTAATCAGGTGGCATGATGTTGGCCCGATGAGTCAGCAAACGATTCTCCTGTTGTGCGGCGGCGGAATGATCCTCGGGTTGATCGCAGTTGTGATCGACCGTCTCAACTTCCCGCAGCGCAAGTTTCAACCAAAGACGGTTTCGATCGAGCCCAAGGAACGACGCGCCAGCCGCGATCGAACCGGCGCGCACATCGTGGACTTTGATCCGAAGAAGGCTCCGACGGCATCCGCCGACACACCGTCTGACCCACCGCCGCCTGGCACCTAGTCTTCTCCGAAGACCGTTCTCCGCAATCCCGTAACGCAACAACTCGCAAGCAATCGCTCGCACCGCACTACTACTCGCACAAGAAACAAGGGCAGACCCACGTGGCGACCAAGACCCGCGAAACCAAGAGCACCGACACCGCAGTGTCCACCACCCAGGTGACCGACGAACAACGCGCAAAGGCAAAGGCCGATGGCCTGTCCACCTTCGCTGCGGTCAAGACGATCCCGAAGAGGCTGAAGAAGCACAACCTCGTCGTCATCTCGGCCGGGATTGCGTTCTACCTCGTGCTGGCTCTGGTGCCGACGCTCATCGCAGCGATCTCGATGTACTCACTCGTCACCGACCCCGAAGTCGTCGGTGAACAGATCACCTCGCTGACCGAGGGGCTCGAGGATCGAGACACCGCAGAGCTCTTGAAAACTCAGATCGAGAACATCGTCGCCGACTCGAAGAGCTCAGGCGGCGTTGCATTTGCGGTCGGACTCCTGCTCGCCCTGTTCTCCGCCTCGGGCGCGGTAGCCAAGCTGATGGCCACGATCACGCTCTCCTACGAAGCGACCGAGGAGCGCAAGGGATGGAAGGTGCGTCTCGTCGCAGCCATCCTCACCATCGGAGCGATCGTCGGGCTCGGCGTGCTTGGCTTCCTTCTTGGAGCGGTGCCGAACCTCGTTGGTCAAGTGCTCGACGTGAGCGGAGTGGTGGCGACGTTGATCAGCATCGCCTCGGCGCTGCTCGCTGCGCTTGCCATGATGTTTGGCCTCACCGTGGTGTACCGGCACGCGCCCTATCGCCGGCCCCGCACTCCGTGGGTCAATCCTGGAGCCATCGTCGCAACCATCGCAGCGCTGCTCTTCGTGTTGCTCTTCAACATCTACTTCCAGTTCGCAGGCGGCATGCCACCGTCCTACGGAATCCTCGGCTCGATCGCTGCGCTGATCATCTTCCTGCAGCTGATGACCGTCGCTGTCTTGATGGGTGCCGAGGTAAACGCCGTGGTTGAAGAGAGCCGCGCCGAACAGTTGGCGATCGCCAGTGGCGAACCAACTGCGGCGGAGTTGAAGCTCATCGAAGGCGGCGCCGCACCAGGTGCTGGCAAACCAGCCGAACCCATTCCGCTCGGCAAAGCACTCGCCGGCTTCGCCGCATTGATCGCACTCGGCGGCGGCAAGGGCGAATAGGCCCCGTCACACCCAACCCGCGCTCCAGCGCCGACTTTGCGGAGGGATACCCCGCAACAACTTGCGGCAAATCCCTCCACAACACCCAACCCGCAACAAGCGGAGGGAATCCCCGCAACAACTTGCGGTAGATCCCTCCACATTTGCGCTAGTTGACGGCTTCGGCGATCCAGTTGATGGTGCCGATGCCGGTGGTGCTGGAGTTGACGCCAGCGGCGACGACGATGGCGCCACGAACCTCTTGGCCGGGGGCCACAACGACGGCACCGGTTTGAGCGTTGGCGCCGGGGATGGCGCCGGTGTTCGCTTCAACAACGATCGGAGTCGGATCCCAACCACTGGCTGGTGTACCCGGACGGCCGAGCGTCGGGTTCGTGCCGATCGCAGTGGCGTTGGACGAGATATAGACGCGGGCTGAGCGGTCACCCCAGTCGCCGGTGGCGCTGCCGCCATCGGTGACGAGCTGAATCGTCAGCGGGATCTCACAGTTGTTCTGGTAGCGAACGACGTCGGTGTAGATCACACGGTCGCCGCGCATGCCACGAACGGTCAGCCGCTCTTCGAGCAGGTTCACACCGTCAACCTGCACGACGTCAGGGTCGACCGGCTTGTTCGGATCCTTTGAGAAGTCGACGAACGGGTCGTCGGCGTCGGTTCCCACGTACGCGATGGGGTCGTCGCCGCCAACCTTTTCGAAGCACGCTTCGCCAACCTGGATGTCAGCCTGCATGAAGTTCTGCAGGACCAAAGAGGCGTATGCCGGGGTTGCGAAGATCAGCAAGCCGACGATGACAATGGCGCCTCGTCGAGAGATTTTTCCGATCATTTGTTGCTCCTGTGGCGTGAGGTTTCACGAGTCACCGACGTCGTGAGGCTCTTGGATTGCTTGTTCGTTGACTGGGTGTTCTTGGACTGGCGAAGGGGGTCTCGGCGCATGCGCCGATCCCGCTCGAGCAACGCGGCCTGAGCTCGCGCGTCGGTGGTCTCGGGAAGCGGTGTGCCGGGTTTGAAGCCGACGAAGATCAGAGCGGTGACGATGATGAACGCCGTGGACTGAGCGATCACCCAGCCATCGATCACCGGCGGCCGCATGAGGTGACGGATGAAGTGGAAGACGACGAGGAGACCGGCCATGAGCAGACCCATCGCCCATCCGTAGATGCGTTGGTTGTCGCCTCGCCGACGAGCGAGCGCAACGAGGACACCAACACACGTCATGACGACGGCGATCGCCGTTGACCAGGTCACGATCTTTACGAACGTGGGGATGTCGGTGATGAATTGGAGCGTCGGGATGACGCGTGCCTGGAATTCGATCTGGATCGTGGCGCCGAGATAGTCGCCAACGAACATGGAGGCGAGGGCCTGTGTCGTGAAGAGCAGGAGTGCGGCGTTCGCAGCACCGAGCACGAACGACGAGTAGTCCTTCTCCTCGTCGATCGCTTCGGCCGCGATCTCCTCGGGAGTCTTCGTCAGCCGATAGTTGACGCGCTGGCGCGAGTCATCGGGGACAGGACGTTCTTGTGGGGCGGGCACCACCATGGAAGTCCAATCGGCTCAACCGAGCCGACAATGAGCCGTTCGGCTCAGAGATCACCAGCATCAAATCGCTCGTCGGTCAGCGCAGGCTCGATCAGCGATCACACAGCGCCAAATCACGAACACCTCTGGGTCACCGATCAGCGCAGGCTGGATCAGCCTTCGCCCTCTTCGCCGATCAGGTCGCTCACGATGAGCTCGCCGATGACCAACTCGTCAGTCGATGGGCAACGAAGGATGCGTGAGCAGACCGATGGGATATCGGGCATCAGCGCAACCGCACCCGGCTCGATGCCGAGCGGCACGTATTCGTTGGTGACCACACCAACGACCAGGCCTTCGGAGTCGATGATCGGGCCACCAACGAAAAGATCGCCGATCACGGCGGTGTGCTGCACACCGAGTGCCGACTGATCGAGGAGCACACCAGGCGAAGCGGTCGCTCCCTGAGAACCGGTTCCACTCATCGCGAAGACCCGAGCACCGATCGAATCGAGCTGAGCTGGCGCCGCAGCAAGACTGAGCGTTGGGAGTTCAACATCGACGATGATCAGCGCGAGATCGTGCTCTTCGTCCCACGACCACAATGTCGCTTCGTTACGGATGCTGCCCTTCACGAGCGTGATACCCGGGCTGGGCTCGAGGGTCGCCGAACGAACCAGCGACAGGCTTGTCACCAGTGCGGTTCCGCCCTCGTGGCCGGTCACGGCGAACGCTGTTCCAACGACGGGTTTTCCTTCTTCGTCGACGGTTTGCAGGGTCCAGATTGCGCTGCCGGTTGCAGCTGGCAGATTCACAACGCCGTTGCGGTCGCTCACGTAGTCGCCGAGCGGATCGAGTTCGTCTCGAATCTCGTCGATCGAATCGAGACGAAGTTGATCGAGCGTTCCGGTTGCGGTGGTGAACTGCTGATCGAAGCCATCAACGAAGCGCGCCACCTCGGCTTCGTTCTCCGCAAGACGGTCGTCGTAGTAGGCGTAGAACACAGCACCGGCAAAAGCAGCACCGATTCCGGCGGCCATGAACATCGAGGCGATGCCGATCACCGTTCGGGGCAGGATGCGATGTCGCATCTTCTGCGTCCGAGGCGTCATCGGGACGAAACCCTTCCGGCTCCATCGACGGGCCGCACGGAAACGAGCGAATCGACCGGGCGGGTTCACAATCGGGGCGACGCCGCCAGATTTGTTGCCAATACCAAAGCGGCTGAGGAGGCCTGGCGAGGTTGCCTGCGCCGACCGTTTGGGGCGATCGACGACTCCGGCGGCCACCAACTCTTCTTCGGAGAGTGAGTCATCATCGGCGCGTTCGACCGCTTCATCATCGGCATCAAAGAGCTCAGCCTCGTGGTCGCGCAACTCCAGCTCAGCCTCGTCGTCGAGCAACTCCATCTCGGGCTCGGCCATTTCGGGTTCGAAAACCTCCGCCTCAGTGCTCCCCGTATCGAGCGCACCATCACCGGCGATCGAACGGCTGATGCGTTCGAGTTCCGCCTCACCGAACCGCTCGGCACCGTCCAGTCCAGTCTCACTGGCGGCTGCATGATCGGTGACTGCATGATCGGCGAGCGACGCATCGCTGGCTCGGCGCTTTGGCTCGATCTCGCCGGGTGCCTCCGGCTCGAGTTGCTGCATGTCCCAAAGGTCCGCAAGCCGCGCTGGCTTCTCCGGTGTCGCGGCCGTCTCCGCGTTTGGGTTATTCGCATCGTTCGTTGGCATCAGTTGTCGTCCTGACGTGTCAACGCACCTGGTCCGACGACACCGTTTGTGGTGGCGCCTGATGGTGCAGGATCGCTCGTTTGGCCATCTTCTTGGCCGGAATCTGGGGGTTCGCCGGCCGTTTCGCCGCTCGTGTCGTTCGGGGCTTGGCCGATCGGTGCGTCGGTTGGCTCGGGTCGGAAGGCCAGTGGATCAGGCACGGCGCTCCACTCACATGGGCCTCCACAATCGGCTTCCACAGTCGGCACATCGATGCCAGCGGCCACGTAGGTGCCGTCGCGCTCATCGAAGTTGACCAGGTCTCGCGATTCGATCTCGTTCAACGGTTCGGGCACCGGGAACGGTTCCGGCTCGCGGTCGGCCAACGCCACTTCCATGAAATCGGAGAAGGCGATCGCCGGATGACTGCCACCGGTGACTCGGGAGACACCGTTGATGCCGCGCAGGGATCGGAGGCCATCGGCGTGCCCCATCCACACGGCCGTCGACACGCCCGGTGAGTAGCCGACGAACCAGGCGGCACGGAATGACTGCGACGTTCCCGTCTTGCCGGCGATCTGGTGGCCACTCACGGCAGCTCGACGCCCGGTGCCGGCGGTGACGACACCGCGCAGGACGTCGGTGATGTTGTCGGCAACGGGTTGGGTCAGTACTCGGTCGCCAGTGCCTGCCCGGTTGTCGATCAAGACGTTGCCGTCCATGTCGGTCACGAGCACGACGGCGACCGGTGCCACGCGAACACCGCGATTGGCAAACGTGCCGTAGGCACTCGCCATTTCAAGCGGCGAGGACTCAGCGGCACCCAGCGAAAGGCTGGCGCCGTAGGGAGCGGTTGGATCTAAACGTTCGAGGCCGAGTGCTCGACCCATGGCAACGGTCGCTTCGATCGACACGTTCGAGATCAGCTCGGCAAAGACGGTGTTGACCGATGCGCGGGTTGCCTCGCGCAGTGAGATCTCTCCGCGGTTCGCGTAGTCGTAGTTGGCAATCGTGCAACCGGGGCCAGAACATCCAGGAGGTGACCACGTGCCGGGAGCTGGGTACACCGTGCTCGGGCCAAGTCCCCGCGTGAAGGCGGTGGCCAACACAACCGGCTTGAACGAACTGCCCGGCTGGAAACCTGTCGAACCGCCGAGGCCGAGGTTGACCTGGCTTTGGGAGTAATCGCGTCCACCCACCATGGCCAGCACGTGGCCGTTGCTCGGATCGAGTGAAACCAAGCTCATCTCGACCGGGTACTCGGTGTTCTCGAGGCGACGAGCGACCGACTCTTCGGCAGCCTCTTGCAACTCACGATCGATCGACGTCTCAATGCGGAGACCATCTCGATAGATGGCATCCGGGCCAAGCTCTTCCAACAGGATCTGCTCGACCCAATCGACGAAGTAGGGATGATCGGTTGCTCCCTTGGGAAGTGGTGCGGCGATCATCGTCACCGGACCGCTGGGGCGAGTGGAGTCGGTCTCGTTCCAGAGCACACGGGCGGACTCGACTTCGAACTCTTCGATCGAGATGTAGCCCTCATCGAGCATCGCCTGAAGGACCAGCAGCCGACGTTCCTCGGCGACCTCCATGTCCTCTCGAGGCGAGTAGCTCGTTGGCGCTCGGATCACGCCGGCGAGCAGCGCTGCTTCGGAGACGTTCACCTCGCTGATGGGTTTCCCGAAATAGACCTCGGCTGCCGCGCCGATTCCGTACGCGCCTGCGCCGAAGTAGGTCGACTCGAGGTAGCGGAAGAGAATCTCGTCCTTCGTCAGCTCCTGTTCGAGCTCACGGGCCAGCAGCGCTTCTCGGAACTTTCGTTCAAAGGTCCGCTCGCCAGAGAGATAGACGTTCTTGATGTACTGCTGGGTGATCGTCGAGCCACCCTGCGCGATCTCACCGAGTTCGAGGTTCACTCGAGCAGCTCGAGCGATGCCCTCGTAGTCGACACCGTCATGTTCAAAGAATCGACGGTCCTCGATCGACAGCACTGCATGGATCACGTGGAGAGGAATGTCCTCGGGTGTGATCGGAACCGAGCGGTCGAACCCGCGGTAGATCCCGATTTGCACACCATCGGAGTCGTAGACCCGCGATGGCACGGCCGTGATGTTCGGTCGTTGCTCGGGGAGCTCACCGGGCAACGGCGCGTTGGTCAGCGTGTAGCCGGCGACGACCGCAGCCACGGGTGGAACGATCAAGATCGAAATGAAGAGTGCGACGATCAGCTTGCTGACGCCGCCAAAGAGCATCCTCATTCGTCGTCCTCCTCATCCTCGTCGACCTCTTCCCCTGGAGGGGGCGCGGGCGGACTGAACGAGCAGGGAGGCAACTCGACGTAGACGGCGAACAACACACCGTTGCGATCGCCGGTGAGGTTGACCGCAGCTGGGCCAACTTCCGCGCATTCGACCACGACGTTCATCGCACCACCTGCATCGGAGGTGACGTTTGGTGAAGACAGGACCGAAACCGGAGCGAGACCAGAGACGAGCAATGGCACAGCGGGCTCAGGAAGACGAACGAGTCGACCTTCAGCATCGACGATCCAACGACCGAGCGTGATGGCGATGAACGCCGGTTCGCCGGGAACAAGATGGGTTTGCCCGACAGCAACACCGTCGTTGCCGAGTGGCGGCGAGACCATCGTGATGTCAAGTGCGAGCTTGTCGCCAGCTTCCAACAAGAAGACTTCCGGCGCTCCTGAAGTCAGCGATCCAGGAAGGAATGCACGAATGCTGTAGCGGCCGCCGCGAAGGCCGGTGGCCGACCAACGTCCGTCGGCGCCGGTGCCGACGTCGGCAGACACAAAACCATCGAGTGTGTGGCGCTCAATGCGAACGGTGGCGCCTGCAACCGGGCCCTCCGGGCCGTACACGATGCCGTTCATCCTCGAACGGCCGCCGCCCATCGATGGCAGCTCTTCCTCTACCGGCTCGGGCTTGGGTGGCACGGTTGGAAGCTTGATTCGACGAGTGTCCGGAGCCAGTGCCAGTGCATGCGGCGATGGAGCCACCGGCGTCTTGTCGAACGCGATATCGAGGCTGTCGAGACGCAGCTCTGTTGCCGTCGGGTCATCCCGGTAGGCCGACACGACTCCGTCCCGGCCCTGCCAGAGCGAGAAGAGTCCCGCGACGATCGCAACGAAGGCGATGAATTTCAGCAGACGCACGGTCTGCCCATCGGCCAAAAACCAAAGGAACTGAGCCATGCGGCTCAGTTCGATCAGATCACATCAAATGATGAAATTTTGGTGGGCGATCGCTGCGGAAGATCGCAGCCCCGCCACAAGCTCAACGCCTAGTCGACGTCGATGAAAATGCACTCGCCGGGGCACTCTTCGGCGGATTCGATCGTGCGATCGAGCCCTCCCTCGGGCACGCGGGCCATGCCTTCGGCACCTGCCGGGTTGGCCACTCCGTCGAAGAGCTTCTCGGAACCGAAGTTCTCCGATGCTTCTTTGACGTAGTACAGGCCATCGTCCAAGCCGAAGAAAATGTCAGGCGCGATTTCTGCGCAAAGACCGTCTCCGGTACAGAGATCCTGGTCGATCCAGACCTTCACCATTGTTGTGTTACCTCATCTCGCGGGTTGTGTTCGAACTATCGGCGTTCAATCACGTTCATGAAGCGTTTCGAATCGAACGGTTGCTCAAATCGGAACACTAGATGGTCATCATTCTACCTTGACGAACTCAGCCCGCCATTTTGTGGCGAATCGGGCCATGATGTTCTGCGTGAGCCGTCGCCTGTCCGACACCGAGCAACTCCTCTGGAGCCTCGAACAAAACCCCAATCTCGGGTCGACGATGGGCGCACTCTTGGTCCTCGATGGCAACCCCGATCCTGAGCGACTCCGTACCACCGTCGCTCGTGCGGTCGCCAACGTCAGTGCCTTGTCCGAACGGGTCCAGGAGTCGTCGCTTCCGCTCGATCCCCCATCATGGGTTCCCGACGTCTACTTCGATCTCGATCACCACCTCCGGTTCGTTCGCCTTCCGACCAATTCGACGAACGACGATCTCATGCGGATGGTCACCCAGGTCATCAACGACCCGTTCGACCGCACTCGCCCTCTTTGGCAGATGACCCTCATCGGCGGTCTGCGCAGCCGCAAGTCCGTGATGGTCTCCAAGTTGCATCACTCGATCGCCGACGGTGCTGGTGCGCTGAAGTTGGCAGAACACCTTCTTGAGTTCGTGGCGGATGCGCCGGCACCCGAACCGTTCGATCTCGGGCCCGTGATCGACGGTTGGAGCGCTCCGCCCGAAGAGCCGCCGAACCGGTCGATGGCCGACACCATCCGTCTCGGTGCTGAGCGAGTCATCGGATTCTTGAACGATGCGGTCGGCACGCTCAACGAGCCGACAAAGGTCGCCACGGCCGGCTCCGACGTCGTCAAGGCCGCGCGTGCCTTCGTCGAGACCATTCCCGGCAACGATCGAAAGGCATCACCGCTGCTCGCCGAGCGGTCTCGAAACCGTCGTGTCGTCGCGATGACCGCACCGCTCGATCCGATGAAAGAAGCAGCCCGGTCTCGCGAACTCTCGCTGAACGATCTCTTTGTTGGCGCAACCGGCCAAGCGATGACCGCCTACCACGCAGCCAACGACGTCGACGTCGACGCCTTCACCGCTACCGCAGTCATCAGCACGCGGTCGGCCGACGATGGCGACCGCCACAATGCGTTCGTGCCCGTCACCCTCACCGTTCCCGGTGGTGATGCCACGCTCGAAGAACAGGCGCTCGCTGTTGGCCATCAGGTACGGGCGAAACGTTCCGAGTTGGCCGACTCGCCAGACATGCTTGCCGCCATCGGCTCGATGGCCGGTCTCATTCCTTCGGCGCTCATGGCCAACGTGGCCGTCGAGCAGGCTTCGAGGGTCGACTACGCAACGAGCAACCTTCCCGGTCCACCGATCCCCATGTGGATCGCAGGCACGAAGATCAAACAGCTCGTTCCGATCGGTCCCGTCAGCGGAACCGCGTTCAACTTCACGCTGTTGTCCTATGACGGTTCGGTGGGGCTGGGTCTTCACCTCGACCCCGCCGCCGTGGCCAATCCCAACGGGCTCGTGGCAGCGATCGTTGATGTCTTCGCCGAGATCGGCGTGACGGTCACCGTGCTGTAACAGCCTGCGCTCAGCAACCAGGCGGCGAGGGCTCACAACCCAGCCACACACTGGGCCAGCGCAACCACGCACGGTTCGTGATCGGCGCACTACCGTGGCGGCTCGCCCACGCTCTCGATCGAGGTTTCTCTCATGGACGCTCCTGACTTCGCTGGTCTCAAAGCCATCTTCATCAACTGCTCGCTCGAACACGACCGGACTAAGTCGCACACGCTTCGGCTGCTCAACCGAGTGGCCGGCATCATGCGCGAGCAGAACGTTGAGATCGACATCGTCCACGCTCTCGAGCACACGATCGCGGCCGGCATGGTCAAGGATCAGACCGAGAATGGTCTCGAGGACGAGTGGCCGGCGATCCAGCAGCGGATCATGGATGCGGACATCCTCGTGATCGGCACGCCGATCTGGCTCGGCGTGAAGTCGAGCGTTGCCACGCTCGTCATCGAGCGGATGTACGCCTATTCGGGTGATCGCAACGACAAGGGCCAGTACCTCTACTACGGCAAGGCTGGCGGCTGCGCGATCACCGGCAACGAAGACGGTGCAAAAGCCTGCGCGATGGACCTTCTCTACGCCATGTCGCACATCGGCTACACCGTTCCGCCCCAGGCCGATTGTGCGTGGCTCGGCGAGGCGGGGCCGGGGCCGAGTTACGGCGACCTTCGTCCCGACGGCACAGCCGAGGGATACGACAACGACTTCACGAACCGCAACGCCACCTTCATGGCGTGGAACCTCATGCACACGGCCGCGATGCTGAAGGCAAACGGTGGTGTGCCGGCCTATGGCAACCAGCCCGCCGAATGGGAACACGTCACCAACGCCAAGTCCCAAAACCCCGAATACCGCTAGGCGACGCAGTGGCTCAACCGCTCACCTTCCCTCGCCAATACGCACTCACGCGGCGATTCACGGTCGGGCGACCACGAACATTCACCGTCACACCCGATGGCGAGACGGTCCTCTTTCTTCGGTCACCTGATGGCGCCAACCCAGACCTGTCGTTGTGGGCACTCGATCTCACAAGCGGGGACGAAACACAGCTCGTCGACCCGTCCAGCCTTGGGCTGAGCGATGAGGATCTGCCAGCCGCAGAACGGGCGCGCCGAGAACGAGCCCGCGAGTCGGCTGGCGGAATCGTGGGTTACGCGCTGGCCGGTTCCGGTTCGATCGTGGCGTTCGCCTTGGCCGGTGAGTTGTTCATTCACGACCTGGCGAGCGGTGAGACTCGCTCGATCAGCACCGCTGGTCAGGTGTTTGATCCCCGGCCGAATCACGACGGATCGCTGATTGCGTATGTCAGCGGACGGGAGCTTCGAATCGTCTCCGTCGGTGATGGAGCAGACGAGTCGAGCCCGGCTGATTCAGACGATCGGACGCTCGCTGTCGATGACGACCCGCTGGTCTCGTGGGGTCGCGCCGACTTTGTCGCGGCTGAAGAGATGGGACGCAGCCGCGGCTATTGGTGGGCCCCCGAGGGCGACCGGCTCCTCGCATGCCGCGTCGATGAGACGCCCGTCCCTCGGTGGTGGATCGCTGATCCGGCGAACCCGGACCAGGAGCCCACCGAGAATCGCTACCCCGTCGCTGGCTCCAACAACCCGATCGTCGAGTTGGCGCTGATCGAGCTCGACGGCTCACGTCGAATGATCGATTGGGCCGCCGACGTTGGCGGACAGACCAGCGACGCGGAGTACCTCGCCGACATCGTCTGGTCGCGTTCGCATGACCCGCTCGTCGTTCGCCAACCTCGCCACCAACGTGCCGTCGAGATCCTCGACATCGATCTCGAGACCAGCGCGCTGGCCTTGCGCCACACGATCGGAGATGCACACTGGGTCGAGTTGATTCCCGGATCTCCCTCGTGGTTGGGCGATCGACTTCTCACGATCGAGGATCGCGCTGACCTCGACCAGCGAGTGCTGTGCGTCGACGGTGAGCCCGTCGATACTCCTGGCCACGCACGATCGATCATCGGCACATCTGGCGGGCGGGTGCTGATCACGGCGTGGACGCATCCGACCGAAGTGCACGTGATGGCCATCGACCCTGAGAGCGGCGAAGCACAGACGCTCACCGACGAGCCGGGTGTGTTCGGTGCATCGCTCGGCACGAACGGCATCGTCGTGATCACCGGCAGCCGTCCTCAGATTCCTGGCACCATCACTCGTGTCACCCGGCTCGATGAGACCACCGACCAACTCGAGATCGCGTCGGTCGAGTCGACACCCGCCATCGAATGCTCACCTGAGTTCCTCGAACTCGCCGGCCTGCAATCAGCGGTTCTCTTGCCGAACGGCCACGACGGAACGACGCCGCTGCCGGTCCTTCTCGATCCTTACGGCGGCCCTCATGCTCAGCGGGTCACCAAAGCCCACGGTGGTCATCTCGTCTCACAGTGGTTCGCCGATCAGGGATACGCCGTTCTCGTCACCGACGGCCGCGGCACACCCGGCCGCGGACCTGCGTTCGAGCGGGAGGTGTGGGGCGATGTTGCACAACCCGTGCTCGACGATCAGATCGCCGCGCTCGATGCCGCTGCCGAACACTTCGGCTTCTTTGACCTCGATCGCGTGGGGATTCGCGGCTGGTCATTCGGCGGATACCTCGCCGCACTCGCCGTCCTACGTCGCCCCGATCGCGTGCATGCCGCAATCGCCGGAGCGCCCGTCACTACCTGGCACTTATATGACACGCACTACACCGAGCGCTACCTCGGTCATCCAGACGTTCACCCCGAGCACTACGCACAGACCGACCTGATCGCCGAGGCGGACAAACTGGCTCGACCGCTCATGCTGATCCACGGCCTCGCAGACGACAACGTGGTCGCTGCACACACGCTGCGATTGTCCTCTGCACTCCTTGCAGCAGGGCGCCAACACGAGGTGTTGCCGCTCTCCGGAGTCACGCACATGACGCCCCAAGAAGTCGTCGCCGAAAATCTTCTCCACTTGCAACGCGACTTTCTTGCCGCGAACCTCGTCAACCACTGAGAAGAAGCCCGCATCCGCCGAGCGAGCTGACGCCTCTTCCTTCAACGGCCAATCAGGCCGAGAAAGCCCCGGGTCCATCGTGGCCCGCCCGCATGCCAGACGACCTTTCTCTCCTCACACCCGATCTTCCTTCCCTGGGCTGGACCGCGGCCCACGATGCCTGGGCCGCTTCCGTCGACGACGGAGGCTCGGAGGACACCAAACAACACGGACGAATCGCGCGAACGTCGCGCGGGTATTGCCTCGTGTTCACCGGCGGTGACGCGGTCATGGCCGCATCGAGTTCGATCCGAGCCGACACCGGCATCGCACCATCGACGGGCGACTTCGTCACGGTCATCGATCATCCCGAAGACGGGCCATCGATCGGATCGATCGCCGAACGATCCACGGCGATCACACGACGCGCGCCGGGCCGAGTGCCAACTCCGCAGGTTCTCGCCGCCAACGTCGACGATGTCTTCGTGATGCACGGGCTCGATCGACCGCTCAACATGCGACGGCTCGAACGCCAGCTCGTGATCGCGTGGGAAAGCGGCGCAACACCGCTCGTGTTGTTGACGAAGGCCGACGAAGTTCGTCACCACGAAGAAGCCGAGGAGACCATCGCCCGAATCGCTCCCGGCGTTGAGACGCTCGCGATCTCAACCGTTTCTGGCCAAAATCTGGACCGGATCGCCACGCGATTCACCGGCTCCCGAACCATTGCGCTCATCGGCCTATCGGGTATCGGCAAATCGACCTTGGTGAACGAACTCTCCGACGGTGTCGTGCAACGAACCGGTGAGGTTCGTGCCGCCGACCGACGCGGGCGTCACACCACCGTGACTCGCGATCTGATCCCACTGCCGAACGGCGGCATCGTCGTCGACACCCCCGGCATTCGCGAGATCGGCTTGTGGCAGGCGCACGCCGGTCTCGCCAAGACGTTCCCGGAGATCGATGCTCCGGCCAAATCCTGCCGCTTCGCTGATTGCGACCACCGGTCCGAGCCAGGCTGTGCCGTCCAAGAAGCTCGAATGGATGGGCTGGTTTCGGAGCGTCGGCTTACGCATTGGCGCGAGCTGCTCGAGGAGATCAAGCTCCAGGATTCCCAGCTCGAAGAGTTTGCTCGACGCTCCGAATCGCGCGATCGAGCCGAAGTTGAACGCCGACGCGACAACGAACGGCCGCGAAAGCCGAAGAAGGGCAAGGGCCGCGACCGCGGCGCCCGCCGCTAAAGGAGTCAACCGGCTTCCGGATTACCTCCGCAATCGCCGAGCTGGCATCAAATCGCGGACGAAAGAGGTGTCGGCGCGCAGAACAGTGCCATAATCCTCTCTGCGGTGGCTGATCTCCCTCTGTGGTTGATCGTTCGCCGCCCGGTGCCATGGGTCACCACACGAAGCATGAGCCACTCGATGAATAGCAACTCGATGAACAGCAATGGGCGATCAAGGGAGAGAAGCGTGAAGACAGGTCGATTGCTGGCGGGAGTCTGCGCTGGAGCTCTCTTGATCACGGCTTGTGGTCGCTCAGGCGATCCCGACATCGCCGTTGGTGGAACGGTGGCCACCGCCCCGTCTTCCACGACGAGTACAACCGCTGCCGAGAGTGTGACCGTGCCAACCACAGCACCGCCAACGACGCAGCTCACCTACGTCATTCAAAGCGGCGATTCGCTCTCCGTGATCGCTCAGCGCTTCGGTCTCACGACACAAGATCTGGCGGACTTCAACGCCATCAGCGACCTGGATTCGATCAAAGTCGGCCAGGAGATCTCGATTCCGCCGAGCACGGTTGCACCACCAACCACCGCTGCTCCCGCTGACGCCGAAGCCACAACAACCAGCAGCTGAGGGCGAGGCCTTGCGCCTCAGCCAGTCACCAGCGTCGGGTCGACGGCGCATCGAAGCGCCCGCAACCAGCCCGTTGGATCCAATCCAAGGTTGATGAGCGCTGCTTCTGCTTGTCCTGGCTCGGATCGAGAGAAGACGCCTTCGGCGAGATCGACGAGCAACGGAGTGATCCGGTCGTCGGTCTCTGCGAGGACACTGCGCGCATCGGCGAGTGACTGATCGCGATCGCCCGGCCGGCCACCCTGCGCAGCGATCGCACCTCGGGCCAGATGAGCCAGCACACGGTCGAGATAGGAGCCGTTCGAGGACAAGATTCGATCGGCGCGCTGCATGCCGAGCTCTTGTTGCCCAGCAGCAGCGGCCAGCAGCGCTCCGACCGCGTTCGCATACGTCTCGATCGGTTGTAAGCCAGAGTGATCTTCGGTGGGTGCGAGGACTCCGAGCTGGCTGATCGCCTGGTGGACCGAACCCCGTTGCAACAAAGCAAGCGCAATCGAGACGACAAGATCGCGGTCGCCAACAACACCTTGGTCGCTCGGGTCCGCGTCGTAGCGCGCAGCCCATCGGATCGCCCGGTCTGGTTCGCCGACGCGAGCTGCCGATGAGCAGTTTGCAACAACCGCTCTGCGAAGTGCTTCGAGATCTCCCGACGCTTCCGCTTCGACGAACGCCTCTTCGAGCATGCCGGTGCCCTCGACCACCCGTCCTCGAGAGACGAGCGCACGGCCTTCGACAAGGCGAGACTCGATCAACAAACCGGTCTCGTCTGCCCGCATCGCAACCTCGCGAGACTGCGCCGCAAGTGTGCGGGCTTGGTCGGCATGACCACTCCACAGCTCGATCGAGGCGAGCAGACCGATCATGACGGCTTCGGCCCAAGGATCACCGCGTCGCTGAATATCGGGAAGCACCTCGGTGACGAGTAACGCAGCGCGATCACGGTCGCCGCTGTGAAAGGCCACCCAGGCCTCGAGGCCGTGGGTCCATGCCAACCCACCGCGGTCGTTCAATTCGGTAAAGATCTCCTCGGCTTCTTGTACGAGGACCGCGGCCTCATCGAGGCGACCAGCGCGGAGCCAGAACCAGGCGAGCGACTGCACGGTCCACGCTTCGCCCACCCGGTCGTTGACCCCGGCCGCGACCTGTCGAGACTCTTCGAGGGCGACGCGGGCCGCTTCGGGGTTACTCCGGAACGACTCCGTCAACCCGAGTAGACGGAGAGCGAGCGACTGATCGACGAAGGCTTCGAGCGATGCGAGATCAGCCGCAGCTTGGGCCAGGCGCTCGGAGGCTCGGTCGAGATCACCGCTCTTGCGATCGACTTCGCCGCGGTGCAACAGCGTCGTTGCTGTGATGATCGGATCGCCGTGTTCGATCGCATCGACGCGTCCGAGGTCGCGGCGAGAGCCGGCGAGATCGTGCACGTCACTTCGAGCTCGTGCTCGGCCGAGGAAAAGGCGGGCTCGATCGCCTTCATCCAGCGCAAAGAGGAGCCCGTTTGAGAACCATGATTCGGCTTCGGACGGCACGCCGGCTGCGAGGGCTCGCTCCCCGGCTTCGCTCGACCACTCGAGTGCCTTCGCTTCGACGATGTCGCGCTCGAGGCCGCCGGCATCGGTCAGCTCATCGGCCAGGGACGCTGCGGCGTGGTAGTGGTGCGCAACGGCGACCACGACCGAGTTCCGCATGATGCCGGATGCCCGCATCTCGTTTTCGAGGAAGTCGGCGATGTTGAAGTGAAGGTTCGCACGCACGGTTTTCGTGAGCGTTGCGTAGGCGACGTCTCGCACCATTTCGGAGCGGAACTCAAACCTTGATGAGGCAATGCTGAGGAGTTCGCTGCGATCGAGATCATCCAGCTCCGGGGTGATGTCATCCCAACCCTGGGTCGCGTTGAGCATCGTCTTCAACCCGAAGACCGGACCGGATCGCCCGAGAACCGCGGCAGCTTCGAGGACGGTTCGAGATCGTGGGTCGAGAGCATCGAGCCGCGCCGACACGATGCCTCGAAGCGTGTCCGGCAACTCGTTGAGATCACCCGATGCGACCTGGGCGACGGCATCAGCTTGGGGCGCTGCGCCGTGTTCGGTCACGAGGCTCGCGAGCTCCTCAAGGAAGAACGGGTTACCACCGCTTCGTTCGACGAGGTTGGTCGCAACGTCTTCCGGAAGATCGACCCCAAGTTCAGCGACGAGATCTCGCCCAGCCTCAATGTCGAGCGGCCCGAGATGGAGCACCAACGATCCGTGTCGCCCATGGAGCAGATCGGGAACCTCCTCGGTGCGCGAGGTCATCATCACGACGAGTGGCATCCGCGCCAGGTCGGTGAGCAGGCGGTTCAGCAGCTGGATGATCGCGTCGGCCGCCCAGTGAATGTCCGACATGATCAAGACGACCGGGCGCTGTTCGAGTTCACGCTGTAAGACGGCGGTGATCGCCAACGAAACTTCCGCCCGGTTCCGTAACCGATCGCCACCTCGAAGACTGGTTTGGTAGCCGAGCGCATGGAGCAGAGCGATCGTGTAGCGGGCAGCTTCCTCTGTTCGCTCTGGGCCAAGGTGGCCCTTGAGCGAGGCTTCCAGGGCAATCGCTGCTTGGTCGTCCGGGGTGTCGCTCGCCAGGTTGAAGGCGCGTCGAACGAGTTCGGCGATCGGCCACCAGACGTTGGCTTCGCCGTAGGGAACGGATCGGCCTTCGAGCACTCGGGCGCCGAGCGAGGACGACAGAGCGCCGGCGGCCTCTTCGATCAGTCGGGTTTTGCCGATGCCGGCCTCACCAAGAACGAGCGCCGCTTGGGCCCGGTTGGTTCCGATCGCAAGCTTGGCTTGGGCCATGACGAAGTCGAGCTCGCGTTTGCGGCCGATGAAGTGGGTGCTCCGGCGAGTTCGGGCCCCAGGCGGACGAACGGCGTTGAGCGCACGCCACGCCAAGATCGGCTCGCGTCCCTTCGCTTCGAGCCGGCCGAGCGCGCGATATGAGATCGCTTCACTCGTGGCGGAGTAGGTCGCCGGGCCGACGATGACCTGGCCCGGATCGGCGTGGGCCTCGAGCCGCGACGCTGAATTCATGACGTCGCCCATGGCGGTGTAGTCACCACCGGCGCTCGACACACCAACGAGCACTTCGCCCGTGTTGATGCCGATGCGCATCTGCATCGTCGAGCCCAACTCGATGTTGAACAGGTGGAGCGACTGCTGCATCCGAATGCCCGCCCGCACGGCTCGTTCGGCGTCGTCTTCGTGAGCGACCGGAGCACCAAAAAGCGCAACGATTCCGTCACCGAGAACCTTGTCGACCACACCACCGAACGACGTGATGTCTCGTGCGAGCCGCTCGAAACAACGATCGACGAGGTGCTTCACTTCTTCGGGATCGGCCTTCTCGGCCAGTGCGGTGAAGCCGACGATGTCAGCAAAAAGCGCCGTGACGACGCGTCGCTCCTCCTCGCCCCCGCTCTGCGGTGTGCCACAGGTGGGGCAAAAGCGGCCACCGGCGGGAACGTCTGACCCGCACGAAGAACACTGCACCTATCGAGTCTACGAGGCCGAAACCGGGGTGGCGTTCAGATTCCCCATTCGAGGGCTTCTTCCGGAGAAATCATCCGATCGGCCGACGCGGTCGCTCACGCAATCAGACCATGGGCTGACGACCCATCTTCGATCGCCAAGTACGGTGAAAGGCCATGGTTCAACGACTGACCGCCTGGGGGCGCCGCCATCCGCGCGCCGCCGACGCGATCGTTGTGCTGTTTCTTTTCCAACTGGCGATCGTGATCGGATTGTCGGCCGAAGGGACGGCCGAGGAAGTCCAGGGCTTGTGGGAGTGGGCCCTTCTGGTCGTGCCGTCCATCTCGGTGTTCTGGCGCCGAACGCAACCGGTTCTCGCATTGATCGTCGGCACCGCCGTCACGATGGTCGCGTGGGGTTTGAACCTCCCCAACTTTGCGCTCGACGTTGCGGTGCTCACCTACTCGGCGATCGTCTACGGCCCTCGGCCCCTCGCACAGCGGACGGGCGTCGCTTGCGCAATCGTCCTCACGCTGTTCACGATCCTCGGTGCGTATGTCGGCGATGCACCCGTCTACGTTGTGCCGGTTGTTGGCGCCACCCTCGCCGTTTCCATGTTCTTTGGCCTCAGCGTGGTCAACGACCGAGCAGAGATCGAACGAGCAGCCCAGCGAGCAGCGGCGCTCGAGAACATCCAACAACACGAGGCTCGGCACGCGATCTCTGAGGAGCGAGCCAGGATCGCTCGTGAACTGCACGACGTGGTCGCTCACGGTCTATCGGTGATCGTCGTGCAAGCCGGCGCCGCCCAGCGCATCATCGATTCCGACACCGAAGGCACCCGCAACGCTCTGGGGCAGATCGAGATGGCTGCTCGTGACTCGTTGAACGAGATGCGTCAGGTTCTCGGCTTGTTGCGCACCGACGAAGCGGAGGAGCGGCGGCCGATGGTCGGCGTTGATGCGTTGACCGATCTCATCAGCTCCTGCCAAGAACGGGGCTTGGACGTCGAGCTCTGGATGTCGGGCGACAAGCGACCGCTCGCAGCAACCGTCGACGCCGGCATCTATCGCATCGTGCAGGAAGCCCTGACGAACGTCTTGAAGCACGGAGGGGCGAAAGTCAAAGCCACCGTCAATCTTCACTTCGGTGATGAGTTCGTCCATCTGACGGTCGTCGATGACGGCCGCGGTGCGTCCAGCTTTGCGAACAACAACGAATCTGGTCATGGTCTGCTCGGCATACGCGAGCGGGTCGAGGTTCTTGATGGAACGGTTCATCACGGACCCGTCATCGGTGGAGGCTTCGAGGTCGACGTAACCGTTCCGATTGCGCCGCTTACCGCCAAGGCCGGCGAGCGGTGAACATCGACAGTGCCATGAATATCGGCAAGGTTGTGCCGCACTCGCCATTGAGAATTCTGATCGTCGACGACCAAGAGCTGGTGCGCACCGGCTTCCGGATGATCCTCAGCACCGAGGCCGGTCTCGAGGTGGTCGGTGAGGCTGGAAACGGCCGCGAGGCACTGGAGTGGCTCAGCGAGCACGAATGTGATGTCGTGCTGATGGATGTCCGAATGCCCGAGCTCGACGGCGTCGAGGCAACCCGCACGATCGCGGCGATGGAGACCGGGCCGAGCGTCATCATCCTCACGACATTCGATCTCGACGAATACGTGTTTGCCGCCCTCCGAAACGGGGCGAGCGGCTTCCTCTTGAAAGACACGCCGGCGGACGATCTGATCGACGCCATCCGAGTGGTCGGCGCGGGCGATGCTCTGCTCGCACCCTCGATCACCAAGACCCTCATCGAGCAGTTTCAGCGAGGGCCGGGTGATGCGGAGTCCGTCGATCCACTGTTGGTCTCCCCCGCTCTTGGCGAGTTGACCGAACGCGAAACCGAGGTGTTGATCGAGATGGCGAAGGGACTCTCCAATACCGAGATCGGAGCCGCGCTCTTCGTCAGTGAAGCCACGGTGAAGACCCACGTCGGACGTGTCCTCGCCAAACTTGCGGTGCGAGATCGGGTGCAGGCGGTTGTGGTCGCCTACGAGTCTGGGCTCGTTCGTCCGACCGGCTGACAGGTCGGACAGAAATAGGTGCTTCTGGCGTGCTCACCCTGCACGATCCGTTTGATCGGCGTGCGACAGCGATGGCACGGATCGGCCTTGCGTCCGTAGACCCCGAGCCCGCCAGGTACGCCCGGCACGGTGATTCTGGTTCCGCTCGACAGGTTGACCTGGAGGAGCGTCGCTGCGGTTTTGATCAACTCGGTTCGGGTTTCGTGATCAATCGCTTCAACCGGTGTCTCCGGATGGAGTTCACAGGCGAACAACACCTCGCTCTTGAACACATTGCCAACCCCGCAGCAAATGCGTTGGTCGAGGAGGGCAACACCGATCGGTGTCGCTCCGTAGGCGATGGTGTGGAAGCGGCGGACCGCCTCGTCTAGATCGGCGTCCGGTGTGCAGAGGTCGGGGCCGAGATGTGTTGGCCCGTTCGATGCCCGGGTGAGCTTCACGTGGGGAGCCGAGAAACACACGGCCTCCCACCCCGACTCGACCTGGATGAGGCATCGCACGGCTCGCCGACTCCGCTGCCACCGTTCGCCCGTTCGGTAGATGTGCCAGCTGCCCGTCATCTTCATGTGTGTCTCGAGCGTGACTTCTCCACCGGGCAGGCGCTCGTCGACGAGATGGATCAGGAGGTACTTCCCCTTCGCGACGACACGGTCGATCGTGGCTCCTGGACCGGGGAGTGTTCCAGCGAGACGTTCGGCGCTGAAGGTCTTCACCGTCTGCCCGACCAGCACCGGGCGCAGACGCTCTGCCGTTCTCCAAATGGTGTCGCCTTCGGGCATCGACCGAGTACCTCCGGCGAGCAGTGTTGCGCAGCTACGGTCTGGCTGGTGAGTCCTGCACCAACATCATCGTCAGCTCCCGATTCCACCGAGGTCCCCTGGTGGCGGCGGGGTGTTGTGTATCAGGTCTATCCCCGCTCCTTTGCCGACGGAAACGGTGACGGCACGGGCGACATCGCCGGAATCCGCTCGAGGATCCCGTATCTCGCAAGCCTTGGAATCGATGCGATCTGGATCAACCCGTGGTATCGCTCGCCGTTGGCCGATGGTGGCTACGACGTTGCTGACTACCGCGAGATCGAGGCTCGCTACGGCACGATCGATGGTGCCGCCGCATTGATCTCCGAGGCCAACGAAGCCGGCATCAAAGTGATCGTCGACGTCGTGCCGAACCACACCTCTCGAGAGCACCCGTGGTTCGTTGAAGCGTTGGCCGCTGAGCCGGGCAGCGCCGCTCGAAATCGCTACCACTTCCAGCCAGGCAAGGGCGCTGACGGTGCCGAACCGCCAACCGATTGGACGAGCGTTTTCGGCGGGCCGTCGTGGAGCCGATTGCCGGACGGCGATTGGTACTTGCATCTGTTCGATTCGAGCCAGCCCGACCTCAACTGGGAGAACCCCGAGGTTCGCGCCGAGTTCTTGTCGATCCTCGAGTTCTGGCTCGAGCGAGGTGTGGACGGCTTCCGCGTCGACGTTGCTCACGGTCTTGTGAAGGACATGACCTGGCCAGACATGGAGAGCGAGACCGACGAACTCCTCACCGCAAACTCCCAAGAGAATCATCCATTCTGGGATCGCGACGGCATCCACCCCATCGTGCGCGAATGGCGGGCTCTCGTCGACCGCTACGAGGACCGGATGATGGTGGCCGAAGCCTGGGTTCCGTCGCTCGAACGGCTGGCGTTGTATCTCCGCCCGGACGAGTACCACCAGTCGTTCAGCTTCGACTTCGTCGGCACCGATTGGGACCCATCGGAGTTCCGTCGGATCATCACCGAGTCCACGACGAAGACCGCCACGATCGGGTCAACGACCACGTGGGTGTTGAACAACCACGATGTGGTCCGCCACCCCACTCGCTACGGACTGCCAAACGGCACCAACTGGCGAGCATGGCTTCTCGACGGGCCGCACGACATTCTCGATGCCGAACTTGGCGCCCGCCGTGCGCTCGCCGCCAACCTCATGCTGCTCGCCCTACCCGGATCGGCCTATCTCTATCAGGGTGACGAACTCGGGCTGCCCGAGGCGTGGGACCTGCCAATTGAGGTCTTGGACGATCCCGTCTGGGAGCGCTCGAATCACACCCGCAAGGGTCGTGACGGTTGTCGAGTCCCGATCCCCTGGACGAGCGATGGGCCCTCGCTCGGGTTCGGTGATGGTGAGCCGTGGTTGCCTCAGCCTCCCGAGTGGGCCGAGATCTCGGTCGAAGCGCAAGAAGCCGATCCGAATTCGCCGCTTGCAATGCACCGCAAAGCACTAGCGATCCGGGCCGAGGAGTTGGTGGTCTCCGAGACGCTCACCTGGGTGGACTCTGCGCCAGAGGTGATCGCATTCAACCGCGGCACGATCGAGTGCTGGATGAACATGGGCACCACCGCCGTCGACCTGCCCGCTGATGCGGCGATCGTTGTTGCATCGGACTCTGGGCAGGCAACGAGCGGCGCTTCGCTCAAGCCGAACACCGCAGTGTGGCTGCGTCGCTGACCGTGAGATAACGCTGGCGCTGAGTAGTCGACCGGCACGAGCGGGGCCGCCCATCAACCGACAGGTGGACATCACAATCAACCAAATGGGCGACGACATGTCGTGGGTGGGGTCGTAGTTTGACTCCATGACATCGATGCCGTCGCCGACCACCCCACCCCAAGCTGCTGGAGCTGCCGCCGCCCACGCCGAGGGCGCCGTCAAGATTTACGGGTCGGGCGACACCGAAGTCCACGCACTGCGAGGTGTGTCGGTCAACTTCGAAGCGGGCCGGTTCACCTCGATCATGGGCCCATCGGGCTCCGGCAAGTCGACCCTCATGCAGTGCATGGCTGGCCTCGACCGCCTCAGCGCTGGCGAAAGCTACATCGGCGGTGTGCCGATCTCGACCCTCAACGACAAGCAGCTCACGTTGCTACGCCGAGAGCGAGTCGGCTTCATCTTCCAGGCGTTCAACCTGATCCCGACGCTCAACACCCGGGAGAACATCACGCTCCCGATGGATCTCGCTGGGTCGAAGGGTGATCCGGCATGGATCGACGAGGTCATCACGACCGTCGGCCTTGCCGACCGTCAGACCCACCGACCGAACGAACTCTCCGGCGGCCAGCAGCAGCGTGTTGCCGTCGCTCGCGCCTTGGCCAGCCGACCCGACATCATCTTCGGCGACGAGCCGACCGGAAACCTCGACTCCAAGACCGGCGCCGAGATCCTCGAGTTCATGCGCCAAGCGGTCCGTGAGCTCGGCCAAACGATCGTGATGGTCACCCACGATCCAGTCTCCGCTTCGTACTCCGATCGAGTGCTATTCCTCGCCGACGGCCAAATCGTCGACGAGATGCATCAACCGACCGCCGACAGTGTGTTCGACAAGATCAAGTCGCTGGGAGACTGATCATGCGCAAACTCATTCTGCGCGGCATCGCCGCAAGCAAGGGCCGCCTGGCCCTCACCATGTTCTCCATCATCTTCGGTGTGGCGTTCGTGTCCGGCAGCTTCGTGCTGGCCGACAGCCTTCGCTCGGTGTTCGACAAGGTCAGCGAAGACATCTTCGCCGGCATCGACGCCAACGTGCGCGCTGAGCGAGACGAACTCGACAACTCGGAGAACCCGTTCCGGTTCGACGAAAGTGTTGCGGCGTCGATCAGTGACGTCGAAGGCGTCGCCAGCATCGAGCCCGGCATCTCTGGCTTCGAGGCGATCTATAGCGTTGACGCTGACGGCGAGATCGTTCGACCGCAGGGCCCGCCGGTGATCACCCTTTCGTGGGCCGGGCCCAGCGATATGTCAGCATTCGAGCTGCTCGAAGGTGAAGCGCCGAGCGGCCAGCAGGTTGCGCTCGACAAGGCACAAGCTGAAAGCGGCGGTTTCGCCGTTGGCGACATGGTCACGATGACCACCCAGGCCGGCGAGCTCGAAGAGTTTGAACTCTCGGGTCTCATCGAGTTTGGCTCGCCAGGCGCCTTCTTCGTGGTGTTCGACCTGCCAACCGCTCAGCGGGTGCTGGCTGCCCCAGGCGAGATCGATGGCATCGCCGTCGCCGCGGTGGACGGCGTCGATCAGGACGAGCTCGTCGCAAACCTTCAGGCTGCCGTCCCCGGCGGAATCGAAGTCATCAGCGCCGAGCAGGGCATCAATGAAACGCAGGAAGAGTTCGGGTCGTTCATCTCGATCTTCGGAAACATTCTTCTCGGCTTCGCCCTCGTCACGCTCTTCGTCAGCATCTTCATCATCTACAACACGTTCGCCATCCTCGTGAGTCAGCGAACGAAGCAGATGGGACTTCTTCGAGCGATCGGAGCGAGCAGCAAGCAGGTGCTCGGCATGGTGCTTCTCGAATCGCTCGTCGTCGGAATCGTGGCGTCGATCCTCGGCTTGTTCGCCGGGATTGGCGTGGCCAGCGGTCTGAAATGGTTGTTCAGCCAGGGTGGCGGTTCGTTCCCGGATGGGCCGTTGGAGCTTCAAACACGAACGATCATCGTCGTCATGATCGTTGGCGTGTTCGTCACCGTCGTTTCGGCCATCGCTCCTGCCCTTCGAGCCTCTCGCATCTCGCCCCTCGAGGCGCTGCGTGACAGCGAGGAGAAGCAGCGGAGCATGACTCGCCGCATCGTCGCCGGAGCGATCGTCTTGATTCCTGGCCTGATCCTTCTCGGTCTCGGCCTCGCCGGCACGTCGGGAAGCACGGCGGGAGTTCTCTCGCTGCTCGGCTTCGGCTCCATCTTGACCTTCATTGGTGTGGCCATGTTGAGCGCACTCTTCGCCGGCAAGGCGGCAGCCATGCTCGGCGCACCAGTGGAGGGCTTCAAGGGCACCTCCGGGCGCATCGCTCGAGACAACGCAAGCCGCAGCCCGCAGCGAACTGCGGCAACCGCAACGTCACTGATGATTGGCCTGGCGTTGATCACCGGCGTGTCGGTTCTCGCATCGTCCATCAAAGCAACGTTCAACGACTTGCTCGGCGACGCACTTGCGGCCGACATCTTCATCTTCGAAGAAGCGCAGGGCCTGCCGTTCTCGGCGACGCTTGTTGATCAGCTCGACGAGCTCGACGAAGTTGGCTCGGTTGCTGGATTTGTCGAGGTCAACGCGTTCGTCGACGGCACCGTCGACGGTGTTACTGCCTTTGACTCTGAGCAGGGCGTGAGCATCGTCGGTTACGACCTCCTCGAAGGAACGGCTTTGGTCGGAACCGGCGGCATTGCCGTCCGAGAGGACAAGGCTGAAGAGCTCGGGACAGCGCTCGGCGACACGATCGTCGTCCAGTTCGAAGACGAAGTCGATGTGCCGCTCGAGGTAGTCGGCATCTTCGAGCAGGGCGCCATCACCGAAGGCAACTGGCTCGTCGATCGATCGGTCGCCAGCCAGCATCTCGATGCTGGTGACGTCATCGACTTCGCCGGCATCAACATCGCCGAGGGCGTGAGCGCCGTCGACGGCCGGGCCGCCGTCGACACGGTTGCCGCCAACTTCCCGCAGCTCGCTGTGCAAGACAACAGCGAGTTCCAGGAAGGCATCGAGGGGCAGGTCAACTCCCTGCTACTCGTCGTGAACGGACTGCTTGCTCTCTGTCTGATCATCGCCTTCTTCGGCATCATCAACACGATGGCGCTATCGGTGCTCGAACGAACCCGAGAGATCGGTTTGCTGCGAGCGGTGGGTATGACCCGTCGCCAGCTGCGAACGTCGATCCGTTGGGAGGCGGTCATCGTGAGCTTGTTCGGCGCTCTCCTCGGCGTGTTCATGGGTGTGGTGCTCGCTTGGGCTGGCATCTCTGCCCTGCCAGAGGGCTTCATCACGAGCACCGCCATTCCCTACGCCAGCTTGATCCTCTACGTCGTTCTCGGCGGGCTCTTGGGTGTTGCCGCAGCGTTCTTCCCGGCGCTGCGAGCATCGAAACTCAACGTGCTCGACGCAATCGCAACGACCTAGGCAACCCATCCCACGCGACTTTCTTTGTCCCCCGGGCGTCTGTTAGCGAGAAGAGGGAAACTCGCTGCCGTTTTGCGGCAAACAAGCAAGGGGAAACTGTTATGGATGGTCTTGATATCAAGGCGCTCGGAGCCGAGTTGCTCGGCACGTTCTGGCTCGTACTCGGAGGCTGTGGTGCCGCAATTCTCGCCGCAGACTTCGGCGGTAGCGACGCAGGAACGAGCTTGGGCCTCGGCTTCTTGGGTGTCAGCTTGGCGTTCGGTCTCACCGTCGTCACCGGTGCCTACACGTTCGGTCACATCTCTGGCGGTCACTTCAACCCGGCCGTGACGATCGGCCTCGTGGTCGGTGGCCGCTTCGCAGCAGCCAAGGCCCTTGCCTACATCGTCGTGCAGGTCATCGGCGCAATCATCGCTGCTGGCGTCATCTATCTCATTGCGTCTGGCCAAGACGGTTGGTCGATCGGTGAAGGCGCCGGCGCGTTCGCATCGAACGGCTACGGCGACTTCTCACCCGGTGGCTATGCACTCGGAGCAGCATTCCTCGTCGAGGTTGTGCTCACCGCAGTGTTCTTGCTCGTGATCCTCGGCGCCACGTCGAAGAAGGCCGCTCCGGCCATGGGTGGCCTCGCAATCGGACTCGCCCTGACGCTCATCCACCTCATCTCGATCCCGGTCACCAACACCAGCGTGAACCCGGCTCGTTCGACCTCACAGGCAATCTTCGCCGGCACCGATCAGATCGGTCAGCTCTGGTTGTTCTGGGTCGCCCCGATCGTCGGAGCCATCCTCGGCGCCGGCATCCACCGCTACATCCTCGGAGACCCCGAAGACGTCGCCTTCGCCTGATCCTTCAGGAAGCGGAGCGGATCTCCGCAACACTCGGTGATCAGCACTGTGCGGCACATCCCTCCACATCCACACTGATCAGAAAGCGGAGCGGATCCCCGCAAGTTCTTGCGGCAGATCCCTCCACATCCAACACTGATCAGAAAGCGGAGCGGATCCCCGCAAGTTCTTGCGGCAGATCCCTCCACATGCATCGAAAGACCGCTCGCACCCTGCCAGCGAACCTCCTCTCTCCAGGTTCGGGACGCAGGGTGCGATTGCGTTTTGCTGTCTCCCTACCACCAACGCTCGCCCACCATCTACCGACTGCGATCTCTGAGACCGCAGCCACCTCCCGCTTCAACCAGCAGCTGCAGGGATTGCTGAAAGACCCACTCATTTCGGACCGCGCCCGCCGCCGCGGACCGTTTGACCCGCTGCGGTCTCTGAGACCACAGCCGGTTCGGAACCCACTGTGGTCTCAGAGGTGACAGCGGGTAGACAGCGGTGTGTGGGGTTAGCGGAGGACAGGGCCCTTGTAGCCGGAGGCGAAGCCGTGGGTGGTGAGGAGATCACGGGCTTCGGGCATCTCGGCTGGGGGCTGGCCGTTGATCTTGTGGATCTCGATCTTCTTCACGCGCTTGTCTCGCACGAGCGATGCAAGGCCCTCGACCCAGGACGGGTCGTCGGCCCAACCTTCGAACACGGTGACACTTCGGCCACCACGCTCGAGGTAGGCGAGCGGTCGGCCATCCTTCAATACGACGTAGGCGCCGATCGCTCGAGCTGGGCGACCATCGTTCTCTGGCCACGGAATCGCCGCACCAAAAGGCTGAGCGGGATCGGTTGCCGCGAGCACGACCGGTCGTTCGTCAGGTTCGTCCGATGACGTTCGACGCTGATCCCGCAGACGATCGACCGCGCCAGGCAGTGCGAACTGGGCAGCACCCAGCCCACTCACGAAGTAGCCGCGCCGAACCTGACCACGATCCTCGAGCTCTTTCAGGATCGGGTACACACCGGCGAAACCGCCCTCGGCACCTTCGGCCAACGCCATCTCACGAGTGAGCACGCCGTAGCGCTCGAGGAACTGCAGCGCTCTGGTCGTTGCGATCTCGGTTGGGGTGAGCGGCGGCTGACGAAGCGGCGCCACGAGCGACCAACGGCCCGTTCCCGCCGGTGGACCAAGACGCGAGAGCGCTCGCATGTTTGGTCGACGAGGGGCGGACCGGCGCCCACGGCCTGAGGCCTTCTT
This sequence comes from uncultured Acidimicrobiales bacterium, assembly GCA_937925335.1. GTDB lineage: Bacteria > Actinomycetota > Acidimicrobiia > Acidimicrobiales > SZUA-35 > CALEWY01. The sequence continues at coordinate 32,756 of CALEWY010000007.1, forward strand.
CGGAGTCGCTCCACCGGTGAGCGCACGAAGCGGTGTCAGCGAATCGTTCGTGACCTCACCGGCCCAGACGAGATCCCACAGGGCCGTCAGCACCGAGGTGTCGTCATAGGACGCACCGGCGTCCTTTGCCGCCTCCGGCAGCTCTTGCCAAAACACCGCACCGCGAGCGGCCAACCGAGCGCGGATCGCATCGTGGATCTCGCCCTCAGGCGGATCGTTCGGTTCCGGGATGAGCGCCGGCGCTTGATCACGCCACACCAGACGGACCCGCCCATCGCCCGTTCCGAGCGCACCAGCACCAACCCACACGACCTCACCGGCGGTGAGCAGCGTGTCGAGGTCGGCCGGCCGGAAGTCAGCCAGACGCGCCGGGAAGATGTCGGACTCGAGGCCAGACGCTGGCAACGCCGCTCCCTGCAATGCGGTAATAACCTCGGCCAACCCGTCGACACCTCGGAGGCGACTGCCAACGTGTTGCCAATCGGGCAGGAATCGAGCGAGCACGTCTTGCTCGACGGGCTCCACCTCTTTGCGCAGCGCAGCAAGCGAACGCCGCCGCAACACACGAAGCACCTCGACGTGGCACCACTCGCGCTCGATCCCGTCAGGGCGGAACTCGCCACGAACCAACCGGCCCTGGCGCTCGAGTTCTTCCAGCCCACTCCGAGCTCGATCTTCCTCGAGGCCATAGCGCTCGGCTACTTGCTTGGTGAGGAAGGGCCCGTGTGTGCGGGCGTACCGGGTGAGCAGGTCGCCAAGCGGGTCGCCGACTGGATCGGTGAATGCCTGGGGCAAACCCTGCGGCAGCGCAACACCGAGTGCATCGCGCAAGCGGGACGCATCCTCCGACGCTGCCAAGCGCCCTTCGCCAGCAACGGCAGCGTTGATGATTCGACGATCGGTGAGCAATTCGGTAACGGCCAGTGTCGCCCACGCCTCGGGCGTTGGTGTGCCATCGACTCGCTCAGCGATCTCCTCCGCCGTGAGTGGACCGAGCCAGCGGAGCAGGTCTTCAACATGGTCGACCGTCTTCGCTCGCCAACTCTCGGCCGTACGCTGGAGTTCGGCTTCAAGCGCTGCGAGCACCCCGGGATCGAGCAGCTCTCGAAGCTCTTCCGCACCGAGAAGATCGCGCAGCATCTCCTTGTCGAGTGACAACGCAGCGGCTCGGCGCTCGGCCAGCGGCGCATCGCCGCCATACATGTACTGAGCGATCCACCCGAAGATTAGGCTCGAAGCCATCGGCGATGCGGTGTCGGTATCGACGGAAACCACTTTCACCTTGCGCGATCGAAGCTCGCCCAAGACCTGGCGAAGGGCGGGCAGGTCGAACATGTCGTTGACGCACTCGCGGGTGGTCTCCAACAGGATCGGGAAGCTCGGATACTTCGCAGCAACCGCGAGAAGGTCGGCCGACTTCTGACGCTGTTGCCACAGAGGCGTACGTCGATCCGGCCGGCGTCTCGGCAACAGCAAGGCGCGCGCCGCACACTCGCGAAAACGAGCGGCGAACATGGCGCTCGACGGCAGCTGAGCGACGAGCAATTCGTCGAGCTCGTCGGGGTCGATCAACAGCTCGTCGACCGGCACTTTGTCGATCGCCTCGGGCAGCCGAAGCACGATGCCGTCATCGCTCCACATCAGCTCGACATCCCAGCCCCACTGCTCGGTCATCCGATGCTGCAGTGCCATTCCCCACGGCGCATGAACCTGCGCTCCGAACGGGCTGAGGATGCAGATCCGCCAATCCCCGATCTCATCTCGGAACCGCTCGACGATGATCGTGCGATCATCGGGCAGGCGTCCGGTCGCTTCCTTCTGCTCCTCGAGGAACAGCAGAAGGTTGCTCGCAGCGAGCTCATCACAACCGTGGCGTTCGATCAGCCGCTCGGTTGCCGCAGCCGGGTCAACCGCGGTGATTTCGCGAACGAACGCACCCATCGCTCGACCGAGTTCAAGCGGCCGACCTGGGCCATCGCCGTGCCAGAACGGCATCTTGCCTGGCTGGCCGGGCGCAGGGGTGACCACAACACGCTCGTGTGTGATGTCTTCGATTCGCCAGGTCGACGCACCGAGCAGGAAGGTCTCGCCCGCCCGAGATTCGTACACCATCTCCTCGTCGAGCTCACCAACTCGGGTGCCATCGGGCAAGAAGACCCCGTAGAGACCACGATCGGGAATCGTGCCACCACTGGTGACGGCGAGACGCTGCGCGCCTGGCCGACCACGCACGATCCCCTCGACGCGATCCCAGTTGACGCGCGGCCGGAGCTCGGCGAACTCGTCGGACGGGTATCGGCCGGCGAGGAGGTCGAGCACCGACGAGAACGCTTCGTCGGAGATCTCAGCGAAGTTGGCAGCACCGCGCATCATGGCGGCGAGCTCGTCGACCGGCCAATCGTCGAGCGCGCAGGCGGCCACGATCTGTTGAGCCAACACATCGAGCGGGTTGCGCGGGTAGCGGGTCTCTTCGATCAAGCCCCGCTGCATACGATCGACCACAACAGCAGCCTCGAGCAGATCACCTCGGTGCTTCGGAAAGAGCTTGCCAACACTCGGTGCGCCCACCTGGTGGCCTGCTCGGCCAACGCGTTGCAGGCCTCGGCTGACGGCTCCCGGCGACTCGACCTGCACGACAAGATCGACCGCACCCATGTCGATGCCGAGTTCGAGAGAGGACGTTGCAACAAGCCCCTTCAACACACCTCGCTTGAGTTCATCCTCGATGATCAGACGTTGCTCGCGACTCAACGAACCGTGATGCGCCTTGACGAGTTCGCGACCCGGTTCAGGCGGACGCCCCTCCGCTTCCGCTGAGCGATTCTCGCCTTCCAACGCCAGTTCATTGAGGCGCGTGGCCAACCGCTCCGACAGTCGGCGAGCGTTGACGAACACGATCGTGGATCGATGCTCCTCGATCAGCTCGAGCAGGCGAGGGTGCATGGCCGGCCAGATACTGCGGCGTGGAGGGCCTGCTGATGCGGGGCCCGACACCGGTTCGTCGTCGATCACCTCGCCGAGGCGCCCCATGTCTTCGACCGGTACGATCACCTCGATGTCGAGTTCCTTGCGGACGCCGGCGTCAACGATGGTGACTGGGCGAGCTGCGCCCTTGTCGTCGTAGCCACCGAGGAAGCGAGCGATCTCTTCGAGTGGGCGCTGGGTGGCCGACAACCCGATGCGCTGAGGCGGCGAGTCGGTGATCTTCTCGAGCCGTTCGAGGGTGATCGCCATATGAGCGCCGCGCTTTGTGGCCGCCAGCGCATGGATCTCATCGATGATCACGGTTTCGACGCCAGCCAGCGTCTCTCGCACCTTGCTCGTGAGCATCAGGTAGAGCGACTCGGGCGTTGTGATCAGCAGGTCGGGCGGATGTTTCGCCAGCCGACGGCGTTCATCGGCCGGTGTGTCGCCAGTTCGGAGCGCAACCTCGGGCTCGGTGAAGGACTCACCAAGCCGCTCGGCGGCCAGCCGAACACCCTGCAGCGGACCTCGAAGGTTCTTCTCGACGTCGACCGCGAGCGCCCGAAGCGGTGAGATGTAGAGGATCCTCGTGCGGTGGTTGACGTCTTCGGGCCGAGGCTGGCTGGTGAGTTGATCGAGCCCCCAGAAGAACGCAGACAACGTCTTACCCGAACCCGTCGGAGCCAAGATCAGCGTGTGGTCTTTGTTGGCGATCGCTGGCCAACCCTGGGTTTGGGGCGGCGTTGGTTCGGCGAATGTGGTGCGGAACCACTCAGCCGATGGGCGCGAGAACGAATCGAGCACGTCGCCCTTCGCCTTCTTCGCCCGCTTTCCGGCCATCTGACAACCGTACCGACCCGCAGCGACAGCGGCCCAGCCACACGTCTGCAGCCCGCATCGCCCCGCACTTGAAAGCCGTCGCTCGATGCCCGCTTTCGAAGTCCCGCGGTCGGCGTGAACTTCGCCGCAAAGGAGCCCTGCTCCTCGAAGGAACAATGTTCCATCGGATGGAACGCCAAGAGGGGCATGCGGCTTCTTCGGGTCCTCTTTCTCACCACAGCGCTCGCCATGTCATCGCTGGTCGGCGGTGCGGTCACACCGACGCCGGCGGCAGCGATGCCCGTACCTGCCTACACGTTTGAAGATGTTGCAGCGATCCCTTCGCTCACCGACGTGCATGCCCGTGTCTTCCGCCTCTACTGGGCTTTCTTCGACCGCAAACCGGACGCTCAAGGCGCTCTCTACTGGGCAAACCAGAACAACTCGTGTTGGTCGCTCAATCGCATCGCCAACTTCTTCTCGACCTCCGATGAGTTCGTGGCCACCTACGGGACACTCACCAACGCCCAATACGTCGACCTCATCTATCGCAACGTGCTCGATCGTGCCCCAGAGCCCGCCGGCCGTGACTTCTGGGAGGGTGAGCTCAACGCCGGCACCCGCACCAGGGTTCAACTGATGCTCGACTTCGCCTACGCCGACGAGTTCGTGGCGAATCACCCGCTCCCATCCGACGGCAAGACCGACCTGGGCTGCTCGACGACGGCTCCCGACCTTCCAGAGCCTTCAGCAGCGAATGCGGTGCTCGCGTCGAGTTTGCCCAACGCAACGCTGCCCCTCGACACGTGCCCCGGCAGCACGATCGACCCTGGCAACAACGTCCTTGTCGATGGCCGAAGCGCCACGAACCTCGACGGCAGCTACATGCTCTTGGCGACAAACACCGACCGCATCGTCGCTCTCGGCCTTGTGAACGTTCCTCGCCAGGCGTTCGCCGACATCAGTGGTGATGGGAACGTCGACGCGGTCGCCGCCATTCATTGCCTCTCGACACGATCGTCCTTCTTTGTAACCAACCCGGTCCTGTTCGTCTACGGCCAGACCCCGGTTCGGCTCGATTACACCTCGAGCGCTGGACTCACCTCTGGCGAAGAACCGGTCGGTGTTCGTGCCGTCTTGGCCCGCCAAGACCGGATCGTCTTCTCATGGGCTGCCTCGTTCAACTTCCCGTTCTCAGGGAGGCCGTGGAACGACGAGCCGTGCTGTCCGTCGATCGAGTTCATGTCCGAAGTGACCGCCAGCCCGACACCGAACGTCACGATGCTCGACAAGTACAGCCCGCAGATCTCGGCCCGAGCAATCCTCGATGCAGCCACTCGGGGCGACGACTTCATCGAAGATGTCGATGCTCTCACCCTTGCGATGCTCCGAGAGTGGCTACCGGCGGGCTCGACCTACTCGGACTTCCAGTGCACCTACGTCGCCGTGAACGTGATCCGTTGCGGAGCCATCGCCTCGACCGGGCCAGCGATTCAGTTCGATCTCGGCATCACCAATCGAGGTCGCTGGGTGACGTCAAGCCCGATGGCGTTCATCTAGCAGGGTGCCGCTGAGTACGAGGACGGCGCTTTCGAGCGCCCCGCAGTCCTCCCGTGAATCGGCTCCGGAGCCCCGGGTGGGGGCGGCTCCGGGGCCGACAAGCGGGCGATTGATCTGCCAGATCAGAGCCCCCGGCCAGCACCGGCGTTTGGGCACGTGACGACAATCGTCGACGGCCACGCAACGAATGCGGCAACCAGCTTCGGATCTACGGCTCGGAGGCGACGAGGGCGGCGCAGTTCTGGCCGGCGGTCAGTTCGAGCAACTCGGACTCACGTGTGTCGTCGAGGATGAACCCGTTCAACAGCCCGGCCGTGCCGGTGGCGTCGTCGCCGATCTGAACGTGGAAGCCGCCGACGCCGCTCTCCGCTGGGTCGAGCAAGAAGCGACCGCCAGAGACTTCGAGCTCTTCAACGGTTGTGCCGAGGGTGATGCCATTTGCCGTCTCGAGCGGTGGGCCGCCCGGATCAGACGTGAGGAACCAGCCTGCGAACTGGCCGTTCGGTAAGAACGTGAGCGTGATGCCATCCATCTGCGCCACCTCGTAGTCGCCGACGCAGCCGGCGGCAGCAATGGTCTCGCCCGGGCCCGCTCGAAGCGGCGTGATCATGTCGAGCACGGTGCGGCTATCAGCTCCAAAACCAATGAAGTCGGATTCAAACGTCAACTGATCGCGCAGGGTCAGCCCCTCCGAGGAGAGCAGGATCTCTGGCAACGCTGGCGACGGGCCAAGCACCTGAACGGAGCCATCATCGGCGATCTGAACCTCCGTCCACGAGGCTCCGGTGTCGGCGAACTGCGCCTGAGCGATCGGCACCTGTCGGATGAAATCGAAGGTCAACAACGCGAGCCGAGTCGGCATTGGGTCGAGGGACACGACATCGAACGTGTCGGCATTGAGCCGGCCGCCGAGCTGCGATCCAATACGAAGCCGCACGAACTGGCCGTCGCACTCCTCGACGAGTGCGAGCAGACCCTGTGGGCCTTCGGACAGAACCGAATTGATCGAACTTCTGGCAAGGGTCGGACCAAGCTCACCCGTCGCATCGTCACGCACGACAAGATCGCCCTCGACGCATGCGTCGACGTCGTTCGTGACGACAACGTACGTGCCGGTCCCGTCCAGGTTTGGTCCGAGCTCGTGGACGAATGGCCCGATCGCGCCGGCGCCATCATCGGGAGCGAAGGCATCGTCATCGGCCGGCGGGAGACCGTCTTCAGTCACGTTCGCATCGGGATCGGAGCTCGCTGTGCCGGAATCGGAGTCGACGGTGGTCGAACCGGTCTGACCAGCTTCCTCGTCGGTTTCAACTTGTGTCGTGTCCACCTGGGCACTGGGCGACGGATCGGCTTCGGATTGCAGCCCGGCGTCGGCTGCGGTCTCGCCGCCGCCGTTGCCACCCATCGCCCACACCATCATCGATCCGAGGGCGATCACGGCAACGGCCACGAACGCACCAACGGCAACCATCGGGAGTCGGCGAGGCTCGGCCGGTTCAGACTCCGGGAGCGTGTCCGGTCCGCCCGGCGGTCGAGCTCCAGAGGCGATCGGAGCCGCACCGGCCGGCAGTGGCTCGGCGATGGTTTCGCCTCCGGGCGACACGACGGCGGGTGTGACGTTCGGGCCCGAAACCGGCGCAGTATCGGGCAACGGAATGCCGCCGGCCATTCCCGCCGGAGATCCGCCAGGAAGCGGCGGCGACAGACCCTCATCTCGAGTTGATCCGGCTTCATGAGTTGCTGCCGCGGCACCGAGCGCAACGGTGACTCGCGGGTCACCAGCGGTATTGACGACAACACCGGGGAACGCCTCAGCAACCATCTTGTGCACCAGCGGCATTCGGCTTCCGCCGCCGACCAGCTGGATCGATGTGAGATCAACGCCGGCGCTCACGTCTTGGAGCAATTCAATCGTTTCGGTGAGGTGCGGGGCGACCATCGCCTCGACCTCTTCAGTGGTGACCCGTTCGTGGATCATGCCGTCCGGCGTTGCCACCCGAACCTCACCGTAGGGATGTGACGAGACCGCCTCTTTCACGCGCCGACATTCCGCCAGGAACTGCGTCGCCGATTGCGCCCACTCGGCATCGTCGGCCACTTGGAGCTTGTCCCAGATGTCGGGATCGATGCGATCACCAACCGCTTGCATGATCACTTCGTCGAGCAGCTCACCGCCCACGCTGTCAGTTCCGAGTGGCCGGCCGACCACTTCGAAACCAGCACTCGTCGCTCGGAGCAGGGCCGTGTCAAACGTTCCTCCGCCGAGGTCGTAAATCACATGCTGATCACCGACATTGACGGTTCCTGGCGCACCGAATGCCGCCGCGATCGGCTCGGGGATGAGGCGTACAGCTTCCAGGCCTGCTTCGTGCGCTGCATCGATCAATCGCGTTCGAAGACCGGAGCCCCACATCGCCGGAAACGTGAGGCGAACCTCCGAGGGGGATGAACCCTGCTGGCGGATCGCTTCGGTGGCAGCGTGGCGGATGATCGCCGCCGACAGCGTCACCGACGAATACGCGGCGCCACCGATCACAAGGGGTGCTCGATTGCCAAGCCGTCGTTTCGGTGAGCGCACGGCGCGACGAGGCCGGGTTCGTCCGAGATGGACGGCCGACGTACCAACGACGAGCGTTTCGTCTTCGTCGATGAACACAACGGAGGGGACACTTCGCTCTCCATCGACCTCGACCACTGACGGAGCACGATCACTCGACGACGCCACGACGACCGAGGAGGTCGAGCCGAAGTCGATCGAGAGGATCCAGTTTTTGTGCGGGGTTGGAGGAGTCATAGGCAAGAAGATTCGAAGCGTGCCATCAATACGACGGCTTCCAGATCGGATCGGTTCGAATGTTTTTGCTTCGCTCTTGGTCTGATGCGGGTTCTAGAGTCAAGCCGTGACCGCATCTCCCCGCCCCTTCCGATTCGGCGTCCAGGCCAAGACCGCATCCTCGCGCCGCGAGTGGATCGAACTCGCCAAGAAAGCGGAGGATCTGGGCTTCTCGACGCTCACGATTCCCGACCACTTTGATGGGCAGCTCGCTCCCTCGATCGCACTGCAAGCAGCGGCCGATGCCACCACCGATCTTCGAGTTGGCGCATTGGTGTGGTGCAACGACTATCGACACCCCGTCGTGTTCGCCAACGAGATGGCGAGCCTCGACCTGCTGTCCGATGGCCGCCTCGAACTCGGTATCGGCGCAGGCTGGATGAAGAGCGACTACGACGCCGCCGGCATGCAGTACGACCGACCCGGGATCCGCATCGATCGAATGGTCGAGTCGGTGCACATCCTGAAGGGCCTGTTCGCTGACGGTGCCTACTCATTCGATGGTGAGCACTACACGATCACCGATCTCGATCTGCAGCCAAAGCCGTTGCAAAAGCCACACCCTCCGTTCTTGATGGGCGGTGGCGGTCCACGATTCCTCCGCCTGGCTGGAAAGCACGCCAACATCGTTGGCGTCAATCCAAACCTTCACGCTGGCGTGATCGACGCAAACACTGCGAGCGATGCAACCGCTGAGCGCTACGCCGAGAAGTTGTCGTGGGTTCGCGATGGCGCAGGCGACCGCTTCGACGACATCGAGCTCAACGTTCGAGTCTTCGTCGTCATGTTCACCGACGATCGACAAGGCACCGCCGAAATGCTCGCTCCCGGTATGGGCATGTCCGCCGATGACGCACTGCAATCGCCGCTCGCCCTCGTCGGCGATTCGTCTTCGATGATCGAGGACCTCGTCGCTCGCCGCGAAACCTACGGCTTCAGCTACATCGGTGTTGGCCCTGACGAGATGGAGAAGTTCGCTCCCGTCGTCGCCGAGTTGGCTGGCACGTAGTCTGACGGTTCGCCGAGTTGGGATGCGCCAGCACCTCGTGGGAACCCTTGGGACGCACCTACCGTTAGGGAGATCGTGACCAACAAGCCAGACCGAGTCGACTCTGAGGGAGAGGACGAGAGCCTTCGCAGCCTCCTCGAAGAAGCGGCCATCGAAGCTGAATATGCAACCGGTGAGCGCGAAGAGAGCGCCGAAGCAGCCCGATCGCACATCTTTGTGCGCCTGGCACGGATGACCTTCGGGTTCATCGTTTTGATCATCGGCATCATCGCGATCCCGCTTCCCGGGCCCGGCTGGCTCATCGTCGCTGCGGGCCTCGCCATTCTCGCCAAAGACGTTGCGTGGGCCGAACGGTTGCTGCGTTACATCCGCAAGCGCGTTCCCGGCGTCCCTGAAGACGGCAAGATTCCCCCATCGACCATGGTCACCATGGCTGTCATCACCTTGGCTGCCGTTGCGGTGTCACTGTGGTGGACCCTCGGCCGCGGCTGACATTCTCGAACGGTCTGTAAGGATCGTTGCGATGACGGACATGTATGAGATGTGTCCATTCTTGAGATCACCCCAACGGTGACGACTTCGGATCAACGAACCGAACGCTTCCGCTCGGTCTACGACGAATCCTTCGCAGACATCGACGCGTACTGTCGTCGACGCCTCGACGCCACCTCCGCGAACGATGCGGTCAGCGAGGTCTTCCTTACCGCATGGCGTCGCTTCGACGACATGCCAGACGGAAGCGCCGCTCGACTCTGGCTCTTCGGCGTCGCACGAAACGTCATCGCCAATCAGCGACGATCCGCTGGCCGTCAGAACCAACTCCACCTTCGACTGGTCGAGGATCACGCCGTGACAAGACCCGAACAAGCTGCCGTCGACGGCGCCCTCAATGGCCCTCCTGTCGTCGAAGCCCTCGCCATGCTTTCGCCTGACGACGCCGAGGTCTTGCGCCTCGTGGCCTGGGAAGAGCTCAGCCACGCAGATGCTGGTGTCGTCCTCGGTTGCTCCGCCAACGCCGTCGGCGTTCGTGTCCACCGAGCCCGGCAACGGCTCGCCGACGCACTGTCCACCCTCTCGAACCCTGCCTCTGTTCCGACGATTCACGCCGACCAAAACGAGCCGAACTCATGAACGACCCAATCGACAACCTTCGTTCCGCCAACCCCGTTCCCACCGATCAGAACAGCGCCCACTCAGCCCGTGCCGAAGCGCTCTTCCAGGAGATCACCATGACCGATCCAAACACGATCAATCCAAACACGATCGATCCAAACACGCTCCTTCCAAACACTGCCGCAACCACCACATCGGCGGCGGCCGCCGCAGCTTCAACTTCTGTTGCACCCCAGTCCGCGGCTGCAGTGAGCAGCTCACCGTTCACCGCTCCCCCGAGCCGTGAAGCGATGACTCGCACAAACACCCGCCGACGCCCTTCCCGTAAGACGAAGGTCGGAACCGCAGCTGCGGCGGCCGCCGCCGTGATCGGCTTTGGCACCTTCTCTCTGATCCCGGGGGCGGTCAGCCCAGCTGCCGCATCGATGTTGTCCGCCGCCGAGCAAACTCAGGCGGCTGACTCCGGAACCGTCACGGTCACGCTCAACGTGTCCGAGGGTTCAGATGCCGAAACCGTCTCGCTCATCACCAACTACTCAAACGACGACCTCGCCGCTCGTCTCGAAGCCGGCGACTTCGACCTCGGTCCGAACACTCCCGAAATCCGCATCGTCGACGACGTGATCTACGTCAGTGATGGCGACGCCTGGTACTCCGCCAACGACCCTCGCCTTGTCTCCCTCTTTGGCACCCTCGGCCTGCCGACCGACGTTCGCCAGACCATGTCTGCCGGTGTTGTTGAACTCTTGGAGCGGGCCGATGATGCCGTCGAGGTTTCTGACGGTGTCTTCGAAGCGACGGTCACGGTCGCCGAGGTTCAAGAAGTTGCCGAAGGGTTCCCCGGCTTCGGTGTTGTCGCTGGAGACGCATTTGGCGATGAGGATCTGCCGGCCGATGTCGCCGAGGAAGTCCTGTCACTCGACGTCGTCCTCGATGCCGATGGCCTGATCGACACGGTCACACTCGGAGCCGACGACTTCGACGACTCTGCCGCCGGTTCACCGTCGGTTGATGCCGCCGTCACGATCGACTTCGACGATCTCGATGCCGGTGTCACCATCGTGGCCCCCGAGAACGCTGAAGAGGTTGACCTCGACGGCTTCGGCGGCGACCTCTTCGGCGACTGACACACAGTCGCTGATGATCAGGCCTGATGAGCAGGCCTGACCGCAGGTTCTAGAAGAGTTTCCCCTGAGAAGAATCGGTCGGCGCCGCTGCCTCTGGCAGCTCGGTGTCGGCCGATTCTGTCGTTGCCGGCGCTGTTCCAACTGGAGCAGCCGTCGCGGGCTCGATCGTCACTGGCTCTGACGCTTCAGGCTCGGTCGTCACGGGCTCTGACGTCGCGGGCTCTGTTGGGGCCGGCACGGCCATCGGCTCCGCTTCTACGTCCATCGTGGCCGGGGTTACGCCTTCGTCCGTGTCGTTCGTCATGAAGGTCGGGAGCGGTTCGGCGTGGAGCATCACGAGGCGCTTGGTTGCACGGGTGACCGCGACGTAGAGCGAGCGGATGCCCTGCGGTTCGCCCTCGATAATCTCCGCTGGCTCCATCACGATGGCCACGTCGACCTCGAGGCCCTTCACAAGGTTGACGGGCACCACCGTGATCGGATGGTCGAAACCCTCCTTGCGAGCTTGGCCAACCTCGATACCTGCGTCGGTGAAACCTTGGATGACCTCGCCATACCAAGCGCTCGGGCAGATCACCGCCACGTTGCCATGGCCGATCGCTTCAGCTTCTGATTGTGCTTCGGCGATGGTTTGAGCAAGCAAGGCGTACTCGTCAGCGACCGCCACGAAGCGTGGATCGTCGCCCTCGTCTCGAACGGCGACGGGCGGATCGAGCTCCGGAGCTGCGACAGCGAGGACCTTCGCGGCGAGCGTCATCGACGGGCCGGGGATGCGGTAACCAACGGTGAGTTCACGTCGGCTCGGCTCGCGACGATCAGGCAAGTGATCGAGGATCTCATCCCAACTCGCGTGCGCCCAAGCGCCAGTCGACTGTGCGATGTCGCCAACGACGGTCATCGAGCCGTTCAAGGAGCGGCGGGTGAGCATACGAAGCTGCATCGGCGAGAGGTCTTGTGCCTCATCGACGACGATGTGGCCGTAGGTGCGAACGTCATCGGCTCGCGTGCCGTCGATGCGTTTCGGCTGGTTCGGCTTCGCACCGAGCCGCTCAAACGCTTCGTCGAGCACGGGCACGTCGTCGACGGTCCACAGCACCCGTTCGCCGATGCCTTCTTCGTGCCAAGGGCGGAAGAGGGCCTCTCGTTCGCCGTCGGCGAGCTTGGGCGCAGCCGAGCGCAGCAGCGCCTTCGAGCCGAACAGATCGTGGAGGAGCTGGGCGGGTGTGAGCACCGGCCACATCCAGTGCAGAGCGGCGCGAACCTCGTGGTCTGACGCGAGCTGATCGCGCACCGCTGCGACCTCTGCGGGTCCATCCGGATGGGATTGGGCGAGTGCTTCGAACACGGCACCAACCACAAACTTGCGCGCGGCATTGTGGCTTCGGAAACGCTGGCGAGCCGAGTCGATGATGCTCTTCGACTTCGCTTCGGTCAGCGTGAGGTAACGCGTGCCATAACCAACGCGCAGATCGCGACGAATCGGGCGCTGGCGATCTCGCACCGCCCGGCGAATCACGTTGACGATGCGAAGGTCGCCCTTGATTCTGGCCGCAGCCTGATCATCGCGACCTTGCACTCGCACACCAGGGACGAGGTCAGCCAGAACGTGGAGCTCAACACCGGCTTCACCGAGCGACGGCAGAACCTGCTCGATGTAGCCGAGGAAAAGGCGGTTCGGACCAATGACCAGCAC
>CALEWY010000008.1 GCA_937925335.1 uncultured Acidimicrobiales bacterium
ATCGGCACCGACGGTGGCGGCTGGGACGTGCTCTCGACCGTGCTCGATCTCGGCGCCGTGGCACTCGCCGCCGAGCAGGTCGGTGGAGCCCAATTCGTGCTCGACATGGCAGTCCAGTACGCCAAGGATCGTGTGCAGTTCGGCCGTCCGATCGGCTCGTTCCAGGCCATCAAGCACAAGTGCGCCGACATGCTCCTCGAGGTCGAGTCAGCCAAGTCCGCCGCCTACTACGGCCTCTGGTGTGCTGCTGAGATGAACGACGAGCTTCCGTCGGTCGCCTCGCTCGCCAAGGCCTACTGCTCCGAGGCGTACTTCCACGCCGCAGCCGAGAACATCCAGATCCATGGTGGCATCGGCTTCACCTGGGAGCACCCGGCCCACCTCTACTTCAAGCGAGCCAAGAGCTCCGAGCTCATGTTCGGCGACCCCGCCTACCACCGCGAGCTCCTCGCCCAGCGCATCGGGCTCTAACATTGGGACTGCTGTCGCAGTCCGGGCTTCGCCCATCTGGGTCGAGCTTGAGCTGCCGTCGGCCTCCGGCCGATCGTCCAAAACACTCGATCAACCACCGGTCCTGCTTCGGCGGGGCCGGTGGCCGTCGTTTTGGGCTAGTCGTCGCAATCGGCTAGCTGCCCTTTGGTAGGAACCACGCTGACACCGCTCCAAACATCATGGCCGTCGCCGACATCACGAACACCGGCGCAAACGACCCTCGCCACTGCGCAATCAACCCGCCGATGTAGGGCGACATCACCTGAGCCAGACCGAAGGCAAACGTCGCCGCCGCATACGACGGCCCATACGTCGCAGTATCGGTTCGGTCGAGCAGGTAGGCGGCGATCACCGACGGAAGCCCGCCGAACAAGATGCCGACCGTGATTGCGCCAACCACCACGAGCCACAGACGGCCGGTCAGTAAGAGAGCGGTGGCGACACTCCAAATCGGAAAGCCGACCATCAACGTTCGCCGGCGACCCAACCGGTCGGAGATCTTGCCAAGGGCGATTCCGCCAGCGATCGTGCACGCCCCGGTGATCGAGAAAATCAGGCTCGCTCGCTCCGTGCCGAACCCGCTGTCGTCGACGAGTCGAGCAACGAGGAACGCCAGGATCAAGAGGTAACCAAAGCCATAGACGAAATAGCAGATCGTGATTGGCTTCCATCCCTCCACCTGGCGAAGCACGGCAAACCCACCGAACCCGCCGCTCGGCTGAGAGGCCGACCGGCTCGCACCAAGAACAACGATCACCGCCACGATGGCGAGCACACCGAGCACCGAATGCACCGAGTACACATCTCGCCAATCGCCACCTCGAGCGACCACGACCTGATTCAGGTAGCCGCTGAAGACGATGCCGATCCCGACGCCAGCGCCCGACAAACCAACGGCGAGGCCGCGATTCTTCGGAGCGACGACCGCCGCCGCGATGCCAGGACTCGGAATCCAGATCGCTGCGCCGCCAAGCCCCATCGCCACCAGCGCAACGGTCAACACGGCCGCATTGGGAGCGAAGACCGCCGTGATCAGGCCACTGACCGACAACGTGAGCCCAAGGCGCACCGACATGACCGGGGTGAGCCGAGCCGACACCGACCCGATCAGGAGCGCTCCCACCAAGTAGGCGCCCGTGTTGGCGGTCTGGATGAAGCCAGCGACGGCGGTCGATCCGCCAAGTAGGTCGTTTCTCACCTGCGGTAACAAAACACCGAAGGTGAACCGTCCGAACCCCTGGGCGACAGCCGCCGCGAGCATCACGGTTGCCACGGTGATCACCATCGTGCGTCTGGCGACAGGACGCTCGTTCGAAGCGATGGTGGTCATGTGTGGCGTGACGCTAGCTCGGCTGTGCGAGGGAGAGAATTCCATTTCCTCTCGCCCGATAGCCTGACGAAATGGCCATCGTCCTTCTGATCGTCACCGCGTTGCTGGTCGTCGTGATCGGCCTGCTCTTCGTGGGTTCGGCCGTTGGAAAGACCAACGCGATGCCGGCGCAAACCGTCGTCGACGTGCACGAGGCGATCAACTTCTGCGCCGAGGCTGTGCCCGTGAGCGTGTCGTCGGTGTTGAGCTACGACGACGTTCGTCGACTGCTTCGTCTGCACCTCGAGTGGATCCAGGCCTATCACTGGGCACCGGATGGCGACTCTGACGGTCCGATCGTCTTCGAGGAATTCGACGCTCTCAACTACGTCATGGAACGAGCAGACATCACCGGCCTCGAGGTTGAGCGTGACCACGCGGCAGCGGTGATCGAAGCCCATTCGTCCTACCTCCAGGTCATGGGAGCGATCCATATCGAGGATCCCGGCGATGTTGAGAACGATCTTGCGGAACTGCCGTTGCTGGATGCACCGCTCCTCGAGGCTGGCTCGCCCGACGACGAGCTCGAGGCTTGATCAACAGACAAACCCTTTCTCCGCGTAACTGACTGGCCGGGGTTTCGCCCGTTGTGTCACACTGCAAAGACCAAGAGGAAGGAGGTGGTCCAACTGATTGATAAACGATCTGGGACCTTGGAGGTGGCTGACCGCTAAGCGGGCAGCTGACTGCTGGCGAATACCAGTCAGTCACCCCTGAAATGCCGTGCGGGTCTTTGTCCCAACCGGCTGACCGAACGACCGGGCTTGCCTGGTCGAACCGTCAACCAGCGATATTTCAGGTCCAAGCAAAGTTGTAGATAACAACGAAGAACGGGTGGGAGTCGAAACCTTCGGCTCCCACCCGTTCGCGTTCCGCTACCCTTCCCAGACGATGGAACGCCCCGGACAATTCGCACACTTTCGATACGTCGGCGACAAGCGATCACAGGTCGTCTACGACGTCGACTCGCTCACCGACGAGGCTGCCCCGATCATCGGCGAGCTCATGGAGTCGAAGCGCTTCCAGGCCTTTGGGCCCGACACGCTCGACGAGGCTCGCAACCGTTGTTACACGCTCTACACGGGGCCCGCTGCCGGACCTGGCAACGGTGTCCCAACAGCTGACGCTGAGGGATAGCTGTCCTGGCCGAGACCTGCTGGATCGATGCCCCGGAAGGCCGGCTCGAGGCTGACCTTGCGCTGCCCACAACCAAAGGCAAGACCGCCGGAGTCCTTGTTCTTCACGGATTTCCGTCCGGGCTGGTGGTCGCAGAACACATCGGCGCCGACCTTCCCCAACTCGTCGACCGGATGGCCGAAGAAATGGGCTGGACCGCGCTGACACTTCGCTTCCGCGGTTGTGGCAAATCCGACGGCAACTTCAGCCTCCGCGGATGGGTAGACGACGCTCGGGCGGGCATCGAGTACCTCGCATCGGTCGAAGGCTGCGATCAGATCTGGGTCGTGGGATTTGGAACCGGGGGAGCCGTCGGGCTCTCAGCCGCAGTCGAGCGAATCGCTGACGGTGAACCCGAAGGACTGGCGCGCATCGCGGGCGCAGCACTGATCGGCACACCGGCTGACTTCGATGATTGGGCCCAAGAGCCTGAGCGACTCCTCGCCCATGCCCGTCATGCGGGTGCGGTGACCGACGTCGACTTCCCCGCCGATCCCGATCTCTGGCGCGCCGAACTGGCGTCGGTTCGTGCATCGAGCGCCGCGGAGAACTTCGGCGACAACGCCATGCTCGTCCTGCACGGGTTCGACGACGAGGCAGTGCCACAACTCGACGCTCGAATGGTTGCCGATGCTCACGGCGACGCCGACCTTCGCCTGATCAGCGGAGCTGGGCACCAGCTGCGTCATGATCCGCGGAGTATGGCGATCTTGCTCGGCTGGCTCGAGCGCCGTCGCAACAGCTAACCGCTGCCCTCGGGCTTCTCGGCATCGAGGTCGTTTTGGTAGGACTGGTCGAGTCCGGCCCGCCACTCTTCCGGGTTGGCCTCCATGCCGGTGTGGGCGATGATCATGTCGACCGCGTCTGGAACGTCGTCGTAGCTCGACCACGAGTCGACGTCCCACAGGTTTGATCGGCGGAAGGCTTTCGCACAGTGGATGAACGTGTTGGCGACCGTGATGACAACAGCAACCTTTGGCCGGCGAACCTCGGCATCCCACAGACCGAGAACGTCCGGATCGGTCGTGATGGCGGCAGCTCCATCGATGCGGAGCGTTTCGTCTCTTCCCGGTGTGAGCACGAGCAGCCCCGCATTGCCATTGGCAACGATGTTGGTGAGCGAGTCGATCAAGTTGTTGCCGCCAAGGTCTGGAAAGGCCACTCGGTGCTCATCCAAGACGCGGATCTGTCCGGCTGGGCCTCCTCGAGGTGACACATCGCAGCGTCCGGTCTCATCGGCCGTCGCCAACAAGAAGAACGGTGACCTCGCCAGCACTTCGGCCGTGACGTCATCGATGACGGCGGCCTTCTTGGCCTGCACCACCTGGGAAGGTTCGCGGTAGAGCTCTCGAAGTTGGGCCTCGGTCGTGATCTGGTGCGTGTCCACGTTGGTCAGTCTGGCACGACGGCTGGCGAACCGGGAACGCGATTCGTGCGAGCGGATGGCGCTGGCCAGCCGGTACTGACGCGAACCGGCACGGGGGCATCACCCCCGTGCCGTTCCCAGCCCGCCGGAGCTGAATCAAGGATCAATAACCGTCGTCGTCCTCGACGACTTCGGTGGCGGGTGCGCTCTCACCCGACGGCTCGCCGGCGCCGATGAGGCTGCCATCGGGTGCGGCGAGGAACCAGACCTCGCCGGATCCCTGGCCGTTGAGGTCGCCCGGGGCGCCGTCACCGGCGAAGCGGTAGAGCGGCCACACACCGGCGGCCAGCTGGAACTGTCCGTCGCTGCGTTGCACGACCGAGAACGTCGCGGGATCGAGATCGGCGGGAAGTTCCCCAGCGCTGAGAATCACAGGCGGCCACGCATCGGCGCAGGCGTCATTGCAGGTCGGCACGCCGTCAACATCCTCGGTGAAGCCGTACAGGCTCAACCCAGCCGGGTCGGTCAGAATTGGCCCCAGGGCCGATTCGGCTTGTGACACGGTCGCAAGGGGTGAAGCAGCGCTCTCAGCCGCTGGCGCCTCGGTGATCAACGAGCCGTCCGGTGCGACGGCGAACCAAACATCGCCCGAACCTTGTCCGGTGATGTCACCGGGCACAACGTCGCCGGCGAAGAAGTAGAGCGGCCACTTCCCAGCAACGAGTTGGAGGCTGCCGTCGTCGCGCACGGTCGTTGCGAAGATGCCCACGTCCAAGCTGGGTGCGACGCTGAAGCTGTCGTCGACGATGACCGGCGGCCATGCTTCGGCGCAGGTTCCGGTGCACGTTGATGCGGCATCGACGTCATTCGTGAAGCCGTAGAGCGTGAGCCCATTCGAGCCGGCCATGATCTCGCCGAGATCGCTTGCGCCAATCGTGGCGGCGACCGGCGTGGCGGCTGCGGGTGCCGCCGCAGCGGGTTCGGCATCATTGCCCGAAGCGGTGAGTGGGACACTTCCGCCGCAGGCGGCGAGCACGAGGGTCATGACGCCAGCGGCACCGGCGATGAGTCGCGTTCGTCGAGCGGGGCGCCGTGCACCTGCGGCTGCAGTGCCTGGGGTTGCAGTGCCTGGGGTTCCTGCACTTGGGTTTGCCGCACTGAGGGTTGCTGGGGCGGTTTGATGTGAGAATTTGATAGCCATTGGTCGTTCTGTCCTGTTGGGTCTGGGTGGTGGGTCTGGGTGATTGGTCGGATTTGGGGCGGTCGGCGCTGGCGTCATCACGGGGTCACGGTCACGCTCCCGGTCATCGATGGATGGATGAGGCAGATGAACGAGTAGGTGCCAGCCACCTCGGGAGCGATCACCGAGCCGGTTGCTCCGCCACCGAGGTCGCCGGTGTCGAACAGTCCGTCGTTGCTCGTCAAGGTGTGAGCAACGCCATCGCTGTTCGTGACCGTCAAGGTCTCGCCGGCCTGCACGGAGATGCCGGACTCAAAGGTGAAGTCGGCGATGTTGATCCGCGGCTCGTCGTTGGCGCCCCCGGCCGCAGCGTTCGGCGTTTCAGCCGAAGACCCCGCAGGAGTTGCGGTGTCGTCGAGGCGGTCTGGGCCTGGCAGAGAGAGCAGTGCGGCGGCCGTGAGAGCGCCGAGAATGCAAACGGTGAGTGGCATCGAGACGCGCAAAGCACGATTGTTCGTGGACATGTGAGTCAGCTTTCGTGTGTGGGGCGAGTTGGCGGGCTGAGTTGGTGGCTTACAAGTGATGGCCGCGTGTGTCCGCGGAAGGTGAGGGCGGCGAGCCGGGCAGCCCCGCCGCCCTCAGATCAGGTGGCGGGGAAACCGAAGTTCTGGAAGTACCACAGTGATGAGGTCATCCAGATTGCGGTGAGGACGGATGCGAGGAGTGCTCCCATCAGCGGCAACGTCCAACCAGGCATTCGCTTGGAATGCAGGACGAGCATCTTCGTGGTGAAGATCCCGTAGAACGCACAGCCGAGCAGCGAGTGGGCGAGCACCCGTGGTGTGCTGTCGCGGAAGCCGAGTGCCCAAAGGCAGTGGTAGGCGACGGGCAGCGTGAGGAGGAACGCCGTGGTTCCGGTCCAGCGATGGACTTGGCTGATCCAGCGAGGAGCGGATCCTGCGCCGGGAAGCCGGCCCCACATCCACAATGCGGAGATGATCTGCACGATCACGAGGGAGGCGGCACCGGTTGCGAGCCATGCCTTCATCGGAAGCACGGCACTGAAGCCGAGGCTCGTGATGCCCTGGCCGGTTGGAGTGTGGATGCGGCCGTAGGTCCCGAGGCTGAGCGAGACGAGACCTCCGAGGCCTGCGGCGATGGCGACAAACCAGCCCGAGGTCTTCTTCATCGAATTCGGCGTCGCTGGCGTGCCGATCGTCCCCGGCTGTTCCGGCGATTGGATGTTCGGTTCGTGGAGTTGCGACGAGTCGGGCGTCAACATGGCGGGGTCCCTCGGGTTTGGTGCGTTCGATGCCCTTTACGCCGATGCCTTCGAAACGGTTCGCGAGAATCTGAGAAAATCTGTGGCAGCATGTCGCGGTGAGGGACGTGGTGGCCTCGTTCAGGTCAGGTGACGAAGACGCAGTGCGCGAGATCTACCGCCGTTACGGCGGTGCGGTCACGACCGTCGCCCGATCGATGGTTGGCCAACCTGAACTCGTCGAAGAGGTTGTGCAGCAGACGTTTCTGAAGGCGTGGCGTGCCGCGGCGACCTTTGAGGAAGGTCGTGATCTCGCTCCGTGGCTCTACTCGATCGCCCGCCGAACAGCGATCGATGTGCTGCGAAGGGAGCGCCGACCCACGATGGGTGACCACGAACCCGAAACCGATGTCGCGGTCACGACGATCTCGTTCGAGCAAACGTTCGAGGCGTATGAGGTTCGAAGTGCGATCGATGGGTTGCCCGCTGAAGAGCGTGCAGTTGTCGAGCTCTCTCATCGAATCGGCCTGCCGCACAGCGAAATCGCCGAACGCTTGGGTGTGCCGATCGGGACGGTGAAATCCCGCTCCGCCCGCGCCCACAAGCGGCTTGCCGCTGCCCTCGGCCACCTTGCGTCGGGAGCGGATCGTCCGGGTTCCGCGAACCAAAGTGCGTCTCCTACCGTAGAGACGATCAAGGACGACACATGACCGACGATCTCTACGAGCAAGGTGAACCCGAGCAGGAAATCGACGCCGCGCTCGGAGCGATGCTCCAGAACCCGGCCATCTGGGCCGACACGAACCAAGCGACCGAAGATGCGATCGTCAGCGCGATCTTCGCCGAGGCCAGCGATCCCGCAACCATCATCCCCTTCGAGCAACCGGCTCAAACCAGCGGAGCCGTCGAGAACGACACCAGTGGTGACGCCGGCCACGACGGCAATACGGTCGTCTCGCTCGACGACCGACGTCGGCGATGGCTCGGCCCGTTCGTCGCCGGTGTTGCCGCATGCTTCCTGGTCTTCGCTGGAGCCGGGGCGATCGTTGCGCTCGATCCGTTTGGTGAGGAGACGGTGGAGTTCGCGCTCGAGGGGACTGACCTCGCCCCGACCGCAACCGCTGCGGCCGAGGTGTCAGAAACGCCACTTGGCACGCGGATCGTCCTCGACGTCTCGGGTCTGCCACCGGCCGAACCCGGCACCTACTACGAGGCGTGGATGCGCACCGGCCCTGAAGAAGGGGTCAGCGCAGGAACGTTCCACCTGCGCGGTGGAGACGGCGACATCGAGCTGTGGTCGGGCGTGACGCTCGACGACTATCCGCTGATCACCGTGACGATTCAGCCAGAGGGTGAATCGGCATCGTCCGGTGTTGTTGTCTTGATCGGTCGCCTGCCCTAAGCAGCGGTCTCGTCAGAACCGAGTGCGAAGTCGGCGTACTCTTCGTCGGTCGACTCCATGTGCTCGAACTCGATGACGCCGATCTCCTCGAACTTGGTTCGAAGCCAACCTTCACCGGCATCGATCAGGCCGAGCTTGCGGCAGTTCGGAACGATCTTCGAGAACAACAGACGCTGGAATTCCTTGGACTCCGGCGGCGCGTTGAGCTGAGCGTCGATGATCGGCTTGACGTCGTCGACGCCCATCCGGTGCCAGACCTCTTGGCGCAAGAAGCGGTCACGCATGCGGAGCGCTGCTTCAAATGCGAACTCCTGGCGTTCTTGAATCTCCGCCAGTGAGAGGTTCTCGTAGTACTCCTGCAGGCTCAGCACGCCAAAGGCGACATGGCGGGCCTCGTCGCTCATCACATACCGGAGCAGCTTCTTGAGTAGCGGCTCATCGGTCATCGAATGCAAGAACCCGAATGCTGCAAGGGCCAGGCCCTCGATCATGATCTGCATGCCGAGGTAGGTCATGTCCCATCGGCTGTCTTCGATCACATCGTCGAGGAGATGCTGAAGATGCACGTTGATGGGGTAGTGATCCTCCAGCTTTGTGTCGAGATACTTGGCGAAGACCTCGACGTGACGAGCCTCGTCCATGACCTGGGTGGATGCGTAGTACTTGGCGTCGATCCATGGCACGGTCTCGACAATTTTTGCGGTTGCGACAAGCGCACCCTGTTCGCCGTGGAGGAACTGGCTCATCTGCCAGACCAGTGATTCACGACCAAGCTCGGTCCACTCTTTGTCGCCCCAGTTCCTCAGGGGGCTACCGGGTTGCTCCGCCAGATCGAAGAGCGGCTGATTCTGCACTTGACCGACGATCGACATGTGATTAACCATCTGGTCGACGTCGACCGAGGTGGTCCAATCAAGGTCGGTTTCGCCATCCCACATCGAGTGTTTGGCCTTCTCATACAACTTGTTGAGACGAGGGCGAGCACCCTTTTCGTAATCCCACGTGAAGATGGAATCGGCGTTGTTTTGAACCGTCGTGATCGCCTCGTTCACCTCGGTGTTGGTGAGCGCAAGGATGGCGTCGATGTCGTTCGCGTCGTCGCGTCCGATCATGTCACGGTTCGATTTGGATGTTGCAGGGTCGAGGGAAACCATGCCTGACAGTGTAAGGCTGGAAACGAGCGTGTCAAGGGACACAGGTGTGCGGATCAGGGCAGGGCGAATGTCAGAGAAGGTCCAGCAGATCGGACTTCTTGCGCTCGTACTCCTCGTTGGAGATGAGCCCGGCCTCGCGCAGCTCCTTCAGCTTGCGAAGTGCTGCCTTGACCCGGTCTGAAACCGGGGCGCCTGTGGAGGCCGCCGAGGAATTCTTGGACCGGATTGGCTTTCCCCGGTACATGGGCTGGCGATCCTTGGCCACTCGTGCTGCCTCCAGTGTTGATCGACCGAATGGTCGGCAGACAACACTAAAAGCACCCGTGGTCGGGGAGATGAACGCCTGGTTGCGAACGCGAGACTTCTGGCTGACAGAAGGCTGACGCGGTCGACACGATCAGGTCGAAGAGATGACCCAGGGTGCGGGGTTCTCGGTCTCGATGCCGTAGTGAGCGATGGCCTCGACGAGGCGCGAGCGCTCGATCACACCATCGAGCGCCAGCTGCTCGAGGACGGTGAGGACGATGCTCGGCATGTCGATCTCGAAGTAGGTGCGTAGCGCTTCGCGGGTGTCGCTCAGCCCCATACCTTCGGTGCCAAGGGCGGTGAAGCGTCGAGGCGAGAAACGTGCGATCTGTTCGGGAACCGCACGCTGGAAGTCGCTCACCGCAACGATGGGCCCGGTCGACTCGTTGAGCAGCCCAGTGACTTCGGGAACGTTTGGCTCGTCCGCAGGGTGCAAACGATTCCAGCGCTCGACCTCAAGCGCCTGCTCGCGCAGGCGCTTGTAGTTGGTGGCACTCCACAACTCGATGCCAACACCCCAACGCTCGGCCAGCTCGCGCTGTGCCTCGCGAGCGTCGCCTTGAGCGGTTCCGGAGAACAACACGGTGGCTCGCGTCTCGATGCCATCCCAACCAGGCGACCACTTGTAGAGGCCGTTAAGAATGCCCTGCTCAGCGCCATCGGGCATGGCTGGCTGGTCGTAGTTCTCGTTGTAGATGGTGATGTAGTAGAAGATGTCCTCGTTATCGACATACATCCGCTTCAAGCCATCTTGGATGATGACGGCCAGCTCGTAGGCGAAGGCCGGGTCGTAGGTCTGACACGCAGGCACGGTCGAGGCCAACAGGAGGCTGTGGCCATCTTGGTGCTGAAGACCCTCACCCATGAGGGTGGTTCGTCCGGCGGTGGCGCCGAGCAAGAATCCTCGGGCTCGCGAGTCCGCCGCAGCCCAGATCAGGTCGCCGACACGTTGGAAGCCGAACATCGAATAGAAGGTGTAGAACGGCACCATTGGCACACCCTGGTGGGCGTAGCTGGTTGCGGCTGCGGTCCAGCTCGCGAGCGAGCCGGCTTCGGTGATTCCTTCTTCGAGAATCTGGCCGTCGGTGTCTTCGGTGTAGGACAACAACAACTCGTGGTCGACCGGTTCGTACTTCTGGCCAAACGGCGCGTAGATCTCGAACTCGCGGAACATGGAGTCCATGCCGAACGTGCGGGCTTCGTCGGGAATGATCGGAACGACTCTGGGGCCGAACCCTTCTTCGCGCATGAGCTCACGCAGCATTGACGTGAACGCCATCGTGGTGCTGACCTCGCGGCCTCCCGATCCTTCGGCGAAGGTCTTGAACGGGGCGTCGCTCGGCATCGTCAGCGGGCGTCGCACGGTGGTGATGCGAGATGGCACGGCACCGTCGAGCGCTCGACGACGATCCATCATGTAGCGGTACTCAGGTGAGTCTTCGGCGGGTCGGAAATATGGGGGAACACCGTCGGCCAGCGACTCTTCGGGAATCTCGTCGTGAAGGTGGAGGCGGTCACGCAGCTCGAGCAGCTGGTTCTTCGTCATCTTCTTGATCTGGTGGGTCGAGTTACGACCTTCGAAGCCGGGCCCGAGGGTCCATCCCTTGACGGTCTTCGCGAGGATGACCGTCGGCTGGCCCTCGGTCTCGGTGGCAGACTTGTAGGCCGCAAAGACCTTCTGGTAGTCGTGCCCGCCACGGGGGAGCGCCCGAAGCTCATCGTCGGAGAGGTGCTCGACCATCTTGCGCAGGCGAGGGTCCGGACCGAAGAAGTTCTCGCGGATATAGGCGCCGGTCTCCACCGCGTAGCGCTGGAACTCGCCGTCGACCGTGTTGTTCATTTTGTTGAGCAAGACACCGTCAACGTCGCGCTGGAGGAGTTCGTCCCAGCGCGATCCCCACACGACCTTGATGACGTTCCAGTCAGCACCGCGGAACACACCCTCAAGCTCCTGGATGATCTTTTCGTTGCCTCGAACCGGACCGTCGAGCCGCTGCAGGTTGCAGTTGATGACCCAGGTGAGGTTGTCGAGGCGATGGCGGCCGGCCAGCGAGATGGCGCCGAGTGTCTCCGGCTCGTCGCACTCACCGTCGCCGAGGAAGGCCCACACGCGCGTGTCGCTGGTGTCTTCGATGTGTCGGTTCTGGAGGTACTTCAAGAATCGAGCGTGATAGAGGCTGTTGATCGGGCCGATGCCCATCGAGACGGTGGGGTACTCCCAAAAGTCCGGCATGAGCCGGGGATGGGGGTAGCTCGAGAGGCCTTCGCCGCCAGCTTCCATTCGGAAGTGGTCGAGCTGGTTCTCGTCGAGGCGGCCTTCGAGGAAGGCGCGGGCGTAGACGCCGGGTGCGGCGTGGCCTTGGAAGTAGACGGCGTCGCCTGGTGTGCCGTCTTCCTTGCCTCGGAAGAAGTGGTTGAAACCAACCTCGAGCAACGATGCCGAAGAGGCAAACGTGGACAGGTGGCCGCCGATGCCGTCGGCGGTCTTGTTGGCTCGCACGACCATGGCTGCGGCGTTCCATCGGATGAAGGCACGGATGCGCCGTTCGATGAATTCATCGCCAGGGAAGAACGGCTGTTGCTCGGTCGGGATCGAGTTGATGTAGTCGGTGCGGACCGTGCCGGTATTGCCGAGCTGAAGATCGCGAGCTCGCTCGTTGAGGCGACGCAGGAGGTAGCGCGTACGAGTTTTGCCGTAGGTGTCGTTGACCGCATCGAGCGACTCAAGCCACTCGGCGGTCTCCTCGGGATCGATGTCGGGAAGTTGGCTCAGGAACCCATCAAGAGTCATGCTGGCCATTGTCGCCGCGTCAGCGGCTCTTCGCGCGTCTACTCCCGAGTAGCTTGCTCGGCCGTTGAACTCAGTGGTTCAGGGAGGGGTTCGATTCGAACAGCGCATCCATGTCGAACGCTGGGTTGTCGAGGTCATTCGGGGCAGTCGCTCCGGGCCCGGCAAGCGGGCTGGTTGCAGCGTTTGCTCGGCCCTGGATCCACGGCGAGAGTGCCTCGTAGGTGGCCTTGGTCTTGGTGAAAATCGTGACTTCGGAGTGATCAGCGAAGACCATTTCGATGGTTGCTTTGCCCGGCTTCTTGTTATGTTGCACGCCGATCGCTGCGATCAGGTCGAGCGGGATCGTTCCCTTATGGCTGCCGATGCCACCCATCCGGCGGGTGAACACGCCCAGACCCTCGTCGGTCACAACGATCCAACCGTCGGTCGGGATGCCACTTCCGAGTGCCTTGCTCTTCGCCTTGAGAGCGTTGTCGAAGGCATACGTTGCAACGGCCTTGTAGCTCGTGCCGCGCAAACGGTTGTCTGGACGGGAGTACTCCGTTGCGAAGACGACGGGAGCTCCCTCCATCTTCTTCGATGCCTTCAAGAGGACGTTCATACACGGTTGAGAAAAGTTGGCGACCATGAAAGGTTTTTCGGAGCGTCAGGGCCGTTCCTTTACCGATCCTGGCACGCTGGTCGAATGGACGTATTCACCGACGGTGCGTGTTCGGGCAACCCCGGGCCCGGTGGCTGGGGATGGGTGACCCGTGGTGGGTCGACCGGCAGCGGCGGCGATGAACACACGACCAACCAGCGGATGGAAGTGCAAGCGGTCCTCGAAGCGATCAAGGCGCTCGAGGGTGAACTCGTGATTCACTCCGACTCGACCTACGTCGTGAACTGTTTCAACGACCGGTGGTACGACGGCTGGCGCAAACGCGGCTGGAAGAACTCGCAGAAGAAGCCCGTGGCGAATCGAGACCTCTGGGAACCCCTCATCGAGGCATACGAAGAGCGAGAGAACGAGATCTCATTCGTGTGGGTGAAGGGGCACTCGGGCAACGAGTTCAACGAGATCGCCGACCAACTCGCCGTCGCCGCGGCCGACGTCGAGAAGAAGAAGCTGGCGACGGCCGTCGACTCGGCCGAGATCCCTTGGGACGTCGATCAAGCGGTTTGGGTTGTTGGCACGACCACGCTGGACGCGGAGCTCGAAGCCCAACTCGATTCCACCATCGCAGGCCTCGTCAACGACGCGTCTCTTGTGGTGTCGGGTCTCCGACGAGGAACCGAGTTGCGTGCTGCAACCGAAGCTCGACGCGCCGGCGTTGCAGTCGCCGTTGTCCTGCCGTTTGCCGATCCCGCTTCGAAGTGGCCGCCAGAAGACCTGGCGCGCTTCGAGGAGATCTGCGAAGGTGCGGCGTTCTCGGTGACCCTCGCCGGTGATCGAGCAAAACCCGGTGATGCGATCGCCGCACGGAACCAGTGGATGGCGAAAGCTGCAATGGCCGCGATCGTTGTCGATGACGACACCCTTGCCGCCAGCCTCGACGAAGCTGGGGTATCAGTGATTCGCCTGCCCCACGAGGGCTGAGCTCCCGATCCCGAAGGGGCTGGGCGTTACGGAACCTGCAGGAGGCGGAGCGCGGCGTAGGCCGTGTTCATTTCGTGCCGGATCGCAACAGCCAACTCGGCTCGTTCCGGATCGGTCTCGTCGTCGGGGTTGTGTTGTGCGATGAGACTGGCGCGAGCCTCACGGGCCTCAGTCCACGTCGCCGAGGATTCGAGTCCGAGAATTTCGAGCAGGACAGCCGCCTGATCGGTCTGGGGCATCTGCGCGAGATGGCTCGACGATGACGCGCGCTGAGCGGTGTCAGCGGCGAGAACGACGGCTTCGTCGGCAACAGTTCCTGTTTCGAGCGTGCCCGTTTCGAGCGTGCCGGCGTCGGTGACCGCGAGATCGTCGATCGCGGGATCGTCGAACGCTGGTGCTGCAAATGCCGGCTCATCGAGCACGGGTTCAGTCGGTGCTGGTTCAGTCGGTGCTGGTTCAGTCAGTGCTGGTTCAGTCAGTGCTTGTTCAGTCAGTGCTGGTTCAGTCAGTGCTGGTTCAGTCAGTGCTGGTTCAGTCAGTGCTGCTTCATCGGTCGGTGCGTCGATTGGTGCGCTGGCCCAGGCCGGAGCGATCATGTCGGAGTCCGAGGGTGGAGGCGGCGTCATGTCCGCGACTGGCGCCGCTTCGGTCGGGATCGGAGCGTCGGTCAGCGCTGGGGCCGTGGCGGATGGCGCGTCTGAGTTCGCGACCATGGCGGCGAGATCGTCCATCGTGACACCCGTGCTCTCGGGCGTTGCATCGACGGGTGGAGCGGGCGGGGCGAGGTCCCACTGCACGTCGACGGATGGGTCCTCGATCGTCGGAGTTGGAAGATCGGGAGTCTCGAACGCTGGTGTTTCGAACTCGGGAGCATCGAATGACGGGGTATCGAACTCGGGAGCATCGAATTCGGGAGCATCGAATTCGGGAGCATCAAACTGGGGCGTCTCAGCGTCGAGCGACGGTGCGTTCGGTGCGTCTGGCATGTGCCACATCGCCGCACCAGTGTCGGCGGTTGCGTCATCGACTGGAGGAGCGGCTGCGATCAACTCGCTTGCCGTCATCGGCGTCGTCATGCCGTCGGCATCGCTTGTCACCCCGCTGAACTCGGCGGCGTCGAACGCTCCATCGGCAACACCGTCTGACAGACCGTCGGTTGAACGATTGTTCGGCGTTTCGGCCGAGTCGTCCTCCGCAAGCCACGACTCGACATCGTTGATGTCAGGACCGTCGTCGGTCTTCTTGTTCAGTTTGGAAAAGATGCCCATCTTCGTCTTGCCTCCCAAAGGGTTCTGCCTTCTATCGGCATCACCGAAGGCGACTCGGTAGGCCATTCGGACCAATCGAGGGCGAAGAAGTGACTTCGAGTCCGCTCAGATTCGGGAAGATTGGGGAGGGAATCGATGGGATGGTCGCGGTGTTGTGACGGTGTATGACCACCGCAACGTTTCAAGGCACCGTTCTCGCCGAGTCTGACGAGACCGTCATCGTCGAAGGCAATCACTACTTCCCGGCCGCTTCGGTCAACTGGGATCACTTCACCAAGACCGACCGGACGACCGGCTGCCCCTGGAAGGGGTCGGCGAGCTACTACTCGATCTCGGTTGGCGGCGAATCAGCTGACAACGCGGCGTGGACCTATGAGGAGCCGAAGGAAGCGGCCGCAGAAATCAAGGACCACGTTGCGTTCTATCCGGTTGTGAGCGTCAGCTAGTTGCCAACTCGTCGAGTCGCTCCAACGACTTGGCGATTCCGACCTTGTGTTTGGCTGGATAGCCAACGAGTTCGTACATCTTTGGAATGCGTGCCGAACCCCAATCGAACGATTCGGTCACCTTCGTGGTGCTGTCGTCGACGGGTTCGAGCTCGTAGCGCCAAATGTGGTGTCCGAAGTGGCGCCACGCGATCAGCCGGCCCTCCTCGAACTCCACGACCTCGTTCGTGATCAGGTAAGGCACCCCAAGCTTCATGTCCATCGCGAACTTCGCGCCGAGCGACAGTCGCTTCGGCGACGACTTCCGAACACCCTGCACCGTCTCTTCACCGTCGAATTCCTGATGACGAGCGGGGTCGGCGAGGATGTCGAAGATCTCCTGGGCCGGGGCATTGATCGTTCGCTCGCCAGAGACGATCTGTTCGTTTGAACCAGTCGCCATATCTGCCTACTTTCCGAGCTCGGAGCGGAGTCCGGCTTCGAGATCCGGCGATGTGAAGGTGAACCCGCTTGCCTCGAGTGCGGTGGGGAGGACTCGGGCGCTGTCGAACAGCAACGCTTGTCCCATCTCGCCACCGAGGAGCAGCTTCGGCGCGAAAGCCGGCACGGGAATGAATGTGGGTCGGCCAACCACGGAGCCGAGTGTCTTGGTGTATTCGGCGTTCGTAACGGGGGAGGGGGCGGTGAGGTTGACCGGCCCGGACACATCGTTGGTCAGCAGATGAACGATGGCGCGCACCTCATCCTGGAGCGTGATCCACGAAATGAACTGCTTGCCGCTGCCCATCTTCCCGCCGAGTCCGAACTTGAACAGGGGTAGCTGCTTCTTGAGTGCGCCACCCCTCGGCGTCTGCACGATGCCGGTTCGCAGGAAGGCCGTGCGGATACCCGCATCGGCTGCTGACTGTGCCGAGGCCTCCCACTTCTTGGTGAGGTCGGCAAGGAATCCATCACCGTGCGAGGACTCTTCGGTCAGCGACTCGTCGCCTCGGTCGCCGTAGATACCGATCGCTGATCCGCTGAGAAGAACGCGAGGAGGGTTCTGCAGTCCTGCCAGCGTGGACGCGAGGAGTGAGGTCGAGGCGGTTCGGCTCTCGACGAGGACCTTTTTGTAGGCCTCGTTCCAGCGCTTGTCGCCGATTCCGGCGCCGGCGAGGTGGATGACCGCGTCGACACCTTCGAGTCCGGCCGCATCGATATCACCCTTGGCAGGGTCCCACTTCAGTTCATCGGCGCTCTTTGGAGCTCG
This sequence comes from uncultured Acidimicrobiales bacterium, assembly GCA_937925335.1. Classification (GTDB taxonomy): domain Bacteria; phylum Actinomycetota; class Acidimicrobiia; order Acidimicrobiales; family SZUA-35; genus CALEWY01. The sequence continues at coordinate 17,040 of CALEWY010000008.1, forward strand.
GCGTACAAGGCGGATCGGATGGTGACCGTCTGCGCGGAGAGCTTCGAGGAGTGCGGTGCCGATCAGCCCGCTTGAACCAGTGATGACGACGTCCATGGCGTCACCCTATGCAGTTCTCGGCTGAGGTGGCTGACTCGGTACGCTCGTCACCGTGAGCACTCGGTTTTTGATGATCCTCTCGCTGCTTTGTGGCATCGCAATCCTTGCTGCGTTCGCCATCCAGATCACGTTGCTCTGAGCCCTCAACGCCGCGGCGGTGCGGCTGGTTGAGGTCGCCGTCGTCACGTTGGTCAGAGTCGAGGCTCGGCCCAGCTAGAGTCGACGGTGCCCGCCCGACCACCTTGGTCGGAGCCCCCCGGAGGTGGTCCCCCTGACCAATCAGCACTTCGACGTCTTCGTCATCGGCGGAGGTCCCGGTGGTTATGCCGCAGCGCTCTATGGCGCATCGGCTGGCCTCAACATCGGCTTGGTGGAACGCCACAAGCTCGGTGGAACCTGTCTCAATGTCGGGTGTATCCCGGCGAAGGAATTGCTTGAGACCGCAGCCGTCAAGCGGGCGGTCGATCACGCTGGTGCGTTTGGTGTCATGGCTGAGACGACCGGCGTCGACTGGTCGAAGACGCTCGAGCGCAAACAAGCGATCGTCAACCAGCTCGTCGGTGGTGTCACCGGCCTGCTGAAGAACCGCAAGGTCACGATCTTTGACGGCACCGGAACCCTTGGCGCCGACCACACGAGTGTTGCGATCAGTGGCGGTGAATCGGGTGACGTCACCATCACCGCCGATTCGGTCATCCTCGCAGCGGGTTCGGTCCCGCGGACCATTCCAGGTTTCCCGATCGATGAGCGCCAGATCGTCACGTCCGACGAGATGTTGTCGATTCCTGAGCTGCCTTCATCCGCCATCGTGATCGGTGGTGGAGCGATCGGTTGTGAGTTCGCCTCGATGATGAGTGATCTCGGCACGAAGGTGACGATCGTCGAAGCAGCTCCGTCGATTCTCGTGAACTGCGACATCGACGTCGTCAAGGTCGTCGAGCGCTCGTTCAAAAAGCGTGGCATCGATGTCCACGCCGGCGTCATGGTGACCGGCCAAGAAACTGGACCCGACGGTGTCACCGTCAGCTTCGGTGAGGGTGAAAGTGTCACCGCTGACACGGTCGTCGTGTCGATTGGTCGCCGACCGTTCTCCGAAACGCTCGGGCTCGAAAGCACGCAGGTTCAGGTCGATGATCGAGGCTTCATCGTCGCCGACGGATACATGCGGACCACCGCCGACGGCGTCTGGGCGGTTGGCGACGTCGTCAACACTGCGCAGCTTGCTCACGCTGCCTTCATGGAAGGCATCATCGCCATCACCGACATCCTCGGTGAAGAAGCCATGCCGATCGATTACGACAAGCTGCCGTGGTGCATCTATTGCCACCCCGAGGTTGCGTTCGCCGGCTTAACGGAAGCTCAGGCCAAGGACGCCGGCTACGACGTTGTGATCTCGAAGCACCGCTACTCCGGAAACGGCCGAGCAATGATCGTCGGTGAGACCGATGGTCTCGTGAAGATCGTCGCTGAGAAACTTTCTGATGGCACCGGTGGTCGAATCCTCGGCGTACACCTCGCTGGTCCGTGGGTGACCGAACAGCTCGGACAGGGTTACCTGGCCGTCAACTGGGAAGCCACGGCTCGAGAGGTTGCTGGTTTGATCCAGCCGCACCCAACGCTGAGCGAGTTGTTCGGAGAGAGCGTCATGGCACTCACCGGGCGATCCCTGCACGGCTGATCGACTCAGCGCCGTTCACAATCGGTGGGAACACGAGCCGATGAGAACTGTTAGAACACACTGCACCGCTAGAACAGACTGCACCGCTAGAACACCACATTCCTCAAGCACTGCATTCGTAAGCACTCATTCGTAAGCACTCATTCGTAAGCACTGCAGTCCTAGGCACTGCACCCGCAATCCGCACACCCGTAGAAACACCAGGAGCCTCGAACCGTGGCCGATATCGAAATGCCCCAGCTGGGCGAAACCGTGACCGAAGGAACCATCACCCGATGGTTCAAGCAGGTTGGCGAGAGCATTGCCATGGACGAGGTGCTGTTCGAGGTCTCGACCGACAAGGTCGACACCGAGGTCCCTTCACCCGTCGCCGGAACCATCGCCGAGATCCGCGTCCCCGAGGGTGACACCGTCGACGTTGGCACCGTGCTTGCCGTCGTTGGTGACGCAGGTGCTGCTCCGGCCGCCGCTGCCGCACCAGCCGCTGAACCAGCTCCAGCTCCAGCTGCCGCCCCAGCTCCGGCGCCTGCCCCCGCTCCTCCGGTTGCGGAACCAGCTCCCGTTGCCGCACCCCCGGCCGAGCCGGCCCCAGCGCCTGCTCCGGCAGCTCCGGCGCCAGCACCTGCTGCCGCATCCAACCCAGCACCTGCTGCCGCATCCAACACCGCCGGCAAGGTCTTGTCACCGGTCGTTCGCCGTCTCGTCAACGACTACGGCATCGATGTCGATCAGATCGCCGGTTCAGGCCTCGGTGGCCGCATCTCTCGAGATGACGTGCAGCGCTACATCGAAGCCAACCAGCTTCAGCCAGCCGCCGCACCGGCTGCTGCACCCGCACCCGCGGCGCCAGCTGCGCCTGCACCCGCTGCCGCCCCGGTCGCCGCTGCTGCACCGTCAGCGCCGGTGCCTCAAGCCGGCGCTCGTGACACGGTTGTCCCGCTCTCCAACATCCGTCTTCGCACCGGTGAGCACATGGTGATGTCGAAAGCGACGGCACCACACACGCTCACTGCGATCGAGATCGACTACGAAGGTGTCGACCAGATCCGCAAGGCACACGGCGCTGGATTCAAAGCCGACGAAGGCTTCAGCCTCACCTATCTTCCGTTCATCACCCGGGCGGTCGTCGATGCGCTGCGCGAATATCCGCACCTGAACGCATCGGTCGGCGATGGCGAGCTCATCGTTCACTCCGAGGTCAACATGGCTGTCGCCGTCGACCTCGACTTCCAGGGTCTCCTCGCCCCGGTCGTACGCGGCGCTGACGGAAAGCGCATGCGCACGATCGCTCGTGACATCGTCGACGTGGCTCGCCGTGCCCGCTCCAAGCAGCTCTCACCAGACGATCTTTCTGGCGGAACCTTCACGCTGACCAACGCCGGTAGCTACGGCACGATGATGCAATTCCCGATCATCAACCAGCCCCAGGTTGCGATCCTCTCGACCGACGCCGTCAAGCGCAAGCCGGTCGTCGTCGAAGATACCTATGGCAACGAGAGCATCGTCATCCACTCCGTCGGTGTGCTCGCCATGGCATGGGATCACCGTGCGATCGACGGCGCATACGCCGCAGCCTTCCTCGCCCGAGTGCGAGAGATCATTGAGACCCGTGACTGGGAACCAGAGCTCGGCTGAGACTCCCTCCGGGGGTCGTTCAGGCCACGAAGGCCAGGCTGCGCCTTTTCGGGTGCGGTGGCTTGGACGCGTCGACTACGCAGAGGCGTGGGATCTTCAGCAGTCGCTCTTCGCCGGCACGGCAGATCACCTGCTTCTCCTCGAGCACCCACCCGTCTACACGATGGGTGTTCGAGGCGATGAGGCGAACATCCTCGTCGACCCCGCATCGGTCGGAGCTGAACTTCACCGCGTGAATCGTGGGGGTGACGTCACCTTCCACGGCCCCGGCCAACTCGTTGGCTACCCGATCGTGAACGTTGCCGGCAAGCGCGGCGGCGGCATGGCCGACACGGTTGCGTTCGTCACCGCGATCGAACAGATCATCATCGACGTGGTCGCCGACTTGGTCGGTTCGATTGAGCGAACGGTCGGGCGCCTCGACGGTTTCCCCGGCGTCTGGATCGACCACGAAAGCAATCAGCCCCGCAAGATCGCCGCGGTCGGCGTGCGCCTCAGCCGCGGCCGTTCGATGCATGGCTTTGCGCTCAACGTTTCGGTCGACCACGAGTGGTTCGATCACATCGTTCCATGCGGCATCGCCGATAAGGCCGTCACGTCCCTCGCCGCCGAAGGTGTCGAGATATCCATGGCCGAGGTCACCGATCTCATCGCCGCTCGAGCGGCGGCGGTTCTTGCCCCTGGCCGACCGGTGGAACGAGCCGACGTCGCATGGCGCCACGCGGTCTCGGATCTTTCAGCGTTTTCGCGCGGCGAGGGTCCCGGCGACGTGATCAAGCCGGAACGTCCAGCAGCTCAAGACAAACCCGAGCGGGCCGGTGTCCCCGTGCAACTCGGCCGTCGTTTGGATCAGGCCGGGGTCTCCGACGGGATGGAAATCGGCGCTCGCAAGCCCGAGTGGATGCGCGTCAAACTCTCGACGGGTGAGAACTACCGCAAGCTCAAGCAGACGTCTCGCGAGCTTGGGCTTGTCACCGTGTGTGAAGAGGCCGGTTGTCCAAACATCTTCGATTGCTGGAATGAAGGCACCGCCACGTTCATGTTGCTTGGCGAGCGCTGCACCCGAGCGTGCGGATTCTGCCTTGTCGACACGCGAAAGCCAGAGGCCGTCGACCTTCAGGAGCCGCTTCGGGTGGCGAAAGCAATCGCTGATCTCGGCATCGACTTTGCCGTGTTGACGATGGTCGCCCGTGATGATCTCGACGATGGGGGAGCAAACATCGTCGCCGAGTCCGTGCGTGAGATCCGCAAGCAGGCTCCCGGTGTAGGCGTCGAAGTGCTGATCTCCGATCTTCGCGGCTCGGCCGAGTCGCTCCGAGTCGTCGTCGATTCACAACCCGACATCGTGAACCACAACATCGAAACGGTTGCGCGATTGCAGCGAGCTGTTCGTCCTTCAGCGAGTTATGCCCGAAGCCTGACCTTGCTCGCTCGAGCCAAGGCGCAAGGGGCGACGACGAAGTCGGGAATCATTGTTGGTATGGGTGAGAAGCCCGACGAAGTTGAAGCAACACTTGCCGACTTGGCCGCGATCGGAGTCGACATCGTCACGATCGGCCAATACCTGCGGCCGACGACAAACCATCTGCCGATTCAGCGCTGGGTTACGCCGGACGAGTTTGCCGAATTCAAGCTGATCGGTGAAGGCCTTGGGATCGCTCACGTCGAGTCGAGTCCGCTGACTCGCTCGAGCCATCACGCTGGTTCGGTCGCAACGGGTCTGCACGCCACCATCTGAGATTGCGGCCAGGTCGGTTCGGCTAGCCAGGGGGAGGGTTGCCCTCGCAACCCTGCCACTCGACCCACTGTTCGTTGAACGCAAACACGGCGTCGAGGACAGGGACGAGACCATGGCCCTTGTCGGTCAGCGCGTAGCCGACCTCTCGGCCGCGGCGAGTGCGCTGGACCATGCCTTCGGTCTCGAGTTCTTTGAGCCGATCCGAGAGCAGCCGGTCGCTGATACCGGGGATTGCTTCTTTGATCGCGGTAAACCCAAGCTCGCCGCGCATGAGTTCGAGGATGACGACCCCGGTCCACCGCCGACCGACCGTTTCGATCGTGTGGTGGAACGCGGGGCAGTACTTGGCGCACTCGCCCGCTTCGGTGGCGTCGGGAGCTGCAGGAGGGGCAGACTCATCCGCTGGGGAGACCGAGGGCATGGCGAGAGCGTAGTGAACCGAACGCTGTCAGGCAGCAACGCTCAGCGACGCCACCTGATCGCGAGCAGCCTGCATGCCGGCTTCGGGGTCGACGGCGAGGCCTTCCGCGCTGATGATCGTGACGTCGGTGAGTCCGAGGAATCCCAGGAACGTGGTGAGCCATGGCGTGGCAAAGTCCATCGGGGAACCGACCGGCACGCCACCAGCTGCGACCACGATGTAGACGGGACGGTTGTCGAGCAAGCCCTCGGGGCCAGTCTCGGAGTACCGGAAGGTCTGGCCAGCGCGGGCGACGAGATCAGCCCATGCCTTGAGGGCACCCGGCACGCCGAAGTTGTAGATCGGGGCGCCGATGACGATGGCGTCGGCTGCCTTCAGCTCGGCGATGAGCTGGTCGGAGATCGCAAGGGCTGGCGCCGATTCTGGCGAGCGTTCGTCGGCGGGTGTGGCGAGGTTGGCGGTGACAGGCCCGTCGAGGAGAGGGAGACCCTCGATGAGATCGCGGTCGACGATGGTGGCGTCGGCCCCGGCGATACGGGCGATCGTGGCGTCCACGAGCTCACGGGTGGCCGATTCGGCCGGCTTGGTGCTCGAGTTGATTTGAAGAATGTTCATCGGGGTTCCTTTGAAGAGAAGTGACTTACAAAGAATAAGTAATTATTTGTAAGTTGTTACGTCTTCGAACCGAGACTTCTGTCACGCCTTTTTCTTCGAGTCCTTGCCCTTCGCTCCGGACTTCTTTGATGACGACGTGCCCTTCGCCGGTTTGGCCGCCATCGAGAACCAAATCTTGGCGACCACGATCCACACGAGGTGCAACAGCATCACGATGAGCTTGCCTCGCAGCGCCCAGCCGATGCCTGCGATAATCACGCCGAGCTGGTGTCCGAAGAGGCCGAGGCTGTTTCGCTTCTCGATGATCGTCGAAAAACGAAACAAGACGGGGATGGCAAGGCCGTATCCGAGGAGAAAGAGCATGGTGCTCGCGGGATGCACAGCCCCAAGAGTGCCAGACTGACCGCTATGTCTGGTGCCTCCGATCCGATTGTTGAATCGCCGAGTCGTGTCGATCGGCCGCCGCATGACCTCGGCGGCCGCTCCGGCTACGGGCCAGTCCGCACCGACGAGGGCGAGATCTTTGGCGAGCCGTGGGAGCCCAGAGCCTTCGCCGTGACCCAGTTCGCTCAGGGTCTCTCCGAGTTCAATACCGACGCGTTCCGCCACGGCATCGAACGTGAAGACCCTGATCTATACGCAACACTCGGCTACTTCGATCGATGGATTCGAAACGCCGAGCGGATGCTGGTGGAGGGTGGTGTGGTCGCAACCGACGCCGTGTCGGCCAGGCTCGCCGGCGAGGAACCCATCGGCAGGACCGAACGGACGACTGACGCGACGGCCCCGCTTGGTCGAGGAGCGGCTCGACCAACCTCGAGTCCGCAGCTCTTCGACGTTGGCGACCGAGTGCGAGTGCTCCACGGCGTCGATCATTCGGGTCACTCGAGGATTCCCGGCTACGTCCGTGGTCAGGCAGGCATCGTCGAGATCGTGAACGACAGCTGGGTCTTTCCCGATACCCACGCACACGGTCGAGGTGAGGAGCCGTGCTGGGTCTATGCCGTTCGATTCGACGCCGCAGCACTTTGGCCCGAAGATGCGATCGTGGCTGGCAGCCAATCTGTGGTGGTCGACCTCTACGAGCCGTACCTGACCCTCGATCGAAAGAGCGACTGATGAGCTCAGACCACGACCATCACGATCACGGCCCTCACGATCACGGCCCTCACGATCACGGACACAGCCACGCCGTGGACAAAAACGACCCCAGCCTGCGCGTGGAAGCGATCGAATCACTTCTCGTCGAGGCTGGATTGGTGACCTCGGAGAAGATCGACGCACTTGTCGATCGGTACCAGCACGACATCGGTCCGATGAACGGCGCCAGGGTTGTCGCCAAGGCGTGGACCGATCCGGACTACCGGGCTCGTTTGCTCGACGACGCAACGGCAGCCATCGCCGAGCTCGGTTACGGCGGCGCCCAGGGCGAGAAGATGGTGGCGGTCGAGAACACCGACGACGTCCACAACCTCGTCGTGTGCACGTTGTGTTCGTGTTACCCGTGGCCGGTGCTTGGGCTGCCCCCGTCGTGGTACAAGTCGCACGAATATCGAGCAAGGGCGGTGCGCGAACCTCGAGCCGTGCTGAAGGAGTTCGGCACCGACGTTGCTGACGAGACAGAGATCAAGATCTGGGACAGCTCGGCGGAGATCCGCTACCTCGTCCTGCCGCAACAACCGCCGGGCACCGACGGGTTGGGCGAAGAAGAACTCGCTCGCCTGGTGGGTCGCGACGCGATGATCGGTGTTCGTTTGGCCGGGGTGGAGTCATGACGAACAGCCTCGAGTTGGCGAACGATGGCCCGTCAGCACCGCCTCGGGCCAACGGCGAACTGATCTTCGATGCACCGTGGCAAAGCCGAGCATTCGGGATCGCCGCTGCGCTTGTCGAGGACGGCCGTTTGGACTGGCCGCAGTTCCAGGCCGCGCTGATCGAGACCGTGCCTCATCATGAGAACTATTGGGATGCTTGGCTGGTGTCGCTGGTCGACCTCACTGAGACGAACGACCTGATCGCTCCGTCCAGCCTTGTGTTGCGCACCACCGAATTGTTTGAGCGGCCGGCTGGCCACGATCACGGTTGACCCGATCAGGCGAACAGCGCTGAAAGATCGACCTGAGTTTGGCGGATCGCCGAACGAATGTCGGAGTGCGCCAGCTCGAAAGCGGTGAGAATTCGGTCGCCGTGGCGCCAGGGCGGTTGATCGAGCATCGCCATCTCGGTCATCTCTCGCTGCAGGTGGAACTCGCTCGCCGGTCGCATGGCCGACGCAAGAATGGCCTTCGGTGTTGCGTGGCGGTGCAGTCGTCGCTGCCACTTCTGGCCGAGTTCGTTGAGGCCGGTCGGGTCAAAGGTGACCGTCGACCAAATCTCGGATGCTCGCTCAGCGATCGCAACATCGTGTTCGCCGGGGCCAAAGTCGGTTCGCTGAACGCCAGCGGCGACCATGTCGAAGCATTCGTCGATCGCTTCAAGACACGTGTCGAGCAACGGCTGCGCCATCGGCTCAGCCGTCGTCGTCCAGAAGTCATCGATTCCCGGCGCAGACCCATTCCGGGTCATTCGGCCGACCTCTTCCTGAGCGGAGAGGAGGCTACGCCACGTCAGATCGTGTTCTGCCCGTGCACCGGCAAGTCGCTCCGCCAGCAGACTTGCTCCTCGATCAACCCGGCGCAGAAGGCGCTGAGGGTCCAATCGAGCGTGCTCGGTCAGATGATCATGTGATGTGGTTGTAGACACTCCCGCTCCGCAAAGGTGAGGTTCCCGCTCGTGCATATCCATCGGACCCCGACCCCAAATCTTGGAGGGGTCGTCTGGCCCAATAGCAACTGCCGAGAGGCCTAGCGGCAATCGTGGGTTGCAGACGACGAACCTCCGGGCCGATCGAGTTGAGCGGGTGCGGTGCCCACCGGATCAACCCGAGCCGGTACGCTCATCGCCATGTTCGAGGCCCGTTTAGAACGAGTGCGCAACGCCATGAAGCAGGGCGGTGTCGACACGCTCTTGTTGTCGGTCGGCCCCGATATGCCGTGGCTGATCGGCTACCAGGCGATGCCGCTCGAGCGCCTCACGATGCTCGTTGTGCCCATCGATGCGACACCCACGCTCGTGATTCCATCGTTCGAGGTCCCTCGCGTGGTCGAACGTCCCGGTGTTTTCGACGTTGATGGTTGGGGGGAGACCGAGGACCCGGTTGCCCGGGTTGCGAATCTCGTCGACGCCGGTGCGACCGTTGCCATTGGCGACCACACGTGGACTCGGTTCACGATCGACCTTCAACATGCACTGCCCGGCCGTTCGTGGGAACGCGCTGCCTCCGTCGTCGGTGATCTTCGAGCCGTCAAAGACGACGCTGAGATTGAAGCGTTGCAACGAGCAGCGTCAGGTGTTGATCGCATCGCCGCTGCGCTGCAAGGTGGCGAGATCCCGCTGATCGGCAAGACCGAGGCGGAGGTGTCGGCCGAACTCGGACGTCGAATCGTCGCCGAGGGCCATGCAAAGGTGAACTTTGCGATCGTCGCTGCCGGTGAGAACGCGTCGAGCCCCCATCATCATCCGGGCGATCGTGTAATCCGGGCCGGTGAAGTGGTGCTCTGCGACTTTGGTGGCACAACCGCTGAACCGGACGGCCAACCCGGCTACTGCAGCGACATCACGCGCTGTGTCTATACCGGTGAGCCGCCAGCGGAGTTCTCCGAAGCGTACGACGTGCTCCAGGCAGCTCAGGCTGCAGCGAGGGCAGCGGCCACACCCGGTACGCCGGCCGAGGATGTCGACCGGGTCGCCCGCGATGGCATGGCTGAAGCCGATCTCGATCAGTGGTTCTTGCATCGCCTCGGCCACGGCATCGGCGTCGAAGCACACGAAGAGCCCTACCTCGTCGACGGCAACAGCGAGCCGCTCGTGGCTGGCAACGCATTCTCGATCGAGCCCGGCTTCTACATCGCCGACAAGTGGGGCGCTCGCCTCGAAGACATCGTCGTCGCCACTCCCGATGGTTCACGATCGCTCAATCAGGCATCTCGTGACCTTGCAATCGTCGAGGCCTGAGATCATCAATGCTTGATCTGCACGGTGCGACCGTGATGCTCCAGTGGGCGACCGGTGGCCTCATCTTCTTGTGGGTGACGACTCGCCGCCGCGAAGTTGGCATCGGCTATGGCTGGACGATGCGCATCACCTACGGGCTGATGGCGGTCCTATCGCTGTATCTCGGCCTGAGCTTTGGGCCCCAGCTGATTCGCGAGATCGGTTCAGCCGGCGTCATCGCCGGATGTGTGATCGCCGGTGCCCAATCGTGGACTCGTCGCACCGCCGGTGTCGAAGGCCAGCGCGAGCTCGCAGAAGCCCGCTCAGGTCGTGTGGCCGCAATGACCGGTATCGACCTCGATGAGCGGGTGAAGGTCGACGATGGCCCCGAGTTCGACCCTCGGCTCGATCTCATCGCCCCTGCCTTTGGTCTGTTCGGGCTGCTCGGTGCTGGTCTCAATGCCGGCGATCCCGTGTGGCTGCAGTTGCTGCGGGTGCTCGTCGGAGCGGTCTTCCTCGGTGCGGTGAGCGATGCCATGTTGCTTGGCCATTGGTATCTGGTGCAGCCCGGCCTCGGTCGTGAGCCGTTGAATGAACTGGTTCGCTGGACGGGCATTACCTGGGCTCCTGAAGTGCTCTTGCTGTTGATCCCGACCGGAATGCTCTCGGTGCTCGACGGCACGATCGACGATGGCTACGCGGGCATGTTGGGGTGGTTCTGGGTGGCGTGTGTCGTCACCACGATCGGCCTCGTCTTCGTCACGGTGGCCGCTCTGCGAGAGCGTCAATACGCAGCGGTCATGGCTGCGACGGGCCTTTTGTACCTGGCGATCCTCACCGCGTTTGGTGTCGATTTGGTTGCCAGAGCTGCCCTGTCCCAGGCCGGGTGATCTGACTCCTGTTGGTTTTGCTCCTTCTGCCGATGGATTAGCGTTCGCCTACCGTCCGGTGAAGGGACACCCGCCATGCCTCGTGCAACTTGGAGCGGGGCCATCAGCTTTGGCCTCGTCTCAATCCCCGTGAAGCTGTACACCGCTGTGAGCAAGAAGTCGGTGCAGTTCAACCAGCTCGATGGTCGGACGAACGCCCGCATCAAGATGAAGCGCGTCTCGACCCTCGATGGGGAGGACGTGCCCTACGAGGAATTGGTGAAGGGCTACGAAGTCTCCAAGGGTTCCTACGTCGTCATCGAAGATGATGAGATCGCAGCGCTCAGCCCCAAGGCTTCACGCACGATCGACATCACCGACTTCGTCGAAGAAGCGGACATCGATCCGGTGTTCTACGACTCCGGCTACTTCTTGATGCCAGACGAACTTTCTCGAAAGTCCTACGCCTTGCTCGCTGAGGCGATGGAGGAGTCTGGTCGTGTTGCGATCGCGACATTTGTGATGCGAACCAAGCAACACCTTGCGGCCGTTCGTCCAGTCGATGGCATTCTCATGCTCTCGACCATGCGATATCACGATGAGGTCGTCGAAGCGTCCGACCTTCCTGGTTTCGATGAGATCGCCGAGGTCGAAGTCACCGAGGCCGAGCGGGCGATGGCTGAGCAGTTGATTGAAAGCCTCGCAGCGGAGTTTGAACCCGAGCGCTACGAAGATTCGTTCCGCAACCAGGTGATGGACCTGATCGAGCGCAAGGCGTCGGGCGACTTGGCCACGGTTGAGGCTCCGGCCGCAGCGGAGGACGAAGCGGTCGTCGACTTGCTCGCCGCACTCGAAGCGAGTGTCAGTGCAGCCAAGGACGCTCGAAAGCGTCACCCCGCTGCCAAGAAGGCGACAAAGAAGCCGGCAACCAAGGTGGCCGACAAGAAGAAGCCGGCGGCGAAGAAGAGCTCGGCCAAGAAGGCAGCAAAGAAGAAGACCTCGAAGAAGAAGGCCGACCTGCCCGAGGCAAAGTCGGCCTAGCTGTCCTAGGTCGGACTCGCTTCTCGCGAGCGAACCGTCGTTGCGCCTAAGCTCCGGCTCGTGCCGCAGAAGGAGAGAGTGAGCGTCGAAGTCGATGGCCGCACGCTGTCGCTTTCGAATCTCGACAAGGTGCTCTATCCGGCCGTTGGATTCACAAAAGGCCAGGTCATCGACTACTACGCGCGCATTGCGCCGGTCATGATTCCTCATCTTGAGGGTCGCTGCATCACGCTCCGCCGGTTCCCGAACGGGATTGATCAACAGTCGTTCTTCGAGAAGCGATGTGCGTCGCATCGCCCCGATTGGTTGCCGACCGCGGTCGGCCCCGGCGATAGCAAGAGCGCCATTCACTACTGCCAACTCGAAGAGACCGCTGCTCTCGTATGGACGGCCAACCTTGCCGCGCTCGAGCTGCACGCTCCGATGGCACGATCGATCGACCTTGAGAATCCAACGATGCTCGTTTTCGACCTTGACCCGGGCGCGCCTGCCACCATCACGGAGTGTTGCGCCGTCGCACTCGACCTTCGCAACGTGCTCGAAGCGGTTGGTCTCGAGGCATTTCCGAAGACGTCGGGTTCGAAGGGTTTGCAGGTCTACGTGCCGCTGAACACCGATGGTGATGACGCACATACCCACGATCACGCGTCGAGCTTTGCCCTCGCTTGCGGTCAGCTTCTCGCCAAACAAGCGCCCGACCGTGTCGTGGTCACGATGAAGAAGGCCGACCGCCCCGGCAAAGTGTTCGTCGATTGGTCGCAGAACTCTCGCCACAAAACGACGTCGGCCGTCTACACGATGCGAGCTCGGACCGAACCAACGGTGTCGACACCCGTCACCTGGGACGAAGTCTCCGATGCAGCCGATGGCGAGCTGCTCCGATTCGAGACCGACCAGGTGCTCGAACGGGTGGAGGAGTTTGGCGACTTGTTTGCGCCGACACTCGAGCTGGTTCAGCAGCTTCCGTCGAGCAGGGCGAGTTAACTCGACCTTTCGTTCGCCGGAGTGTTCTTCGCTGCCGCAATGAAGTTTTCCATCATCGCTCGATCCTTGATGCCGGGGGTTGACTCAACGCCGGAGGCAACGTCGACGCCCCAGGGCTGAACCTGCTCGATGGCGTCAGCGACGTTGCCGGGGTGAAGGCCACCGGCGAGCAGCACGTCATGGTCGTCGGGAAGTTGGCCAACGAGGTTCCAGTCGAACGGCACGCCACCACCGGGGCTCGGAGCGTCGAGCATGACGACCGCATCGTGCTCGTCTACTGGCTCGGTTGCCGCCATCTGATCGGACACATCGTGCCACGATGTTTGGCCCAGGGAGAACGCGTGGATCAGCGTCGAGACGGTCGCCCCAACCCGCGCTCGCTCATCGGGTGTGTAGGGGCCGTGAAGCTGGACAGCATCGAGCCCGAGCGACTCGGAGAGCTTGAGAATCTGTTCAATCGTGTGGCCCTGAAACACGCCGACGGCCATCACACCGTCTGGGATCGCCGATCGAACCGCACGGGCCCCGTCGATCTCGACGAAGCGTGTCGATGAGGGAACGAGATTGATCCCGATCGCATCCACTCCAAGCTCCGCACCAGTCTCAGCATCCTCCGGTCGGGTGATCCCGCAGATCTTCACGAACATGCGTCGACCGTCGCGTCGAGAGCGAGTCACTCGGAAACCTCGTACGCGAGGTCCACCAAGCGCTCAGCCATGTCGAACTTGGATTCGAGGTCGACCGGTTGCAGGTAGAAGTCAGCGAGCAGCTGGCCGAGCTCGACATCGCTCTGCTCGTGCTGTGTTCCTCGGGCATAGGACCCGTAGAGCAGAACCGCAACGACGTCTCCGCGGTCCAGGCGTTCGGCGATGAACCGATCCGCTTGCTCGGGCAGTGACTGGGGCAAGTTGTCCATCGGCGTCTCCGAGCTAGCGAGTCCGGCCATCAAGCTAGAGCAGCCGTCGCCGAGGAGCCCGCAAGTTCGCTCAGCCCGTCCTGCCAAGTATCAGGCATTCGGTCCGGCTCTCGGGCTCAGACCCGACCGTGGGCTTCGCGGTTGGAGGGTCGGCAGACACAGAAATTTCTTGGATTTCGTTGTTGGATGGACCGGTTTTCGGGGATGACTGTCACAGGCCGTCTCTATTGTTTGACGTATGGAGTTCTTGGCGGAACGGCGGACAATTCAGGCGGGCACAACGGTTGCGTTTGACGATCTTGGATCGTTCGACACCTCATCGGTCACAGCGAATTCGTCTGGCCGATCAGCAGTCGAACTACTCCTTCAAGCCGAAGCGATGCGAGCTGAAGCGGTGCGCCGTTTGGTGCCGTTCGACACCGCTAATTGTTCAATCGTGCACGGTTACGCCACACCGGCCCGCCACCTGTCGTGTGAAGCAGGTCTGGCCGATGACGACGCGAAGACGATGATTTCGATCACTCGTCTGTGCGCTCGATATGAGCTGACAGCGAAAGCCCTGGCGGAAGGTGTCCTCCCGCTCAGCCATGCCGCCGTCCTCGCCAAAGCCGCTCACGGTCTCGGTGACTTCTACGCCGAAGACGAAGCACGACTGCTTGGGTTGGTGGACGGTCGTGGTGAAGGAGCGTTCCGTCGTGCGTTGCAGAACTGGCGACACAACCGGTTACACCGTGCCGATCGTGATGACGGCACATCTGATGCGTTCGCGAACCGTCACGTCACCTCACAGCGGGCGTTCGACGGGTCGGGCAAAGGGTCGTTCGGGTTGGACGCTGAGGGCATGGACATGCTCGAAGACGCGTTGTTCACCAAACCCGATCGCGCTGACGGCCCGGTCCCACAACGCACGAAAGCACAACGCCAAGCCGATGCGTTGGTGGATATGGCTGCCGATTTCGACGGCACACCACGACGAAGCCGAACGACGAACGAAGAAGCAGCCAGCGATGCAGATGCTGCTGACGACTCCGGTTGGTCCTCGGAACCAACAGGCGCTCGCACATCGAAGCCCTCCAACGTTGATGTGATCATCGATCTGCAGACGTTGGAGAATCAGCATCACGATGACATCGCTGCGATCCGCGCTGAGTTCGCATCCGGCCACGCTGCGCCGATCTCGATCCTTGACCAGATCTTGTGCGACGCCACATTCCGGCGTGTGTTGACGGACGGGCCATCAACCATCCTGGACTATGGCAAACCGTTGGCGGACATCCCTCGGCATCTGCGCAAAGCCGTACAGATCAGGGACCGGTGCTGCCAGATGCCTGGCTGTGACCGGTCGTGGCAGTGGTGTGATGTGCACCACGTCAAACCAAAGAGCCGTGGCGGACCCGACGACATCAACAACCTGATCCTGTTGTGCCGGTTCCACCACGGACTCGTGCACAAAGCCGGCTGGAGAGTGGAACGCGACCCCGTCACCGGACACACCCGAGCCTGGAGCCCCTAACCACCAGCCCGGTCAGGGCTGGGGCGAGCGAGCCACCCGAAAACCGAACGAAGCGCCGGAAACCATCGGGTTGCGGCGGCTTCACCGCGCCAAGTCGCAGGTCATTGGTCGTTCATGGCAGCGGACGCGCTCGCCCCTTCCCGGCGGTTGGGGCGTTCTTGGCCAGTCGCTATTGGGAGAGGACTCGCACCCGGCCAACTGCGAGGTATCCCGAATCGATCGAGGCCTACAACGTGCCGTCGATCCAGGCCTCGATCCCGCTCATCGTGTGCTCGAACGACTGGCCGACTTCGATCTGATATCGATCAGCGAGGACCAGGAGCACCCAAAGGCAGTCAGACAGTTCGTGCGCCAGTTCATCTCTCGGGTCGGCGTCACGTAATGGCCGTCTGCCCTCGAGTCGATGCACGATGGCTGATAGATCCCCAACGTCGGTCATCAAGCCCATCACCAGGTCCTCCGTCGACCACTCTTGCCCGTAGGTGTCTCGTTCGTAGACCGAGAACTTCGCACGCACCTCAACCGCTCGTCGCGTCATGTCATCGATGTCCATCCGACATCATTTCATGAGGGGAGGCAACGGACGGTTAGGTATCGCCCCGATGCTGGGACAGACCCGTTGCAAGCGCCGCGGCCACCACCGCGATCGCTCCGGCCCAAACGGCGAGGCCCGCTGCCGAAAGAGACACCAAAAAGAGAGCCGCTGCGCCCAAGCGCCTGCGAGGCAGCCGTGTCACAACGAATAGCGTTATCGAAAGGGTGTGCTCACGTAGGAGCGGGATCCCTCTGTTGGGGGTCTGCCGAACACGTCACGGCGAGTTGGAGTGCCCTCCGGGAAATGTAGACCTGCCACTCTGCTCGGCAACTACGTTCGAGCCGATGAGCTTCTACGAGCGGGTTGCGGAGAGCTACGACGACTGGTCAGCACACGTCACCGACGACATCGACTTCTATGTCGATCTTGCGCTTCGGGCGGACGGACCGATCGTCGAACTTGCGGTCGGGAACGGTCGAGTGGCCATACCAGTTGCAAAGGCCACTGGCGGCAGGGTGATCGGGACCGATTCGTCTCCTGCGATGCTCGAACAGGCGAGATCGCGAGCCGCTGAGGCTGCAGCCGATCTCGATCTACGGCTGAGCGATATGCGCGACCTTGAGCTCGATGAGGCCTGCGGGCTGATCTATTGCCCAGGACGCTCGCTCCTGCACGTGCCCACGTGGGCGGAGCGACGACAGATCTTCGAGCGAGTGGCGAAGTCACTCAAGCACGGTGGGATGTTTGCTTGGAACGTCCTCGCTTTCGACCACAGAGTCGCTGCCGAAATTGATGGTGAAGAGGCGCTCCGCCCGGCTCCTCATGTCAACCGGCTCAACGTTCCAGAGAACCGGATCGACATGGTGCTTGAGGACGGCGCGACCACGTCGTTGTGGTGGGCAACGAAGAACGAGTGGCTCGGATTGATTGATGTCGCTGGTCTCGAGCTTGAAGACCTTTATGGCGACTTCAGCGGTTCAGCACTCGATGCGGCCAGTCGCGAGTACGTCTTCGTCGCCCGACGGCCCTGACCTCACCGGAGCCCGCCAAAACGAACGACGGCCGAAGTAACCGGAACCCCCATCCCGGCTACTTCGGCGCGTTCGATTGCTGAACAGCTTGTTCTCACCGCACGAGTCGGTGCTTAGCTGCCCGAGGCAGACCCCCCTGCCGTTCGGATGGCTCCACACGTGGTGGGTGCCGATTGTGTTCCGTCGCCGCTCACTGCAACGACGTCAAAGACGTAGCGACCGCCGGGGGCGACCGATGTCGTGAGGCTGTTTCCACCTGCTGAGCCGGCCTGAGCACGACCGCCGCCGTTGGCTGAGCGGTAGACGATGTAGGACGATGCGTTCGATCCGCCGTTCCA
This sequence comes from uncultured Acidimicrobiales bacterium, assembly GCA_937925335.1. GTDB lineage: Bacteria > Actinomycetota > Acidimicrobiia > Acidimicrobiales > SZUA-35 > CALEWY01. The sequence continues at coordinate 34,485 of CALEWY010000008.1, forward strand.
GCTGATCGATGCGCCGACCGCCGATGTTGCAACGGCGGTGCAGCTCGTTGGAGCGACGGCTGGTCCGCCGGATGTGCAGAGGACCGGCGAGCTGGTCTGGCCAGCGCTGTAGCGGAACGCCACTCGATAACGCGTGCTGTCATTGGGGACCGACTCTGAGAACGATGTCGTCCCGGTGTTTGGAGCACCTCTCCAGAACCAGTTGCCACCGGAGGAGATCTGACGCTCGATGATGGTCTTGGTGTGGAGGTTGCCTCCAGACCAGTCGATCGTGATCGATCCGCCAGCGAGATCGGCGGTGCACGCCGCCGGAGCCGGAGGACCAGGATCAGGTTGGTTCACAGGTCCAGGGCCAGCGGAATCGCAGAGCCGCACGAGGTTGCGTGCGTTTCGCTGGGATCCGGGTTGACCTGAGTTCGAGATGCCACCCGTCATCCAGATACAGCCATCGGATGGGTTGCCAGCAATTCCCCAACCACCGGCAGCGCCGGCGAGGAACGGCCGGAACGACGTGATGCGAGTGCTGGTCGACGGGTTGTAGGCAGCGATCGAATCGATCGTTGAGTGGGTCCCGGTCGGTTGTGTGTGCGTGATGGTCTGTGTGTCGGAGTAGTGGTCATACCAGCAGTGGCACGAGGCGTAGATCCGGTCGCCGACTCGCTCGATCTCCTGGAAGTCGCCACCGAACCACGGACCGGGGTTGCAGTTCTGGTTTCGAGCGGGGTCACAGGCGGTGTAGTGCTGGCGAACGAGGCTGTAGTTGTTGTTCTCGTCGAGCACTCGCAGGGCGTGCTCAACGCCGGCGATCCAGACGGTGCCGAACTCGGTGGCCTCAACGTCGAACTGCCAGTGGCACGAGTTGAGGTTGGCGGCGCAGCCGTTGTCGGGAAGGACGGTGGCGTTGACGGCGAGAGCGCCAGAATCGCTGATGCCAGCGAATCCTCGAGACGACGAACCGTTCACGAACGTGAACTGTCCGCTGAGGTAGACACGGTTGAGGGTTTGGCTTCGAGCGACGCCCCACACGTCACCACCCGTGACGGTTGGGATCCAGCTGGTGTCGATGGCGCCGGTCGACGGGTTGGCACGAATGACACCTGAGGTGACGATCTCGTTGCCGTTGACGCTGGCTCGACTGAAGTCGCCGACGATGTAGAGACGGCCGTCGGATTCGATCTTGAGATCACGGACCGTGGAGCGGGTGCCGCTGACTCGAGTGTTCCAACCCGGCCAAAGGTCACCGGTGTTCGGGTCGATCTTGACGAGCGGTCCGGTGTTCACGCCGTTCCACGTGGCGAACTCGCCGCCGACGAACAAACCGCCATCGGGTGCGGCGAGGATCGAAAAGACTGCGCTGCTGACGTTCGGGCGGAACCATGACTGCCATTGGCCAGTGTCAGCGTCGAAGGCTGCGAAGTAGCCCTGGTTCGCTGAGGACGATCCGTTGGTGACCGTCTTGAAGTTGCCGCCGACGAAGGCTGTGTTACCAGCGATCTCGACCGCCCAGCCAAGCGACTGAGAGTCGGCCACGTTGATGGCATCACCCTTGTTGGCGAGGCCCCAGAAGGTCTCGTTGTTCGAATCGATCTCGGCACCGACGGGGGAGGAGCCCGCGCCCACTGCCACCATCAGAGTTGCCATCAGTGCCGCGCTGAGCGCGACTCGCCAAATTGCCCGCATCTCTCAAGCTTGCCAGATGACTCGAGGTGAGCGCCCTGGGCGAATCTATGCTCTAGCCATGCCATCCCTCAGCCTTTCTGCCAGCCTTCCGAAGAGCGCAACGGTGCACGACGTGCCCGTTGCGAGCGACGAGCTTGAAGGCTTGGGCCCAGATCTCATGCGGGCTTCGAAGCTCCAGGGCTTCGAAGGCAAGGTCGGCCAGACACTCGTTCTCGCGGGAGGGGCCGATGGGCCTATGCGGGTGCTTGTAGGAATCGGCGAACGATCGTCGGTCGACTCCGGTTCGCTGCGTCGGGCCGCAGCCGCATTCGTTCGAGCGGTTGGCAAACACAAGGTTGCTGCCACCACGTTGGCCGAGAACCCCGGCGATATCGACCGCGCCGAAGCCATTCGTGCGGTCTGTGAGGGTGTTGGTCTTGCGAGCTACAAGTACACGGCGCTCAAGACTGGGCCTGAGCGCCCACTTCGCAAGGTTGTCGTCGTGTCGAAGGGCGCAGGCTCGAAGGCTGCCTTCGAGCAGGGCGCAGCCACGGTCAACGCTGTCTCCCTCGCTCGTGATCTCGTGAATGAGCCTGGTGGTTCGATGACACCTGAGGCGTTCACGGCGATGGCACGCACCGTCTGCAAAGACTCCGGTGTGAAGCTCACGGTGTGGGATGAGAAGCGAATTGCCAAGGAGAAGCTCGGCGGTGTGATGGCCGTGAACCAGGGCTCCACCCACCCGGCCCGTTTCCTCACGATCGACTACAAGCCGACGGGTGCACCGAAGGCCAAGGTCGCCCTTGTTGGAAAGGGCATCACGTTCGACTCGGGTGGCTTGTCGATCAAGACCGGCACCGGAATGATGACGATGAAGGTCGACATGACCGGCGGCGCCGTCGTGCTCGCCGTGATGTCGCTCCTGAATGCTCTCGGCGTCAAGGTCGCCGTCACCGGCTACATCCCGCTGACCGACAACATGATCAACGGTGATGCGTTCCGGCCCGGTGATGTGTTCACCGCTCGCAACGGGAAGACCGTCGAGGTGCTGAACACCGATGCGGAGGGCCGTCTCGTGCTCGCCGATGCCCTATCGGTCGCTTCGGAGAAGAAGCCCGATGCAATCATCGACATCGCAACCCTCACCGGTTCGGTCTCCGGTGCTCTTGGCGTGAACATGGCTGGCCTGATGGGGACCGACGACGCCCTCATCGGTCGTATCGAGGCGGCTGCCGTGCCAACCGATGAGCAGGTGTGGCACCTCCCGCTCCCCGTCGAGTACCGCAAACAGCTCGACTCGGTTGTTGCTGACCTCAAGAACATCGGCAACGGCCCCTTCGGTGGTGCGCTCGTCGCCGGTCTGTTCCTGAAAGAGTTCACCGACGGTGTCCCGTGGGCCCACATCGACCTTGGAATGTCGGCGATGGCAGATTCCGACGATGGCGTGAAGGTGAAGGGCGGAACGGCATTCGGTGTCCGTCTCATTGCGGCCGCTCTTGAGGCCTGGTCGTAGCGCTCGGCATCGCAGCAACATTGCCCCCTATTTGCGGGGAGAAAGCGGTCAACTCATCACGCTGAATGCCGATGGTTCTTCCAAGCCTGCAAATGGTCGGAGGACCCGAGTTCCGTGGCGGTTGTCGACAAACCAACTACGCCAACGCCTGGCGTTGGAGCGAACGCCGGCTTTTCGCTGCGCAACGTTCGGACCAAGGCGTTCCAGATCGCTGCCGACCTGACCGTTGCTGCGTTCGGTGTTGCCGTCGCGGCGATCGTTCGGCCCGCCGGGGCCGATGGAGTCATCGGGGCGATCCTGTTGCTCGGCGCATGGGCGATTTGGATGGGTCGAGGACGGCTCTACTCTGCACGATTCATCACACGGCGAGCCGATGAGATTCGACGAATTCTCGACGCCGGTGCGATGGCTGCAGCCACGGTTGGTGTAGGCGCCTTCGCCTTTGATCTCGAACTCGACCGGATGTGGCTGATTGGCGCGACGGCACTTGGAGCCGTTGGACTCTCGCTCGAGCGAGAGGTTGTTCGCCGCCGCTACGCCACGATGCGAGCGCAAGGAAAGCTCCGCCGCCCAGTCCTCATGATCGGCGACAACGCCGAGAGCCAACTGCTCGCCAAGATGTTCGACGAAGAAACCTGGATGGGTTACGACGTCGTCGAGACGATCGACCCCACTCGGGTCGGTGATCCAAACGAGCTCACAAGCCGAGTGCTGCGTGCCGCTCGAGAGGCCGGGGCAACCGGCGCTGTCGTTGCAGCAACGGCCATCGAAACCCGCCACAGCAATCGTCTGATTCGAGACCTGATCGATGCCGGAATCCACGTCGAGCTCAGTTCGACCCTGGCCGACATCAATCCCAACCGTCTGACCGTTCGTCCGCTCGGCCGATTCCCCGTGGTGTACGTCGAACCGGTGCAGCGTTCGGGCTGGCGTGCGGTTGCCAAGCGAGTCTTCGACGTGACGGTCGCCTCGATTGCGGTGTTGTGCCTTGCTCCCGTGATGGCCGGCATCGCCGTGGCGATCAAGAAGGGATCCAATGGTCCCGTCTTCTTCAAACAATCACGCGTCGGCAAAGACGGAGCGCCGTTCGACGTGATGAAGTTCCGGACGATGGTTCCCGATGCAGAGGAGATTCTCGCTGATCTCCAGACGGAGAACGAAGGAGCCGGGCCGCTCTTCAAGATGAAGGACGATCCTCGAGTCACCGGAGTCGGAGCGTTCCTCCGAAAGACCTCCCTCGATGAGCTGCCCCAACTCTTCAACGTGATCAAGGGCGAGATGAGCCTCGTCGGTCCTCGTCCGGCTCTCGCATCAGAGATGTCCGCCTGGGAGACCGATCTCTACGGTCGCCTCCGGGTGAAGCCCGGGATCACCGGTATGTGGCAGGTGTCTGGCCGAAGCGAAACAAGCTTCGAGGAATACACCCGTCTCGATCTCTACTATGTCGACAACTGGTCGCTGTTCATCGACATCACGATCCTCGTGCGAACCATCCCAGCGGTCTTGAAGTCCGACGGCGCTTACTAGGCGCACGAGTCGCAACTCGCTCGTCGGCCCAGCCGCCTATCGAGCGATGTGAAGTAGTCCGAACGGCCTATCGGTGCCAGGACTTCGCTCTACAGCGCCGAGCTAGAGCGTCGTAACGTTGCTTCGATGGGTATCGGGCGACGTACTGGCGGATTTTTCGGGCTTCTCGGCGCGCTCGCTCTGGCGCTCGCCAGTTCGGTGGTTGCTGTCCCGGCGACGGTTGCCGATGCGCAGGGGCCGACGGTCGGTTCGGTGCCAGACGGATTCGAAGTTTCTCCTGAACCGGTCTCGACCTGGGGCGTCGCCACCCTCATGCCGTCAGAGACGGTGGTCTTTGAAAGCCTCGTCTGGGACTTCGCCGAGATCGACGGTGTTGTTTACGTTGCCGGTCGCTTTGGAAACGTTCGACAAACCCGAACCGCTCCACTTCAGGACCAGGCCTACCTCGCAGCATTCGACGCGGACACTGGCGCGTGGATCCCTGGGTTCGCTCCTCAGCTCGATGGCCCGGCGTTCTCGCTGGAGACCGATGGCAACAAGCTCTTTGTCGGCGGCGAATTCACGTCGGTTGGTGACGTGGAGACTGGCCCACTGGCCGCAGTCGACCCGTCCAACGGCAACCTCATCTCATCCTGGGCTCCAGACATCTCGTGGACGACTGGAACCGCGGTCGTGATGGACCTCGACATCGCCAACAACTCTCTCTACGCCGGTGGCAACTTCGCATGGGCGGGAACCGACTTTGCTCCACGCCTTGCCAAGCTTGATCTGACCAGCGCGGCCCTCGACACCAACTTCGGCGGCGCCGCCTCCGGTGCTCGCGTGTGGACGCTCGAAGCATCGGAATCCGGCGACCGCCTCTACGTCGGTGGCTACTTCGAGGTGCTCAACGGTGAAGCGCACAAGTGGTTTGGTGCCCTCGACGGCCTCACCGGTGAACTGGTTCCCGGTGTCGTGCAGGGAACGCCAGAAGGGATGCCGAATTGCTGCAAGCAGAACCCGTTCGACATCGCCGTTCACGGTGACCACGTCTTCGTCGCTCGTGAATCACATCTGCTTGAAATCCTGAACACAGCCGATCTCAGTCGCGAGGGTTACTACCTCACCTCGTTCGGTGGCGGCGACTATCAGGCGACCGAGGTGATCGGCGATCGTCTCTACACCGGTGGCCACTTCTGGGCGAACCAGGGTTACTCAGAGGATGTTGTTCCGTTCACCAACACCGCGTGGCAGGCAGCCAACCTGGCGACGATGAATGACCCGTCGCAAACCCACGTGATCTGGTCAGCAGCATTCGATGCAAACTCCGCCGAGGCCATCCCGTCGTATCTGATGGACATGGGTATGAAGTCCGGAATTTGGGCGATCCACGGTTCAGAGAATGGCCGTCTGTGGCTCGGCGGCGACGTCCAGCGAGCAGGCAGCGGCTGGGCTGGCGGGTTCGCCACGTTCGAGGTTGCTCCGGCGACGCCGCGGGGTGAGAATCTCGCCGCAGGCCAGCCGGTCACCATGTCGTCGGTCGACACGATCCTCAACGGAACGCTGGACGGAACACGTGCGGTCGACCGAGCACTCGCCGGTCAGACTCGTCACGACGGCATCCGAGCCTTCACCGCTCAAACCCAACTGGAAGACGATCCATGGATCGAGGTTGACCTCGGTTCGGCCAACCAGATCGGCGTGATTCGCCTTTTCGAACGAGCCGTCGGCAACTTCAACGGCGCATCGAACGGCACGCTCTTCCTGTCGAACGATCCATTCGTGTCAAACGATGCTGACGAGATCGCTGCGCAACCGGGTGTCAGCGCGTACGACGTCGGTGGAATCGGCCGCTGGACCGACATCGAGGTCTTCCGTTCGGCTCGATACGTCCGCTACCAGCTGGCAGGAAATCGTCAGCTCACCATCGACTCGATCGAAGTGTTCGCCCAAGTTGGCGATGCGCCAACCCTTCCTGCTCCCGCAACGGTTCGTGTGACGAGGGAAGAGACCCGGCGAGCGGTGATCAACTACGCAAAGGTCCCGGACGCCGCATCGCACGAGATCCTGCTCGACGGTGTCATCGTCGGGACCGATAACGACGGATGGTTCTCGTTCGTCGACCTCGATCCCGGAACGACCTACACCGCATCGGTGCGTGGTATCAGCGCTGACGGGACACCAGGCGCGTCGACCGACGTGGCGATCCGCACCCTGGGTGGTGGCGTCACACTCGAGGCGCCGACCTCAGTGACCGTCACTCGCGAAGAGCTGCGTCGAGCTGTCATCAACTACACGCTCGTTCCCGGCGCAGCGAGCCACGAACTCTTGCTCGATGGGGTTGTGGTCGGAACCGATAACGATCGTTGGTTCACCTTCCTCGATCTCGATCCGGCCACGTCGTACGAAGCCGCGGTTCGCGGCGTCTCCGCAGACGGCACACCCGGTCCGGAGACCACGGCGACGATCACCACCAAAGGATCCGTCGACCCCGGCGGCGAACTGCCCGCACCGGAAACGCTCAACGTGACACGCGTCGAACGGCGTCGAATCGTCGTGAACTATGCACTTGTGCCGGGTGCAGACACCCACGAGATCCTGCTCGATGGGGTTGTGGTTGGTACCGACAACGATCGTTGGTTCACCTTCCTCGGCCTCGAGCCAGGCACGACCTATGAGCTCTCCGTCCGAGGTGTTAGTGCCGACGGAACACCCGGAGCGAGCGCGACGCTGGTCGAAACAACACAAGCCGGATAACCCGACTCGCTTGATCGGAAATCGGGTGTCATGCTCCACGGCATGCCTGGACTCTTCGATCCTTTCGTCGTGCGAGGCCTCGAACTCGCCAACCGGGTCGTCGTGTCACCGATGAGCCAATACGCCGCAATCGATGGCGTGGCCAACGACTGGCACTTCGCTCATCTCAGCCGCTTTGCTCTCGGTGGTGTGGGGATGGTCATGATCGAGGCCACGGCTGTTTCAGCCGATGCCCGTCGGACACCGGGCGACCTCGGCTTGTGGTCCGACGACCATGCTGAGGCCCTGGTCCGAGTCGTGGAGTTTCTCGAAGCCAACGGTTCGGTTCCAGCGATCCAGCTCTCGCATGCTGGCCGGAAGGCAAGTGAGCGCCGTCCTTGGCATGGCGAAACCCCACTGACCAATGAAGATGTCGAACTTCGAGGAGAAGCGCCGTGGCCGGCCGTTGGGCCGAGCCCGCTTGCCTATGGCGAGGCGTGGCCTGTTCCGGCGGAGATGACCGAAGCGGACATCGCACAGGTGGTCCAGGATTTCGCATCCGCGGCACAACGAGCCAGCCGAATCGGGATCAAGGCGGTGGAGGTCTATGCAGGACACGGATTTCTGCAACACCAGTTCCTGTCGCCGATCGCGAACGAACGAACCGACGGTTATGGCGGGAGCTTCGAGGGGCGGGCGCGCGTTGCGCTCGAGACCGCCGAAGCGATCCGGGCCGTCATTCCAGACTCGATGCCGTTGTTCTTTCGCCTGTCGATCACCGACTGGCTCGACGACGGGCTCACCGTTGAGGAGAGCATCGAACTCGCCAAACAGCTCGGTGACAGGGGCGTTGACGTCATCGACTGCACGTCTGGCGGGATCGGTGGAGATCGACCGGTTCGGTTCCCACTCGGCGAGGGCTACCAGGTCGATCTCGCGAAACAGGTCAAGATGGGTGCGGGGTTGGCGACGATGGCCGTCGGAATGATCTGGTCGGGCACACACGCTGACCAGGTGATTCGCTCCGGCCAAGCTGATCTCGTGGCGGTCGGCCGAGAGCTGCTCGATGACCCCAACTGGACTCACCACGCAGCGAGGGAACTCGGCGTCGACACGTCCCACACGCTCTGGCCAGCCGAATCGGGATGGTGGCTCGGCAAACGACAGCGAGCGATCGACAAGCTCGGTCTGCGACCGAATGGCTAGCCCGACGTGAACCGCCCTGCTTAGGCGGCTTCTGGCAAGCTCCACGCATCGTGAGCGGCCTTCAGGTGCGGCGGTAACCGTGCAACCTGGCGCATGCTCAGTTGCGGGAGCCTCGTCCGCACGGCGACTGTTGAGCCGTTCCTCGTCACGATGCCGAAGCGGCAGCAGCGTTCGAGACTTCGCCAGAACGGGCCGTGTTTGCCACCCTTGGTGCCAACACCCAACTCGATTGCCCATGCCGTCGTGTCGAGCATGAAACCTTCGGGTTGTTCCTCGAGCGCTTGAGCAAGTCTTCGGAGCAGCAGCGTGGAGGTCGGCCCCAACACGCTGACCCAGAAGCGCTCAACGTACTGGCCGCATGGATCGAGACCGAACCGCTCGAGCATCGGGTCTGACCAGGGAATCACCGCAAGTTCGGATGGTGATGGTGGCTTGGCCGGCTCAGGCGCAAGGGCCTCGGTTTCGGGACGGACCTTGGGGTAGCCCGGGATCGGATCGTCAACGAATCGGTGGTTCATGCAAATGAACGTAATTTAACGTAAACGAAGATGCAAGAGGTGGATTGGCTGAATGTTGCCGACGTGGTGAGTTTGCGGAGTGCTGCTGGCTATTTGGGGTGGGCGATGAAGTAGTAGTTCTTGCCTTGGTGGAACTGTTCGCTGAACTGCTCGACGGTGAGCGGTGGCCCATCGTCCAGCCAGGTGCCGAGCAGCGACACGACCATGTCTGCGTCGGCAAAGAACCCGGCAATGTCGGTCGGATCGGTCCCATAGATGTCGGAGCCGCCAAGGCCGTGCTCGAACACGACGATCGGTTGGCATCGCTCAATGGTTTCGCGCCCACCTTCTAAGACGCCGAGTTCTGCGCCCTCCACGTCGATCTTGATCAGCTTCGGAGAGCGATCACCGACGATGTCATCGAGCTTGGTCGTCGGCACCGAGATGAGCTCGACAGTTTCGTCCGGGCGGTCGTAGCGCCGCTCTTTGAGGCCGCTGTATCCCGGGTTCGAAACGACATGGTGAAACTCGAGATCGCCGGCGGGTTCAGCGACGAGTGCCTTGCGATGAAGTTCGATGCCCGCGTACTTCTCGACCAGCGCGTCATAGAGATGGGGGAGTGGCTCGAAAGCGATATGAGCGGTTCCCGGTGATGCGGCAATCATCGAGTCGAGGATCGCTCCCTCGTGGCAACCGACATCGACGGCGAGATCTCCCTTGCCGAGCACCCGCTTGATGATCACTTCGGTCTGCAGGTCGTAGCGATGGTTCTTGTCCGGACCGTTCAAGATCTTGACGAGGCGGTCGGTCGCTGCTGCATCGGCGGTCGCCGATCCTGCGATCGCGACACCGAGGTTCGGGGCGCGATCGACGGCGATCGCCTTTCCCTTGTCTCGAGCAGTCTTGGCGGTCTCGCCAGCGCGGGCGATCAATGAGCGGGCAATCGACGTCACCCGCGAAGGATACGGCAAGTACCGTCACCGGAATGGGAGATGCACAAGACCAGGCTGTTGCCGAACAGATCGAGCGGGCCCGAGGGTTGATCGACGAGGCGGGTCGCGTCGCGGTGTTGACTGGTGCGGGCATCTCGACGGATTCGCGGATTCCTGATTTTCGTGGACCTCAGGGTGTCTGGACGAAGAATCCCAAAGCCGAGAAGACGGCAACGATCCAGAACTACGTGGCCGAGAAGGACGTGCGGATTCGGGCATGGCGAGGTCGGCTCGATTCGCCGGTGTGGAGTGCCGAACCGAACGACGGCCACCTCGCCCTGCTCGAACTCGAACGCCGTCGCAAGATGAGCCTGCTCATCACCCAGAACATCGACGGCCTTCATCACGCTGCGGGTTCGGATCCCGACCGCATCGTTGAAGTGCACGGCTCGATCCGTGAGGTTGTCTGCTTGAGCTGCGACTACCGAGCCCCGATGCAGGTCGCGCTGGACCGCGTGCGTGGGGGAGAAGAAGACCCGGAGTGTCCCGAGTGTGGAGGGATGCTGAAGTCGTCGACGATCAGCTTTGGCCAGAGCCTCATCGAAGAAGACCTCCGGCGGGCTGATGAGGCCGCAAGGGTGTGTGACCTCATGTTGGCGATCGGATCAACGCTTGCCGTGTATCCGATTGCCAACGTCGTGCCGATGGCGAAAGCAACCGGCGCAAAGCTGATCATTCTCAACGGCGAACCAACGGAGATGGACGAACTTGCCGACGTTGTCGTTCGCGGTTCGATCTCTGAAGTACTGCCAAAAATGCTCGCCGCTCGATGAGCTTCTTCGAATCGCTCGTCAAGCCCGACTGGATGCCGCCGGGTTGGGCGTTCCCCGCAGCATGGTTCTCACTATGGGCGCTCCAGGCCGTCGCCCTCGTGATTCTGCTCGGGGCGCAAAAGCAGGGGAGGGGTCTTGCCCTTGGCCTCCTCGCTGCTCAGTTTGTGACAGCGGTTGCGTGGCAGAGCGTCGTGTTCGGCCCCGGAAGGCTGACGCTGTCAGCGTGGTGGCTTGTTGGTGTGCTCGTCCTCGTCGTCGCCGCAACCCTTGCCGCTCTGCGAGTTGATTTCGTCGCTGGTCTGCTCGTGGCTCCGACGATCGTGTGGATGTCGGTTGCCACAACCCTTGGATTCTCCCTGCTTCGCCTCAACCCGGGCGCTTGAATCGCTCGGCCCAGGCTCCTGCTTGGTTCTTCTAACCGAGTGCGGCGCTGAGGGCGCCGAGAGCGAACAGAAGGACTGGTGGGAGGATCAACACGGTGGCGATCGGTAATCCGCGTTGCCCGGCTGGTAGGAGAAGCCGGACAAAGAGCACGGCGGCGATGACATAGGAAACGACCATCGCAGCGCCTCCGGCGAGCAATGCAGCGATGATCGTTCCAAGGTCGTCGAAGTCGAGCATCTCGGAGTCTTCGATGAAGAGTGTGACGACGAGTCCCGTGACGACGCTGAAGACGATGAACGCAACGATCGTCGCCAGGACGAACAGCAGAATCGTCATGCCGATGACGCGGCCCTGGCTCGCCCGCTTTGTTTGATCGGCGGACACCTGCTGCGGAGGGTTGGTGTACTGCATCGGCGGTTGCGCGTACTGCGCAGGCGGTTGTGCGTACTGGGGTTGCTGCGCTGGTGGTTGTGCGAACTGTGGTTGCTGTGCTGGTGGTTGTGCGAACTGGGGTTGCTGTACCTGGGGTTGCTGCACGGGCGGTTGCTGGCCTGGCTGCTGGTGTGGCTGCTCCGGAATCACGGGGTCACCTTCTCACACAGTGGCGCTCCTCACCTCACGAACGGCGATCTCACGGAATGTGGAGGCGGTCGAGTTGGTTGAATGAAATTGATTCCCGACCAACCAGATAGGGTTTTGAACCATGGCATCGTTTCGAGAGTTGTTGGCAGCCACCAAGGCTGAGATTCGTGAGGTCGACACCGAGGGTGGGGCGGCCGCATTGGCGGCTGGCGCCACGCTGGTCGACGTCCGAGAACCTGACGAGACGGCGCAAGGGATCGTGCCAGGGTCGGTCACGATCGTGCGAGGCAACCTCGAAGCTCAGATCGAGAATCGCATTCCGGACAAGGCAACACCGCTGGTCGTGATGTGCGCGGGCGGCGTTCGCTCGGCCTTTGCGGCCAAGAGCCTGGCCGAGCTCGGCTACACCGACATCGTCTCCATGGACGGTGGATTCAACAAGTGGAAGGACGAGGGTCGTGACTGGGTCGCCCCGCAAACCCTCGACGCTGGCCAGCGCAATCGCTACAGCCGCCATCTCCTCCTTCCCGAGGTTGGCGAAGAGGGGCAGCTGAAGCTGCTCAACGCAAAGGTGCTTCTTCTCGGAGCTGGTGGTCTCGGATCGCCAGCTGCGCTCTACCTTGCAGCAGCTGGTGTTGGCACGCTCGGCATTGTCGACATGGACGTCGTGGACGAGTCCAACCTTCAGCGTCAGATCCTTCACAACCTGGATCGCATCGGCGATCGCAAGGTCGATTCGGCCAAGAAGACGCTCACCGCCATGAATCCCGACCTCAACGTGGTCACCTACGACCAGCGCTTGGGCGCCGACAACATCATGGGGATCCTCGACGGCTATGACGTCGTGATCGATGGCGCCGACAACTTCCCGAGCCGCTACATCCTCAACGATGCGTCGGTGAAGCTCGGCATCCCGGTTGTCCACGGCTCGATCTTCCGGTTCGAAGGCCAAATCACGGTGTTCGACCCCCTCGACGGGCCGACCTATCGCGATCTCCTTCCCGAGCCTCCTCCGCCGGAACTGGCACCGAGTTGCGCTGAAGCTGGAGTGCTCGGCGTGTTGCCGGGCATCGTTGGTTCGATCCAGGCTCTCGAGGCGATCAAGCTGATCCTCGGTCTTGGCGACTCACTCAAGGGCCGTCTCGTTGCGTTCGACGCCGCTGAGATGTCGTTTAGGGAGTACCGCATCCCTGTCGATCCGAACAATCAGGTCACGTATGCCAATCGGGACGCGTTCGAGGTCGTCGAGCTCGACGGCCTGTGCATGCCTGCCTTCACCGCAGCGGTGTAAGGGCACGATCTGAACAATTCGAAAATGGTTGGGTGGAACGACCGAGGCGACCCGTCGATCCATCGCGCGGCAGTTACGATGCCCCGGTCCTGGAAACGCTGCTCTTGAGCAGTCGATCGGGGCTCACCGCGCCATGATTGACTCCACTCGCCTCACCCACCGCCGCGCCCGCATCGGCAGCCTGATCGTGGCTCTTGTCGCCGTCGCTGCACTGCTCGGACCGGTGCCCGCCGGCGCAAGCCCCGCCCAGCCGTGGGTGGCGGCGCCCGACGGTGCGGGGGATGGCGACGACGCATTCGAGACCACACTCGGTGTGGAACGCCAGCAGGTCGAGATGGGTGTTGAGTGGACCGACGATGGCGCGGCGCGTGAGGTATTGCTGCACGCCGGTCACGACCATGCCCCGGGTGCCCACACCGGGCCGCCCGAAGACGAACGGGTCGCTGCGCTCCTCGTTCCGACCAGCGGTGTACGGATCGACCTTCCTCAAGGCGCAGCGATGGTCATCCTCGAGTCGGCCGATGACACCGACCTCGGCACGGTTGCGATCCGCAGCTTGAACGGTGCGGGTACCGATGAGACGTGGTCGGAATGGACCGCTCTCGACACCCATATCGAAGACGCCCCGGACGGGCTCGCCGGCGAAGAGGGGTCGATCGCGGGCGTGAGCGCCGTCGGACCAATCTGGGTCGGTGACGATGCTCAAGCGGTCGAGATCGCACGGCTCGGCCAGTCACAAGCGCTCGTCGTCGAGTCGCTCACCCCGAGCCGCCAAAGCCCGAGCGATTCGTTCGACGTTGACCCGCAGCTCGCTCAGCCAAGCCGACCGTCGATCATTCCTCGTTCGAGTTGGACGAGCGCGGGCTGGGCATTCGACAACGACACGTGCGAAAACGGGCCGACGTTTGCTCGCAACCTTGAGGCGATGGTGGTTCATCACACCGTCACCACGAACTCGTACGGAGCCGATTCGGTCGCCGGCATGATCGAAGGGATTCGCCGCTTCCACGTCAACACGCGTGGCTGGTGCGACATCGCCTACAACTTCGTCGTCGACCGCTTCGGTCGGATCTGGGAAGCTCGGATAGGCGGCATCGAAGAGCCGGTCATCGGTGGCCACACCCGCGGCTTCAACACCGCTACCTCTGGCATCGCCGTGCTCGGCACGCATTCATCCACCCCCGCCCCGCAGATCACCCTTGACGCCATCGCAGCGTTGGCCGACTGGAAGCTCGGCCTGTTCGGTGCTGACCCGCTCGGAACCGTTTGGCTGAAGAGCCGAACGGGCGCAACCGGTCCTCTTCGTTATCCAAACGGAACCTGGGTTGAGTCGCCTCGCCTCGTCGGGCATCGCGAGCTTGTGCTCACGTCATGCCCGGGCAATGGCCTGCACCCGAACATCCCGAGCATTCGTGCCCGGATGGCCGCAACAACCGACGACATCCCGTACACGTTCCCCTCTCGCGAGCCGCTCGATTCTGGCCCTGCGCTGTTCGTGGTCGACACCGTTGGCGGCATCCGTCCAGCGGGCGCGGCCGCCACGCCCTCACCGAACCCGTCGGCGCTCGCCACTGGAACAGCGGTTGCCGTCGATGGTGGCAACGGCCGTGGATTCGTTCTTTCGTCGACCGGTGACGTCATCGGGTTCGGCGGAGCGTCCTCGCCGGGATCGAAGCCCGCCGGTGGCGCAACCGCGGTCGATCTTGTGGCCTCTGATGATGGAAGCCGAGGCTGGGTCCTCGATTCCACTGGCACGCTCCACGGCTTCAATGGAGCATCGGATCGATCCCCATCCTCTGCTGTCTCGCCTGCAGTTGCAGCACTGCTCACCGACGACGGCTCGGGGTATGTGCTTGACGGTTCCGGTGGCCTGCACGCGGTCGGCGGAGGGCCGAGCCGGTCCATCGCAGCCTCGGTAGCCGCTGTTGATCTTGCGCTTCGGGCCGACGGCGAGAGTGGCTGGGTACTCGATGTTGCTGGCCGTTTGCACCCGTTCGGCGGTGCGCCGGAGCAGCAGTCAGCTCTCGCCGGTGCGGCCGGCAGCCGGGCACGTGCCGTGCTGGCCGACCCAACCGATCGTGGTGGTTGGGTGCTCGACAGCGAAGGCCGTCTCTTCAGTTTCGGGCAACCTCGAGATGTGCAGCCGTTGACCACAACGGTTGGCAACCCGACCATCGTTGATGCCGGCTTGTGGTGGCACCTGCCGACCGATCTCGCACAAACCGAAGACGCCGCGTACACCCAAGGCTTGTTCACGCTGTTCCTCGGGCGCCCGGCCTCGCTGACCGAGCTCGACTACTGGAGTTGGCGCATCCACTACGAAGATCGGGCACCGATCGCCGAGGGATTCGCAACATCAGACGAGTGGGCGGGTGTCATCGTCAGCGACATCTACACCGATGTCTTGGGCCGACCGCCAGAGCCCGAGGGTCGAGCGTTCTGGGTGCAACGGTTGCGCGACGGCGTCCGCACGCAAGACCTTGGCGCCTCGTTCTATTCGTCGCCCGAGTATGTGGATGCGGCAGGCTCGAACGCTGAATATGTCAGACGCCTTTACCGAGCGCTCCTCCATCGCGAGGCGGATCAAGCGGGCCTTGCCCACTGGGTTGGCCTCCTCGACTCGGGCCAAGCCGTGCCCGGCGATATTGCCTCCGGCTTCTATCAGTCGGTTGAATCTCGAAACGACCGCGTCACCCGCCTTTACCAGGCGGTTTTGGGGCGAGCCCCCGACGTCGAAGGTCGTGACTTTTGGGCCGGACGGCTCCTCGTTGAAGACGACATCGCCCTCGCCGTTGACCTTGCGGTCAGCGATGAGTTCTACGACCGTCTGACCGAGGGGCTCGACTAGGGCGGTTCGCCGATCTAGGTCGTAGTTCCCGCCTGGGCCGTTTGGCCTGACGGGAACCGGTCCATTGGAACTACCTTTTCTTCACGCGCGGGCGTTTGAATCCGATGGGATGGACATGTTTCTCTTGACCAGACACACGATCAGGCCGCTGATGGCGCTGTTCGTCGTGCTCGGCATCGTTGGCGGCACCGTCGGCGGGGTTGCACCAACGCCGGCGAGCGCACAGTCGAGTGACCCCGTGGTGTTGTTCAGCGGGCACGGGTGGGGCCACGGCCGTGGCATGGGCCAATGGGGCGCACAGGGTTACGCCCTGGAACAGGGTTGGACCTCCAGCCAGATTCTGAGTCACTTCTACAGCAACACGACCGCTGGTTCGGTCGACACGGCGATCAGCCCGATCCAGCCGGCCATCGATCCAGACAGCGTTCGTGTCGAGATCCGCGCCCAGCGTTCGAACACGATGCGAGTGCGCGTCGAAGTCGGCGAGATGGTGATCTCGAACCCGGCGACCGGCGAACCGCTCGGCCTCGCCACCCAAGGACAGACCGTCCACGTGGCGGTCGGCGCTGAGGGATTGATCTTCCGCATCTCCACGAGCTGCACGGACGCAAACTGGCTGTTCGTCTCCGAGCATCCGGATCTCACGGCCATCGACGTCACCGCTGTTGCCGCTGACGACGCACACCGTGGCCTGCTCGAGCTGTGCAAACCCGATGGCGGCAGCAACTGGTACGAAGGTGTGTTGCGAGCCAACAACGTCAACGGCGAGACCCGAACCGTCAACATCGTCCCGATCGAAACCTACCTGCGCGGCGTGGTGCCGCGCGAGGTGTTCTCCACGTGGGAGCCGGCCGCTCTCGAGTCCCAAGCTGTCGCTGCTCGCTCGTATGCCATGGCCGGCGATACCCGCCAGCAGCCCTACGCCGACACGTGCGACACGATCCTGTGTCAGGTGTACGAGGGCCGCTACTTCCGTCGTGCCGGCCAAACCAGCGATCCCGAACGGGTCAACGTGGCTTCCACCGACGCCGCGATCGCTGCGACCGACGGCCAGGTTCGAGTGTTCGCCGATGGCACCATCGCTCGCACCGAGTTCTCCGCCTCCACCGGTGGCTACACCGTTGAGGGCGACTTCCCAGCGGTTGTTGACAACGGTGACTCCACGCCGGCGAACCCACGCCATGACTGGGAGATCGCCGTCAACATGAGCTCGTATGAGCGAAGCGTTGGCAAGGGTGCCCTTCTCGACATCAACGTGACCGAACGAAACGGCCTCGGCGAAGATGGTGGCCGAGTGCTCAACGTTGAGTTCATCTTCGAAAACGGAACGACATCGCTCACCGGCAACGAAGCTCGCCGTCAGTTCGGCCTCTTCTCGGACTGGTTCACGCCGAGCGAAGTCCAGAATGGTGTGCTCACCACCGACTCCTCGAAGTACGTCAATGCGATGTACGAACTCTTCTTGGGTCGCTCAGCCAGCGTCGCCGAACGGGTCGCATGGGGTGATGAGATCGAGTCCGGCAATCGAGCGGCCTTGACCGACGAACTCTCAACCAGCCGTGAGTGGGCCGGAGTTGTCATCCAAGAGATCTACGTTTCGGCACTCGGACGGCCGGCTGACGAAGCCGGACTCGACTTCTGGACGTCCCGTATTCGAAGCGGTGTTCGCGTCGAAGAGATCGGTGCACAGTTCTACGGATCGCCCGAGTACTTCGCCCGGGCTGGTGGCACGAACGAAGCGTTCGTCGGATCGCTCTACCGAGAGCTGCTCGGCCGTGAAGCCGACCAAGCGGGCCTCGACTTTTGGGCTGGCCAGCTCGATCGGGGCGAGGTCGATACCGGGGCTGTCGCCAGCGGTTTCTACATGTCGATCGAATCACGTCGAGGTCGAGTGACCGCTCTCTACCAGAGCGTGCTCGGCCGTGGTCCTGACGACGCTGGACTCGAGTACTGGGCCGGGCAACTGCTCGTGACCGACGATGTCGCCCTCGCTTCGAGCCTTGCGATTTCGGACGAATCGTTCCAGCGAGCACTGCAGAACTGATCACGGATGTCTTCCGAGCTCGAACGCCTTACTGAAACCATCACCCGGCTCGAAGCTGAGCTGGAGGTGGCTCGGGAGGCGACATCAGTGGCAATGCGGCGAGCGGGTTCAGCGGAGGCGGAACGTAAGGTTCTCGCCGATCGGCTCGCCGCAGCAGAAGCGGCCCAAGCCGAGTGGACCGAACTCGTCGGACACATCGAACGCGAACGGGTCGTCGCCGCTGAACAGGCCGCCGAACTCAAGGCGCTTCGAGCATCGACCACATGGAAGATCGGCGACGCAGCGATGTCGCCGTACCGGTGGTACCGGAACGTTCGAGACCAATGACCACCCCAACCGAGGTTCGGTTCGTCGCCAAGGGCTCGGACGGTCGGATCGTCAACTTCATTGGATTGCTCGCTCCCGACGCTCGCTTGGTCGATGGAGCACACGAGCGCATCGTCGACGTGTTGGAAGCGCAACCGGACATCGATCTGCTCTACGGCGACAGTTCTCTCACGTCGGAGATCGGTCAGACTCAGGTCGAGATGCGTCCGGCGTTTTCGCCGGATCGTCTCATCAATCGATATGACCTCGGCCCGTTGATCGTCGGGCGCGAGTCGATCGTTGAAGGGCGTGGAATCAAGGGATTCCACGAATTCGCGCTCGTTGCCGCAACGTCGGCTCGGTCGGTCGCACACGTTCCCGAGATCTTGTCGGAACGACAGGGGTCACCGTTTCTCGAAGCCGATGGCGAGGCGGTTGCAACGCATCTCTCGGCGATCGGCGCAGCGATGCGGGTTGCTGGCGTCGATGACACGGGAGTGATCGTCGAGCCGACCGATCAACCCCAGCCTCGTGCCTCCATCGTGATGCTGACGGGCGGTGCACGCCGGATGATCGAGGGGGTTGACGTTCTTCTCGTCGCAAACGCCGTGGCTTCGATCCTCGTCGGGACCCATCGCAGTGATGTCGAGATCGTGATCGTCGTCGATGCGAAGTCTCCGCCGCCCCTTGGTGACCTGCTGAAGTCACTCGATCCTGAGCGCGTCACGATCGTCCAAGACACTCGGCCCTTCAACTTCTCTGCGGCGAACAATCTTGGTGTCCAGGCTGCGACCGGTGAGCATTTGGTCTTCGTCAACGATGACTGTGAAGTGCGCTCAGGCGACTGGCTCTCTCGGATCGCGATGCACCTGCAGACGCCCGGTGTCGGCATCGTCGGGGCTCGCCTGCTTTACGGGGACGGACGGCTGCAACACGGTGGCCTGATCGCCCGAGACGGCTACATCGAGCACCGATTCGGCGGCTACCCGGACGATGATCGATCCCGCCCGTCCTGGATCGAGAACGTCTCCGCCGTCACCGGCGCTTGTCTCGGAATCTCTCGGTCGTTGTTTGATCAAGTCGGCGGCTTCCCCGAGGAGTTTCCGCTCAACTTCAACGACGTCCACCTGTGCTTTGCGGCAGCCGAACTCGGTCAACGGGTGGTGCTCGACCATCGAATCGTGCTCACCCATCACGAAACGTCGAGCCGGGAACCGGGCATCACCGACACCGAGCAGCAGGCATTCGAATCGAGATGGCCGGAGCGATCGACCCGAGATCCGTATGACCACCCGGCCTATCTGCCGGTGAGGGCGCAGCCGATCACTCCGCCAGCCTCACTCGTTCGGCTGCGGACGACACTCGGACTGCCGACGCCCCAGCCCCGCTTGGTGGCACACCAGCCGGGCTGATGGCCGAGCGGCTGAGCTAGCAGGAGCGCATCACGGCATCGAGGAGCTGCTTGCCGGCTCGTTCCCACGTGTGGGTTGATCGCACGCTGATCGCTCGATCGCGAAGCTCGGCGGCGAACGCTGGGTCATGGAGGATCGATTGCACACCCGCTGCGATCGCGGCCGCGTTGGGTTCGACGACGATGCCAGCGCCGGTCGACTCGACCGTCTCGACGAGTCCTCCACCGTCCCGGCAGACAACCACCGGCTTTCCCCACACCATTGCCTCGAGTGCCGTGAGCCCGTAATCCTCTCGGTAGGCCGGAGCGATGACCACCGACGCGTCGGCGTAGGCCTGATTGCGAGCGGCGTCGCCGACCTGGCCAGCGATGGTGACCGGCGAGCGAGCGTGGCCGGTCGACCGACGGGGTAGTGACGCGACCAGGCGGCCACGGATTCCGCTGCGATCCGACCCGGAAGGAGCAGCGAGCTCGCCGAGGTCGTCTGTCGAGGCATCCAGCTCACCAGCGGTCAATCGCCGATCGAGATCGCGCAAGGCTTGGAGCCGTCCGCCGTCGCCGATCACGGTTGTCTCATGCTGGTGAATGTGGGCGGCCCCAACGACGAGTTCGGCTCGTTTCGGCCACTCTTGGCGGCCCACGCACACCACCGGTCCGTGCCCCGACCACGGCGGAACCTCGTCCGGTGGATCGGTGAGCGGTGGAGCGTCGAGCACGTCGATCGGCTCCGCGATGTTCCACGCGTCGGTGAGGCGGCGGGCACATTCGTTGGAACCCGCAAGCCAGCGTTGCACACCACCACGGTGGCGATCGTCGATCGCTCGCACGTTGGCGACCGCAGCAGCGTGGATCGTCGGGTCGACGTAGCCAGCGTTCACGTAGGGCTCAGCAAGCTCATAGAAGATTCGGGCCTGGTGATAGAAGAGACCGAGAATGCGATCGTGAGGAGCGAGGTAACCCGGCGGCTGTGTGCTCATCACAAGATCGAACGCATCGAGTTCGAGGCGGCGAGTGTCGTGAACCATCGCCAGGTAGTTGAAGTAGTCCGGATGATCGAACCACCGGCTCGGCGCATCGGCTTGGCCCCAGATCGGGCGAGGGCGCTGCTTGCCGGGAATGGAGACAGGTGTGATCTCGTGGCCGTCCGCCTCGATGGCCGAGGCAAGGCGCGCCAGTAGGTACTCAAAACCTCCGGTAACGCCGTAGTCGGGTTTGACCACCCCGATCTTCAGCGTCACGCCTGCGACTCGTCCTCGATGGATGCGAGGCGCTCTTCGAGTTCGGCGACCTGTGCGCTGAGTTCTCGGACCACCTCGAGGGCTGCTTCGTTGAACGCCAGTTGTTCGTTGGTGATGGCTTGGCCCGCCCGAATCAACGCCTTCTTCGGCATCTTCAGCCGAGCATCGTGGGGAAGTACCCGCCCGGCATGGCGATTGGCTGCCATTGCTTTGAGCTGCTCTCTCAGGTTTGGATTCATGGTGGTCATCTCCATGGGCGGTCCCGAATCGAGGGCCGCGAGCCCAATTCGGTTCATGAGTTCAACGGTTGCGTCGTTTGGTGGGGGTGCGGTGTCGGCGATTCGTGGCTTCGCGACCGCCGGCCACGGATGGGCGGTGGTGAGATGGTTCCCGAAGGGGGCCAGAACATCGCTTGTCATTCGGTCACCGAGCAGGCGCCAATCGGCTTGCTCGGCGACGAGGCGGCCGGCGGTGGTCCGTCTCTTGCGCTCGTCGAACGGTGTTGCGAGCAGTGAGTCGAGCCCAGCGCTGAGTGCGTCAGCTTTACCCTCGGCGGTGAACACCACCGAATCGGGGTCTTCGAGTCCTCGCGCGCCGATCGGCGTCGTCAAGATCGGCACACCAACGGCGAGATAGTCGTAGAGCTTCAGATTACTGCCGCCCCCGGAGACCATTGGGTTGAGCGCAACGTCGGACCCGGCGAGCAACGGCCACAAACTCTCCTCGGCGAAGGTCGGCAACAGGCGAACGTTCGGTGGCACTGTCGCTTGGTCGAACTGCAGTGTGTGGCTGCCCGCGAGCACGAAGATGACATCGTGACGTGGGGCTATCTCGATGATCAGCCTCGCAGCGTCGAGGTTTGGCGGGTGCCACGAACCAATGAACACGGCGAGTGGGCGAGGATCGTTCGGCGCAACGCCAGCGAGTGCAAGCGCCTCGGGACGAACCGCTGATCGGTCGTCCTCGGAGCGCAGCGGCATCGCGGTGGTGTCGACCCCGTTTGGGACGACGGCGGTGCTCCTCGTCTTCTTGGAGTCAGCGCCCGTACCAGGGTCGAGACTGAGGACCGCGTTGAGATCGTCGTCGGTGCAGGCCGACACGTGATCGGCGAGTCGAACAGCGGTCGACTCGGCCTCGGTGACCGCGTCGATGAGCCAACGGCGCGCCGCGGGCGATGCCGCTGAGTCGTCGAGCATCGCCGCCTTGAACGGTGTCTCGGCGTTGTGCGAGTCATAGACGAATCGGATTGGTCGATCGATGGTCTTGAGCGCCGCGTCGATGGCGGGAGCGAGGAACGGATGGCTCGAAACCACGACGTCGGCGGCGTTGAGCACCGATCGCAGCTCGGTGCCGAACGCCGGGGTCGCTTCCCAAAGCCGACCGCAGGTGATGTCGTCGATCGGGAATCCCGCGATGCGAGTGATCTCGGCCTCTGCATCGAGATGCTGCGGTGATCGAGGAATCTCGACGAGGGTGATGCCGGGTTCGATCACCCGACGAGAAACCCTGACGCCGTCTCCCGAGCCTGGACCGACGAGGGCCAAAACGGTGACGTCGGCTTGACGGGCGAGCGCCCGAGCGAGATGTCGAACTCGCCGCTGCCCACCACCGATCGCCGGTTCGATCCCGAAGGTGCTGACCATGACAACCGACGGTCGGGTGGTTGATGTGCCACGAGTTGCGACAGCTGCCTCGATGCTGCGAACAAGCGGCTCCCACGTGATCGCACTTGCTCGTCGCTGGCCGTTCACACCGAGTTGCCAGCGGCGGTAGGGATCGTCAGCAAGTCGATCGATTGCATCAGCAAGCGCCTCGACGGTGGGCTCAACGACGATGCCGCCAACGGTGTCGTGGCTGATCAGTTCGTTCGCCCCGCCAGCATCGGTCGTGGTGATGACGGGTGTTGCGGCCAGCATCGACTCGAGCGAGATGTAGCCGAAGTCTTCTTGTAGCGGCAGGAAGATGGTGGCGTCTGAGTCTGTGTACCGGACGGCGAGGTCCTCCTCGCTGATTCGTCCGAGGAACTCAATCCGCTCGTTGCCTCCGGCCTCGCGTTCGAGATTGGCCCGCTCCGGTCCATCGCCCGCGATCGCCAACGTGAGCTGGCGGTCGTTGTGTCCATCGGTGAGTCGTCGGAACGCTCGGATGATCAGGTCGATTCGTTTGGGAGCATCGTGGCGACTGGCGGTGAAGAAGGTCGGCCCTTCGTAGGTGGCCTGATCATCATCGGCGCCTCGTTGCTGGGCTGCGCCGAGGGGTAGGTCGGAGACCGGGTGCGCCACCTGGACGGCTCGATGGGCCGGGAAGTAGTCGGGACGGCCGGCCACTTCGGCACTGATCGCGGCGAAGTGTCGAATTCGATCGCCGGCGAAGGCGAGTTCATCCAAACGGTGCACCGCTGCGCGGCCGAGCGGACTGGGGTGGGCGTTCAGCTCGTGGTCAGGGCCGAGCCGTTCGAGAAGCGCGTCGATCTCGTCGAGGAGCTGATCCGGGTTGTCGATGGCGCCGAGATGGCCAGCCCCGATCGCTTCGAGTGCTGGTGACGCGGTGGTGAGGTCAGCAGGCTCGAGATGGCCGGGGTAGGTGTCGTACAGGCCACGAAGCGGGTGCAGCATGTAAACGATGTGGCACGGATGATCGACCATCCAAGCCGGGTACTTTCCGGTGATGACGACGTCGAAGCGTGAAACGTCTGCTGAGCGAAACGCTCGGTAGCCATCGACCACTTCCTGCAGCGTCGTCTCCGGGAACGGAAGTGTGACCACTTCAGCTTGGTGGCCGGCCGCAATCAAACCGTTGGCGAGTGAACGCCACAGCCGTTCGGCGCCGCCTTCGACGGCGGGAACAGGGGCGGGAGCGAGGATTCCGATTCGGAGCGCAGCGCTCACGACCGGGCCTGTGCTGATCGGGACTGGGCGATGGCGTCGTCCACGACGGCATCGAAGTAGGCGCCGTCGTCGCCGAGCTCCGCTCGCCGCTGGTCACGGCGCCGGTTGCGAGTTGTTCTCGCCACAGCTCGGACTCGTTCGCTCAGGGGTGCTGGTGCGTGGTTCACGACGGCACGAGCGCGACGCAGAACCTTGCGCAAGAGGTTTGCGGCTTGAGGCGGGAGCTGCGGGCTCATAACGACGTTGATGTGTTGAGAATGAGGCCGGCGAGTTCGGTCGCTGCGGAGCTTGGCGACCGACGGCCGGCAGCCACCGCAGCCGAGAGGTCTTTGCGGCGCTCGTCGTGGCTTGTGTGGGCGGCAAGTGCATCGAGCAGGCCGGCTTGTACGGCGCGGTCGAGGGCTGCGAGGCGCTGCTCAGCCCGGACGTCATCGAGCGTCCCGTCGGTGTCGAGACGGGCCCAGAGCTCAGCGACGGCTTCCCACACGGTTGCCACGCCCCGGTGGTGCAATGCTGAGCACGTGAGGACTTGGGAGGGCTCGGTTCCGCGTCGAGGTCGAAGCAGGCCAAGAGCATGTCGATAGTCGGCTGCTGTGTGGGTGGCGATCGCTTCGAGATCACCATCGGCCTTGTTGACCACGAGAATGTCGACCAGCTCCATCACCCCACGCTTGATGCCTTGGAGATCATCACCACCGCCTGGCGCCACGAGAAGCAAGAAGAGATCGGTGATGTCAGCGACGGCGGTCTCGGACTGTCCAACACCGACGGTCTCGATGATCGTGATGTCGAACCCAGCCGCTTCGACCACCTCGATTGCTTCAGCGGTCCGCTGGGCGACGCCGCCGAGCGTGCCAGCCGCAGCGGAAGGACGGATGAATGCCTCTCGTCGATTGACCAAGTTGGCCATACGGGTCTTGTCGCCGAGGATCGAACCTCCCGTTCGGGCTGATGAAGGGTCGATCGCAAGGACGGCGACACGATGACCATCGTCGACCAAGAGGGTTCCCAGCGATTCGATGAACGTGCTCTTCCCGACTCCCGGGGTGCCGGACACACCGAGCCGAATCGAACGCTTCGTTTCACCGGAGGTGAGGAGGAGATCGAGCAGCTCGTTGGCCTGCTCTCGGTGGTCGCTCCGCGTCGACTCGATCAGGGTCAGCGTGCGCGCCAGAGTTCCACGATCACCGGATTGAAGCCCAGCCAACATCTCTGATGGAGTCGATCTCCGCACCGGGTCAAGGGTAGTTCGAGAGACCCCGCCAAATTGCGACGGTCGAGCGGCTTCTGACGCTCGTTCCCGAGCGCTGAATCAGCCGGGGAAGCGCTGCTCGGAGCGCTCCTGATACTCAGCACTTCCGACCAGCAAAGCGGCGAGGTTGATCTCATCACCGGTGGTCAAGAACTGCGCCCAGTAGTCACGGCCGCTGGCCTCGGGATCACGGGCGAGCAGCTTGTCGTACAACGAATCGACTCGGCGTCCACCGGATTCGTATGACGTAAAGACGACACTGGAGAGTGAGCCGCGAGGTTCCCCGGCATCGAGACGTTCGATCCAGAACGCTCGGCCGTCGGCCTCAGAGGGCCGAGCGAGCACGGCGGAATACAACGCATCGACGAACTTCGGGTTGGTTCCCCCGACCGAGATGAAGTACTCCGGCGACGAGAAGAAGCTCGAAACGACCTCCGACGTTGGCTGTCCGGCCCGAAGTTGGCTGATCCAGTAGGCCCGCCCAGACGCGTCGGGGGCTCGGCCGAGGATCGAGGCGTAGAGATCGTCGACCACAACGCCGAGCCATTCGTCGGTTGTGGCGAACTGGAAGGCGACCTCACCCTTGGTGAGCTCTCCGCCAAGGCGGCTCGACCAGAAGTCGATGCCAGCCTGGTCGGCAGGGCGGCCGAGCAGATCGATGTAGAGGGCTCGCAGCCAGGGCTCCATCCAGGCGGCGCCGGCGAACTCGGTCTCGGTCGAGCCGGTGTTGGTCTGGTTCTGAGCGAACATGGGCCAATCCGATGCGCCGAGCGGTGATCCGGTTCCGAACCCAACGACGGTGAGATCGTCGCCGGTGCTGCGGCCGGAGTTCGGTGCGCCGGAATCCTCTCGGAGGTACTGGACGAGGATCGTGGCTTCCCCGTTGTGATCGATGACGGTTGGTTGGCCCTTTGGCGCATAGGCGTTGCCGTCGGTTCCCCCGATGGCCCCGGAGACCCGCTCAACGCTGCCGTTGGAGCCATCGAGGATCCAGAGCTGAGCGTGGATGAACCCGACGACTTCTTGTTGGCCGTCGTTGTCGACATCAGCGATGGAGACCGGTGCGACGATGCCAGGGAAGCGAACCGTTCCACCCTTGCAATCGAAGACGTCGCCCACCGACCACATGCCACACGCTGTCCACTTGGTGGATCCGTCGTGTTCGAGCACATGGAAGCGGCCGTCATTGGCCGAGGTGGCGATCTCGAGTTGTGGATCACTGTCGAGATTGCCGAGTGCCGGCGTGGCATCGGAGACTGCACCGAGGTCGGCTGGCCAGCCGGGCAGCATTGCGCCGGTCTGTCCATCGAGGGCGTAGACCCGGCGGGCGGGAGCTTCCGCTTCACCGATGGCCGAGAAATAGACGCCGGATCCGAGGACCACGTCGAGGTCGCCGTCGGCATCGATGTCGCCGATCGACGACCCGGAGGTGATGATCTCGCCGGCGATACACGTCTGCCACTTCTGAGCGCCGGTGTGGTCATAGGCACGAACGGCAGCTCCGAAGCTCGGGCAACCGGCGTGAGAGGCGGTGATGTAGTCAACATCGAACGCACCGATGATCTCGGCAAAGCCGTCGTTGTCGATGTCGGCGATTGCTGGGGTTGACCACGATGAGTCGAGGGTTGTGACGGGGAACCCTGGGACCGGCGTGCCGTCGTGGTTCCAAGCGTTGAGCGAGTGATCGTTGCTGGTGAGCACGACTTCGGGTCGACCGTCGTTGTCGATGTCGCCGATCGCAGCCGATCCGTAGATTGCCGGGCTCTTGCCCTGGTCGGCGAATCGATTCGTGCGGTTGCGCCAGATCTCTGTGCCGTCGCCTCGGATGGCGACGACGTCGCCGATGATGTTGCCAACGACGATGTCGAGCGTGCCGTCCCCATCGATGTCGCCGAGTGAAGGAGTGCCCTGAATCTCGCCGGCACCGATGAAGTACTGGCGAGGGTTGTCGCCATCGAGTTCGCCGATGATGAGCCGGCCGTCCATGCCGCCGATCACGACGTTCGGTTTGCCGTCGCCCGTGACGTCACCGTAGGCGGGGCTCGACCGAGCCTCCGGGGTGAAGAGGTCGTAGTAGGCGTTCTGATCGGCACCGAATCGGAACCGCTCGGTGAGCTCGGGCGGCAGAGCACCACTCGCCGGTGAGGCGGTCGAGGCAAGCAACGCACTGATCATCGCAACGACGGCTGTGACGATGGCAGCCCGGCGCGAACGCGACGATCGGGGAGAGGAAACCGAATTCATCCCGTCAGTATCGGCGCGTTCGTGGAAAACCTTCAGTCGGAAGAAGCGGCGAGGGCCGATTCGGCGATCTGGGCGAGATATTCGCCATAACCACTCTTGAGGAGCGGTTCGGCGAGGGTGAGGAGCTGCGCGGCATCGATGAAGCCCATGCGGAAAGCAACTTCTTCTGGTGACGCGATCCGGGTGCGCTGGCGTTGTTCGATGACCCGAACGTATTCCGACGCTTCGACGAGAGACATGAACGTGCCCGTGTCGAGCCAGGCGAAACCTCGGTCGAGCTTTGACACGTCGACCTGGCCTCGATCGAGGTACCACTGGATCACCGAGGTGATCTCGAGTTCGCCTCGTTCCGACGGCTGCACGCTTCGAGCCGCCGCTGATACGTCAGCCGGGAAGAAGTAGAGGCCGGTCACCGCCCAGTCTGACGTGGGGTGCTCCGGCTTCTCTTCGATCGAGATTGCCGTGCCCTCGGCGTCCATGTCGACCACGCCATACCGCTCTGGGTCGCCAACCTGTTGGGCGAAGAGAGATGCGCGATCGGTGATGGCCGACGCGGCTTGGAGTTGTTCGCTGAACCCGCTGCCGTAGAAGAGGTTGTCGCCGAGCACCAGGCATGCGGGATGGCCGTCGAGGAACTCCTCGCCGATCAAGAAGGCTTCGGCCAATCCGTTTGGTGCCGACTGTGTTGCGTACTCGATTCGCATTCCCCACGCCGACCCGTCGCCGAGAAGGCGCTGGAATGACTCCGAATCGTGCGGTGTTGTGATGATCAAGACTTCATCGATCCCCGCCAACATCAGGGTCGAGAGCGGGTAGTAGATCATCGGCTTGTCATACACCGGGAGCAGCTGCTTCGAAACGGCCAAGGTGACGGGGTGAAGGCGGCTGCCCGTGCCGCCTGCGAGGATGATGCCGCGTCGCTTCGTGTGATGTGCGTTCGCAATGCTGTTCATGCGTTGTGTGCCTGTTTCGATTCGAGTTCTGCCACGACGGTCGAGAGCGAGGTTCGCCAGCTGGGCAGCTGACGGCCGATGAGCGAGTTGAGTCGGTCGGTTGCGAGCCGGCTGTTCGCTGGACGAACGGCTTTGGTTGGGTACTCGGCGGTCGTGAGCTGTTTGCACACACCGCTGAAACCGTTGGCTGACGTATCGAAGACCGCCATTGCGAAGGTGTGCCAGTCGGCATCGTCGGGTGATGCGACATGCACGACCCCGGCCGCGCTGCTCGCGGCCTCATGCGCCACGAGATCGACGGTGGCTGCGGCGATGTCTGCCGCCGATGTGGGGCAGCCGAACTGATCGGCGACAACGCCGAGTTCGTCTCGCTCGCTCGCCAAACGAAGCATCGTGGTCACGAAGTTGTTGCCGAGTGCTCCGTAAACCCACGCCGTGCGGAGAACGAGATGGCGGGCGGTGGACGCAGCAGCTGCTTCGCCGTGTGCCTTCGACCGTCCATAGGCCCCGATCGGGTTCAGTGGATCGCCCTCGACGTACCAGCCGTCTTTGGAGCCGTCGAAGACATAGTCGGTCGAGTAGTGAACGAGAAGCGCACCGGAGCGATCAGCGGCAGCAGCGAGATGATCCACTGCGTGCCCGTTGACCGCTGTTGCGCGCTCCTCGTCGTCTTCTGCCTTGTCGACCGCGGTGTATGCCGCCGCGTTGACGATCACCGCTGGTGCGATCGCATCGATCGTTGCCTCGACGGCGGCCGAATCGGTGATGTCCAGTTCGCTCGATGTCAGTCCAACGACGGTGACATCGGACGGCCACTCGGCTCGCATCAACTCGCGGCCGACCTGGCCGTTCGCCCCAGTGATGACGACCGTGCGTGTGTTGGTTTGGCCGCCGGATTGGGAGTCGCTCACTCTGCTTTTCCGGGACTCTCGCTGGTTCCGAGGCGCTGACCGGCGTAGCTCTGCTCGTGGATCGGGCGCCACCATTGCTCGTTTGCGAGATACCACTCGATGGTGGATCGGAGGCCTTCTTCGAATGTGAGTGATGGCTCCCAGGCGAGCTCAGCTTTCGCCTTGCTGGCATTGACGGCGTAGCGAAGATCGTGGCCGGGTCGATCGGTGACGAACGAGATGAGCGATCGACGTGGCTCCCCAGATTCGAGTGGGGGAGCGAGTTCGTCGAGCAGGTCGCACACGCCGTGGACGACCTCGAGGTTGGTGCGTTCAGCATTACCGCCAACGGCGTAGGTCTCGCCCGGTGTGCCGCTCTCGAAGGCGGCGATGATGGCTCGGGCGTGATCATCGACGAAGAGCCAGTCTCGAACGTTGTCGCCGGTTCCGTAGACGGGAAGCGGTTCGCCAGCGAGACCCTTCACGATCATGAGCGGAATGAGTTTCTCGGGGAAGTGGAACGGTCCGTAGTTGTTCGAGCAATTGGTGATGATCGTCGGCAGGTTGAACGTTTCGTGCCAGGCGCGCACCAGGTGATCGGACGACGCCTTCGATGCTGAGTAGGGCGAGCGAGGGTCGTACGCGGTCTGCTCGTCGAACGCTGGATCGCCCGGCGCCAACGCGCCAAAGACTTCATCGGTCGACACGTGCATGAATCGAACGAGGTCGGAGCCGCCACGGCGTTCGGACTCGGCCCGAGCTGCCTGCAGCAGTTCAAACGTGCCGATCACGTTGGTGTGGATGAAGGCGCCCGGACCGTCGATCGAACGATCGACGTGCGACTCCGCAGCGAGGTGGATGACGCCGTCCGGTGCGAAATCGGTGAAGACCCGCTTGAGTTCTTTGCCATCGGTGATGTCGACCGGTTCGTGTTGGTACCGATCAGAACCCGCCACCGACTCGACCGATCCCGTGGTTGCCGCATAGGTCATGACATCGACGTTGAGCACGTCGTGTTCGGTGTGCTCGATCAGGCGGCGAACAACGGCTGAGCCGATGAAGCCCAGGCCACCGGTGACGATGATGCGCCGTGGTGAAGAGGATTGGCTGGTCATGATGCTCCTTCGAGAGCCTGCTTGATGTCGGCCATGATGTCGGCGAACGGTGACCCGGCTCGGTCTTTGTCCGAAAGCGTTGCGTCGGCGGCGTCGATGCCCCACTTCACGCCGATGGTTGGATCATCCCACGCAAGGCTGCGATCAGCCTGTGGGGCATACCCGTTGTCGACCTTGTAAACGAGGTGTGAGTTGGGTTCGAGTGTGCGGAACCCGTGGCCAAAACCTCGGGGAACCCAGACCTGATTGCCCGCCTCAGCGGAGATCTCGATGCCGGCCCACTCGCCGAGGGTTGGAGAGTCTGGTCGTAGGTCGACCACGATGTCGAGCACCCGTCCTTCGGTGACCCGAACGAGCTTTCCTTGATCGTGTGGGGGCAGCTGGAGATGGATGCCTCGGACCGTTCCAACCGTTGCAGACATCGAGTGGTTGTCTTGCACGAACGGTTCGGTGAGTCCGATCTCGGCCGCAGCGTTCGCCTCGTAAGGAACGCTGAACCAGCCCCGATCGTCGCCAAATCGTGGAATCTCGATTTCCAGCGCAGCATCGAAGTAGCGGTTGATGACCTTCACTCGGTCTCCAGGTTGTCGTGGATACCCCGGCGATCCAGGGCGGCTGAATCTTACTGGCCCGGATTTGTCTGGCCGCGGTTGTTCAGATGCGGTTGCCTCGCTGCGGACTGACGGCGGATACGAGCTAGGCCGAGGGTTCGAGGAAGGCCTTGCGGGCTCGCTCGAGACGACGCAGCGGTTCGACGAGCCGGTAGCTCTTCGTGGCTCGGGTCAAGCGGATCTCTTCTTCGAGCGCAGCGACCTGGGCGCGGAGCTGATCGTTTTCAGCTGTGGCTGCGGTGACATGGACCTCGACCGCTGCCGCGACGGCCGCGTCAAGTTGCTCGGCTGGGACGGTTCCGTTTGTCGCTGTGCCGTTCAGTTCTGTGCCGTTCAGTGCCGTGCCATTCAGTGCCGTGCCGTTCAGGGCGAGTTCGGCGCCAGGTTCGGCCCGCTCGGCGACGCGGGCCTCGTGCAGTGCGCTTCGATCGATCGACGCAGCAGGTGTGCCGGTTCCGGCTTCGCGTCGACGCAACACGGCGTAGATTTCGGCGCCACCGACGCTGACCTCGACAACTTCGAGGTCGACGAGTTCAAGGAAGGCAAACGAGTCGAGCGCAACATGGAGCGTCGCCGGTGTGAAACACCACACGTGCGCATCGCGGTACTCGCTGTCTTCGATATTGCGGGCGATCTCGAAGAAGTCTCGACTCTGCTCGAGCGTGTGGATGTATTCCCACTCCGCTGGAGCGTTGGTTGGCGCCCAACTCAGCGCGCCGTCGCGCTTTGCGGTGAAAAGCATGAACTCAGCGATCGTTCCTGCCGAGGGTTTTGCTCGCCCATCGAGGTGTGAGTCGAGGAGCTGTGCCAGCGATGTCGCTTCACGCATTGCGTCGAAGCAGTAGCGATGGTCGGGGAGCGCCAGCGAGATGACCCCGCCGGGTTTGAGAACCTCTTGGCAGCTCTTCAGAAACCCGATGAAGTCGGGGACGTGTTCGATGACGTGTGAAGCGATGATCCAGTCGTATGCGCTGTCTCCGCCAGTGAGGTCGAGGTAGCTCTCGCCGCCCCAAATGTGATCGACCTCTTCGATCTGCTCGGTCGCAACACCGTGCCCGTCGTACTTCGCGATCAGGCCTTCGCGGTCGAGGTGGTCGATGATCTCGACGTTGAACCCCTTCGACTTGGGCGCAATCGGCTGATGCGAGGGCCCAATCTCAAGTCCTCTGCCGCCCTGGTCAACGTGGGCGAGAATTCGCTCGGTCCGATCCATCCGACGAGCATAATCCCGCTGGCCGCTTCCGGTGTGTGACTCGCAATCGAACCTCAGCCGGGCCCGACGACCGTCCAAGGATAGATCGTGACGTTGCCGTCGTCGTCAACGCCAGCCACTTGCACATCCACAACACCTGCAGGAGCAAGCGCCACAAATCTCGTGATGCCAAGTCGATCGGGAACACCTGCGGGTGAACCACCGATCACACCGGCGCCAACGATCTGTGTGCCGGCAATGACGACCAAACACGTTGGGATGGGTTCGTCGGGATTGAACGACCCGTTGATACGGACGAGCGCTGGATCTGGGCTGGGTTCGAGCGTGACGCGATTGTCGGCTGGTGCGATTCCCTCAGCCGGTGTGGTTGGAGGTGCCGTGCGGAGCAGTCCACAGTCAAACTCGAAGTCGTCATTAAACGGGTAGTGGCCGAGTTCTTCGATCTTGGGGCGAACGCTCGCCTGGAAGATCGGGAAGTAGCCGTCGCCCGTTCCGATGCGAGTTGCGATTGCCGCCTCTCGGATCAGCAGGGCTTGGTTGTCGAAGTGGGCGAGGCCGGGTTGACCAGCGATGGAGACGAGCAAGCCGGCGGCAGCGATGACCGGCGCCGTGACCTTCGGCCGTGAGACCGAGACGAGTCCGAGGACACCGATTGCGGTGATCGCCGAGATCGAGACGTATCGGCTTGCTACACCAACCTCGTTGCCGAACTCCGCTCGAGAGAACGAGATCAAGCCGGCGCCGAGTACGCCGTAGACCGCAAGCCCAAGACTCATCGGTGCCTTGGTGAGCGGTGCAGCATCGGTGGAGGAGAGGAGAAGGACGAAGACGATGGCGATACCGAACAAGATTGCGGTGCTTGCAGAGGTGGAGAACGCCGAACCGATCGTCGAGGCGGTTCGGAAGGCAAGGCCGGACAAGTCGAGGGAGAACCCGCCGTGACCCGCCGGGCGATCGAACATTGCGCCGTAGGTCACCCAACTCGCCACCCATCCGGATCCGATCGCGAGCACCGACTTGCGGTTGATGCCAATCGTGGATGAGGCGAGCAACGCCAGCGCCGGCCAGACCATCAGGCCCGTGCCATAGGACGCGGAAGCGATCACGCCGGCAATCACCGCAGGAACGAGCTTGGCTCGGATCGCGAAATGCAGCGCCAAGATGGCGAAGAGGTTGGCGGTCAACCAAGCCGAGCCGCTCATCGCGTATTGGAAATTGTGAATCCCAGCGGGTGCGAGCAACAACGCGATGGTTCCGAACAACAACGTGGCTCGCGGCAGGTTGCCCGTGAGTGGATTGTGTCGCTGCAACACGATGACCTGCGCGATGACAACGCCGATCACGATGACACCGAGCGCAACGTTCGAGCCGTCGAACAAGCGATAGTTCAGGTAGTAGAGGAAGCGGGCAAACGCGACCGGGTGTTCGTTCTGCAGCAACAAGATGTTGCGTTCGGCGAAGCCATCTTCGACCGAGATCGTCGAATCGAAGATCCGCCAGTAGTCGGCGTATTGGAACCTCGAGCCGCCGAGAACTCGGCCGGCGATGGTGGTGAGCGAGGTGAGCGCTGCTGCGATCGCGACGATCAGCGGAAGCCAGCGCTGCAGTGTTGACACAGGGTCGTCGTTCACCGCGTCGACCGTCTGGTCGGCTGGCATGGTCAATCCTTTTGGGTTTTGACCGGTTGCGCCTCGGTCAGAGCGCCAGCGTGCGGCGTCGGCTTTGCCAAATCGACGACGGCGTCATCACCAAGCGCTCCAGTCGAATGCTCCGACACCGCAGCGAGTGGATCGTGGTTTGCGTGACCACGACTGACGATGAGCTCGGCGAGCAGACCAACCGTGACGAGCTGCAGTCCGGCGAGCATCAACAGCACGCCGGCGATCAGCGCAGGTCGGTTGCCGACGGTCTCGCCAGAGATACGAAGGACGACCATCCACAAGAGCAAGAGGCTGCCGAAGAACGACGCCATAATGCCGGTTCCACCCATGAGGTGAAATGGGCGGCGATCGTAGGTCGTCAAGAACTTGACCGTGATCAGATCGAGCATTCCTCGCCAAAAACGCGAGCGGCCAAACTTGGTTGATCCGTGGAGGCGAGCTCGATGGTTGACGTCGACCTCTGTTGAGGAGAAGCCCATCCACTCGGCGAGCACGGGGATGTAACGGTGAAGCTCGCCATAGAGGCGGAGTTCGTGGGCCACCTCTTTGGTGAGGACCTTGAAGCCGCTGTTGAAGTCGCGGCCTTCGACACCACTGACCGTGCTGGTCATCCAGTTGTAGAAGCGCGAGGTGTGCCGCTTGATGAAGCGGTCGTTGCGAATGGATCGCCGGCCCGTGACGAGGTGATGGCCGTCGTCGAGTGCCGCCATCAAGTCCGGAATCTCGGCCGGATCGTCCTGGCCGTCAGCATCCATCAAGATGACAACGTCAGAGGTGCAGGTGGCGAGGCCGACGCTGAGCGCCTTTGACTTGCCAAAGTTCCGGCGAAGTCGGATGAACCGGACCTGCGGGAGGCGCTGCATCAAACTCGCCATGACCTGGCGGGTGTTGTCGCTACTGCCGTCGTCGACGACGAGCACCTCGAAGTCAAGCACCTCAGACTTCATGACGTCGGCGATCTCGTCGATCACGCTCTCAAGGTTGTCCGCCTCGTTGTAGGAAGGCAGAAGGACGGTTGCGCTGAGGGTCATGAGGCACCTTTCGTGGACGAAACGATCGGCCGAACGATCGACGTCGAAGATTTTGTTGGTAGCGCAGGCGCCCAGCTGCGGTGAGTCTCGATCTGGAGCTCGTTGTCGTTGAGCGCTGACGCGTAGCGCTCGCGATCGGAGTTGTCGAACACGACAATACCGCCAGGTGCGAGGCGCTCGAGGCCCTTTCGGAGGCAGTCGGTCCGGGCGCGGCCGTCGATGCAGATGAGATCGAATGAGCCGTCGAACCGGTCGATGGCGTTGACATAGTCGCTGAAGTCGAGGCCGTCATGGCCCTTGCGGCCGGATGGGATGGCAGGGTTGCTCGACGTGGTCGGTTCGATGGTGAGGAGGTTCTCACCAACGCCGCTGATGTCTCGAACGCTGTTGGCGAATTCTGCGTCGTGTTCGATCGAGATCAGCTCATCAACTCGCTTCAAGAGCCAGATCGTCGAGGCGCCAGAGCCCCATTCGAAGGCACGAATATCCGTGCGGTCGCCGAGCCATGCGTCGACCTCATCGATCGAGTCGTAGCTCCACCAAGGGCTGTCCAGGGCGGCGAGGTCTTCGAAGTCATAGATGGCGAATTGGCTGCGAGCCCAGTGTGCCCAGCGGCGGTCGGTGCGAGCATCCAAGAGCTTGAGCGCACCGGTGCGCTGGAGAGCCCCTCGAATCGTCCGCATGACCGACACGTACGCCCTTCGCGGGTCGACGAGTGATGTCACGTCGCAAACCTAGCTCCCTTGGCTCGAAACGCCGCGGACTTCGGTGTGGACACTACGGTCGCTCCGTGCGCCCTGGCTTCCGCCGTCTCGTCAACCCGTCGACGTTGACCTACCTCATCGGCATTCCGACGATCGTGCTGGCTGGAGTCGTGTCGTATCGAGAGTCTCAGAGCGTCGTACTTCCAGCGCTGACAACGATGGTGGCGATCTTCGTTTGCCTCGTCATCTTCTTGCTCAGCGCGGGTGAGTCCTACGCATCGTTGGTGGCGTCAGGGATTCGGCCGCGCGCCCGAGCGACCTTTCTTCGATCGCAACTCGTCAAGTACATCCCCGGTGGTGGCGTGGCTCAGTTTGCTTCGCAGGTCGGCCAGCTCGGCGTTGGTCGCCGAGAGGGGTCGGCACTCGTCATTCACTCGAAACTCGTGGCTGCCGCGGGCGGGTTCGCGTGGGGGCCGATCCTGGCGATCGCCGGTGACTCGCTACCGACGCTGGTTCGAGTGGGCTTTGGTTTGCTTGGACTCGGTGTTGTTGTTGCCTGGCCGCCTGCCTTCAGATTCGTTGCCCGCCGGGTCAAGCTGCTCGGACCCGATGATGTGTTCGAGCCGAGCGGTGTGATCGTTGGCGTGTTGTGGTCGATTCTGAGTGTTGGTGTTGCCGGTTTCGCATTCCACCTGGCGCTCGGCGATCCATCGCTCGACGTCATGGCCGTGATCGCGGCTTACGCAGTTGCGTGGACGGTCGGCTATCTGGCCGTGCCGTTTCCCGGAGGGATCGGGGTGCGAGAGGGTGTCCTCACGTTCCTCC
This sequence comes from uncultured Acidimicrobiales bacterium, assembly GCA_937925335.1. Lineage (GTDB taxonomy): Bacteria > Actinomycetota > Acidimicrobiia > Acidimicrobiales > SZUA-35 > CALEWY01. The sequence goes on from CALEWY010000008.1 coordinate 70,858, forward strand.
TGCCGATCGATGCCGGATCGCTCTTGATCGCCGCCGTGGTCGTGCGGTTGTTGCAGATCGTTGCTGAACTCGGACTCGCGCTGGCGTTGGCCCCAGTCTTGGACAAGTCGGAGTCGGAAAGCGATCTAGGATCCGCCCGGTGAATCGCAACGAAGAACTCGTCGAGGCACAGCGTGCGCTCGCCGAAGCTCGCGCCGAGCTCGTCGTCGCGAATGAAAAATTGGCAGCGGCACATCTCGATCACGGCGATTGGGATCGGCTGTCGGCGGAGCTGGGCGAGCAGCTTCGTCAAACCCGTGAACGTCTCGATGCCATCGAAGCGAGCACGACCTGGCGCGTCTCACAGGGTCTCCTCACGCCCTACCGGGTGGTCAGGCGCGTGCTCGGTCGATGATCGAGCCGCTCGTGTTCATCGTTCCCGTCGGTACTGCTCCCGCCGGTACTGCTCCCGCCGGTACTGCTTCAGTCGCCCCCGGAGAGGACGACGAGGCCGTCCGTCGCACGGTCGAGTCACTCCCGGCCGGGTGCAACCTCGAGGTCGTGCCGATGGCAGCACTCGATGATCGGTTGCGGCGTGCAACCGGTCGCACGAACGCCGCCGATGGTGAGACCGAATCATGGCTGGCGTTCGTTGCCGCGGGCGATGTTGTCGAGCCAACGGCCATCATGCGCTGTTCGATCACGGCCACCGCCACCGGTGCTGATCTCGTCTACGGCGATGCGGTTCGCAGTTCGGCTGAGCACGGGAGGGAGGCACTCCACCGACCGGCGTGGTCGCCCTTGCTCCTCACGGCGCAGATGTATTTCCGCGGCCTCTGGTTTGCTCGAGCGGATCACGTTGCTGAGGCGCTCGCTACGGCTGAGGGAGTCAGCAGTCTTCACGACCTGGCTCTGCGGCTTGGTGAGTGTTGTTCGGCCATCGTGTCGATTCCCCGCATCCTGTGTGAACTCGATCCGGGTCCTCGAGCCGACGACGTCGATTTGGCTGCGATCGATGCCCATTTCGAACGGGTTGGTATGCCGGCTCGTGCCGTTGCACCGGCAGCCGGGGGAGAATCGGCCTCGTTCGAACAGTGCGTCTTCCAACAGGGCGTCGTCCAACAGGGCGTCTCGAATCCGAGCTCGCAGCAGGCCGATGGGTCGCAGCTTCCCCTTGTGAGCCTCCTGGTGCCGACGGGCGGATCTCGACGAATCGTTCGAGGGGTTGACACGGAACTCGTTTCGAATGCGATCTCGTCAGTGGTCGCCCAAACCTCGTACCCGAACTACGAGATCGTGGTCGTCATCGATTCGAAGAGTCCCGACGAACTCGGCGAGCGTCTCGCCGCGCTCGATGACCGGGTTCGGGTCGTTCGTGACACCCGTTCCTTCAACTACTCCGCAGCAAACAACCTTGCCGCGGAACATGCCTCCGGTTCGGTACTCGTGATGTTGAACGACGACACCGAGGTAGTCACGAGCGACTGGCTCGAGCGGATCGTCACGATCACACGGCGAGATGATGTGGGCGCACTCGGCGCCCGCCTGCTGTACGAAGATGGCCGACTCCAACACGGCGGTGTGATCTCACGCCACGGCGGCCCCGACCACATTCACCACGGCCATCCGGGCTCAACGATCGGTCATCTCGGAAGGCTCGGCGGGTTGTGTGAGATGCTCGCCGTCACCGGAGCGTGTCTTGCTGTGCGGCGCGATCATTGGGACGCGATCGGTGGCATGAATGAGGCGCTGCCGATCAACTACAACGATGTCGACCTCTGCCTCCGCCTTGCCGATCTCGGCTGGCGCACCGTGTTCGATGGAGCGACCACGCTGCTGCATCTCGAAACGTCGACCCGCGTGCACGGAACCGAACTGTGGGAACAAACAAAGCTGCAAGAAGACTGGGGTCGGCTCTTGTGGGACGACCCGTATGACAACCCGAATCTTCGAACGCTCGGTGTTGCCCAGGTGGCGCCCCCACCCGGACTCACCGCACTTCGAGGCGTCGCCAACGAGGCTCCGGCACAGGTCTTCCGCTCGACACCGGGCGGCCACCCGGTAGCGATCGACGACGTGCCTGCTCCATAGGTCGGGTCGCTCGGTTAGGCCGGTGTTGGTCGCGTCGCTCTTGCCGTCTTGAGCATGCCGTTGTCGATATGGCGCGCCGGGAAGCGGAAGCCATCTTCTTCTCGCATGATCGTCACGATCGCCTTCGGCGGTATTTCTTCCGACGAACTGTGGTCGAAGACCGGGTTGTCGTAGAAGTCCGATTGCAGGGCGACATGCCAGCGATGGCGAAGTCGCTCGAACTCGTGGTGATGCACGGTCTCATCTCGCGTCGAAGACTCGAAGTGGAAGAGTTTGGTGTGCATGTCGAGCACGTTGCGGTAGCCCTCGTGCAGCAGCTTGAAGCAGAAGTCGACGTCGTTGTAGCTGAGTGGGAGGTCGATCGAGAAGCCGCCGACCTCGAGGAAGATGTCGCGCCGAACACCGAGGCATGCCCCGGTGATGAGCGAGCAGTTGTGGGTGCAGACCTGTAGGCCGCCCATCAAGCCGTAGTAGGGATGGATGGCGCCTCGAGCTCGATGCTGTGGAACGGTCCGAGCCATGACCCCAGCGTGTTGGATTCGTCCGTCTTCGAAGTTGAGCCGCACGCCGACCGCTCCGACACCGTCGAGATCGGTGAACATCAGGATGCGATCCATCCAGTTCTCGGTGATGACCTCGGTGTCGTCGTTCAAGAAGATGAGCGTGTCGCCCGTGGCGTGAATCGCTCCGAGGTTGTTCGCCGCGGAGTAGTTGAACGGCCGAGTGTCTCGAACGACACGAACCCGATCGGGTGCGATCTCGGTGAGTTCTTCACCGAGGGCGTCCGGCGATGTCGAGTCGACAACAACGACGATCTCGTAGTTGTCGTGGGTCGACTTCTCGACGATCGACCGGATCGAGTTGTCTACGAGCCGGATCGGTTCACCTCGGACGACGCGTCGCACGCCGCCGGTCAAGATAATGATGCTCGCTCGGCCGGGGTTGGGTTTGCGAGGCTCGTGGCGAATGAACCCTGCGTAGCCCTCGATGGTCTTCGCTTCGGCGTCGATGCCGAGCCGGTCGAGCTGTGATTGAACGGCTCGAACGCCGGCGTCATATGCCCACGGCTTGGCATCGGGACCACTCGCCGCCGAGTTGATCGACATGCGCCAGTGGTAGAGCACTTCTGGGATGTGGGCGACTTGGCGTGCAACCTCGGACATGCGGAGAGCGAGATCGTGATCTTGCGAGCCGTCATAGCCGGGGCGGAATCCGCCAACTTGGCGCACGAGCGCCGTGCGATAACAAGTGAAGTGGCCGGTGTACATGTGCGATCGGAGGCGCTCTGGCGACCAGCCGGGCTTTGGGAAGTGATCCTTGCGGACACCCTCTTCGTCGAGCTTGTCCTCATCGGAGTAGACGAAGTCAACGTCGGGCCACTCGTCGGTGACCTCCTTGACACGTTGCAGTGCCCAAGGGGCGAGTGTGTCGTCGTTGTCGAGGAGCCCGATGAACTCACCCGTGGCGAGGTCGAGCGCATCTTGGGATGCCGCGGCGATGCCGCCGTTCTCCGGTCGCTCGTAGGTGGTGATGCGATCATCGCCGAATGAAGAGATGGCCTCCATCACCTCTGGGGGCTGCGGGCCATCGAGGGCCATGCAGAGTTGCCAGTCTTCGAAGGTCTGTTCTCGAACAGACTCGATGCACTCGCGGAGCTCTTGGATGACGGGGTGGTAGACGGGAACGATCAGCGAAATGAATGGTCGTTCATCACCCATGGCCGAGAATCCGAGTCTTGAGCTTGCGGTATGGCGTCAGCACCGCCCACATGAGCTTCCACGTGGTCGAGTTGTGGATCTGCTCGACTTGTTGACCTGCCTCGATCCCGGCTGCCGCGTGTTTGCGAAGCTCCTCGACCCTCGGCTCAACGTCGTTGTAGTAGGTCTGCATCGCGTGAAGGTCGGTGAGGTGGAGATGAAGGTTGGCTTCCGCCGCTGCTGTCTCCGCCCGTGCTCCAATCGCCGCGTCTTTGGCGATCATGAGGTTGGTTTGGAGCTCGACGATGGTTGCTTGGAGCTTGGCGATCTCAGCCTCGTGCTCGGTGCTCTTGCCCGCAGCGGTTCCGGCGTGCTCCTCGCGTTCGATCGCGAAGTTGGCCTCGAGTTCACGGATCGTGGTGAGCCGTTCCTCGGCAACGGAGGCGCCGATGCTCAAACGTTGTACCTCGGTGCGAAGCTCATTGCGTTCTTGCACCGCTCGACTGAGCGATCGCTCGTATGCGAGCACCGTGGAGCGAAGATCCGGTTCGGCCCGAACGTAAAGGCACGCCCATGGGCTGACGAAGCTCACATCAATCTCGTGGGATCGGAAGAAGCCCTGTGCCGCCATGAGGTCAGACCAGTATTCGGTCGGGCGAACGTTGAGATGGGTCGGCTCGACGAAGTCGGTCGGAGCTGACGACAACAAGATGGTGTCGGTGGCGGCCGTCATGTTCTCGATCGCGGTTCGCCCATCGGCCTCGTCGAGATGTTCGATGACTTCGATGCAGGTGATGAGGTCGTAGCGACCTTCGATCGGTTCAAGCGCAGAGCCTCGCCAGACTCGACCATCGAGTTCGGGGTGTGCCTTCACCGCACGCTCGATCGCGTACTCGGAGAAGTCGAAGCCCTTGGCGTCGATCTCGTGCCGGTTCAACGCAGCGACGAGCATTCCGAACGCACAGCCGACGTCGAGGACCGTGCTTGGACGAATGTCGATGCCGACTCGTTTGGCGACCGTGTCGAAGAACCCGACGTAGGCGGGGTCGTCTGGTTCGAGAGGTCTCTCGCCGTAGGTCGCGTAGTAGTTGGCGTCGTAGGACTCGCTCAGGTCGTTGGTCATGTCGGCTCGATGTGAAGGAATTCGCGGGTAGGGCTCGGATCGCGCGGGGCGTCGTCTGGTGCTGCTTCGTCTCGCGCGGTGTCGTCTGGTGCTGTGTTGTCTCGCGCGGTGTCGTCTGGTGCTGTGTGGTCTCGCGCGGTGTCGTCTGGTGCTGCGTCGTTTTGGTCGGGTCGGCCGACGTCTTTTTGGTCCGGGTTCGTTCGGGCACGTTTGGTCGAGTCGGGTTTGATTCGTCGTTTGCCCGGCTTGGCGTCTGACCAGTCGACGACCAGTTCGAACAATCCGTCGTGGTGCGACAGATCGCCGGGCTGGACCGTCAGCCTGCCGAATCGCTCCCACGCGTCGTAGAAGTGCAGCTGGTCGGGCGACAAGATGCCGGTCGTGAGCAGATACGGGCCCGGCATCAGCTGCAGCCGAGGGATCTGCACATCGATGTGGCCGGCGCCGGCCGCGAGATCGCCGTCGTGGCCACCGTCGTAGAGGTTGTTCGTGCTCCCGATGTGGGTGCCGTTCTCGTGGTGGATCATGAGGCCGATGATGGGTGCAACGATTGATTCGGTTGCCTCGTAATAGAGGCGAACGGTGACTTCATCACCGGAACGGGTCGCGGTGACTTCCTTGCCGTTTTCGTTGAGGAGCGTGAAGCCGGTGATCCGAACTTCGCCGGAACCCCGGCGATCGTCCTGGCCTGCGTACTCATCCTCGGTCTCAACCTCGAGTGAGGAATCCTCGGCGAGGCGTTCTTGTTCATCTGCGTTGACTTGGGAGATATAGCTTCGAAGGGTCTGCGATACGTCGCCGACAGCCTGCAGTTCACCGTGATCGAGCCACGCGACCTCGTCGCAGAGTCGATCCATCGAGGCCGAGTCATGAGAGACCAACACGATGGTCGTTCCCTTGCGGCGCAGGTTGTAGATGTGGTCGAAACACTTCCGCTGGAACGCCTCGTCACCGACAGCGAGCACCTCGTCGACAAGGAGAATTTCGGGTTCGACGTGGACGGCGATTGCGAAACCGAGGCGCACGTGCATTCCGCTCGAATAGACCTTCACCGGCGCATCAATGAACTCGCCGATGCCGCTGAACTCTGCGATCTCATCGATGGCCTTCGCCATGTGCTTTTGCGACAACCCGAGAATCGCGCCATTGAGGAACACGTTTTCGCGACCGGTCAGGTCTGGGTGGAAGCCAGATCCCAACTCGAGGAGGGCGGAGATGCGCCCGTTGGCCACGATTGATCCAGACGTGGGTCGGTGAATGCCAGCGGTCAGCTTCAGCAGTGTCGACTTGCCCGATCCGTTGTGGCCGATAATGCCAAAGAACGATCCGCGGGGGATGTCGAAGCTGACGTCTTGGAGTGCCCAGAACTCGCGCTCAGTGCTGCGGCGACGACTGAGAATCGCTTCCTTGATCGACGACGGTCCGCCGTTGCTGAGGCCGAAACGCTTGGAGACGTTCTGGATTGAGATCGCAGGAGTGGACATCAGAGTTCCTCACTGATGGCCATCGAGCGGCTGCGGAAGTAGGGGAGGCCCAGTAGGGGCGACCCGATTGAGCAAACCAACATCACTGCGATGCGGCCGAGCGAGGGCACTCGGAGGTAGTAGACGACGTCGTGCGCCGACTGGACATACACGCTGATTGGGTTCCACTCGACGATTTCGCGAGCCGGCAGGCCGTAGGTGTCGAGGCCTCCCGAGAGGACAGCCGTGACGATTTGTGGTGGGGTGAATCCAGCCGTGTTGAGCTCGAGGATCGACGTTGGGTAGACGATCGGGGCGAGGAAGAAGACAAGGCTGAGGGTGATCCCCGTCAGATATCGCACATCTCGATACTTGGCATTGAGGACCGATATGACGAGCCCGATGCCAAGCCCGAAGCTGGCGACGCCAGCCAAGATGAGCGGGAGGAGGATGAACGTCCAGTTGACGTTCCACAACACGATGAAGATGGCGTAGAGCACGGCGACTTCGAAGGCGGTTTGAACAGCGGTCGCGATCGCTCCACCCAAGATCGCCGTTTCGGTCGGGAAGAAGACCTTCTTCCGAAGATCCATCACACCAGCCAACGAATCCATCGAGCCGTTCACGACGCCGGAGAAGAGGGTCCACACGACCAAGCCGGTGAAGAGATAGACGGCGAAGACACCTTCGTTGCCGTTCCCGAGAACGGGTGGTTGAGCGCGAAGGAAAACACCAAAGACCAGTGCGTAGATGAGCACGGTTGAGATCGGATTGATGAGCGACCACAGCCAGCCGAGCAGGCTTCGCTTGTAGCGGGCTCGGACTTCCCGCCTGGCAAAATTCGTGACGAGAGGACGGAAGTTGTTGGCGCCGCCTGATGGATCGACCTGGGGCGCTGATCGGCCTTTGGCCTGCTGGGCTTGCACTGAACGCACGGTAGCCGATCGGCATGTGCTGGCGGTGCAGCCAAGCTCAGCTGGCGGCGGCTCGCACCAGTGCCAAGACCTCGACTGCAGCCTCAGGAATATTGGTTCCCGGGCCGAAGATTGCACCCACGCCGGCTTCGTTGAGGGCGTCGTAGTCCTGCGGCGGAATCACGCCGCCACACACGACGATCACATGGCCTGCGCCAGCTTTCTCCAGCTCACCGATCAACGCTGGCACGAGCGTCGAATGACCTGCGGCCTGGCTCGATACGCCGACCACATGCACGTCGTTGTCGACCGCATCGCGGGCGACCTCATCGGGCGTCTGGAAAAGGGGGCCGACGTCGACGTCGAACCCGAGGTCGGCGAATGCCGTGGCGATGACCTTCGCCCCTCGGTCGTGTCCGTCCTGGCCCATCTTCGCAACGAGGATGCGTGGGCGGCGGCCCTCGTCCTTCGCAAACTTCTCGACGTCAGCCACGATCGCATCGAAGCCTTCGTCACCCTGATACGCAGCGCCGTACACGCCGGAGATTGTACGCGTGGTCGCCTGGTGGCGGCCGAACACCTTCTCCATCGCATCGGACATCTCGCCGACGGTGGCTCGTGCTTTGGCAGCGGCGACACATGCCGCAAGGAGGTTGTTGTTCGGATCATGCGGATCGCCATCGGCGGCCTTTGTCAACGCATCGAGCGCGGCCTGGCAGGTGGCTTCGTTGCGGCTCGCTCGAATGGCCTCGAGTCGGGCGATCTGTTGTTCACGCACCTGCGTGTTGTCGATGTCGAGCACATCGACCATCTCGGGATTCTCGACGACGTACTTGTTGACGCCGACGACGACTTCTTCGCCACGATCGATCCGGGCCTGGCGTTTCGCTGCCGCCTCTTCGATTCGCAGCTTTGGCATGCCGGACTCGATCGCCCGCGTCATGCCTCCCAGCTCTTCGACTTCGTCGAGGATGGCCCGAGCGCGATCGGCGAGATCCTTCGTGAGCGATTCGACGTAGTAGCTGCCGGCGAGTGGGTCGACCGTGCGAGTGATGCCGGTCTCCTCGGCCAGGATCAGCTGGGTGTTTCGGGCGATGCGGGCGCTGAACTCGGTCGGAAGGCCGAGCGCTTCATCGAATGAGTTGGTGTGCAAGCTCTGTGTGCCACCGAGCACGGCGGCCATTGCCTCGACCGTGGTTCGGACCACGTTGTTATAGGGATCCTGCTCGGTGAGTGAGACGCCCGACGTTTGGCAATGGGTGCGCAGCATCATCGAGCGTGGGTTCTGCGGATCGAAGTCAGCGATCAGCTCAGCCCAGAGCAGGCGGGCCGCTCGGAGCTTCGCTACCTCCATGAACACGTCCATGCCAATCCCGAAGAAGAACGAGAGCCGGCCGGCGAACGCATCGATGTCCAGTCCACGATCGAGAGCCGACCGGACGTACTCAAGCCCATCGGCAAGCGTGAAGGCGAGCTCGAGGTCGGCCGAAGCCCCGGCCTCGAGCATGTGGTAGCCCGAGATCGAGATCGAGTTGAACTTCGGCATCTCTTTCGCGGTGAAGGCGATGATGTCGGCAACGATCCGCATGCTCGGGGCAGGCGGATAGATGTAGGTGTTGCGCACCATGAACTCTTTGAGGATGTCGTTCTGAATGGTGCCACCGAGCTCCGCGGTGGAGGCACCCTGCTCGAGGCCGGCCACCACGTAACAAGCGAGGATCGGCAAGACAGCGCCGTTCATCGTCATCGACACGGTCATCTGGTCGAGCGGAATCCCGTCGAACAGAATCTTCATGTCCTCGACCGAGTCGATCGCGACGCCTGCCTTGCCAACATCGCCAACCACCCTGGGGTGGTCGGAGTCGTAGCCGCGGTGGGTTGCGAGGTCGAAGGCGACCGACAAGCCCATCTGGCCGGCGGCGAGGTTCGCCCGATAGAAGGCGTTCGATTCTTCAGCCGTTGAGAAGCCGGCGTACTGACGGATCGTCCACGGTCGGTTCGTATACATCGTGGCCCGAGGGCCTCGGACGAACGGCTCGACGCCGGGAAGAGTGCCGAGATGGTCGACCGAGTTGAGGTCGCTCTCGGTATAGATCGGCTTGACCGAAATGCCTTCGGGTGTCGGCACCGTCAGATCTGCCGGGTCGGCTCCTCGCAGCTCTTTGGCTGCGATTTCGGTCCAGGCGTCAGGATTCCGGTCGTTGGAGGTCACGGGCGACATGATATGTGGCAAGCCTTGCAGGAATGGATTTTGGCATTCGGCGGTCCGCCCGATCGGCGGCCGTAGAGTGCCCCGTCATGGCTCACATTCGCCCACGATGCAGGTGCTCCTAGGCATGCGCGTTGGAATCGATGTGACGCCGCTTGCAATCCCGTTGACGGGAATTGGCGTCTTCATCGATCGGCTCGTCGCCGGTATGGCTGAACGTCCTGCGATCGATGTGGTCGGGCTTGCCTTCACCGCTCGTGGTCGGGGAGCACTGCGCGAGACACTGCCGCCGTCGGTCACGCTGGCCCGGCCGATCCCCGCCGCCGTGGCCCGAAAGGCGTGGAGCCGCAGCGACACTCCCGACGTGTCGGTGCTGGCGTCAGGCCTTGACGTTGTGCACGGGTCGAACTTCATTACGCCGCCGTCGAAGGCTGCGACCGAGCTGATCACGATTCACGATCTTGGTCCATGGCTCACGCCCGATCTTGCGATCGAGACGGCCTCCGACCTTCCCATTCTTGTTGGCCGAGCGCTCGGGCGAGGCGCCCACGTTCACGCACCGTCGCAGTTTGTTGCCGACCAGGTGGTTGCCGACCTCGGAGTCGACGTCGATCGTGTCCACGTGATTCATCACGGCATCGACCCGGCGAGGAAGGGTGCGGAGCTGTCCGCCGAACTCACGGCCGAAGTGAACGGTCGACCGATGATCGTTGCGATCGGCACGATCGAGCGGCGAAAGGGATTCGAGCTCTTGGTCGAAGCGTTTGCCGATCTGATCGAGCTCCATCCAGGCCTGTGTCTGGTGCTCGCTGGAGGGCGAGGGAACGCATCGCTGGCAGTGGAGGCGGCGATCGCCCGGCACAAGTTGGCCAACGACGTCATCATCACCGGCTACGTCAGCGACTCAGACAAAGCGGCGTTGCTGCGCGATGCCGAGGTTGTCGTGTCGAGTGCGGTGCATGAAGGCTTCGGCTTTGTACCCCTCGAGGCCATGGCTGCGGGGACCCCAGCGGTGGCGACGTCGGGCGGATCGATCCCCGAGATCTGTGGCGACGGCGCGTCGCTCGTTCCGGTCGGCGATGGTGCGATGCTCGTCGAGGCGATCGACGACGTTCTCGACGATCGCGAACACCGCCAAGACCTCATCGAAGCCGGTCTCGAACGAGCGGCTGAGTTCTCGTGGGAGGCGACGACCGACCGCTTTGTTGACCTGTACCAGTCGTTGGTCTGAGCGAGGCCTTGGCCTTGGTGATCAGCTTCGCCGACAGGGGCTTCGCCGCAGGGTAGGGTCACACAAATGCCTGGTGAGAAGAAGCATTTCGTCATCATCGGTGGTGGTCCTGGAGGGACGGCGTGTGCCACACATGCCGCTCGCCTCGGTGCCGACGTCACCCTGATCGAAAAAGACATCGTCGGTGGTGCCGCCCATCTCCTCGACTGCATTCCGTCCAAGGCGATGATCGCCACCGGCGGCGCCATGTCGGCGATGAAGGAAGCGACGGCGATGGGCCTTGCGAAGGTCGACGTCGAGCTCGACTTCGACGCGCTGCGCGATCGCATCACCCACATTGAAGATCACCTCGAACAGTCGGTCTCGACGCTGTTGGCGAGTCAAGGCGTCCGAGTGATCGAAGGTGCCGGCCGCCTGACCGGTACCCACACCGTCGTCGCCGAGCCAAACGACGGCAGCGATCCGATCGAACTCACAGCGGACATCATCGTTTTGTCGACCGGTAGTCGACCGAGGGTTCCCGACTGGGCGCCGATCGACGGCGTCCACGTGCTCACGACCCGAGATGCGTATCCGCCGCCCGAGCTACCAGACCATCTCATCGTCATCGGTTCAGGTGTCACGGGCGTGGAGTTCGTGCACATGTTCAACAGCTTCGGCTCGAAGGTGACGCTCGTCGTGAGCCGGAACCAGGTTCTGCCAGGCAAGGACCCCGAGGCCGCAGCCGTCCTCGAACAGAGTTTTCTCGACCACGGCGTCAAGCTGCTCATGGGGGCGCGGGCTGAGAGCATCGAACTCGTGGACGAAGACACCGACGCCGAGCGTGTCATCGTGCGCTGCGACGATGGTCGCGTCGCGGAGGGCTCACACGTGCTGCTGGCCATCGGCTCGATTCCGAACTCCGAAGGCCTCGATCTTGAAGCCGCAGGCCTCGAGAGCGAGTGGGGCTACGTCACCGTCGACCACAACTGCAAGTCGAACGTCGACCACATCTACGCCGCCGGTGATCTGTCCGGCAAGCTCCCGCTCTCATCGGTGGCGACGACCCAGGGTCGAAAGATCGCCCAGCACGCAATGGGCCTCCATCAGGGCCCACATCGCCATCTCGACTACGACAAAGCGGCCTCGGCGATCTTCACGGATCCGGAGATCGCCGACGTCGGTCTCGCCGAAGCGGACGCCTTCGCATCGGGACGAAAGGTCCGGGTCACCAAGGTCCCGTTCTCGCTGTCGGCGAAGGCGATGATCAACAACGATTCCCGAGGCTTCGTGAAGATCGTGTCCGACCCGAACACCGGCGTTGTGCTCGGTGGCACGATCGTCGGGCGACATGCCGCCGAGCTCATATCGGTCCTCGCCCTCGCCGTGACCGCTCGACTCACCGTCACCGATCTGGTCGAGTCGCTCTTTGTCCATCCCGCACTCGCCGAAGTCCTGGGCGAAGCAGCGGAATGACCATGCTCATGCTGGCGGCCGATTCGGCCGAGGGAGCCAGCAACCTCATCAAGACGGAGACCGCTGCGGTCATCTTGATCGCGATCGCTGCCGGCGTTGCCGTGCTGGCTCGCCGATTCGACTTCCCGTTCACTGTCGCTCTGGTGATCGCCGGCTTCGCAGCGACGGCGCTCGGCGAACTTGTCGCCGTCGAGGTTTCACCCGACCTCATCTTCTTCCTCCTCGTCCCTCCGCTGCTCTTCGAGGCCACGCTCCACATTCCGTGGTCAAAGCTGAAGGCTGAGCTGTTTGGCGTTTTGGTCGTCGCTCTCATTGGAACGGCGATTGGCACCCTGGCGATCGGCGCACTCGTACACGTCGGCCTCGATCTGCCATGGCCGGCCGCGTTTGCCTTCGGTGCACTGATTTCAGCCACCGACCCGGTCGCCGTCATCGCCTTTTTCAAATCACTCGGCACTCCGAAACGCCTGAGTGTTCTGGTCGAGGGTGAGTCGCTGTTCAACGACGCGGTCGCCGTCGTCGCCTTTGGTCTGGCCGTTGCCGTCGCCGAGGGGGAAGCCTTCAGCTTCGGGGGAGCGGCGACCGACTTCTTCGTGATCTCTGCCGGCGGCATCGCCGTCGGTCTCGTGCTCGGTTACGTCGTCAGCGAAGTCGTGCTGTCCCGGGTCGACGATGCGCTGATCGAAACCACCACAACGATGGCTCTCGCCTACGGCTCGTTCCTCGTCGCCGAAGAGTTCGGTTTGATCATCGGCCAAGACGGCCTGCACTTCTCCGGCATTCTCGCCGTGGTAGTCGCCGGCCTCATCCAGGGCAACATCGGCGTCCATAACACGTCACCAACGACTCGAAACACGCTCGAACAATCGTGGGAGCTGTTGACCTTCCTTGTGAACTCCCTGGTGTTCTTGTTCATCGGCCTCACCATCAGCCCGGCCGATCTGCTCGACGAACTTCCTGCCGTCCTGCTCGCTGTCGTCGGTGTCCTCGTTCTTCGAGTGGTGCTCATCTATGGCCTGACGTACATCAACGGGACGATCAAACCCGATCGCAAAGTGCCGCTCTCGTTCCAGCACGTCATGTTCTGGGGCGGACTTCGAGGCGCGATCTCACTCGCTCTCGCATTGACGCTTTCACCCGCTGTGTTCGGCGAAGAGACGGTGCAGACCATCAAGGTGATGACCTTCGGTGTTGTGCTCTTCACCCTGCTCGTGCAGGGCCTCACCATCGCCGGCCTCATTCGTCGCCTCGGCCTTGCAGGCAAGGATGAGACCGAACTCGCTCAACAGCATCTCCAAGCTCGACTCGTGATGAGCCGTGCTGCACAAGACGAGATCAGCAGGCTGGGCGCTGATGGTGTGATCGATGCCGATCTCACCGAGGCGATGAGTCGGGCCTACGCCGCCGACGTCGATACCCACACCGAGGCCATCACCAATCACGTCCGGGCCTACCCCAACGTCGAGTCCGCAATGGCGCTCAAGGCCCGACGCGACACACTCACCGTCGAACGAAGCGCCCTCGGCGATGCGGCCCGCAAGGGCTTGATCGATGGTGAGGTCGTCCGCCAGCTCAACGCCGAGCTCGATGCTCGCTCCGCCGCTCTCGACGTGATCGAAGATCGCTGGGGGACCGACATCAACGCCCAACACGACGTCACCGAACTCGACGACAGCCTCGAACAAGTTGTCACCACCGAGCTCGCGTGGCTCCGAGGCGTACGAGCCGCTCTCAAGCCCTAGCGGGCTTGTCGCTCCTGGCCTTTCCTCGCCGGGCGGCTACTCGATCACGGCGACGACGTCGCCGCCGCCAACGCTGTCTCCGGCGGCAACCTTGATCTCTTTGACGGTGCCTGCCTTCTCGGCCGCAACGTTGTTCTCCATCTTCATGGCTTCGAGAACAACGATCGTGTCGCCGACGGCAACCTCGGCTCCGACTTCAGCGACGACCTTCACGATCGTTCCCTGCATGGGAACCGTGACATCGCCTGAACCGCTGCCGCCGCCGGCTCCGCCGGATCCGGCGCGCTTGCGCTTCTTCTTGGCCGGAGCTGCTGCACCCATCGATGATTCGGGCACCCACATAGCGACTTCGAAACGCTTGCCGTTGACCTCGACGGTTGCGTCACGGCGAACCTTCGCTTCGGGCTCCTCGCCGTCAGCCGCTGGAGCAGGTGCCGGTGCTGCGGTCGAGGAAAGATCGAGCACTTCTTCGACCCACTTGGTCGAATGCTCAACGGCTGCGAAGTCGGCGTGTTCAACGATGGCGATGTCGGCCGGGATCGTCGTAGCGACACCTTCGATCTCAAACTCGTGCAGCGCTCGGAGCGTCCTGGCGATCGCAATATCACGGGTGGCGCCAAAGCAAACCAGCTTGCCGACGAGGTTGTCGTAGTACTGGCTGATCTCGTCGCCCTCTTGATAGCCACCGTCCCAACGCACGCCGTATCCCGATGGCACACGAAGTCTCGTGATGCGGCCGGGGGAGGGAAGGAAGGCGCCGCCGGCGACGTCTTCTGCGTTGATACGGATTTCGATGGCGTGTCCCGTGACGGTGACATCTTCTTGTGTGAACGGAAGTTCACCGCCGGCCGCGACGTGAAGCTGCAGCGCAACGAGATCAAGGCCGGTGACCAGCTCGGTCACGGGGTGCTCAACCTGGAGGCGAGTGTTCATTTCGAGGTAGAAGTACTTGCCGTCTTCGTAAAGGAACTCGACGGTTCCGGCGTTCGTGTAGCCACAGCCCAATGCGACCTTGACGGCGTCTTCACCCATGGCGAGAGCGATGTCTGCCGGCAAACCAGGCGCAGGCGCCTCTTCAACGAGCTTTTGGTGGCGGCGCTGGGCTGAGCAGTCTCGCTGGGAGAGATGAACCGCGTTGCCATGGCTATCGCACAGAACCTGAATCTCGATGTGGCGGGGCTTGGTGAGGTAGCGCTCGACATAACACTCGTCGCGAGCGAAGTAGGCCAGTGCTTCACGCTGGGCCGACTCGAGTGCTTCTGGCGCATCCTCTGCCGCATGCACGACCTTCATGCCTCGGCCACCGCCGCCAAACGCAGCCTTGATGGCAACGGGCCAGCCGTGCTCGGAGCCAAACGCAACAACCTGTTCAGGGCCGCTCAAAAACTCGGTGACACCGGGAACGCCGTGTACGCCGACCTTCTCAGCTGCCTCGCGGGCGCTGATCTTGTCGCCCATGACTTCGATCGCTGAGGGCGGAGGGCCGACAAAGGCGACGCCCATCTCGGTAATTGCCCGTGCGAAGTCGGCGTTTTCGGAGAAGAACCCGTAACCGGGGTGAACCGCCTCGGCGCCCGACTTCTTGATGACATCGAGGATGGCGTCGGTGTTGAGGTAGCTCTCCGCTGCGGTCTGGCCGCCGAGTGCATGCGCCTCGTCGGCGATCCGCACATGGAGGGCATCGCGATCGAGCTCTGAGTAAACGGCGACCGTGTGGATTCCAAGCTCTTTGCAAGCTCGGATCACACGGACGGCGATCTCGCCTCGGTTCGCGACAAGGACGGTTGAAAACGGGGGCTGTTCCTGCACGGTCGTATCGTAAGCCGAGATGACCCCAGCAATGGAAGTGCCGAGCGGATTCGAGTCTCGTTTTTCTCAGATCGAGCACGTCGTTGAGACCGGGTCGACCAATGCTGACCTGCTCGAGCGGGCTCGTTCTGGTGAATCCGCGGAGATCGTGCTCATCGCCGATCACCAACGTGCGGGCCGAGGCCGGCAGGGCCGGGTGTGGTTCGATCGGCCCGGAGCCTCGCTGCTCATGTCGGTCCTGCTTCACCCACCACAAGTTCAGGTTGATCGAGGCGACCTCGGGCTCGTCCCCCTGGTCGCCGGACTTGCCGTTCGCGATGCATTCGCCGAGCTGGGCGCCGGACTCGTTGGCCTGAAATGGCCGAATGACGTGCTCGTCACGACCGACCGAGGTGAGCGAAAGCTCGTCGGGATTCTGTGCGAGGCCACGACAACGCCGGGAGGGCTCGCGGCGGTCGTCGGGATCGGCGCCAACCTCAACCTCAACCTTGACCCCAACCTTGACCCCAACCGCGACCTCGGGCCGACGAGCAGCGAGAATCGCACCGTGGGTGAAGATCGCACCGTCGCGGAGGTGGCGGACGTTGCCGCTGACCTGGGCGAACTCATCGGAGCGGCGCCGGATCGACACGTTGTCGCGCGATCGGTTCTGTCCGCTCTTGCGATGCGGCTTGAGCAGCTCGACATCGACCGACCGGCTGTGCTCGACGCCTATCGAGATGCGTGCGTGAGCATTGGTCGAACGGTGAACCTTGATCACCCCGCTGGTCCGGTAACGGGGGTGGTGGCGGGAATCGCCGGCGACGGTGGTTTGGTGCTGTCGACCGAGACGGGTGAAAAGGTGTTTCAGGCAGGTGCTGTGCACCATCGGCCGAACGAGTAGGTCCGCATTCTTCCGGTCTGTGCCAGGGGCGAGACAGTCTGTGACACATAGACCAAATGGCTCATGTCGCCAGGTGTTGTGCCGATAGATCCCGTAATGAACTGGCGGGTCTCGCACATCTTGATCGCCGCGTCGCTCAGCGTTTCCGCCGTCGTCGCGTCTGCGCTGAGCCCGGTTGAACCGGCCGCGGCCCAACGAACCAATGCGGTCCCGGATGCCTTCGCAGTTGAGGAGCCTCCGACGACACCTCCGCCAGGTGGGGATTCAACAGCTCCGCCAACGACCGCTCCACCGACGACGGCGCCTCCGACCACTCCACCGCCGACGGCCCCACCGCCGACGGCCCCACCGACGACGGCCCCATCGACGACAGGGTCATCGGGCGAGCCAACCACCACAACAGCGCCGGATGGGTCGACGACGACCGATTCATCGCTCGAAACCACGACGACCCTCGACGGTGAGACAACCACGAGCGGGCTTGGCGAATTTGGTGAGGGCGGAGCGTCCAACCCTGACGGTGATCCGCTGACCGAAGAGGGCCCGCTCGAAACCGTTCCGGACTTCGACGTCACGGTGCCGCCGACGACCGAGGGTGCAACGGCAGATCCAAGAATCGACTATCGACCGGACGAAGTGCTCATCAGTAGCGTTGCCGAGGCTCGAGTCAAGCTCGGCGAGGCCGAGGAGCGCTTTCGAGCGGCGATCGCTCATGTGAAGTCGCTTCGACTCCGCGGGAAAGAACTCGATCAGGAACTCGAATCCCTGGACGAGGAAACCCGAGAGGCGATCATCGAACTCGAGGAGGCCGAGCGACGCTTGCGAGTTCGAGCGACGTCAGCCTTTACCCGTGGCGACGGCGCTGGGATCTCGCTCGACCATGACAACCTGCTCGAATACCAAGCTCAGCAGACGATCGTCGAAACAGTCTTCGAACTCGATGACGACGCTATTCGCGAGTACGTCGAGCTTCGAGGCAGCCTCGATGTCGACGCCCTCGGACAGGTCGACCGGCGAGCGATCATCGATGACCTTCTCGTCGATGCGCTGTTGAAGGTCGAAGATGAGGCGCTCGCCGTGGAGCAGGCTGGTCGCGAACTCGTTGTCTTTGAGGCCGGCAGTCTGATCTACATCGAGAACGTGACGTTCCCGATCGCCGGCGACTACGGACGCCCGCTGATCGATTCGTGGGGCTACCCCCGGATGCCCGGTACATCTGACGCCCACGCTCATCAGGGCATCGATATCTTCGCCCCCATGGGAACACCGCTCGTCGCGGCTGAACGTGGCGTGTTGACTCGAATCGGCGTCGGCCGACTCGGTGGCTTGAAGCTCTGGCTGCGCGGTGAAAGCGGGACCGACTGGTACTACGCACATCTCTCGGCCTTCGCGCCAGGAATCGCAGACGGTCAGGTGGTCGAGGTTGGTGAGCTCATCGGTTACGTCGGCGACACCGGCAATGCAAAGGGCACGCCGCCGCACCTCCACCTACAGGTCCATCCAAACGGTGGCGATGCGATCAACCCGTACCCGATGCTCCGGGTGATCAGCGATTCGCAGATCGCCCTCGAGGGCGGCTAGCTCGAGCGAACAAGCGATCAGCTTGTTGGGCGACAGCAGCGGGACGCGAGCCGGGGTGGCTACCGTATTCGAACTGTGAGCACCGCACTTGGTCTGATTTTCGTCGTGCTGCTCATCGCGGCCAATGGGTTCTTCGTGGCGGTTGAGTTCGCACTGGTTGCGAGCGATCGCAGCAAGATCGAGGCGCGAGCAGCCGATGGCGGCTGGGCATCAAAGGCTGCGCTTGGTGCGTTGAAGCGCCTGTCGTTTCATCTCTCCGGCGCGCAGCTTGGCATCACCGTCTCAAGCCTCGTGCTCGGAGCGCTGGCCGAACCGCTCGTTGCTCGCTTGATCGACCCGCTCGTCGAGCCGATCGTCGGCCGAGCCGAATCTGGCGTTTCGGTCGCGCTCGCTCTGCTGCTTGCCACGGTCTTTCAGATGGTTGCTGGCGAGTTGATCCCGAAGAACATCGCCATCGCCAAACCCGAAGCGACGGCGGCTGCTGTTGCTCCGGCCGCTCGAGTTGTCCACGGCGCATTCTCACCAATCATTCGACTCTTCAACGGGGCCGCGAACTGGGCGGTCCGCCGCATGGGAATTGAACCGCACGAAGAACTCACGTCGGTCCGTTCTCTCGAAGAGATCGGCTACCTCATCCGCTCATCGGGCGAAACCGGCTCGATCGACCCCGAAGCGATCGGGCTGCTCGAACGCACGATTCGTTTTGGCGACAAGACCGCAGCCGACGCGCTCGTTCCCCGAGTCCATGTGACTGCCCTCCCAGCCGATGCTGCCGTTGGTGATCTCGTCGAACTCGCCGTTGCCTCTGGGCACTCTCGCTACCCAGTCTTCGGCGAAGACCTCGACGACATTGTCGGTGTGGTGTCGGTGACCGACGTCTTCACGTTGTCGCCCCAAGACCGAGCAACGACGCCGATCACCACAATTGGGCGCGAACCAAACGTGGTCCCCGAAACTCGTGATCTCGTCGACCTTCTCGACGACTTTCGTGAGAGTGACACCGAGTTGTTCGTCGTTGTCGACGAGCACGGCGGCACGGCCGGCATCGTCACACTCGAAGACGTGCTGGAGGAGATCACCGGCGATGTCGGCGACGAGTTCGATGTCGACATTCCGTTGACGGTCGGCGGCCGGGCCGGAGTCACCGTTGTCGCCGGGACACTTCACGGCGACGAGGTTGAAGAAGCATCTGGGTTCGAGATGCCAGAGGGTGACTACGAAACGATTGCCGGATTCGTTCTCGATCAGCTTGGACGAATTCCAGCCGAAGGTGACGACTTCGTCTTCAAGGGGTGGCGTTTCGACGTGATCTCGATGGACGGTCTTCGTATTGCGTCCGTGCAGCTCTCGGAGCTCGAGTCATGAACGCGCTGGTCCTGGCCGCATCCGAAGGTGGGCACGATCTCAGCGATGAGCGAATCATCTGGTCGCTGATCGCCTCGGTCGTGTTGATCATCGCCAACGGTTTCTTCGTGGCCTACGAATTCGCCCTTCTCGCCGCCAAGCGTTCGTCGTTCGAGGCTGGCGCAGAGCAAGGCAACACCACAGCAAAAGCATCGCTCAACGCGATGTCTGATCTGTCCGCCCAGCTAGCCGGAAGCCAACTTGGCATCACGATGGCGTCGCTCGGCCTCGGGTTCGTGGCCGAGCCAGCTCTCGCCGCGCTGTTCGAGCGTGCCCTTGGAACCTCTCTTTCACCCAGCCTCACCGGCACCGTTTCGTTCTTTACCGCGCTGGCGATCACCGTCTTTCTCCATCTCGTGGTCGGCGAGATGATCCCGAAGAACATCGCGATCGCACGCCCCGTCGGAACCGTGACGTGGCTCGTGATGCCGTACCGGGTCTACAACTTCATCTTCCGGCCGTTCGTGAGCCTGCTGAATGCGATCGCCAACGTTGGCACGCGCCTCTTTGGTGTTGAGCCGACCGACGAGATCGCGGTGTCACACTCCACGGCTGAACTCGCAGCAATCGTGAGCGAATCATCGCTTGGCGGCGGAATCGAAGCCGACTCGGCCGAGCTGTTGCGAGGTGCGCTCGACTTCGCCGAGCGCCCGATTGGGGAGATCGCCCGCCCGCTCGACGAATGGGCGACGGTGCGCTTCGGCGCCACCGCAGCCAATGCCGAGGCGGTGGTCAAACAGAGCGGTCAGACCAGGGTGCCGATCGTGGCCCCGACGCTCGGCGAGGCTCGTCTCGTCGGCTATCTGCATGCCAAGGAATTGCTGGGTATCGCAGCGGAGGATCGAGGCCAACCGCTCCCTGGAGCACTGACGCGGCAGATGGCCGTGATCCGCGAGGACCGTCCACTTGTTGAGGCGCTGCGGATCCTGCGTCGGATGAAGCGCCAGCTAGCGGTGGTGATCTCACCCGATGGTCCGATCGGCATCGTCTCCGTCGAAGAGGTCATCCGGGCACTCGTTGACGACACCCGGCTCGAGGGCACCCGGCTCGAGGCCACCCAGCTCGAGGGCACGCAGCTTGACGGCCCGCAGGTAGAGAACGAAAAGGGTCTGCTTACCTGAGCGAGTGGCCACTCGAACACTTTGGGTGACTGGTGACCACCACCCATGGCGGTTTGGGGTGGAGAAAGCTACCGTTGCCGCTCGTGTCTGGATCCCTCACCAGCCGGCGGGCTGATCGTCAGAAGAGCGCGGTTCGCCTCATCGTCGCGTTCACGTTCCTGCTCGGCGCCTTTGTTGGCGCACCTGAAGCAGGCGCACAGCGCACGCCCGGACTCGATGAGGCCAGGGCGCAGGCTGACCGCCTAGCGCAAGAGATCTCCGATGCGGAGACCGAGCTCAGTCAGCTCGAACTCCGCACTCTTGGCGCACAAACCGAGCTCGACACCCTTGAAACCGAGGCTGGCGACCTGCTCGACTCGGTTCGAGCCGCCGCTGTTCTCGACTTCACCAATGCTGGTTCGGAACCAAACGTGTTCGCCGCCAGCGGTGACTTCACTTCCGCTCTTCGGGCCGGCACGTTGAACGACGCCGCGATCGGTGCCGACACCGAGGCGCTTGAAGACTACGCAGCGCTGTTCGAGGACCTGGAGCTCGCTCGAGCCGATCTCGCAACCGCCACCGAAGAACATGAAGCGGCGTTCGCCGAGTTGGTCGTGAAGCGCGAAGAACTTGGCGCCGAGCTGGCCAAGCTCGAAGAAATCGAAGCGGAACGCCTCGCTGAAGAACGGCGCAAGGCCGAAGAAGCACGACTTGCCGCTGCAGCGGCAGCAGCCGCCGCTGGCAATAGCAACGGTGGAGGCGGCGGCGGGAACGGCGGCGGGAACGGCGGCGGTGGTGGTGACGTCAACGTGATTTCTGGCGGTTCGGGACTGCTCACCGTGTGTCCGGTTGCCGGGGCACACTCCTTCATCGACTCGTGGGGCTATCCGCGATCGGGCGGGCGACGTCACAAGGGTGTCGACATCATGGCCAACATCGGCGTACCGATCGTTGCGCCAGTGAGCGGCACGGTTAGCCACCGGTCCAACCGAGTCGGTGGCCGTTCGTTCCACCTCAACGGCAACGACGGCAACTACTACTACGGAACCCACCTTTCCTCCTATGGAAACTCCGGCTCGGTCAACGCGGGTGATGTGATCGGCTACGTCGGTGATGACGGCAATGCCCGTGGTATCCCGCATCTTCACTTCGAGATCCATCCGGGCGGCGGTGCCGCCGTGAATCCGTATCCGGCGACGCGAGCTGCTTGCGGCTAGAACAGTCTCGTGACTGCGCTGGGGGAGCCAAACGTTGACGATGTGCAAGCGGTGTTGCCCGATGGCGTTCGAGTTGACTCCGTCGAACGGCTGACCGGCGGCGCAAGTCGCGAGACGTTCCGGATCGAGGCGACTCGACACGATGCTTCGTGGCCGCTGATCCTGCAGCGCGAACGCGGTGAACCTCGTCGTCCGGAGGGAATGTCCGCCGAAGCCGATGTCGTCCGTGCTGGCGCAGCTGCGGGTGTGATCGCTCCCGTCGTCGTCGTCAGCCATGCTGACCTCGCCGATGAGCTCAGCGTTCCGATCGGCGTGAGCTGGTTCATCACCGAAGCGGTTGAGGGTGAGACGATCGCTCGAAGGATTCAGCGAGACGACCGATTCGAAACCGCTCGAACGATGCTCGCAGCTCAGCTCGGCACGTCGCTCGCCGGCGTACATCAAGCCGACGTATCTGGCCTCGATTGGCTCGAGTCCATCGACGAGCTCGAGAAGTATCGGGAGGCTGCGGACGAACTCGGGCTTGTCGTTCCCAGCTTTGAGCTTGCGTTTCGCTGGCTCGATGCGAATCGCCCCGCTTCACCCGAGCGGACCCTCGTGCACGGAGACTTCCGGCTCGGGAACATGATCGTCGATGAGTCCGGCCTCGCCGCCGTCATCGACTGGGAGCTCGCCCACATCGGCGACCCGATGGAGGATCTTGGCTGGGTCTGCGTCCGCGCGTGGCGCTTCGGCGGAATTGGCCGTGTGGCCGGAATCGGCGATGCCGATGAGTTCTTCGCAGCCTACGAAGCAGCGTCCGGGCGAACGGTGGACCGAGAAGCGGTTCGCTGGTGGGAGCTGCTCGGCACGCTCAAGTGGGGAATCATGTGCGGCTTGCAAGTCGGCGCTCATCGCGATGGAACGGCACGCTCGGTTGAGCTGGCAGCGATCGGCCGCAGGATCGTCGAGCAGGAGTACGACGTGCTCACGCTTCTTGGTGCGACTCCTCCGCCAATCACGCCGGCGGAGTCTGAGCCACCCGCCGCCCCGGTCGAATCGGGCCCAACCTCGGCTGCCGAACTCGTCGGTGCCGTGCGTGAGTTTCTTCGCAACGACGTGCTGGAAGCCACGACCGGCAGGGTGAGTTTTCACTCAAGGGTGGCTGCCAATGCCATGGCGATCGTCGAGCGGGAGCTTCTGCAGCGAGAGCCACTCGCCAGAGCTGAGGCGGCGATGCTGGCGGCTGCTGGTGCGGCGACTCCGGCCGAGCTCGCTGCCGCCATCCGTCGGGGCGATCACGACGATGATCTTGGTGCCATGGCGCAGGCGCTGATCGGCGATGTCGCCGCCCGCCTCCGAGTAGCCAACCCGAAGTGGCTGTAGCGATGAGCCTGAGCGGGACTCGCCAACCTCGGTACGGGTGATGCGCTGATCTAGATCCCGACGTGGATGTGGAAGATCTCTCGATCTGCGAGCGCTTCTTCGATGTGGGGGCGAAGTGCGGCGAGGCGGGTGAGTGGGACCTTCGGGTAGGCGTGATGCTCGAGGTGCTGGTGATGGCTGAAGAACAAGACGGCGAGCAATTTCGTGTGGACGATCGCCAGGGGAGTGGGCATCGGGCGACCCCAATTTGTTTGCGGTCCTTTGCCTTGCAGCACCGCGAATGCGAACGACGCGATGTGGACCAGGGTGAGGTAGATCCACGGCAGTGGCGTGAGTGGCAGCAGGGCAATGCTTGTGATGTGGGCGAGGGCGTGGAAAGCGACTTCGCCGGCGATGCGCCGACGGCGAGGGCTGTTGCGCAGGCCCCACAGCATGAGGCGATACCGGTACTTCGCCGCACCAACTGGCATCTCCCGCCACGTGAGGTTCTCGATGTAGCCCTCTGGGTCGGGAAGGTCGGTGCCGTCTCGATGGTGGATGACATGTGTTGCCTGCAGCGCGTGCCCACTCTCCACCACCAGGCATCCAAGGATGGTGAGCCAGCGACGACGCCACCGTCCGGAGAGACCAAGGCTTCCGTGGATCAAATGATGAACCGCTGAGAGCGTCGATCCATAGACGGCCCAGACGACGATTGGTGTGGCGAGCCACCAGCCGTTCAGCGCCATGATGATGAAGAGCCCCACTGCCAAGAGCGGACGGCCGATGAGGAGCCACGCCAGAGGAGCCATGTTTTCCATCGGGTTCTCGTCGAGTTCCAGTTGTGACAACCGGGGTACGTCGAGCTTTGGAATCGCCCGAACATCACGGGTCGTCCAGTCCGGCTGGGTTGCTTCTACGTTCGGCGCCGCCGTCGGTGCCTGATTCGTGTGTGGTGGCTTGCTGAGGGTGATGGTCACTGGAGTCCCGCGATTCCTTGTTGGCGTGGTGGTTCGTCTTCCCATTTCAACAAAATGTTTCAATAAGACGTTTCAATAAAGTAAATCAACAGAAAGTCATTGTCAACGTTTGTTTTAAACACATTGATGAAGGCTCAGCTAAGGTGGCGCCTCGTGGCTACGAAGAACACGAAAAGTGGGTCGGCGCCGACGCGAAAGAGGGGTCGGGGCGCCGACCCCGAACTCATGCGGGCGACACTCGTCGAAGCGGCTGCGTCAAGCCTTCGAGAAGCCGGCTTCGGTGGAACCACCGCTCGATCGATCGCCGAACGAGCCACGTGTAATCAGGCGGCCATCTACTACCACTTTGGTGGCATCGACTCGCTGCTCTTGGCGGCCCTGGAGAAGGGGAGTGCCGCTCGTCTTGCGCGCTACAAAATTGCGCTCGATGGCGAACGCGATCTGCCAGCTCTCGTTGCAACGCTGCAAGAACTGCACGCCGAGGATGTTGCGTCCGGCCATCTTGCCGTCTTGAGCGAACTGCTCGGCGGCATCACCGCAAACCCCGATCTCCGCCTCGGAATCGAGGAGTCCACGCAGCCCTGGATCGAGTTCATCGAAAAGCAGATCGAGGAAGCCGCCAGATCGCTCTCGTTCGGTTCGGTTCTGCCAACTGCCGATCTTGCCGATCTCGTGTTCTCGCTCGTCATGGGAGTCGAGCTACGAAACAAGCTCGATGGCCAAGTTGATCGATCCGACCGCATCTTTCGCTTTGCCGCGCTGCTCGCCACGCTCGTGCAGAGCCAGCAGCCGGCTGAGTGAAGGCGCTGCTGCTGCATCCGCTGCCGCTCGGCGGGCAAATGTGGCGAGCGACGGCTCGGCAACTCCCCATCGATTCGATCGCTCCGAACCTCTACGAGCTCGGCGATTCCATCCAGGAGTGGGCACAGCGGTCGCTCGAACTGGCCGGCGGTCACGACCTGATCGTTGTCGGCAACTCGGTCGGCGGGATGTGCGCCCTTGAGGTGGCAGCGGCTTCGCCGGCTCAGGTGAAGGCTGTCGTGTTGATCGGCTCAAAGGCCGATGTGAACCCTGACCCGTCAGCGAGAGACGCCGCAGTCCAGCTGCTCGAGGCCGAGGGCGTCGGTGCGGCGTTCGATCACCTCTGGGCGCCGCTCTTCGGACCCTCCACGCCGTCGACCGTGATCGCTGAGGCGAGAGCGTTGGCCATCTCGCAAGGCGTCGCTGCAATCGTGACCGGCGTGCGGGCCTTCCACGATCGGCGCGACCTCACCGACGTTGCGAAGAAGTGGAACGGGCCACTCGTCGGGATCAGCGGAGCCCTCGACACAACACCGTTGCCGGCCAAACTCGAACAGATCGCATCAGGCGAGAAGCGAACGTTCCATCTCGTCCCCGATTGCGGTCACTACGCCAGCCTCGAACGTCCAAGTCAGGTCGACCAGATCCTCCACGATCTGATCGAGGAGCTGGCCTGACCGGTTCGACTCGTCGCCTAGAGAAGTGCTGGAACGCGAGTTAGGCGCCGATGATCGAATAGCCGCCGTCGACGTGAATCATCTGGCCGGTCGTCTGCGGGAACAGATCCGACAACATTGCGACGCAGGCCTTTGACACACCGGTCGAATCTTTGACGTCCCAACCAAGCGGCGCTCGGGCAACCCATTCGTCTTCGAACTTGGCGAAGCCTGGAATTGACTTTGCGGCGATCGTCTTCATCGGGCCGGCGGCCACGAGGTTGGTTCGAATGCCTTGCGGGCCGAGCTCACGAGCGAGGTAGCGGTTGAGCGATTCGAGTGCGGCTTTGGCGACGCCCATCCAGTTGTAGGCCGGCCATGCCACGGTTGCATCGAAGGTCAGCCCGACGATCGAGCCGCCACCGTCTTCTTTCGATGGCATCAGCGGAGTGACGATGTCGGCAAGCGAACGCAACGAGTAGGCCGACACTTCCATGGCAACCGACACGTCGGACCAGTCAGCACCGAAGAAGTCGTCGCCGAGGCATGCCTCCGGAGCAAAGCCGATGGCGTGGAGTGCCCCATCAACACGGCCCCACTTTTGTTCGAGGTGCTCGCGAACAGCCGCCGCGTGCTCGGCATTGGAGATGTCGAGTTCGAGAACCTCGGGTTCGGGATCGAGCTTGCGGGCGGTTCGTTGCGTGAGCCGCATCGCTCGACCAAATCCGGTGAGGATCACTTCGGCGCCCTCCTCTTGGGCCATCTTCGCCACGCCAAAGGCGAGGGAGTCGTCGGTGAGGACGCCGGTGATCAGGAGCTTCTTGCCAGTCAGGAGAGCCATTGCCATTTAGACTCGCAGACTTGCGGCTCGGTTACGCTCACCGCTGTGAGTGAAACCCAAGTCGACTCGACCGCCCTTCCAGCCAGTCGGCCGCCAATGCGGCTGTATGACACTGCGAAGGCCGAGATCGTGGACTTCGAGCCCGGTGAGCTCGTCACGATGTACACCTGCGGCATCACGCCCTACGACGCCACCCACCTCGGACATGCGGCTGCCTACGTCGGTTACGACGTGCTGCAGCGTCGCCTTCGTGATCGGGGCCACGACACCCGTTGTGTCCGCAACGTCACCGACGTCGACGATGACCTGCTCCGAAAGTCTCGCGAAGTGGGCATGCACTACCTCGATCTGGCGGCGGCGGAGACCGCCCGATTCGACGACGACATGGTCGCCCTCGGAATGATCCCGAGTTGGAGCGAGCCACGAGCGACGTCTGCGATCGCTGAGATCCGTTCGATGATCAGCACCCTCACCGAGAAGGGTCACGCCTACGACGTCGATGGCTGGGTCTACTTCGACGTGACCACCGCCGAGGACTGGGGTTCGGTCTCGGGGTATGACCACGAGACGATGCTGACGCTGCACGCCGAGCGCGGCGGTAACAACGACGATCCGCGCAAGCGCAATCCACTCGACTTCGTGCTGTGGCAGCCATCGCTCGAAGGCGAACCGTTCTGGGAGTCGCGTTGGGGTCCAGGTCGTCCGGGGTGGCACATCGAGTGTTCAGCGCTGGCTTTGCGTGAACACGGCGTTGCAACGCTCGATCTCCACGGTGGTGGTAGCGATCTGATCTTCCCGCACCACGAGTGCGAAGCGGCGCAATCCGAAGCCGCGACGGGTGAGCCGTTTGTTCGTCACTGGATGCATCAGGCGATGGTGCGGATGGACGGCGAGAAGATGTCGAAGTCGCTCGGCAATCTCGTGTTCGTGAGCGACCTTCGTGTCGACTACGACACTCGGGCGATTCGCGTCGGCATCGTCTCGCATCACTACCGCACCGAGTGGGAGTGGAACGACCAACTCATGCCCGACGCTGCTGCTCGGCTCGAGAAGTGGCTCGCTGCTGGCGAAGGTGATGGCGCTCTCGAAGAGGTGCGGGCAGCCTTGGATGCCGATCTCGACACGCCGGCGGCCGTTGCCGCGATCGACGCAGCTGCCGAAGCTGGCCAAGGTGTGTCGGCTGCGGCCGCCTTGTTGGGCGTCGACCTCCTCGCATGAAGTAAGGTCGCCCTGCATGAGTGACGGACTGCCCCCGAACATCGGTGCTTGGCAACCCACCGCGCTCAAGATCGCACGACCGCTCTTCCGGTTCTTCTGGAAGATCGACGTGCAGGGTCTCGAGAACCTGCCGACCGACGGTCCGGCGGTCCTCTGTCCAAACCACATTTCGGTCATCGATTCATTCGTGCTGCCCGCCGTGCTGCCTCGCGGAATCATGTACGTCGGAAAGGCCGAGTATCTCGACGACTGGAAGACGGCCAAGCTCTTCCCGGCGATTGGCATGATCCCGATCGATCGTCGCGGTGGTGACCACGCACAGGGTGCGCTGGACGCAGCCCGTGCGGTGTTGAACCGTGGCGGCTTGTTTGGGATCTACCCGGAGGGGACTCGAAGCCGAAGCGGAAAGCTCCATAAGGGCCACACCGGTGCCGCACGTCTCGCAATCGAGTCTGGAGCGCCGATCGTCCCGGTCGGACTCAAGGGCACCCTCGAGATCCAGCCGCCTGATCAGCCAATGCCGAACTTCTTCCGCCGGGCGACCGTCAACATCGGCAAACCAATCGATGTCAGTCGTTACTCGGACCGTGTCGGCGACCGAGCGGTGTATCGAGAGCTCATCGACGAAGTGATGTTCGAGATTCAGGCCCTGTGCGGCCAGGAGTACGAACACACCTACGCCGGGAAGGCGAAGACCGCTGACGCCAAACCAGACGTCGTCACAACACCGGTTCCGGCCTCACCCGTCACCGCCGACGTGCCGACGATCGAGCGTCGCTCCTCAGCCGATGTGCTGAAGCCTCGTCCGCTCGCCGCTGTCGGCGGCTAACGAACGCGGTCTCAGAACACCGGGAACTCGTGAAACACGGTTGAGCGTTGGCTGGGGTCGATCCATTGCTGCACCGTGTGGTTCAGGTGATCAGGTGGCAAGAAACTGATCAGCGGTACACGGAAACTCACCGCGGTCTCCTCGGGTTTTGTCCACTCGACCGTCGTCCGGCGCCATGCCGACTCACCGAGCGTCTCGAGGTCGCCGATTCGTGCGCCATATGACCGCATGAGGAACGGGCCAGCGGACTGCTCGAACGACACCATCGCCGTGCCATCGGCCGTTCCGATGAGAGAGAATGGCTCGAACGCATGCGACTCGTGTGACACGTCGTAGAAGAACGGGTTCCGACCGACCAGGGTCAACAGGCCTTGCCAAACGTGATCCCACGACATCAGCCATTGCTCTCCGGTGGCCCAACATCCGCCTGGCGCCAGCCGGATGCGATCGCCCTGCGGGGGTGGCGCTGGAAGTCGGGGGTCGTGGTTCGACACACCTGCTTGTGACAGCCACTGTGTGCGACGTTCCTGGGTTGCGCCTCGGGGCGTGATCACTTCCATCACCGCGTTCGGCGGCATCATCGCTGGCGCTTGGACATGACAGGCCCGGCACAAACCGTCGGGGTGATTCGTCGTGAGTTGTGCTTCGGTGAGGCCCCGCTGGCGCATCACGGCGGCCGCGTGTCCTTCGACGTGGGTCATCCAGTGAAAACGTGTCGGCAACGGCTGGCCCAACGTGGGGTCGGCGAACGCCGGTCCGGCAGCGGAGGACTGGAGCTGGATGACCTCACCGTCCGGCAAGTGAAGTACGCCCGAGGTCACCGGCGTTGGCTGCTCAAAGAAGGCGGTCTCGGCCTGTTGTTGGCGCGCATCTGGTTGTGAGGGTTGACCGTCCACCGGAGGGATTCCGAACTTCTCCCGCTCGGCCGCCGTGGCATCTTCGGGATGTTTTGCGAGATGTTCGGCTCGTGCTGCCTGCTGCGACTCGTACATCCGCTTCACCGCGTCCGTGTACTCCGCCTTGTTCGCCGGTCGGATCGGTTCGGCTGACTTCGACAACTTTCTAGCGTTGCCGTTTCCGTTGCCCGTCCCGCTGTCCTTCTTCTTCCAGAACGCCATGTGCCGTCACGTGCCCTTCGTGGTTGCGCGCCGTGGGTTCCAAGCGTAGTTGGCACGACAACTGCAAGCGGCGGTCCCGAAGCTGCCAGACTCGGCGGATGGCCGACGACATCACGTTCTACGACGACATCGAGGGCTACCCGGGGAAGCTCAGCTATCGAGCGGGCGAGCCGGTCGCCCTTCACGTTTCGACCGAGTGCTCAACCTACGACGTCGTCATCGAGCGGTGGGGTGCTGAGCGCGTCCAGGTGTGGTCGGCGACCGGCATCGTGGGAGCATTCACTCCGGCACCAAACGACGCGGACTCGAGCGGATGTAACTGGCCGATGTCGATCGAGGTGCCGACCGACGAAAGCTGGCAGACCGGCTTCTATCTCGTCACCATGACCGCTCATGGTGCGGCCGATGGGCGCAACGTTGCCCACGCAGGGTTCGTGATCCGGCCGCCCGAACGCCAGGCATCGATTCTGCTCGTGCTCGCGACGAACACGTGGAACGCCTACAACACGTGGGGCGGAAGGAGCCTCTACACCGGTGGCCACCAGGTGTCGTTCCGACGTCCGTTCGGGCGAGGGTTCCTCAGCCGAGACGAGGTTGATCGAGACGATCGCAAGGCCCGGCCCGCCCGCTGGGGCGAAGAGCCCGACCCCGACGGCGAGATCTATCAGGCCTACCGGTTCGCGAACGGTTACCCGGGCTTCATTGGTTCGAGTGGCTGGTTCACCTTTGAGCGCCGATTCGTCGAATGGGCGGAGGCTGAGGGCATCGAGATGGACTTCGCAATCTCGTCAGATCTGGATGAGGTCGACGGATTGTGCGACGGCTACGACCTCGTCCTCGGAGTTGGTCACGACGAGTACTGGACTGGCGCCGCACGAGACGCGGTTGAGGCCTACGTCGCATCGGGTGGCAACTACGCAAGTTTCTCCGGCAACACGATCTTCTGGCAGGTGCGCCTCGACGATGACGGCACACCAGATGGCGGCCCCGAAGGCGCGATGACGTGTTGGAAGTACACCGCACACCAACACGACCCGGTCATGGCGGTCGGTCGCGAACGCGAGATGAGCGGCATCTGGTCGGACCCGATCGTGGAGCGACCCGAGGCCGCGTTCCTTGGTGGCAGTTCGACGTGGGGGCTCTACCACCGGTTCGGCCAAGCGACCGCTCGGTCAGCCGGCGCCTTCACCGTCTATCGAGATGATCATTGGTTGCTGGCCGGCACCGGACTTCGCTACGGCGACGTTCTCGGAGCGAAGCACGGCGTGGTGGGCTACGAGACGCTCGGCTGTCGCATCCAGTTTGATGAGTACCAACTTCCCATTCGAGCTGGAGGGGATCACACGCCGGAAGACTTGGAGATCGTGGCGTTCGCTCCATCGTCGAACCTCGGAATGGGGGAGTATCCCAAGTCCATCTCGGCCCTCAACGATCAGGGAGACCTTGAGTTCATCGCCAGCCGCGTGCTCGGATCAACCGACGCTGATGCGCTCAAGCGAATTCGTCATGGCAACGCAGTGATGGTCGTCGGCCGACCATTTGGGAGCAGCCCATCTGGCGAGACCGGGGGAGAGGTGGTCACCATCGGCACCACGGATTGGACCTTCGGACTGGCCGATGATCCGGCCGTTGCCCAGGTCACACGGAACGTGATCGATCGCTATACGGGAGCCGACGCCCCGGCCGAGTAGCCGTGGCCTACCGTCAGCCGGCATGGCGAGGATGAAGAGGGCGATCAGCTGGTTCGATCGCAAGCGCGTTGTGAAGGCGTCGGGTCTCGCGGTCGGAGCGGTCGTGATGCTCGTCGTGGTGGCGAACGTTGCGATGTGGCAGGCGGCGCGGGGCAACGTCGTCAACAGCGTCGATGAGTTGGATGGGACCTACGACGCTGTGATCGTGCCGGGCGCCGGTGTTTTCGCAAACGAACGACCGTCGCGAACCTTGCAAGCGCGCATCGACGCAGCTGTCGAACTCCATGAGCTTGGCGTCGTCGACCACATCTTGGCTTCGGGCGACAACGGCACGGAGTCCTACGACGAGCCAACCGTCATTCGGCGAAGCGCTCACCAGCAGGGCGTGCCGCTCGCTGACATCACGCTCGACTATGCCGGATTCAGCACCTGGGACACGTGTGTGCGAGCCAATGAGATCTTTGGCGTTGAGAGGGCAGTCCTCGTTACCCAGGCCCGCTTCGCCAACCGTGCAGCTGCCCTTTGTGAGGCGGCGGGAATCGATGTCGACGTGTTGAGCCTCGGCGACCAGCGGGGCCTTTCGCTCGCGCTCGGTTGGCGCGCCGCGATGCGCGAGCCACTTGCCGCCGTCAAGGCTCTCTACGAAGTCGTGGCTCAGCCAGACCCGCGCTTTCTCGGCGATTTCGTCGGCCTTGCTGGATCGGAGATCCCGGGCAACCCGGATCCAGCGCTCGGCGAAGAATAGGGATCTCAACGACACCGCGCCTAGGTGCGATCAGGCTGCTCGTGCCAACCTCTCGTTATGGCACGAGGCCCGCACGCCCATGACTTCATCGATGTGAACCTTTGGGACCCGGCGACCTTCGCCGCAGGCATGCCAGACGACGCGTTCGCAACGCTGCGACACAAGGCGCCCGTGGCGTGGCACCCAGAGCCCGCACGACGCGAAGGGCGAGCGGATGGCCCTGGCTTTTGGTGCATCACCACTCACGCTGACATCAAGGCCGTCTCGAACGATCCGTCGATCTTCTCCTCCCATCTCGGCGGATTCACTGCAGCGGACATCGCTGGCCCCGTTCTCGACGAAACCCGGCTCAACCTCATGGGCATGGACCCGCCGGATCACACGGCGTTCCGGCGCTCGATCCGGGCCCCGTTCGGCCCGTCGATCACCACGGAACTTGGCCCGGTCGTCGAGGGTTTTGCCGCTGAGGTGCTCGATGCGGTCGATGCACATGGCGAGAGCGAACTCGACTTTGTCGAACACATTGCATCCGAACTCCCGCTGCTCACGCTCGCTCACCTGCTCGGTGTCGCCGCGGAAGACCGGCACCTCTTCTACGACTGGAGCAACCGAATCATCGGCAACCACGACCCCGAGTTTGGCGGGTCGGTTCGAGATTTCTTGAAGGCCAAGGACGAACTGTTCGCCTACGGCGGATCGGTGATCGCGGCGAAACGGGCCGAACCCGACGACGGATTGGTCAGCACGTTCGTGCATGCGGAGGTCGACGGCGAGCCACTCGACGACCAACGGTTGGTGCTTCTGTGGTTCCTTCTGCTGATCGCTGGCAACGAGACGACGCGGTCATCGCTCACCGGTTCGATGGAGATGCTCAACGAGTTCCCTGACCAGCGCGAGCTGTTGATGAGCGATCTCGATGCACATATGGCTGGCTTCATCGAAGAGTCGCTCCGGATGACCAACCCGGTCATCTCGTTTCGGCGCACGGCTGCTCGTGACATCGAACTGAACGGTGCCCGGATCGAGGCGGGTGACAAAGTGATCCTCTGGTATCCATCGGCAAACCGAGACGAGACCATCTTCGATGAGCCCGAACGATTCGATCTCACCCGATCACCAAACCCTCACGTTGCATTCGGATTCGGCACTCACTTCTGCCTTGGCGCACGGGTTGGTCGTCTCCAGATGGCGGTGATGTTGCGCCACCTGTTGACTCGTTTCCCGAACATCACGGTCTCGGCTCCTGCAGACCGGGCCCACAGCATCTTCTTGAACAGCCCGAAACGGCTCGGGGTCAGACTGCGTTAGATCTACACTCGCCGCCGTGGCAAACATCTCCCTGACGCTCCCGGACGGTTCGCAACGCTCTCTCCCCGAGGGCGCGACGACGTACGATCTGGCGTCTGACATCGGCCCTCGGCTCGCCAAGCAAGCGCTCATCGGTGTTGTCGATGGAGAAGAGATCGACCTCGATGCCCCGTTGAGCGATGGCGCTTCGGTCGAGATCGTTGTGCCCGACTCCGAGCGTGGGCTGCACACGATCCGCCACTCGACTGCACACGTGCTCGCACAAGCGGTGCTCGAACTCTGGCCTGGCTCGACCTTTGCGATCGGCCCGGCAATCGAAGATGGCTTCTACTACGACTTTGATCTGCCCGATGGCGCCACGTTCAACGACGACGACCTCGAAGCGATCGATGCCAAGATGCGCGAAATCATCAAGGCTCGCCAGCCGTTCGTTCGCTCCGAGCTGCCGGCCGAGCGAGCGCTCGAGCTCATGGCCGATCACGAATACAAACGCCTCATCATCGAGGCCGTGACCTCCAACGATGCCGACGCCGAGCTCGCCTCCGAAGCCGGCGGCGACATCATCAGCTTCTACCGAAACACCGATGATTTCGTCGACATGTGTGTCGGCCCCCACGTTCCCCACACCGGCCACCTGGGTCAGTTCAAGTTGATGCGAGTGGCCGGTGCGTACTGGCGCGGCGATGAAAAGAACAAGATGCTCCAGCGCATCTACGGCACCGCTTGGGCCGACAAGAAGCAGCTCGCGGCCCACCTGCACCGCTTGGAAGAAGCGGCAAAGCGCGATCACCGCAAGCTCGCAAACGAGCTCGATCTCTTGTCGTTCCCATCAACCCTCGGCGGTGGTCTTGCGGTGTGGCACCCAAAGGGTGCGATCGTTCGCAAGTTGATCGAGGACTACTCCCGCACCCGTCATGAGAAGGGTGGATACGAGTTCGTCTACACCCCGAACCTCGCCAACGGAAAACTCTTCGAGCAGTCCGGCCACCTCGACTTCTACGCCGACGGGATGTACCCGCCGATGGAGATGGACAACGGCACCTATTACCCGAAGCCGATGAACTGCCCGATGCACTGCCTGATCTTCGATCGCGGGCAGCGCTCTTATCGCGAGCTTCCCCTTCGGTTGTTCGAGCTCGGCACCGTCTACCGCTACGAGCGAGCTGGCACGTTGCACGGCCTCATGCGCATCCGCGGCTTCACCCAAGACGACAGTCACATCTACTGCACCCAGGAGCAGCTCGGTGATGAGGTTGCCTCGTTGCTCGACTTCGTGCTGTCGGTGCTCAAGGCATTCGGCTTCGACGAGTTTGTGTTCAACCTGTCCACTCGTGATCCCGAGAAGTCGATCGGAACCGACGAGATCTGGGAGCTGGCGACCACCGCTCTTCGCGAAGCGCTTGAGCGTCATGGTTTGGAATACGCCATCAAGGAGGGCGACGCCGCCTTCTACGGGCCAAAGATCGACGTCGACGTCAAGGACGCGATCGGCCGTTCATGGCAGCTGTCGACGATCCAGGCCGACTTCCAGCTTCCCGACCGGTTCGAGCTCGAGTACGTCGACGATGATGGCGGTCGCAAGCGGCCGATCATGTTGCACCGCGCGTTGCTCGGTTCGATCGAACGCTTCTTTGGTGTGCTTCTCGAGCACCTTGCCGGCAACTTCCCGGTATGGCTCGCGCCGGTGCAGGTTTCGGTCTTGCCCGTTGCCGAAGCCCATCAGGATTACGCAGACAAGGTCGCCGCCACCCTGCGAGACAACGATCTTCGCATCGAGGTCGTGGAAGCGTCCGATGCCCTCGGTAAGCGCATCCGAAACCAGAAGATGCAGAAGGTGCCCTACATCCTCGTCGTCGGTGACGATGACGTTGCGAACGACACCGTTGGTGTGAACGTGCGCGGCGCTGACAAGCCCGAGCGTGACGTGTCGCTCGCAGCGTTCGTCGAGCGGGTCGTGTCGGAGAACACCGAGAAACTCAACGCTGCGCTCGCCTAGTGGACTCTCTGGCGTAATGGATCATCTGCGTGCGGGCTGGAAGCTGGCTCATTGGCCGCGATTCGGATCGGATGGGTTACCCCATGCCGACCTTCCGAGGGCGGAAGGCAAGAGCCTGTTCGAGACGATTGAGCAGAGTGGACTCTCCGACGAGGAGACCTACATCGTCTGGCGAGGGGAGCGGACGTTCGCGATTTTGAACGTCTTCCCCTACACGAGCGGGCACCTCATGGTGTTGCCGATCGACGCCGTGCCGTCGCTGCTCGACCTGGATGATGCGATTCACACCGAACTTTGGGAGTCGGTCCGTTCGGCGATGACAGCGGTGAAGAGTGCGTTCAACCCGCAAGGAATCAACGTCGGTGTGAACGAGGGAGAGGCCGGCGGTGGTTCGGTTCCCGACCACCTGCACGTTCACATCGTTCCTCGCTGGAACGCCGATACGAACTTCATGACGGCCATCGGTGATGCTCGGGTGTTGCCGATGACACTCGCCGACACGTGGGCGCGGTTGAGGGAACACTGGCCAGGCTGAATACTCTGACGGTCGTGGCCGATGACGTGACCGTGAGCGAAGGCGACGAGCTCCCCGAAGACCTGCAACCTGCGCTGGTCGATCCCGAGGATTACCTCTTCCCGAATAACAACCGGCGCCGGATTCCCGGCGTGCTCTACGTGTTGTCCGCAGCGCTGCTCGTAGCCGTTGTGTTCGTCTACGAGGACAGCGTCCTCGTCAATCGAGGGCTGCTCCTCGGAGCGCTTCTTCTCGCTGCGATCGGCGTCTACTCGTTCGTGGCTGGCTGGAACCTCGATGTTGACGAGCGTGACGCGCTCGTCGCTTCGGTCAACGAAGTCGGGTTCCCCGTCGGGCACGCCTCAGCACAGATGGGCTGGCGAGGGCTGCTTAGCCGCCCGACTTGGCGGATCTTGCTCTATTCGGCCGACGAGCCACCCACGAAGCGTGCGCTGGTCCTGGTCGATGGTGTGAAGGGCCACGTCGTCGAATCGATCGTCGAGGACAATCCAGAGGATTGGTCCGACGTGGTCGATGGCGAGCGCATCGTTTCTTGACCTATCGCTGAGATTGCAGCCATTCGACCTGGTTCTCAG
Organism: uncultured Acidimicrobiales bacterium; assembly: GCA_937925335.1. Lineage (GTDB taxonomy): Bacteria > Actinomycetota > Acidimicrobiia > Acidimicrobiales > SZUA-35 > CALEWY01. The sequence goes on from CALEWY010000008.1 coordinate 107,393, forward strand.
CGGCTCCCAGAAACGCAATCCCTGTTCGAGCCATTTCTCTGGCGAGATCGATCGGTGTGGTGGATCCGCCGCCGGTGATCGCGACGTTGCGGCCAAGCGTGTCTGAGGATGCGTCGCCGACGGCTGAGCCCGCTGCATTGGCGGCGGACGTGATGGCGTCGACCGATTGGTCGAGCGCCGGCGATCCGGGGTTTTCGAGGAATGATCGTTCGGACGAATCGATCGCCGCCTTCGGCACGACGGGTTCTTGCGAGCTGACCGATCGATCGACCTCATTGCCAATGAACGACAGCACCTGGGCGGCCTCGGTGAGAATCGACCGGATGGAGGAACCGTCGGGGCCGGGAGCATCGTGCAACTCGATCAGTCGCGATTCGGCGCTTGCCGACTTGGCGACACCATCGAATCGGCGGCCGAGGGAGGCCAACGTGATCGCCACGTCTCGGGGTGCCAGCTTTGAAAATCGATCGCTCATGTGACACACACTAATTCGACCGAGCACTCGCAAGTGCTTGCAACTGCTAGCATTCGCTTCCATGTTCGACGGCTCCCTCCGCAAGCCATTTGATGCCGCAGTCGCCCCGATTGGCGCCGGCCTCCAAAAGATCGGCGTTTCGCCAGACGCAATCACGGTGCTCGGCATCGCGATGGCCGGGGCTTGTGCCGTTGCAATCGGTAACGGACGCTTCTTCACGGCGTTCATCCTGCTCGCAGCCACGGGTCTTCCCGATGCGCTCGACGGTGCGGTTGCGAAAGCTGGTGGCACCGCCGGGCCACGAGGAGCATTCTTGGACTCGGTTTCCGACCGAGTCAGCGACGGCCTCATCTTCGCCGGTGCGAGCTGGTATTTCCTCGGCACCGACGACCCCCGGATGGCGATGCTGCCGTTCGCCCTGTTCATCACCGCCTCGGTGATCTCCTACATGCGAGCCAAGGCCGAGTCGCTCGGCTACGACGCAAAGGGCGGCCTGATGGAGCGCGCCGAGCGCTTCATCGTGCTCGGCATCGGCCTGGCGATCTCGCCGCTGTTCGTTCCGGTCTTGTGGATCATGTTGGTGCTGAGCATCGGCACCGCAGCCTTCCGTTTCCAGAAGGTGTGGCGTCAAGCTTCGGTCGGACGTCCGGTGCCGCAGCGCACGGCAACACCGGCAGCGGATGCACTCCGCCGCCGCCGTGCTCGCTCCGCTGAGCGCCAGACCCGCCGCAGCCGCGCTTCGAGTCGCAGCCGGGTGTCCAACCGCCGACGCGGCTAGGCCCTTTTCTTGGCTGGTCGATCCCGTCAGCGCCGACTGTTCGAGGCGGGATCAAGCGTCGCTCAACGAGTTCCACGAGGCGTCAGCGTTCCCGCCGGTGAGTTCGTGGCGCGTTCGCTTGTTCGAGTTCGTCCCGAGCTCGGCGATGACCTGCGGCGAAATCTTCGCCACGTTCGCCCAAACGCGACCGATCGCGAGATCGAGCGACTCACAAGAGAAGCCTTTGCGACCTACGGCCGCTACTGGGTCGACACCATGCAGCTGCCAACCCTCCCGATCGACGTGATCGACGAAGGGTTCGCCGTCACCGGGTATGACCGAATCCTCGACGTGCAGGCCAGCGGTTACGGCCCAATCCTCGCGCTGCCTCATCTCGGCGGTTGGGAATGGGCGGCCGCGTGGTTGGGTCGGGTGGCCCGCCAACCGATCGCGGCGGTCGTCGAGCAACTCGAACCGGCCGATGTCTTCGAGTGGTTCCACGACGTGCGCGAGGCCTACGGGGTTGAGGTCATCCCGCTTGGCCCCGATGCGCTTCCGTCGCTGATTCGTGCGATCAAGGAGCGCAGCGTTGTTTGCCTCCTGGTCGACCGCGACATCGTCGGCAATGGGATCGACGTCGAGTTCTTCGGTGAACGAACAACCCTGCCGTCCGGGCCCGCACTGCTCGCCCGCCGCACCGGCGCCCCGATCCTGCCAACCGCCGTGTACTACGACGGCCACCGATGTCACTGCCGAATCGGCGACCCAATCGAGGTCGATCGATCGATGAAGCTCCGACCGTGTCTTGAACAGGTCACCCAGCGGGTCGCCTATGCGCTCGAGGGACTGATCGACGACGCGCCTGGCCAATGGCACGTGCTGCAACCGGTCTGGCCGCAGCCCGCGGCTGGAAAGTAGTCTCACGAGCGATGCGTATCGGCATGGTGTGCCCCTACAGCTTGGGAGTGTGGGGCGGCGTCCAGGCGCAGGTCCTTGGGCTGGCCCGAGCGCTTCGTGGCGCCGGTGTCGCCACGCAGGTGCTTGCGCCGTGTGATGGTCTTCCCCCCGAACCGTGGGTGACTCCACTCGGAAACTCGATGCCGTATGCGCAGAACGGCTCGATGGCACCCGTTGCCCCCGATCCACCAGCGCAGTTGCGCCTGCTCGGCGCAATCTGGGATGAGCGCTTCGATCTTCTTCACCTCCACGAGCCGTTGGCGCCAGGGCCGACCCTCACGTCGGTCACCGTCAAACCAGTGCCGTTGATCGGAACCTTCCATGCGAGTGGTGAAGTCGCCGTCTACCGGTGGCTTCGTCCGCTGCTTCGCACGCTCACGGCCCGGATCGATACGAAGGTTGCGGTGTCGGCTGAGGCTGCAGGTATGGCTCGGCGCCACCTTGGCGGTCAGTACGAAGTGCTCTTCAACGGCATCGAGGTCGATCGATTCGCGCTGGCAGAACCCGCAGACGCACCGGGGCCAACCGTGTTCTTTCTCGCTCGTCACGAGCCGAGAAAGGGCCTGGAGCTTCTTCTCGAAGCGAGCCGGTCGCTTCCCGCCGAGGTCACGATCTGGATTGGAGGCGAGGGGCCTGAGACCGAACGTCTCAAGGCCGAACATGGCGACAACGAGCGCCTGATCTGGCTCGGTGCGATCGACGACGCGGAAAAGGCAGCTCGGATCAAAGCCGCCGATGTTTTCTGCGTCCCGTCGCTTGGCGGCGAGAGTTTCGGCGTGGTCCTGCTCGAGGGGATGGCCGCCGGGACACCCGTTGTGGCCAGTGATCTCGAGGCGTACCGGCTCACCTCGGGCGACGGGCAACACGCCGAGTTGTTCTCCACCGGTGACTCCGATTCGCTCGCGAAGGCTCTCCTACGGGGGCTGGAGCGCAACGCATCGATCGAGAACAAGGTTCGTTCGGGTTTCGAGCGGGCAAACGAGTTCTCGATGGACCGGCTCGCCGAGCTCTACATCAATCGCTACCAGCGGCTCCTCGTTTAGCACTGGTCGCATCGAAACGAGGCGTGCCATCGGAAATGGGGCAAGGCCGCCTACCCTTTGCCCGGGCCAAACTGGAACTTCAGGAGATCTCGACGTGACGTCGGAAGCTGCACAGCCAGAGGTAATGCCTCCGGCCGATACGCCCTCGATGACGCTGCCAATCGCAGCCGCCATCGTGGGGGCCCTGATCGCTTTTGGGGCGCTCATTCTCTTCCTCATCGTGCTGGTGCTGCTGAGTTGGCCCTGGTGGATCGCGATCCCGCTCGCCATCATCGCCGGAGCGGTGGGCGCATGGATGCTGATGCGATCGTCGTTTGCCCGGACGCTCGACGGTCTTGGCATCGTCGAGTCAAACGTGAGCACGAACGCCCGGCTGAACAACCTCGTCGATGGATTGGCTCTGTCGGTCGGAGCTGGGGATCTCGACGTCTACGTGATCGATGATCCGGCCATGAACGCGATTTCTCTCCGCCAGGGGGATCGTCGTGCGATTGCGATCACCTCCGGGCTCGTGTCATCAATCGACCGCATCGCCCTCGAGGGTGTTGTCGCTGAACTGCTGGTTCGTCTTGAAAACGGCGATGCCGAAACCGCAACGACTGCGGCCGGTCTGCTTGGACCGCTCGTCGATGGCCCCTTCGCTCCGATCCTTCGTGGCATTGGTTCGAAGCTGATGGCTGGCCTCACGGTTGAAGATCAGGCAATTCAGACCGACCTCGCGGCGGTTGCCGTCACTCGATATCCACCCGGTCTCGGGGCGGCGCTTGAGACAATTGCTCAGCACTCTGCACGAGCGAAGGCGGCGACGGTCCGCAATGATCACCTGTGGCTCGTCTCACCGCTCGAAGACGACGCCGTCGTTCCCACATCCCCGCTTGCCTGGCGTATCGACACGTTGCTGGAGATCTAAATGCCCGCCGAAAACGCCCGATCCATGCGATCGGTTCTTGCCCTTCTTTTCGTTTTCTCGCTGATTGCCGCTGCCTGCTCTGGCGGCGATGACACCGAGACCGCCGAGTCGACCACGACGTCTGAAGCCGAAGAGGTGACGACGACAACGGCCGACGAAGACGAGGACGACGAGACCACAACAACGACCGAGGAAGCTCCGACCGGACCGGTTGCCCCGCTCACGGGCCTGCCCGTCAGCAACGAATCGGCGCTCGATCGCCCGGCTCTCGCCGTGAAGATCGACAACCACCCGAGGGCTCGGCCCCAGACAGGTATCGACCTCGCCGACATCGTCTTCGAGGTACGGGCCGAAGGTGTCACACGCTTCATGGCGGTGTTCCACTCCGAGTCGCCAGCTCCCGTCGGTCCTGTTCGATCCAGTCGCACCTCGGATTTCGACCTGCTCACCGGTCTCGATCGCCCGCTCTACGCATCTTCGGGCGGCAACGACAACGTGATGGCCGGGATCCGTCGCCTCGATATCCAGGCGATGACCAATGCGAGTAACACCGAATACTTCCGAGATGGCTCGCGGCCCGCTCCACACAACCTCTACATCAACGCCGAAGATCTCTGGGCGCTGGCCGACGAGTCAGAACCGCCGTCGGCATGGTTCAGCTACCGCCGAGGCGATGACACACTCTCGCCGTCTGCGGAGCCGATCGAAGGCCCGGTAACGATCGCCTACAAGGGCGAACCACTCGTCACCCACACCTGGGATTCTTCCGAGGGTGGATGGCTCCGCACGCAGAACGGCTTGCCGCACACCACCGTCACCGGCGATCAGCTCGCTCCAGAGAACGTGGTCATCATGGTTGCGAACTACACCGTGAGCTCGGCCGACGTGACCTCACCCGAGGTCCAGTCCGTTGGTTCGGGCCAGCTGTTCGTGCTGACCGACGGCCACGTCATCCAGGGAACGTGGAGCCGTGACGCGGCGGATGCGAAGCCCGTGCTGATCGATTCCGCGGGATCACCGATCGATCTCACGCCCGGACGCACGTGGGTGCTCATGCCGGATCCGGGAGCGGTCACCCTCCCGATCGAGTAGCGACGCCGAGGCGTTCCGCCCACCGAAGAATTGGCCTGCGACTGGTCGACAGGCGCCAGGCCACTTCTACACTCGCCGAATGGCTGAGAACACCCACGGAACGGTCCGAGTCAAGCGCGGCTTGGCCGAGATGTTGAAGGGCGGCGTCATCATGGACGTCGTCAACGCAGAGCAGGCAAAGATCGCTGAGGACGCCGGCGCAACCGCCGTCATGGCGCTCGAGCGAGTGCCCGCTGACATCCGTCGCGATGGCGGCGTGTCACGCATGTCCGACCCGGACATGATCAACGGCATCCAAGAGGTCTGCACCATCCCCGTGATGGCCAAGGCTCGCATCGGCCACTTCGTCGAGGCCCAGATCCTGCAGGCGCTCGGCGTCGACTACATCGATGAGTCCGAGGTTCTCACCCCGGCCGATGAGACCCACCACATCGACAAGTTCGCCTTCGACGTGCCGTTCGTCTGTGGTGCAACAAACCTCGGTGAGGCGCTTCGCCGCATCAGCGAGGGCGCGTGCATGATCCGCTCGAAGGGTGAAGCGGGCACGGGCGACGTTGTCCAGGCCGTGCGCCACCTTCGCAGCATCATCGGTGACATGAAGAAGATCGGTCAGGCCGACGAGGCCGAGCTGTTCGAGTGGGCCAAGCAGCTTCGTGCGCCGCTGCCTCTCGTGCAGGAGATCGCCGAGACCGGCAAGCTCCCCGTTCCGATGTTCTGCGCCGGTGGCCTCGCCACCCCCGCCGATGCTGCGCTTGCCATGCAACTCGGCGCCGAAGCCGTGTTCGTTGGCTCAGGCATCTTCAAGAGCGACGATCCCGCACCGCGTGCCAAGGCCATCGTCGAGGCAACGACCAACTTCATGGACGCTGACATCCTTGCCAAGGTCTCACGAGGCCTCGGTGCCCCGATGACCGGTATCAACATGGATGAGGTCAACCACGGTGGAACCCGCTTCGAAGACCGGGGTTGGTGAGCAACAGCTCACTCACCGTTGGGGTGCTCGCTCTGCAAGGAGCGTTTGCCAGACACAGCGAGGCGCTTGAGCGACTCGGCGTCGACACGATCGAAGTTCGAACCCCAGCCCACTTGGCTGAGGTCGACGCGCTCGTTCTCCCCGGCGGTGAATCGACGACGATGTCCAAGCTGCTCGATAGCCAGGGCCTTCGTGACCCGCTGGCCGAGCGCCTCGACGCGGGCATGGGCGTGTTCGGAACCTGCGCGGGCATGATTCTGCTCGCCACCGACGTCAGCGATGGCCGAGCCGACCAGCAGAGCTTTGGCGCTCTCGACATCGGCGTTCGTCGCAATGGTTACGGCCGCCAGATCGATTCGTTCGAGGCCGATATTCCGGTCGACGGACTCGACGGCCCGTTCCGTGCGGTCTTCATCCGCGCACCAGTGGTCGAGCGGCTCGGCGATGGTGTCGAGGTGCTCGCCTCGGTCGAAGGCATCCCGGTGCTGTGTCGGTCGGCTGCAGGCGCACCCGTGCTCGTCGCCTCGTTCCACCCTGAACTCACCGACGACGATCGCCTCCACCAGTTGTTCCTCGATCAGCTCGCGTAGCGGGCGCGCTCAATCGCGGCGGACCTGCTCGCGGCGGACCTGCTCGCGGCGGACCTGCTCGTTGCGGACCTGCTCACCAACGAGCGAGTGCGCTTGCGAGTTCCTCTCGGAAGGCGGCGGCTCGCTTCAGCTTGAGGTCTTCGTAACCCCTGACCATGTCTGGCAGTGAGGCAATCTCGATCGCAGCCCGATGGTTGTCCGACGTGAGCCCGGTGATGATCGTTTCAATGGCTTGCTCAAACTCGACGATGAGCGCTCGTTCAACCCTGCGAACTTCGGCTCTGCCGAACGGATCGAGCGCCGTTCCTCGCAATCGCTTGCCCTTTGCCAGTGCAGCAACACCAGGTGAGGCCCACGCGCCGACCGACATCTTGTTCTTCATGCCGAGCGCCTTGAGCATCGGCGGGTGCAGGCGGTAGGTGATCGATCCGCCGTTGGCCAGCGTCGTTGCCTCGGCGAGGCCTTCGGTGTCGACCATCAGGCGGGCAACTTCGTACTCATCTTTGTAGGCCGTCAGCTTGTGGAGGTTGATCGCAACAGCGCTCGTCAGCGCAAGACCGCTCGATGGCGCGACCGCTCGTTCGGCGGTCGCAACGCGCTCCACGATCCCGAGATACCGATCCGCAAGAGCGAGATCTTGAAAGCCGATGAGGTCGTTCGTGAGACGCCGAAGGTCAGCGGCCAGTTCGCTGTTCGACCCAGCGCTCGAGCTCGAGTCGGCGATCGAGTCGATGCGATTTGTTTGGGCAACGGTGAGCTCGTTCGGCGTCGATGGCGGGACGGTCGATGGAGCGACGACCTCAGCTGCTCGCGGATCAGCGATTCTGGCTCGTCCCCACCGGAACGCAGCAAGGTTCCGATCGATCGCGACACCGTTCACGTTGATCGCTCGTTCGATCGCCTCCGCCGAGAGAGGGAGCGCACCGGCTTGCATCGCCATACCAACCACGAACATGTTCGCCATCACCGCATCCCCAAAGAGCGAAGTGGTGATCGCTTCTGCATCTGCCCAGTGCTGTTGATCGGGACGAGTGTCGGTCGCGAGGAGTTCGGCCAGGTCGCCGGGTTGTGGCGCCGAAATGGTCGGCTGTGCGATTTGGGCGCCGGTCGGTGTGGTGCTCAGCGACCCGACGACGACGGTCTTGTCTGGTGAACAAACCAATCGACCGCGTTCGGTTGCGGCGACCAGCTGATCACAGGCGAGCAGTAGATCGGCCTGACCGCTGCCGAGACGATTGGTTTGGTTGGCCGTAGTCCTCGAGAGGCGAACATCGCTCACGACCGGTCCGGCCTTCTGGGAGAGCCCGATCTGATCGAGACCTCGAACGGCATACCCATCGAACATTGCGGCCGTGCCGATCACTTGTGAGATGGTCACGATGCCGGTGCCGCCGATCCCTGTGATGCGCATTGCGAAGTGATCGTCGGGAACGACCACGACCGGGTCGGCCACCGCTGGTGCCTCGGGTATCGGTCGGGGCCCGCTCGACACGTCGTCGGCTGGCTCGACCAACATGAACGACGGGCAGTCGCCCTCGATGCAGGAGAAGTCGAGATTGCAGGTGCTCTGGTTGATCTGAGTCTTGCGACCGAAGGGCGTTTCGACCGGTTCAACGGAGAGGCAGTTGCTGATCTCGCCGCAATCGCCGCACCCCTCACAGATTCGGGGGTTGATGACCACCCGCTCGGCCGGAGTCGGCGCTTTGTCTCGTTTGCGAGCTCGTCGAAGCTCAGCGGCGCAGGCTTGATCGTGAATCAGGACGGTGGTGCCTGGCGTTTTGGCCAGCAGTTCTTGCGCCTCGAGCAGTCGCGACCGATCCCAGACATCAACACCTCGGGGAAGTCGATCACCACCGATGCGGACTTGGCGGTCTCCCGGTGCAGGGATCACTCGCCCGTACTTCTCTGGCTCGTCAGAGGTGACCAGCACTCGTGACACGCCATGGGCAAGGAGTGCGGTGGCAACCTCGTCGACCGACATCTGGCCTTGCGGATCTTGGCCGCCGGTCATGGCGACCGTGCCGTTGTAGAGCAGCTTGTAGGTGATGTTCACACCGGAGGCGACCGATGCTTGAACGGCCAGCTGGCCCGAATGGAAGAACGTTCCGTCGCCGAGGTTCTGGATGAGGTGGTCACGCTCGACGAAGTCGGACATGCCGATCCACTGCGTGCCTTCGTTCCCCATCGCCGTGAGCCCGGCGATGTCGCCGACGCGATTGGGGTCCATCAACAGCGTCATCGTGTGGCAGCCGATGCCGGCGCCGATCAGCGAGCCTTCGGGAACTTCAGTGCTGCGGTTGTGCGGGCAACCCGAGCAGAAGAACGGCGCTCGTTCGGTTTCGGAGATCAGCGGGATGAGCTGGCGCTTCTTCACCTCCGGGGTCAGTCGTTCACCGACCACGGGGGAGAGAATGCGGCGCAGCGGAGCGATCAGTCCGTCGGCATCGAGGGCGCCAAAGGACGGCAGGAGGGGTGTGCCGTGCTGATCCGCTTTGCCGATGACGGTTGGCCGGACCGCCTGGTTGTAGAGCGCGTCCTTGATGAGCGACTCGATGTTCGGCATCTTCTCCTCGATGACGAAGAGGGTCTCGACACCGTCGGCGAATCGTCGGACGGTGTCCGGGTCGAACGGGATCGGCATCTGCATGCGGAGGAGTCGGATTCCTGCCTTGCCGATCGACTCTTCTGAGTCGAGCCCGAGACGTTCGAGCGCCTCACGAACCTCTCGGTAGGTGATGCCCGAGGCGACGATGCCGAGCCATGCATCGGAGGGGTTCACCGTTGCCGTGTTCAGCCCGTTTGCCGAGGCGTAGTTGACGGCGAGTGGGTAGCGGACCTCGTAGATCTCTTGCTCAAGATCGATCGTGTGTGGCGTGAGGAGTCGACCGTCTGGAAGGCGTCGGGTGGCTTCGTCAAACAGCGCTGGGGTCACAGGAGTGATCCGATGCGGATCGAGCGAGACGGTCGTGAGGCCGTCTGCGACGTCGGCGACGATCTTCATGGCCGACCAAAGCCCGGTGAACCGAGACAGGGCGATCGCATGTCGACCGAGGTCAAGCACATCACCAGGGTCGCCGGGGTAGAGAAGTGGCATGTGGAGGTCGGCCACGATGCCCGCGGATGAGGAGGGGAGCGTTGAGCTCTTTGCGTTCGGGTCGTCGCCGATGAGGGCGATGGCCCCGCCCCATCGCGAGGTGCCGGCATAGACAGCGTGGCGAAGCGCGTCGACTGCCCGGTCGACGCCTGGAGCCTTCCCGTACCAAACGCCGATCGTTCCGTCGTAGATCGAGTCGGGTTGGGATGCGGCGAGCTGTGAACCCATCACCATCGACGCCGCAAGCTCCTCGTTGACAGCCGGACGGCATTTGATCGCCATGTCTGGCACGGTTCGTGCCGCTCGAGCCGCCTCGCCGTCGAACCCACCGAGAGGTGAACCTGGATAGCCGGCAACCAAAGCGGCGGTTGATCGTCCGTTCGCCCGATCGGCCCTGATCTGTTCGATGGGAATCCGGGCCATTGCCTGGACGCCGGTCAGCGCCACCGTTTTCTCGGTCGCGGTGTAGCGATCCTCGATGCGATAGGTGTCGGTCATCTCGGTCTCCTGGCAGAAGGTCTGGCGGTCAGAGTGCCTTCCAGAGTGCATCATCAGCGGCTGTTGGTTGATGCAGTCGCGCAAAAGCCGGTGAATTGGTCCTTTGGACTGTGGTTCGTCCGGTCAGAACGCGCCAAGATGGACCTTCCGCCGTCGATGTGACGGCCATCACAGGCTGATTCGTGAGAGGTGCGCACCGTGATTGAGCTCGACCGTGATTGAGATTGACCGTGGATGAGATCGACCGACAGATCGTGGCGGCCCTCCAGGCCGATGCTCGGATGACGACGCGAGCGCTCGCCGCAGTTGTGGACCTCGCGCCATCGAGCACGGCGGCGCGGGTGAAGGAGTTGGAGCGGCGCGGCGTGATCACCGGCTATCACGCCCATGTCGACCTGGAAGCACTCGACCGTTCGATCCAGGCGATGGTGTTCATCAAGTTGTCGCCGACCGATGAAGCGACGATCAACGCGTTTCTTGCCGAGGTGTCATCGATGGAAGAGACACTGGCCGTGTACGTGATCTCCGGTGTCGAGGATGCGATCGTGCATGTGGCGGTCTCCGACGTCCGTGAGCTACGAGACACGGTGGTCAGGCGAATCTCCGCCATCCCGGCCGTCGCCGACGAACGAACAAGCCTGGTGTTCGACGAGATCCGATCGGCAGGCTGAGTCGGCTACGTCTTCGGCTTCAGCGAGTGAGAAGCTGCGAGCCTCGCTGCTCGTGGGAGAAGAAGCCGTGGATGCACCAGCCGATTCAAACGATGCTCATTCATACGATGCCCATTCATACGATGTCGTCATCGTGGGCGCTGGCTTCAACGGCCTCTATCAGTTGAAGCGCTTGCGCGAGGCCGGATGGTCGGTCCGATTGGTCGAAGCCGGCAGCGGCTTGGGCGGGGTGTGGCACAACAACCGCTATCCCGGTGCTCGGGTTGATTGCCATGTGCCGAACTACGAGTACTCGATGCCGGAGATCTGGGAGGACTGGAACTGGACCGAACGCTTCCCTGGTCGCGAAGAACTCGTTGCCTACTTCGATCACGTCGACTCGATCTGGAACCTCTCGCCAGACATCGACCTCAACACGCGGATCAGCTCGGCTCACTTTGATGAGGTCAGCGATCGATGGCGGCTGGGTGTGGATGACGGTCGTGCTTATGACTGCCAATGGCTGCTGATGTGCACCGGGTTTGGATCGGCTCCGTACGTTCCTGACCTGGCAGGACTCGCCGACTTCGATGGCATCACGCACCACACGGCGCAGTGGCCGCTCGAGGGTTTGGCGCTCGAGGGCCAGCGGGTGGGCATTATCGGCACCGGCGCAAGTGGTGTGCAGGTTGCCCAAGAAGCGGCACCCGTCGCCGAGCACCTCACCCTGTTTCAGCGAACCCCGGTCTATGCGCTGCCGATGGCGCAACGTTCGCTGACCGTCGAGGAGCAAACGATCGCAAAGCAGGACTACCTCGATGTGTTTCGTCGGCGCAACGCGCCACCGGGGAGCTTTCATGACATGGAGCGCGTCAATCGTTCGGCGCTCGAGGTCACCGAGGACGAGCGCCTCGAGGTCTTCGAAGATCGATGGGCGAAAGGCGGCTTTCACTTCTGGGTTGGAACGTTCAAAGACACGCTGTCCGACCTCGATGCGAACCGGTTGTCGTATGAGTTCTGGCGAGACAAGACCCGATCGCGCATCCGTGACGAGTCGGTGCACGAGAGCCTCGCGCCCACCGACCCGCCGTACCCGTTTGGAACCAAACGCCCGTCGCTCGAGCAGACCTTCTACGACATCTTCGATCAGCCCAACGTGTCGCTCGTCGATCTCAAGACCGATCCGCTGATCGAGATCACCGAGGCTGGCGTATTGACCGAAGCCGGGCTGGTCGAACTCGATGTGCTCGTTCTTGCGACTGGGTTCGATGCCAACACCGGAGGCTTCACACGGCTCGACTTCCGAGGAGCCGACGGTGTGTTGATCGGTGATGCGTGGGCTGACGGCGTGGACACCCACATTGGAGTCGCAGCGCCCGGCTTCCCGAACATGTTGATGCTCTACGGACCGCAGAGCGCCGGTGCGTTCTGCAACGGCCCGGTGTGTGCCGAGCTGCAGGGCGAGTGGGTCATCGGCTTGCTCGATCACGTTCGTCAGAACGAATACACCCGGTTCGATACCGATCCAGAGCACGCCGCACAGTGGTCTGGCGAACTCGCCGGTTGGGCCGACAAGACACTCTTCGGCAAAGCCAACAGCTGGTACATGGGTGCCAACATCCCCGGCAAGCGACGCCAGCTGCTCAACATCCCAAGCAGTGACGTGTACCTCGAAGCCCTCGCCGACTGCGCGGCAGCTGGCTACGAGGGATTCCGGTTTGAGTGACGCAGCTCAGTAACAATCGACAAAGACGGAATGGAAGTAAATCGGTTCGTCTTGTGCAACCGTCAATGCCGCTGCGCCACCTAGGACTAAGAGACATGCGATGACCGCGGTCTTCGGCATCCGCGTGAAGAACGCAGCCCCAATGCTGGCCAGACTGCTCGACACGGCGAAAGAAAGGGATTGAACCGAAACGTTTCGTACCGGCGGGCCGTACTCCGTCGGAATCGAAGTGCAGATGCTGTGGTAGCGGAGGACAGGAGTGACCCAGCCGAAGGTGTACATCCACATCACTGCTGCAGTGGCGGTGAACAAGACGGCCGCAACGAGGAATTCGTCGGAGTGTCGGCTGCGCGCGGTGGCCACCCGGTCCGCAATGCTCGGTTGCTCGACCGGCGATGGCTCAGCGTCCAACGGTGCATGGTCGATTGTGAAGGCAGTCTCGCTCACGTCCAGCTATCGACATGGAAGGTGCGCTCCTTGACCAGCACCGACGCAACCGAGCCATGTGAGTACACTCGCCAGCCATGTCGGGTCATTCCAAATGGGCAACGATCAAGCACAAGAAGGGCGCCGCTGATGCGAAGCGCGGAAAGCTCTTCGCCAAGCTGATCAAACAGGTCGAAGTCGCTGCCCGCCAAGGCGGTGGTGATCCGGACTCGAACCCGACGCTGCGGACCATGTTCCAGAAGGCTCGAGACAACTCGGTGCCGCTCGACACCATCGAACGCGCCGTCAAGCGGGGCACTGGTGAGCTCGAAGGCGTCAACTACGAATCGATCACCTACGAGGGCTACGCCCCCGGTGGCGTCGCGTTGTTGATCGACGTGCTCACCGACAACCGCAACCGCGCCGGATCCGAGATGCGGTCGCTGCTCTCGAAGAACGGCGGGTCACTCGCCGAGCCTGGCGCTGTCGCCTGGCAGTTCGAGCGCAAGGGTGTCGTGAAGGTCGCTCGCGCCGCCGAAGAAGACGACGTGATGATGGTCGGCATGGAGCACGGTGCCGAAGACGTCGAGGATCACGGCGAGCTTTGGCAGGTCACGTGCGACCCGTCCGACGTGTTGTCGTTGCGCGCTGCACTCGAAGAGGCGGGCATCGAAGTTCTCGAGTCGGACTCGACGATGATGCCGAGCAACACCGTGCCTGTTTCCGAGAAGGAAATCGCCGGAACGCTGCTTCGGCTCGTCGATTTGATCGACGATCACGATGACGTGCAGGACGTCTACTCAAACGTCGAACTCTCCGACGAGGTCATGGCCTCACTTGGGGACGAAGAAGAATGAGCGAACTCACCATCTCGATCATCGTCGGTGTGGTCGTTCTCTACGTCGCCTTCAAGATCTTGAAGTTCGCCATCAAGATGGCCTTCGGTCTCGCCGTCGCGGCAGCCGCCGTCGCCGGCTATTTCACCTATCTGGCTACGTAGACCCGGTTTAGAGGCGGCACCGTATCGCCGATAGTCAGTACATGAAGAGGGTGCAGATCTTTCGTGTCGGCGTCTCGAAAGAGGGGCGTCTATCTCAATGGACTGCAAGATCTGAGTGGCGTCCCTCGCTACTCCCGTTGTGGGGGAATCGGTGGGTCGGGATTGATGGTTGCTCCTTTCGCTCGATTGTGAGGGCCGCAGAGGAGCTGGCCGTTCCGCAGCGACGTGCGGCCGCCCTTTGCCCAAGGGAAGACGTGATCGGCTTCGAGCCAGCTGACGGGTGAGTCACACCCGTCGAATGCACAACGCCCTCGACCGCTGGCGAGGAGTGCTTGGTGAAGGCGGCGTGGGAAGCCACGGACCGCTCGGCCGAGATCGAGGACTTCGCAATCGGGGCCAAGGATGAGTCGCCGCAGCGTTGCCCTCGAGAGGAATGCGACGGCCTCGGCGGGATGGATCGGCGTGCCGTCAATGAGTTCGCAGCGGCCGTCGACATCGTGAGCGTCGAGCGGAAGGCGGTCGGGGTCGATCGATGGGTAACGCCCGGCGGCGACACCATCTGGGTCGGCGAGGCGGGTCAACGCATCCTCAGCGACCTCTTCGCTCATGACGATGTGTATGAGTGGCGGAGAGCCCGGCGGTGCGGTTGCGTGATGACCGCCGATCTGGAGTTCGGCGGAGGCGTCAGCCATACGTTGGGCGTGCGTTCGGGCGGTGAACTCGTCGTCGGTAGCCCTGGCGGCGGCATCAAGGTCGGCTCGCCAGAAGGCCTTGGCCCTCGTGTCGACGGCGTTCTTCACCGCAGCACCGGTCAACGGGTCGAAGTAGTTGACCTGTTTGACCATGCCGTCGGCAAGTGTGCGGATCGATCCTCTCCTGCCACGCTTGTGCTCGGCTGGTTCGTCGCCATCAGGATCGGCGCCGAGCAGCCAGTAGCGAAGCACGTGTGCGAAGTCGCGCCAGGTGCAGCCAGCGGCGGCATCGATCAAGTACTGCTGAGCCTCGATCAAATCGAGGTGGGTGCGAGGTATGTCGATCTTCTTCAGCGCATGGACGTGGCGACGGGTCAGAATTCCGGCAGCGAATGCGTCTGCGAAGAGCGGGAACTCGTCGAGCCATCGACCGAGCACGCGGTCGGCCGAGATCAGGCCAGGGTCGGCGTTGGTCGACGCACCGATCGACGATGCGGTGGACCGATGACCGGTTGTGGTCTGTACGGCTGCTCGGTCAGCATCGGCCGTGACGGAACACAGCAGCGCGTCGAGTCGAGAGCGGATGGACTGCAGGCCGACGAGGTAGTGGTGGAGCTGGCGGGGAGCCAACGTGAGAGTCGGAACCTGGGCTGCCTCGTCGATCGAGACGTCGAGCGAGGAGAGCGCGCTGAGCACTCGTTGCGATCCTGGATCGAGCACGACAAAACCCCTTCCGTTGCCGGTGGCCTCGGTGGAGACCTCTGCGGTTGAACGGCAGCTGATGCTGCGAAAGGGGAAGAGCGTGTGATCAAGGCGACGGATCGGAGACCCGAAACCTCATGTGAACATCATTGCAGTGGGGTGTGACAGTCACCGGAAGCGAGAATGCAACCACGTTGCGTGCTCAGCTCTCCCGCAGTGACTCGATCGCTGCGATGGCATCGTTGGCTTGGTCAGCGGGGACGAGCAGGTGATCGTGATGGAACCCGGCGAGGACGTTGCAGGAGAGTCTGGCGTCGGCCAGCGCGCGAGAGAAGGCTGCGGTCAGTCCAACCGCCTCGAGTGCCGAGTGGACTTCAAGGGTGAGCCAGGCGGCTTCGTAGTGGGGTTCGATGCCGTGTGAACGCGCTGCTTCGACGGGAACGACGTGTGTCATTCCCTCCGCCTCTCGCACGGTCGCCAGAGACTGCGCAGCCAGCTCGGGAGCGATGTCGCTGGAGGCGTCAGAGATGAAACAGAACGTGCCCGGCTCGCGGTGAACGGCGATTGACGCCAGCATCGTTGCGAGATCGGTTTCGCCGGTCACTGCGATGGAGAAGCGTTGAAGCGCACATCGGCTGTCGAGGCGGTGCCGGATTCGCGGCCGGGCGCAAGCCCCGCGTCCCAGAACATGTTGGTGTGGCGGATCACGTGGGCGGCCGAAGGGAGATCGTGGGCTGACATGTCATCGGTGGTGTGGGCATCACCGACGAGAATCGTGTCGTAGCCCCGAGCTAGCGCTCCGTGCAGGGTCCAACGCACACAGAAGTCGGTCTGCGCTCCCGAGACGACGAGGCGCCCAACACCGGCGTCAGCCAAGACCTGCTCGAGATCAGTGTCTTCGAATGAGTCGCGGAAGCTCTTGTGCACGATGGTCTCGTCCGCCGCTGGTGAGAGCTCGGGAGCGAGCTCCCAGCCGTCGCTACCGGTCGGCATCTCATCGTCGTTGTGCTGCACCCAGATCACGGGGGCATCCGCTGCTCGCGCTGAGTCGACGAGTGAGTTGATGTTGGTGAGCACGACGTCGCGATCGTGAGCGTTGGCGACAACGCCGGTCTGCACGTCGATGACGAGCAGCGCGGTGTTTGGACGATTCTCCAGGGTGGACATGGCAGGCCTCCTCGAACTGAGGCCGAACGCTACCAGCGCCTCGAAACGGGCGGCGGCTATGGGTTGGGCGACGGATTGGGGCGACGGGTTGCGGCGACGAGGTTGTGGCTAGATCCCGCTTGCCACGCCGAGAAGGCGTGAGCGGGTGACCGATCGAACGCCTCGGGTAAGGCTGACGATGGCGAGCACCCAGGCAGCTGCGCCGAGGTAGATCGCCACGTTGCCAGCACCGAAGAGCACACCGGTCGCTTGGCTGTAGGCGATCATGATGAGCGGTAGCGAGATGAGGCCGGAGGCCTGCTGTGCGGCCGCGGTCGATTTCACCTTTGCCGAGAGTCGCAAGACAAGCGACAGGCAGATGAGGAGGAACGGCGGAAGGATCCACAGGATCATCAGCCACCACTGAGCGGTGGGGAAGAACCAGCCACCGACCTCGGGGCCGACCGTGAGGTTCACGATCAAGGAGTAGGCGCTGAAGCCAACCACCGTGGTGACGTAGCCGGGGACGACGCTGGCGATCAGCTTGCCGATGTAGATCTCACGAGCGCCGGCGGGGGAGTGGGCCAAGAACTCACCCGTTCCCTTTTCACGCTCGCCGACGATGGTTGCGGCGCCGACGGCGGTCGAGATCGTGAGTGGCACGATGACGGCAACGGGGGCGAACAAGAACACGGCGAGTGCGTAACCCGTCTGGCCTTCAGGACTGTCGCCACGAAGTTGTTCCTGCGCTTGCTGGGGGAGGACTTCGAGTGTCTCGGAGATCCGAGCGACCGTTTCGACGTCGCCGATTCGGGTGATCGTGAGCAGCAGAATCGTCGGGATGATGACGAAGAAGAACGAGCCGAGGAGCATCATTGGAACCCAAAAGTCCCGAGCTTGAACGAGCTGCTTGAGATCGGTCCGGGCCACCGTGAAGGCTCGGCTCCAGTTCATCTTGCCGTCGCCGGATCCGCCCTTCTGGTTGGCGGACTTCTTGATCGGAGCGGTGACGGGCTTGGTTGCCTGGTCGGGTGAAATCGTGGTCATGATGTTCCTCTCAGGCCTGGGTGCTTGCGGTTTCGCGGCTTGGTCGGCCACTCGATCCGCCGGGTGGTGGGATCTCATCGATGGTCGAACCGTGGTCGCGGCGGACAGCGAAGTACAAGTCTTCGAGCGTCGGGACGAACGGCACGGTGCTCGTCACGCGTGCGCCACCAGCAACGGCGGCTGCGACGAGATCGGGCACGTGGTCGAGCGACTGGAGACCAAGTGTTGCGGTCTCTTCAGAGCGTTCGTAGGTGACGACACCAGAGGCGTTGGCCAGTCCGTCGAGGTCAGCGCCGGATTCCGCCGAGAGGCGCACGATCGGCTGGGGCCAGTAGCGCGTTGCGAGATCGTCAGGGCGGCCAGACAACAGGCTCGTGCCGTGCTGCATCACCACGATCTCATCCGCCAGGCCCTCAGCCTCGAGCAGAAGATGGGTGCACATGAGCACCGTTCGCCCCTGCCCAGTCATCTGGCGGATGAGATCGAGTACGGCGAGAGCGGACTCAGGGTCGAGGCCCGAGGTCGGCTCATCGAGAAGGAGGAGATCCGGGTCGTGGAGGATCGAGCGGCTCAGAGCGAGGCGCGTCTTCATGCCGGTCGAGTAGCCGCCCACCTGATGATCGAGGGCGGCATCGATGCCGAACGTGGCAGCAGCCTCTTCGATTCGAGCGTCAGCTGCTTTGCCTCGGCCAAGGCCGTAGAGCTCGGCGGCGTAGCGCAGGTTGTCCCATCCGTTGAGCCGGTCATACAGCGACGGTTTGGCCGAGACGACGCCACAACGGGCGCGAACCTCTTCGCCATCGGCGGTTGCCGGGTCCATACCGAAGACGCGGGAGGTTCCGTTGTCCGGGGCGAGGGCACCGGTGATCATTCGGATGGCGGTGGTCTTGCCAGCGCCGTTCGGGCCGAGGAGGACGGTGATCGACCCCTTTGGCACTTCGATCGACAGGTTCGTCAGCGCCTGTACGTCGCCAAACCAGCGGTCGACGCCGGAAACGTCCACGACGAGTTCGCGAGCTTGGTTGCCCTGAGATTCGGCTACGGGGTTCTCTGATTCTCGATCCACGGTGGTGGTATCGGCATCCCCTGAGCAACCTGAAGCAACCGCTACCCTCGTACACATGTTCGTACTCGGCGTCGATCCCGGCCTCTCTCGCTGTGGCTACGCCGTTTTGGAACCATCGGGACGCGGTCGAAGCCGGGCGATTGCGATCGGGGTCATCACGACACCGCCCGATGATCCAACCCCGGAACGTCTCGCCGAGATCGCTCACGAGATGCGAGCGCTGATCGCTGAGTTCCAGCCGCAGGTGGTCGCCGTCGAACGAATCTTCTTCCAGAACAACGTGCGCACCGCGGTCTCGGTGGCGCAGGTGTCGGGCATCGTGATTGCGGAAGCGGCGGGTCGCGGTTCGCGAGTTGCTGAGTACTCTCCGTCTCAAATCAAGGCGGCGGTAGCCGGCGATGGCCGGGCGGACAAGAAACAGGTGCAGCTCATGGTGCAGAACCTTCTCGGGCTTTCGACAGCCCCCAAACCAGCCGACGCGGCCGATGCCGCCGCCGTCGCGCTGTGCCACGTCGCCCATGAGCCGTTGGCGCTCCGAGTGAAGGCCCACTGATGATCGGTTCTATTCGCGGTGACGTCATCGATCGGGATCCAGCGCTCGACAAGGGGCACGCCGAAATCCTCGTTGAGACCCATGGTGTTGGCTATCGGCTGACGGTCACGGCGGCGACGTTGTCCTCCATGCCCGCAAGCGGCGAGGTCTTCCTGTTCGTGCACCATCACCACTGGGAAGCGGATCAGAAACTCTTCGGTTTCTCCACCAAAGATGAGCGCCTGGCGTTCGAGGGCCTGCTCGGCGCACACAAGGTTGGCCCGGCTCTTGCGCTCGCCATCCTCGGCACCTACCCACCGCACCAGCTCGCTCGTGTGCTCGCCCAAGACGACCTGGGTGCGCTGTGCGACGTTCCCGGCGTTGGCAAGAAGACGGCGCAACGGCTGCTCGTCGACCTCAAGTCGACCCTCGTGCTTCCGGTCCTCGACACCGACGACGGCGAGGCGATCGATCTCACCGACAACGCCAACACCGGAGCCATCATCGCCGATGTGCGAGCGGCGCTCGATGCACTTGGCTACGGATCCGATGAGGTGCGCTCGGCCATCGAGGCGCTCGACCCCGTCGACGTTCGTGCCGCGATGGATTCGGGCGAGCTGTTGAAGAAGGCGCTGCGAGCGCTCGCCGCCGGAGCCTGAGATGCCCCGCGATGAATGGGTTGCCCCCGATGCCTTGCCCGAGGAGGTGCGTGGTGGCGTGCACGACGAAGGTGGTCTCCGCCCGAGGTCGCTCGATGAGTTCGTTGGCCAGACCGAACTGAAGGAACGCCTCGGCGTCATCCTCGATGCGGCCAGAGCCCGTGGTCAAGCGGCCGATCACCTGCTCTTCGCCGGCCCACCCGGGCTTGGCAAAACCACACTCGCCGGCATCGTGGCGACCGAACTCGGTGCCCACCTTCACATCACGTCCGGCCCCGCCATTGAAAAGGCCGGCGACCTCGCCTCGGTGCTATCGAATCTCGAGAAGGGCGACGTGCTCTTCATCGACGAGATCCATCGATTGCCCCGCCCCGTCGAGGAGGTGCTCTATCCAGCGATGGAAGACCTCCAGATCGACGTGATGCTCGGCAAAGGTCCGGCCGCACGTTCGGTCCGATTCGATCTCGAGCCGTTCACGATGGTCGGCGCCACCACGCGAACCGGCCTCATCACGGGGCCGCTGCGCGATCGATTCGGCTTCAACTTCCGACTCGAGTTCTACAGCCCGGCCGACCTGCAGATCATCGTGACGAGAGCCGCGGCAATCCTCGGCGTGTCGATCGATCCGATCGGCGCAGCGGAGATCGCCAGACGAAGTCGCGGCACTCCTCGAATCGCCAACCGTCTCCTCAAACGAGTCCAGGACTACGCCGAGGTGCGGGCCGACGGGATCATCAACGAGGAGACAGCAGCCGATGGCCTCGCCCTCTTCGGCATCGATGAGCGAGGCCTCGACAAAACCGATCGAACCGTGTTGCAGAACCTTTGCGTCCACTTCAACGGCGGTCCGGTTGGGTTGAAGACACTCGCAATCTCGGTCGCTGAGCCGACCGAAACGCTCGAAGATGTCATCGAGCCATTCATGATCCAGCAGGGGCTGTTGCTGCGCACGCCCCAGGGTCGAGTCGCAACACCGGCCGCATGGCAACACCTCGGCATGGCGCCTCCGGATGGCTCGGTCGGCGCGCCTGACGTCCCACCGCTCTTCAGCTGACCCATGACCGAGGCAGCCTCGAAGGGCGAACTCGCGGCGAGCGAGTTCGACTACGACCTTCCCGAATCGGCGATCGGCCAGATCCCAGCTGAACCCCGCGACGCCGCTCGGCTCCTCGTCGACAACGGTGATGCGTTCAGCGACCACACCGTGGCCGATCTGCCCGGCCTGCTCCAGCCTGGCGATCTCGTCGTGGTGAACGACACCCGCGTGTTGTCGGCCCGGTTCCATCTCTTCAAAGCAACCGGCGGAGCTGTTGAAGTCCTGTTGCTCGAGCCGACGGGTGAACACCGTCGATGGCGAGCACTCGTCCGGCCGGGGAAGCGGCTGCGAGTCGGCACCGTGCTCGAGCACCGAACCGTGGCCGACGAACCAGGCACCCCGGCCATCGAGATCGTCGACCAGCTCGACGATGGGCGACGGGTGGTCGATCTACTCGTCGATGATCTCCTCGACTCGGTCGGTGAGGTTCCGTTGCCTCCCTACATCACCGCCCCATTGGCTGATCCGGAGCGATACCAAACCGTCTACGCCGACGAACCCGGTTCGGTGGCCGCTCCAACGGCGGGCCTGCACCTCACCGACGATGTGTTCAGTGGTTTCGCCGCCCGCGGGATCGACGTCGCTCGCGTCGAGCTCCGCGTTGGGCTTGGCACCTTCCGCCCGATCTCGACCGACTCGGTGCTCGATCACGACATGCACCACGAGCGCTACCGAATCGAGCCCGAGGTGTGGGAACAGATCTGTGCCGCCAAACGTGTGGTGGCGATCGGTACGACGACGGTTCGAACGCTCGAATCTGCCGCCGCCTCAGGCCAACTCGAGGGCGATACCAACCTCTTCATCCACCGCGGCTTCGAGTGGCAGGTCGTCGACGCACTCCTCACCAACTTCCACGTGCCGCGTTCGTCGCTGCTCGTCATGATCGATGCGCTGATCGGCCCCCGTTGGCGCGAGATCTACGAGCACGCTCTCGCTGCTGACTACCGCTTCTTGTCGTTCGGCGATGCGATGTTGTTGGAGCGGACCCGCTAGCGAAAAGTCTGGATGCTTAAAAGTCATCGTCGAGGCGATACACCCGAGTCGCCGTGTCGTGGAAGAGAAGTTCGCGTTCGCCCTCGGAGGCGTGGGCGACCGACTTCTTGAAGGCGTTCCACAACACCCGATACGACATGCCAACCCGGTCCATCGGGAAGTTCGATTCGAAGAGGCATCGCTCTGCGCCGAACTGCTCGACCGTCCACCGAATCTGTTCACCCCACACCGCTTCGACCTGATCAGAAGTTGGTGCGGTCTCGCCTCTGTGCCAGCCATCGCCGTAGATCGACATGCCGATGCCGCCGAGTTTGACGACGACGTTCGGGCACTCGGCCAACTCCACCAGTTGCTGGCGCAACGATGCGATCACGGTCGAGCGCTGGTCCTTGTAGGGGCCGATGCCGATCGGCCCGCCGAGGTGATCAAGCACGATGATCGTGTTCGGGCACGCCCTCGCAAGGTCGATGACGTCCGCAACCTGCGGCCAGAACACCCACGCTTCAAAGACGAGTCCTCGTTTGCCAAGTGCCTTCACCGCAGCACGAACGTCATCGCGACGAAGAAGCTCCGGCGGAGGAGCGGAGTGGCCCTGTTTGATCAGCGGACTGGCATCCCAGGCGGCTGCATGTCGTATTCCTCGGAAGCGCCCGTCGCCCAGTTCAACGTGCAGATCGAGCACGGGGTTGATGTCTGCTCCGAGCGTGGCGTCAGCGTGGGAGATGATGCCTCGAATTTCGGCACCATCGGCCACGCGACTGAGTTCGGCCTGTCGTGCGACGAATGCGACCTCGCCGGCCGAGCGCAATTCGACGGGCCCGTCCTTTCGATATTCCGAGCCACACTCGATGAAGATCGTGGTGGCGACTCGGTGGCCATCGCCGGTGTCGGCATGGAGATCGTCGATCAAGTAGGTGCTGGCCTTGTGATCCCACAGATGATGGTGAGCATCACAAATCTTCAGATCGGGATCGACGACGTCCTCGATGGTCGACGCCAACCACGTTTCGGGCGAGCCCGCCCTCGGAACCGCAGTTGGTCGGTCTGAAGCTGTTGGATCATCCATCACGATCGAGTGACCGTAGGCGAGAGACACGCAACAGTCATTGCGGCCGATCGCCGTAGCCTCATGCCGTGAGCAAATTGTCGATCGACATCACCCATACCGACGGCAAGGCCCGAACCGGGATCATCACGACACCTCGAGGGCAGATTCAAACGCCGGTCTTTATGCCGGTGGGCACGCGGGCGGCCGTGAAGTTGCTCGACACGAACGATCTGGACCAACTCGGTCCGCCGATCGTGCTCGCAAACACCTATCACTTGATGGAGCGACCGGGCTCCGATCTCATCGAGACGATGGGCGGGCTGCATTCGTTCATGGATTGGTCGGGCCACATGCTCACCGACTCCGGCGGTTACCAAATCTTCTCACTCGAGCCGAAGATCACCGAAGAGTGCGCCACGTTCAAGTCGGTCTATGACGGATCGAAAGTGGAACTCTCACCGGAGCGGTCGGTTCGTGTCCAAGAACAACTCGGCGCCGATATCGCCATGGTGCTCGATGTATGTCCGCCACTTCCATCGCCCCGGAAGGTGCAGGTCGACGCGCTCGAGCGCACGCTTCGTTGGGCGGAGCGCTCCAAGGCAGCCCACAGCCGACCTGATCAAGCCCAATTCGGCATCGTGCAGGGTGGTGTGGATGTCGACATGCGTGGTGACTCCGCTCGCCGCACCGTCGAAATTGGATTTGATGGCTACGCCGTCGGCGGGTTGTCGGTCGGCGAGACTCGAGACGAGATGGTGCCGGCGCTTGCAGCGGCAACAGCGGAGCTCCCCGCAGACAAGCCCCGCTATTTCATGGGCCTCGGCGATCCGGTCGGCCTGGTCGAAGCCGTCGCGAACGGGGTCGACATGTTCGACTGCGTGTTGCCGACTCGCCTGGCTCGCCACGGCACCGCACTCACGAGCGAGGGTCGGTTGAACATCCGCAACCTCAAGTTTGCGAAGGACGACAGCCCGATTGATCCAAACTTCGATCACCCGCTGTCGAGCCGATACTCCCGGGCCTACCTCCGCCACCTCTTGGTGACGAACCAGCAGACCGCCGGTCGGATCATCACGCTCCACAATCTGGCATGGCTGGCCGACCTGACCGCCAAGATGCGGTCTTCGATTGCGGCCGGAACCTTTGAGTCGTTGCGATCCGATGTTCTGGCTGCGTGGGGTGACTAGCTCGGTGCGCTAGCGTTCCCGAGCTGGAGGTCACGTCGTGGCACAGCTCGCCGTTTTTGCCGTCATTTTCGCGGTCATGTACGGGTTTTTGATCCTGCCTCAGCAGAGGCGTCAGAAGAAGACCCAAATGATGATCAGCGCCCTTGAAGAGGGCGACGAGGTCCTGCTGACCTCAGGCATTTTTGGATTCATCACCGCTCTTGATCCCACCACCGTGTGGATCGAGGTTGCTCCGGACATCGAACTGAAGGTCACCCGCAACTCGGTGGCCGGTCTCGTCGCCGATGATGAGTCGGTCGATGCGGAGACCAACTGATGGCGAAGTCCGACGGCAAGTCGAAGAAGCCAGCCGACAAGAAGGCGGATTCGGCCAAACGGTCTGCTTCGCGCGAGCGGCGTGAAGCGGCTGCTGCTGCGCAGTCGTCCGGCAATTCGATCTGGTCTGCGGCCACCCTTGCGGTGATTGCGGTCTTTGGATTTATCTACACACTTGCAGTCGGCAACCAGCCACTGCTCGGCCTCGATCTCCAGGGTGGCGTCTCGGCTGTCTACCAGCCGGCCGAAGGTGCGGAGTTCGACGAGGAGTCCCTCGATCAAACCGTTGAGATCATTCGAAACCGAGTCGATGGCCTCGGTGTGGCCGAGCCCGAGATCTCTCGCCAGGGCGAAACGATCGTCGTCGACCTTCCTGGTGTCGAGCAGAAAGAGCGAGCACTCCAGCTCGTCGGTGAAACGGCCCAGCTGTTGTTCCGACCGGTGATTCTGGATCCCGCCGCATTCGCCGGTGTTGGCGCCGGCCTTGGCGGCCTCGATGGCGGAGCGGTCGATGGCGAGGGCAACGAGTTCGATCCGTCGATCGACCCCGATGCCATCTCGGACGATGAGACAGAACCATCCGATGAACCAGAACCATCCGATGACTCAGGGGACGAAGAAGAAGGCTCACTTCCGCCGATCCGTGAAAAGCAGGATTCCGACGCTGACGAAGAGCCGGCTGATGACGATGCCGACGAAGAGCCGGCTGATGACGATGCAGATGGATCAGACGCTGACGATCCAGCGAGCGATGAGGAAACCGACGAAGACAACCCCGTCATCGCTCCGGATCCTCAAGCGGGCTTGCAAGCGCAGGTTGAAGCTGGTTGCACCGAAGGTGTCACGGCTCCCGAAGACGACGACCCAGAAGCGTTCGTGTTGCTCGAAGGAGTCGACGGTGGTCTGTACTGTCTCGGCCCGGCACTGCTCACCGGTGAGTCGCTCGAAAGCGCCGAGGTCGCCTTTGACGGCATTACCTGGTCGGTCAACCCACTGTTCCGAGACGGCGCAGAGGGGATTGGAGCGTTTAACGACATCGCTGCGATCTGTGCGAACCCGTTCGCTGGAACGAACGGCGCCGTCTGCCCAGCGACCGGCACCGACTCACAAACCGGTCAGCCTCGTGGCGCGCTGGCGATCGTGCTCGATCACGAGGTCGTCTCGGCCCCGCTGATCAACGCCGCCAGTTTCGCTCGCGACAACATCGTGATCTCGGGAACGTTCGACGAAGACAGCGCCCGCAACCTTGCGCTCGCGCTTCGCTTCGGTGCCCTGCCCGTCGAGCTCGAAGCTCAGCAGCAGCGCACGGTGTCGGCCTCGATCGGTGACGATGTGCTTCGTTCCGGCGTCATCGCCGGCATCATCGGCCTGTCGCTCGTCGGGATCTACGTGCTCTTCTATTACCGCCTCGCCGGCCTCGTCGCGATCGGCGGACTGTTGATCTCCGGCCTCTTGCTGTGGACCATCATCTCGTGGCTTGGAGAGAACTACGGACTTGCGATTTCTCTGGCAGGAATCGTCGGTCTGATCGTCTCGATCGGTGTGTCGACGGACTCGAACATCGTCTATTTCGAGAATGTGAAGGACATCGCGTCGAAGGGAAGACGGGTGACGACCGCGGTCGAACGCGCCTATCAGAGCGCGATCTCGACCATCGTGAAGGCCGACGTTGTCAGCCTCATCGCCGCCGGTCTGCTCTATTTCTTGACCGTCGGAGCCGTGAAGGGTTTCGCCCTCTATCTCGGCATCGCAACGATGCTCGACTTGTTGGTGTCCTACATGTTCATGCGGCCGGCTCTCGCTTGGATCGCATCGCGTCCAAAGGTGCAGGCCAACCCCCGACTCGTCGGTATGCCTGAGGGAGGAGCGTCATCATGAAGAGCATCCTGAAAGATCTCTACCACTCCCGTTCCACCATCGACTTCGTCCCGCTGTGGGCCAAGTCGATCCCGGCGTCGGTCGCCCTGATGGTGATCTCGGTGCTTGCGCTCGTCATCCTTGGCCTCAAGCCATCGATCGAGTTCGAAGGCGGCGGCATCTTCGAGGTGTCCGTCCCCGAATCGGTCGATGTCGGCCAGGCTCGAGACGCACTTCCCGGTAGCGACAACGTTCGTGTGCAGCTCGTCGGCGACCCCGATGGTGGCTCGTTCATCCGTGTGCAAACCGGTGCCGAACTGCTCGAGAACTCGACCGACATCGTCGAGGCACTCGCCGAGCTCGGTGGTGTGACCACCAACGACGTGAGCATCAACGAGGTCGGCCCGACCTGGGGTGATCAGATCACCTCAAAGGCGATTCGTGCGCTCGTGGCGTTCTTCTTCGTCGTCGCCATCTATTTGGCCTGGCGTCTCGAATGGCGGATGGCGGCCGGTGCACTCGTCGCAGTGGTGCACGACCTGTTGATCACGGCTGGCATCTACTCGATCCTTCGACTGGAAGTGAGTCCGGCGACCGTCATCGCGCTGCTCACGATCATGGGCTACTCGCTCTATGACACGGTCGTCGTCTACGACAAGATTCTCGAGAACGAACTCGACGGCAACTCCCGCGTGAAGGGATACGGCGATCTGGTGAACCGGTCGATGAATCAGGTGCTGATGCGCTCGATCAACACGACGATCACCACCGTGCTTCCCGTGCTCTCGATGCTCGTCGTCGGAGCGCTCCTCCTCGGTGGTGCAACACTTCGAGACTTCTCGATTGCGCTGTTCATCGGCCTGATTCTTGGCACGTACTCGTCGATCTTCCTCGCTGCTCCCTTCCTCACCTGGTTGAAGAACCGTCAACCGGAAGAGGAAGCCGAACTCGAGCTTCGAGAGCGTCGAGCCGCCAGGCGCCGGGCAGAAGCCAAGTAGTCGCTAGTCTTGAGCGATGTCGCCATCGCCGTCGTACACCCCGCCCGAGTGGCTGGTCGAGGTTGTTGCGACCATTCCGGACTTTCCAAAGCCCGGCATCCAATTTCGTGACCTGTCGCCGCTGTGGCGATCGTCGTCGGCAACCTCTCGCTGCGCCATCGCGATGTGTGGTGATGTTGGCGGCTCCAGCCTCAGCGCGATCGACGTGGTCGTTGGAATCGAGGCACGCGGATTCATCGTCGGCATGGCTGTCGCCCAACGCCTCGGTGTTGGGTTCGTCGCGGCCCGCAAGCCCGGCAAGTTGCCCGGCGAACTGATCGGTGTCGACTACGCCCTCGAGTACGGCACCGACCGTGTCGAGGTGCAGGCTGATGCGTTCGAGGCAGGGGAGCGGGTACTCGTGATCGACGATGTCATCGCCACGGGCGGAACCGCAGCAGCGGTCGTGACGCTCGTCGAATCAGCTGGAGCGACGGTCGCCGGGGTTCGAGCAGTCCTCGAGCTCGATGGCTTGGGAGGTCGCGACGTGATCAACAACGCATCGTCCAACCTCGACGACGAAGCGATCGTTGCGCTCTGGAGGGTGAGCTGATGGTCCTCGCTCACCGCACGTTGCCTTGGACGATGGGGCGTCAGACTCCTGAGGACGAGATCGCTCCGCTGATCGCTGGATTCACCGGGCCGAGCCGAGATGAGCGAGCTGAGTTCATCAAACGGGCCTACCAGATGGCGGCCGAAGCTCACGCTCCGCAACGCCGCAAGTCGGGCGAGCCCTACATCGTGCATCCGATCGCCGTCGCTGGCATCGTCGCCGAGCTCGGCCTCGACGAGGTCACGATCGCTGCTGCGCTACTCCACGACGCCGTGGAGGACTCCGATCTGACGTCTGCCGATGTCGAGCTCGAGTTTGGGCCAGACGTTGCTGCGATCGTCGAGGGTGTCACGAAGCTCGACCGCCTTCGCTTCGACTCGAAAGAAGCGCAGCAGGCCGCAACCTTCCGCAAGATGCTCGTCGCAATGTCGAAAGATCTGCGCGTGCTGATCATCAAGTTGTGTGATCGGCTGCACAACCTTCGAACGATTGCGGCGTTGCCAGCATGGAAGCAGGAGCGCACGGCTCGCGAGACGCTCGACGTCTACGCACCGCTGGCTCACCGCCTCGGCATCCAAGAGGTGAAGGCGCAACTCGAAGAGCTGAGCTTTGCTGCGTTACACCCGAAGCGATACGCCACGATCGAGAACATGGTGGCGGTTCGTGCCCCAGAGCGCGACATCTTCCTCACCCAGGTGCTCGAAGACGTCCGGTTCCGTCTGAAAGAACTACATATCGAAGCCGACGTCTACGGGCGTGAGAAGCACCTCTATTCGATCTACGAAAAGATGGTGGTGAAGGGTCGCGAGTTCAACGAGATCCATGACTTGGTCGGCATTCGTGTCACCGTCGAATCGGTCCGAGACTGTTATGCCGCCCTCGGCTCGATCCACGCAACCTGGAAACCGGTGCAGGGCCGTTTCAAGGACTACGTGGCGATGCCCAAGTTCAACCTCTACCAGTCGTTGCACACGACGGTTGTTGGGCCGCAGGGCAAACCAATCGAGGTGCAGATCCGCACTCGTGAGATGCACGAGCGAGCCGAGTTCGGCGTCGCTGCGCACTATCTCTACAAAGACGGCGTTGCCCCTGACGCTCCACGAAACACCGATGTTGAGTCGCTCGATCTTCCGTGGCTCACCCGCATCATCGACTGGGATCTTGAAACCAGCGACCCCGGCCTCTTCATGGCCAATCTCAAGATCGACCTCGACGAGGAAGAGGTCTTCGTCTTCACGCCGAACGGCGACGTGATCACCCTGCCCGCCGAGGCAACTCCGGTCGACTTCGCCTACACGATTCACACCGACGTTGGACACCGAACCGTCGGCGCCAAGGTCGACGGTCGGTTGGTTGCGCTGTCCGAACCGTTGACCTCGGGTTCGACCGTCGAAATCTTCACGTCGAAGGTCGAGTCGGCCGGGCCATCTCGGGATTGGTTGACCTTCGTTCGTTCGCCACGAGCTGCCAGCAAGATCAAGCAGTGGTTCTCCCGCGAGCGGCGTGAAGATGCCATCGCCACGGGTGAAGATGAGCTGACCAAAGCCATGCGGAAGCTCGGGCTGCCCGTCCAGAAGATTGCGGCAGCCGGAACGCTCGACACGATCGCCGAACGTATGAACTACGGCGACGTGGCAGCGATGAAGGCCGCTGTCGGTGAGCATCACGTGTCCGGCGAGTCGATCGCCGCCAGGGTCGCCAAAGAACTCGACGGAACCGGCGGTCGGACCGAGGAGTCGTTGCCGGTTACCGCACGACGCCAACGCCGGCGTCGTGCCGGCTCGGTCGGAGTGCACGTCGAGGGGCTCGACGACGTCTTGATTCGTCTTTCCCGCTGCTGCACGCCCGTCCCTACCGACGCCATTCTGGGGTTCGTCACGCGAGGTCGTGGCGTGTCGGTGCACCGAGCAGACTGCGCAAACGCCATGTCGCTTTCGGCGACTCAGAACGACCGGCTGATCGACGTTGAGTGGGATTCGGATTCGACAGGTGCTGACTTCGTCGCCTCGATCGAGGTGAAGGCGTATGACCGCTCGCGGCTCCTGTTGGACGTGTCGAACATGTTCTCCGAGCATCACGTGAACATCGTTGGCTCAACCACGGTCACCGGCGACGATCGAATCGCCCGTCTCACGTTCGACTTTGAAATCGCTGATCCGTCACACCTCGACTCGTTGCTCCGTGCCCTTCACGGCGTCGACGGTGTCTACGACGCCTACCGAGTTCTCCCCGGCCAAGGCCGCTGAGGATCGTTCGGAGAAATGGGCGCCAGCTGGCGAAGCCAGCGCCCTATCCTCGCCCGGAATGGCTCGACCCTCTTTCCAAGCAGCCCCCGGCACCAGGGACCTGATTTCGCCAACCACCGATCGGTGGCGGGCGTTTGTTGCGCTTTTCGCCGAAGAAGCGTCGTCGTCTGGTTTCGGGCAGATCGTGCCGCCGATGTTCGAGGACATGAGCGTGTTCACTCGCCTCGGCGAGGCGAGCGATGTCGTGTCGAAAGAGCTGTACGACTTCGTCGACAAGGGTGATCGCCATCTCGCTCTGCGGCCGGAGTTCACGGCCTCGGTGTGTCGAGCCTTCGCCGAGAACCGCCAGCTGACTCCGTGGAAGGTTTGGTACGCCGGCCCGGCGTTCCGCTACGACAAGCCACAAAAGGGTCGCTACCGCCAGTTCGAGCAGGTGGGTGCTGAGGTCATTGGAAGTAACGACCCTGATCTCGACGTTGAGCTGATCGCCATGGCAGCCCGGTTCTACGAGCGCCTGGGTCTCACCGATGTCACGCTCCAGCTGAACACGCTGGGTGATGCGTCCGACCGTCCCGGGTATCTGGACGCACTGCGGGCCTACTTCGAAGCCAACCTCGACGCGCTGTCCGAGCAGAGCCGAGTCACGCTCCAGACCAACCCACTTCGAGTGCTCGATTCGAAACGTCCACAAGACGCACCGCTCATCGAGGGTGCTCCTCTGATCACCGATCACCTCTCGGACGAAGCAGAGGCGGCATTCGAGCGGGTCAAGGCTGGCCTCATGGCCCTCAACATCGAGTTCACATTGACTCCCCGCCTCGTCCGCGGGCTCGACTACTACACCCGCACCGCCTTTGAGTTCGTGGCGGGCTCACTCGACTCGGCTCAGACCGCGGTCGGTGGCGGAGGACGCTACGACGGGTTGGTCGCCAACCTCGGCGGGCCCGATGAACCCGGCGTTGGGTTTGCACTCGGCATCGACCGAACGTTGCTTGCCTGCGATGCGTCCGGGGTGTTCCCCGAGCCCGACACGACCGTCGACGTTTGGGTTGTTGCGACGACCGGAGGCCTCGATGGTCTCGAGATCGCCGACGAGCTTCGTCGGGCCGGGTTGGCGGTCGACCGCAGCTTCGATCATCGTTCGATGAAGGCTCAGATGAAAGCGGCCAATCGATCTGGCGCCCCGGTTGCCGTGATCATCGGTGCCGACGAGGCCGCCGCCGCTACCGTCAGTGTCCGCCCACTTCTCGACGACCGCGATCAGGTCGTCGTTCCCCGAGCCGAAATGCTCGCAACGATCAAGGAATTGCTTCCGTCATGATGCGCACCCACCGATGCGGCGAACTCCGCCTCGAACACGTCGACAGCCAGGTCACCCTCACCGGGTGGGTGAATCGACGGCGCGAGCATGGCGAGCACCTTGCCTTCGTCGACATCCGAGACCACTCGGGTGTGACCCAGTGTGTTGTCGACAACGACGTCGACGTCCGAGCTGAATACGTCATCAAGGTGACCGGCACCGTCGTGGCGCGCACCGGCGACACCATCAACAGCGACCTGCCGACCGGTGAGATCGAGCTGAAGCCGTGTGAGGTCGAGATCCTCTCGATCGCTGAGCCTCCTCCGTTCCCGATGGATCAGCGAGCCGACGACGTCGACGAGATGATCCGTCTCAAGCATCGCTACGTCGACCTTCGCCGTGCCCGGATGCAGAAGAACCTGCGAGTGCGCTCGCAGGTCAACGCTTCGATTCGTTCGGCCATGGTGGGCCAAGATTTCGTCGAGGTTGAGACCCCGATGCTGATGCCGTCGACTCCCGAGGGCGCACGGGAGTTCCTCGTTCCATCGCGCCAGCGTCCAGGCAACTTCTACGCACTCCCGCAATCACCACAGCTTTACAAGCAGTTGCTGATGGTCGGTGGCCTCGATCGCTACTTCCAGATCGCTCGTTGCCTTCGCGATGAGGATCTTCGAGCCGATCGCCAGTACGAGTTCATGCAGCTCGATATGGAGATGAGCTTCGTCGACGTCGATGACGTGCTCTCAGCAGCCGAGGTCGGAGTGCTCGACGCGGCCGAAGCCGTCACCGGCGTTCGCCCCGACTCGGTCGAACGGATGACGTGGCATGACGCCATGGAGCGATTCGGTTCCGACAAGCCCGACCTTCGCTTCGGCATGGAGCTCATCGAGCTCACGCCGATCTTTGCAAGCACCGAGTTCAAGGCATTCTCAACCGCCGGCAGCATCAAGTGCATCCGAGTCGAGCAGGGAGCCGATCAGTACGGCCGCAACAAGCTCGACGGCCTCACC
Organism: uncultured Acidimicrobiales bacterium; assembly: GCA_937925335.1. Taxonomy (GTDB): domain Bacteria; phylum Actinomycetota; class Acidimicrobiia; order Acidimicrobiales; family SZUA-35; genus CALEWY01. The sequence continues at coordinate 140,070 of CALEWY010000008.1, forward strand.
GACGAAGCGAAGAGCTTTGGCGCCAAAGGCATGGTGTGGCTGAAGGTGCGCAGCGGCGAGGCTGGCCTCGAGTTCGACTCACCGGTCGCCAAGTTCCTGAGCGCAGACGAGATCGCAGCGATCATCGCCACGACCGAAGCGACCGAGGGCGACCTCATCCTCGTGATTGCCGACGAATGGGCAACCACGTGTGAGGTGCTCGGCGAGCTGCGTAACCGCATCGGCCGTCCGCCCGTGAGCGAGGGCCCCTACAAGTACCTGTGGGTCACCGACTTCCCGCTGTTCGTTGGTGTTGACGCCACGACCGGTCGTCCAAAGCCGGGCCATCACGCCTTCTGTCAGCCCCACCCCGACGATCTCGACAAGCTCGAATCCGATCCAATGTCGGTGCGAGCCCAGGCCTATGACCTCGTGCTCAACGGCTGGGAGCTTGGCTCGGGCAGCATCCGAATCCACGATCCAAAGTTGCAGCGTCGAGTGTTTGAGCTGCTCGGTATCGATGAGGAGGAAGCGGACAAGCGATTCGGGTTCTTCCTCGAGCCGTTCAAGTACGGCGCACCGCCTCACGGTGGCTTCGCCTACGGCATCGACCGGCTGGCCGCAATCCTCGCCGGCGAGGAGAACATTCGCGAGGTCATCGCTTTCCCGAAGCCGCAGTCCGGTATGGATCCGCTCACCAACGCTCCGGGTGCGGTCGACGACGGTCTGCTCGAAGAACTCGGGATCCGGCTGCTGCCACCGGCCACCTAGGGCTTGACCCAGGAGTGATGATCAGGTGCTGGGGAGCGGAGACTCTCCGGCACCAGCCCACACGTCGATCGCAACGGCGTTGCCGCCGATCGACGACGAGCCTTGCGCAGACACGTCCGTACGGATGGCGAGCGACACGATGTCCCCGTCACTCGAGTCCTCGTCAATCGCGTCGTCGGTCTTTGCTGAGGCGTGGTTGGCGGCGGCGCGCTTGGCGACGGCTTCGTTGTCGCTGAGCGAGAAGATCTCGTAGCCGAGGCGTTCGAGTTCGTCGGCAAAGGCTCCACCGATTTCGCCGGCAGATCCGGTCTCGCTCACGAGCGTGACAGCGGTGAGCGTCTCGGGGTCGATCGGGCTCGGGCCCGTCGACTCGGGAATGATCGGGGCAAGATCGAGGGGCAGCGAGATGCCATCGAGAAGATCGGCGAGCCCGGTCGTTTGCTCGACTGCGGCCCGGCTGGTGTCGGCGCCTGCGCTGCGCTTGCGTGGGTCGCTCGCGATGCTCGGGCCATCGAGCGCACTGGTGAGATCGATGTCCACGAGTGGCTTTGGCGGGGCGGCTGGTGCGTTGCTCGATGTATCTCGACGCCCGGCGAGTTCGGCCACCCGAGCAATCGCGCTCGCCTGCATCGTTGCGGGGCCAGCGGCTGAAGGCATCGCCGTCGCTGCAGTCGCGACAGGAGGTGCGGTTGGCGGACTGGTTGTGAGTGGTGCCGCGCCGACAGGCTGCAGGGCGGCGGAGGTGACAGCCGGAGCAGCTTGCTCGTCTCGCAAGTTGATGACGGTCGTTTGATTCTCGCTGTTGATCGAATCAAGCGCGGCGACACGCCGCTTGTCGTCGCTCGTTCGCTGAGCGCGGGCACGGTTGAAAAGCCACACGACCATGGCGATCGCAGTAATGGCCAACCACAAGTACAGGGCGGTGACGATGACTTGTGTCATACCGCTGAGCCTAGGTCGTCGGAATCAGGCGATGTCTGGTGAGCCCTGCCCAAGTGGGGTGGTTAGCCTACGAGACCTTGGCTGATGACCTGTTTGCTGCCGCTGCCGCCTCCAGGCTGGAGTCCCGAGCACCACTTGCCGCTCGGCTCCGGCCGCGCACGCTCGACGATGTCGTTGGACAGACCCATCTCTTGGGGCCGCGAGGAACCCTCCGGCGCCTCGTCGAGTCCGATCGATTGAGCTCTGCGATCCTTTGGGGCCCCGCAGGTACGGGCAAGACAACACTGTCACGCTTGGTAGCCGAGGCCTCCTCGAAGCGGTTCGTACAGCTCTCGGCGGTGAACGCTTCGGTCAAAGACGTGCGCGGGGTGATCGCCGAGGCAGAGGAACGCCTCGGGGCACACGGCGAAGGGACGATTCTGTTCCTCGACGAGGTTCACCGCTTCAACAAGTCGCAACAAGATGCACTCCTGCCGGCAGTCGAGTCCGGGGTGCTCACGCTGATCGGCGCGACGACGGAGAATCCGTTCTTCGAGGTCAACGCCCCACTGCGCAGCCGATCGACGTTGTTCCGTCTTGAGATGCTCGGTGAGGACGATCTCGACATCTTGATTCGTCGAGGACTCGAAGACGAAGCGGCAACGGCCGATGACGACGCCATCACGTACCTTGCCGGACGAGCTGCCGGTGATGGTCGCCAGGCACTCACCACCCTCGAAGTTGCCGTCGCCCTCGCTGCGGCTGACGACTCTGACGGATCGGGCACGGCCGTTCGGCCGCACGTGCAGCTCGCCCACGCGGAGTCAGCAACCGATCTGAAGGCCCTTCGATATGGGCGTGATGAGCATTACGACGTCATCTCGGCGTTCATCAAGAGCATTCGCGGTTCGGACCCCGATGCCGGGCTCTATTGGCTCGCACGAATGCTTGCGGCTGGTGAGGATCCCCGATTCATCGCTCGGCGACTCGTGATTCTGGCCAGCGAAGACGTCGGCATGGCCGACCCGATGAGTCTGCTGATCGCCGAGGCGGCCGCTCGGGCGGTCGACTTCATTGGACTGCCCGAGGCTCGAATCAACCTTGCGCAGGCGGTGGTCCATCTCGCAACGGCGCCAAAGTCGAACAGCGCATACGCGGGCATCAACGAGGCGATGGCCGATGTGCAGGAGCTTCCTGCGGGCGAAGTGCCGATGCATTTGCGGGATGGCAGCTACAAGGGAGCGGCCTCCCTCGGTCACGGCGAAGGCTATGACTATCCTCACAGCTACCCCGAGGGGTGGGTCGAGCAGCAGTACCGACCCGTCGAGGTTGCTCAGCGCCGGTACTACCGACCGAAGTCGCTGGGTTATGAGGCCCGCTTCACCAACCCGCCAGGAGATGCCGATGACGATCGTTGAGTTCGCCGCAGTAGTCGTCGCCATCGCGGTCGCAGTCACAGCGGTCTTCCTCATCACGGCGGTCAACAATCTCAACAACACGCTCGCAAAGCTCGAGTCCACCTCGAGCCAGCTGCGTGATGAAGGCATCGGCGCATTCCGTGAGCTTCGCCAACTCGTCGCCGATGCCGACGCTGAGCTCGACAAGGTCGATCTCGTGTTGGATCGAGCTGATCAGGCGACCACAGCGATCTCCGAGACGAGCCGCCGCACGCACGAGGCAGTCCAAGACCCCGTGATTCGATCGCTGGCCGTTGCGTCCGGAACGAGCAAGGTCGCTCGGACCTGGCTTGGCCGCAAACGCAAGGGCGAACGAGAATCTGATCGTGGCCAAGGTGGTCGCGGTCACGGTGGTAACGAGGTGCTTCCTTCATGATGGGATGGGTGTTCCGCCGCTTCCGCTGGGCGTTGCTTGGTTGGGGAGCGAAAACGGTCGCCAAGCGCGGCCTCAACTCCTCGGTCGACCGCGCCGCCACCGAACTCGAAGATCGACTACCCGAACCGGTTCGTAAGGTCGCCAAACGGCTGCCGGGTGATGTCGTTCGTGCTGGCGGCACCGCCATGGTTGCGCTCGATCAAACGCGAACGGCCACGGGCCGAGCTCGAGTCGTGGCAAAGACGGCCCGGAACGCAACCGGCTCGGTCACCGATGCTCGACGCCAGCTCCGAGACCGCGTCAGCGATCTCAATGGCGACCTGCGCAACGAGACCGAGTCCGCTCGACGGACCATCAAGAGCGAGATGCTCGCAAAACGCGAGGGGCCCGCAGCGGCACTCGATGCCTTGCTCGATCTTCGTGATGTTGACGCTGATCCGTTGCCCGAGGTGCCGGGCGAAGTCGGCCGTGGTCGGCGGCGTCATCGCAGAGCGTTGCCAACAGCTCCGGTCAATCGTGTGCAGCGCAGCTATCGGCGAGCCGTAAAAGCCTGGGATCGTTAACCCTGCGGTCGTAGAATCGGCCGCACCATGAACGCCCCCAGCGACAACGCTCCCCAAATGCGCGAAGGCATGAGTGCCGCCCAGCTGCGCCAGACCTTCACCGAGTTCTTCACCACTCGCGATCACCAGCTGATCGCGTCGGCGAGCTTGATCCCGCACGATCAGACGCTGCTTTTCGTGAACTCGGGCATGGTGCCCTTCAAGCCGTATTTCGTCGGCGAAGAAAAGCCCCAGCATCCGCGAGCTGTCTCGGTGCAAAAGTGCGTGCGAGCCGGTGGCAAACACAACGACCTCGACGAGGTTGGGCGTACCGCTCGCCATCTCACGTTCTTCGAGATGATGGGCAACTTCAGCTTTGGCGACTACTTCAAGGAGCAGGCGATCCCGCAGGCTTGGGAGTTCTTCACCGAGGTGCTCGGACTGGATCCCGACCGCCTCTGGGTCACCGTTCACCTGACCGACGACGAGGCTGAAGAGATCTGGGCCACGAAGGTTGGTGTGCCCCGCGAGCGCATTCAGCGCCTCGATGAGGACAACTGGTGGCGGATGGCCGACACCGGCCCAAACGGCCCCTGCTCGGAGATTTTCTGGGACAAGGGCCCTGCATATGGTCCCGACGGGGGACCGGCCAACCTCGAGGCCGACGAACGATTCGTCGAAATCTGGAACCTCGTGTTCATGCAGTTCGAAACGGATGAGAACGGCGATTCAACGCCGCTCCCGAAACCCTCGATCGACACCGGTGCCGGGCTTGAGCGGATCCTCTCGGTTCTGCAAGGCAAAGACTCGGTCTTTGAGATCGATGAGATGGCCCGCCTCGTCCAGGTCGCCAGCGATGTCACCGGCTATCAGCTCGGCGCCGACGACGAATCCGATCTAGCACTTCGCGTGCTGGCTGAACACGCTCGAACGATGACGTTCCTGGTGTCGGATGGTGTGTTCCCGTCCAACGAGGATCGTGGCTACGTGCTGCGCCGCATCATGCGTCGCGCTGTTCGTTTCGCCTATCTCCTCGGTGTCACCGACATGGTCACGCCATCGCTGGTCGACGCTGTCGTCGACATCATGGGTGCCGACTACCCGCAGCTGGTCTCGAGTCACGAACTCGTGCGCTCGGTCGTCGAGCGTGAAGAGGCTCAGTTCCGTCGCACGCTCGCCAACGGACTCAAGATCCTCGACGAGCACCTCGCCGACGTGCCCGAGGGCGGTGAGCTGCCCGGTTCGGTCGCCTTCTTGTTGCACGACACCTACGGCTTCCCCTACGAAGTCACCGCTGAAGTTGCCGCCGAGCGTTCGTTCACGGTTGACCGCGCCGGCTTTGACTCCGACATGGCTGAGCAGCGCGAACGGGCCAAAGCGGCTCGTAAGGGAGCGGTCCAAGCCGCCGACTTCGAACAGGTGCAAGCACTTCTCGAGTCGAGCGGGATGACCGAATTCGTCGGACGTGACGATCTCGTGGATGTTTCGGCGACCGTGCAGCTCGTCACGGGTCTCGGCACCGAGACCGTCTCCATCTTCTTGGATCGCAGTCCGTTCTACGCCGAGTCAGGCGGCCAGATCGGCGATACCGGTGAGATCGTGATGACGTCGCCAGATGGTGACGTCACCGCTCGGGCCGAGGTGCTCGACACCGTCTACGCCGTCCCCGGTGTCAATCGACACGTGGTCCACATCACCGATGGTGAGTTCATCGTCGGGTCGACCGTGAGCGCCTCCATCGACGTTGAGCGCCGAGACGCCATTCGCCGCAATCACACCGGCACACACATCCTCCACTGGGCTTTGCGTGAAGTGCTCGGCGATCACGTGCAGCAGCAGGGTTCACTCGTGGCTCCCGATCGTCTTCGGTTCGACTTCAGCCACTTCGAGCCGGTCACGGCCGAGCAGGTGGCCGCCATCGAAGACATGGCCAACGCTGCGATCCTCGCCAACCCGGCCTGTGATCACGAAGAGATGACCAAGGCTCAAGCCGAAGAGAAGGGCGCCATCGCCTTCTTTGGTGACAAATACGGCGACCTCGTGCGTGTGCTCGAAGCCGGGCCATCGCTCGAGTTCTGCGGCGGCACGCACGTGAGTGCGCTCGGCGATATCGGCCTGGTGAAGATCGTGACCGAGGGGTCGATCGGCTCGAACATTCGACGAGTCGAGGCCGTGAGCGGCACCGGCGCGATCGACCTTCTTCGAGCCGAGCAGGCAACGGTCGACCGGGCCGCCGAGGCGCTTAACGCGCCTCGCGGTGAGGTGGCCGAAGCGATCGACAAGCGTCTGTCCGAGATCAAGTCGCTCAAAGACGAACTGAAGGGTCTGCGTCGACAGCTCGCCAGCGGTCAGGCAACCGAACTCGCGGCAACGGCGGTCGATGGCATCGTCGTCGCCCGTGTCGACGACCTCACCCGTGACGACCTGAAGGATCTGGCGCTCGCTCTTCGCGACCGCTCAGAGATTCGCGCCGTCATCCTCGGCGGCTCCGCCGATGGGGGAGGCGCGGCCCTCGTGGCTGCGGTCGCTCCCGATAGTGGTCTCGATGCTGGGGAACTCATCGCCGATGGTTTCGGCCCGATCAAGGGCGGCGGCCGCAAGGCTGGCGACCTCACCATGGCTGGCGGCAAGGAGCCGGCCGGTGTTGACGAGGCGTTGTCGTTGGCTCGCACGGCGGCGGGCATTTCTTGACCAGCCTGCGCTCGGTTGGCGTCGACTTCGGGTCACGTCGGATCGGGATAGCGATCTGTGATTCTGGCGGGATGGTCGCCACGCCACACGAGACGATCAAGCGGGTTGGCGACGAGAAGGTCGAGCACGCTCGCATCTTGGAGATTGCGGCTGACATCCAAGCGACCGCCATCGTGGTTGGTCTTCCCATCGATATGCGTGGTGAGGAGGGCCCGGCGGCTCGCAACGTGCAATCCGAGACTCGCCGGCTCGCCAAAAAGACCGACCTGACCGTTCATCTGCACGATGAGCGCCTCACCACCGTGAGCGCTGACCGGTCACTGCAAGAGCAGGGAATCCGACGTTCCGAACGGCCGGACATGGTCGATCAGTTGGCTGCCGCAACCCTGTTGCAAACCTGGCTCGATGGCAGGGGTGAGAGTGGCGCCGAGACCGGTGTGGAGGGTGACTCCACCGGGCCGAGTGAGCCTCTACGATGACGGCGTGAATCCCTTCGATCAAGAAAACCCTCCAAAGGGCGACGACTCCCAATCGTCGAGCACTGAATCGTTGGGTAACGATTCGGCCGAAGGTGCGGCGGAAGACAGAGCGGCAGCGTCAGACCCCGACGATCTCTATTGGTCCGATGAAGAGTTTGTCACCGTCCGTCCTGGCTGGTTCCGGATCGGACGCGGGCTCATCTTTCTCGTGCTCATCGTCTACGGCAGCCTCTTTGCCTACAACGGCGCTCGTGGTTGGTTTGACCGCCAGCTCGACCCCGAGGGTGAGCCTGGCGCCGAGCAGGTGCTCGTCGTTCCCAACGGAGCGACCACAGCGGACATCGGCCGGATCCTCGAAGACAACGCGATCATTCCGAACAGCACGTTCTTCCGCTACTACGCCCAATCCGAGGGCGAGGGCAACTTCCAGGCTGGCGAATACACCTTCCAGGAAAACTCATCAGCGGGTGAGGCCATCGAGGTACTCAACGCGGGGCCCAAGCCACAAGAGACCGTGCGCTTCACCGTGCAAGAGGGGCTCTGGGTCGACGAGATCTTGCCGCTCATCGCAAGCCAACTCGACAACGTCAACGAAGCCGAGCTCCGTCGCGTGCTGGCGGCCGGGCAGATCATCCCCCGTTACCGACCAGCAACCGAGACGAGTTGGGAAGGTGTGTTCTTCCCCGACACCTATGAAGTGAACGCCGAAGACGATGCGCTCGCCGTGTTGTTGAAGATGTCTGATCAGTTCACCGAAGTCACCGGTGAGCTTGCCTACGGCGCCGCCGACACCCAGCTTGGCTACACCGCCTACGAGGTTTTGATCGTGGCGTCGCTCATCGAGGCCGAAACTCGAGTCGACTCCGAGCGTCCTCTCGTGGCGAGTGTGATCTACAACCGCCTGCGCGAGGGCATCCCGCTCGGTATCGATGCAACGTGCGTCTATGCCAACGGTGAGCGTGGCGCTCCGCTGACCGGACCCATTCTTGACGGGTTGCGTGAATCGGAGAGCCCGTACTCGTGTCGAGGCCGCGTTGGTTTGCCCCCAACCCCGATCAACTCGCCGGGACGTGCATCACTCGAGGCGGCAATTCGCCCCGAAGAGAGCACGTACATCTACTACGTGCTCACCGATCCGGCCGGCATTCACTCCTTCGCCGAGACCGATGAAGAGTTCCAAGAGCTCAAGCAGATCTGTATCGATCGCGGCCTGGGCTGCGGCTAGGCGTGCCACTGACCGGGGCAACCCGTCTCGCTGCGGTGATCGGTGATCCGGTTCGCCACTCGCTCTCACCCCGAATTCACAATGCAGCGTTCGCTGCGCTCGATCTTGATTGGGCCTACGTGGCGCTGCCCGTGAGTGCCGGTGGTGGTGCTGATGCGCTGGCTGCCATGCGTACCTTCGGCATCGAGGGCCTGTCGGTGACGATGCCGTTGAAAGACGAAATCGCGGCCGCCGTCGACCGTCGGTCGCCCGCGGTCGACAAGCTCGGAGCATGCAACTGTGTTGCCCGCGATGGTGAGGCCCTCGTTGGCCACAACACCGATGGCGACGGATTTGTTCGGGCGTTGTGCGAAGAGGCCTTCTCGTCAGCAACACCGACTGATCTTGTCGGGGCATCGATCGCCGTGATCGGCGCCGGTGGGGCGGCGAGGGCGATCATCGATGCTCTCAGCCGAGCAGGCGCCGGATCGATCGATGTGATCAATCGCACGCTCGACAAGGCGGAGCATGCAGCCTCGCTGGCCGCCAATGGCAGGGCTGTTCCGATCGAATCTCAGGCCGATGCGTTCGCCGCCGCAGACATCATCGTCAATGCCACCTCGATCGGTATGGCCGGTGATGATGGCCTGCCGCTGCCGGTTGACGTGCTCTCGAATCAGATCGTGGCCGACATCGTGTATCAGCCGCTCGAGACGCCGCTCTTACGCGCCGCTCGTTCCCGTGGACTTCTCGCCGTCGGCGGTGTGGGAATGCTGGTCCACCAGGCTGCGATCGCATTTGAGCTCTGGACGGGTGAACAAGCGCCAGTCGACGTGATGCGTGAAGCAGTCGCAGCCAACCTGCCTTAAATCCGTGATTGATCTGCCGATGGGAGGCGCAGAACGCGGAAGGAATATCCGCATCACGCGAAGGAATCGTCATGTTGCAGGGGTCACTCGAAAACTTCACCATTCCCGAGATTCTCGGGCTGCTGGCCAACACCACCAAGACCGGTCGGTTGAAGGTCAGCGGTGACCGAGGCACCGGCTCTGTCTGGTGTCGCGATGGCCTGCTCGAGCTTGCCGAGGCATCGAAGCTCGGTGACGACGCCGGCATTGATGACGTCATGCTCGAACTGCTTCGGTATGGCTCTGGCAACTTCTCCTTCCAGGTCGACGAAGCCGTGCCCGCCGGTGCTGAGGTCGATTCAGCAGAGGTCGATGCCGTCCTCGCTGGTGCGACAGCCCGCCTCGAAGAGTGGCACGAGATTGAAGCGGTCGTGCCGAGCCTCGAGCACGCCTTGACGCCAGTGGCCGAGCTTTCCGGAGCCGAGGTCACGATCAAGGCCGACGAGTGGGAGTTCTTGGTTGCCGTTGGTGACTCACGCACCGTTGGTGAAGTCGCTGGCCGTCTTGGCCTTGGTGAGATCGACGTCAGCCGCCGAGCCAAAGGCCTGATCGAACGTTCACTGGTGGACATCGGCTCGAACCCTGGTCGCCGCTCGGTTGATCAGGCTCCAGCCGATGTTGCGCCGGTTCTTGAGACCGCTCCAGTCGTTGAGCCCAGCCCGAATCCTGAGCCCGCTGCTGCTCCCGTCGGAGCAGAGACCGTCGAACCAGCCCCTTTTGAGGCTGCCCCGCTTGGAACAGAGTCGTTCGAAGCAGAGTCGTTTGAGGCCGCGCCGTTCGAAGCTGAGACGTTTGAAGCCGACTCGGTCGATGCGGACCCGTTCGCCTCACCGGCACCAGCTCCTTCCAACGCTGGTTCTGAGGCTGACGATGGCGGACATGCCCCGGTCATCGAGGACGTGCTTGCCTCGATCGCCGTCAACCAGTCGGTTGAGAACCGTCGGTCGAGCGATGCCAAAACATCGACACCAGCTCCAGTCGAGAGCCGCAGCCCGTCCGCTGACGCCGCCTTCGCCATCGACTCCGGCCTGGCGCCATCGTTCGACGAACCGGCGAACATCGGTGGTTCGGCTTCCTCGGCCGCTGACGCCGGTGTTGAGTACACCGACTTCGCTCGTTCGGCGATCGGTGAGACCGGGCCCGAAACCGAGTCGACCGACACTCTCGCTTCCTCTGGCACGCCTTCACTCGCCGCTGACATGGGCGAGATCGCAAGCCTGCGCGAGACCATGCTCACCGATGATGGTGATGAAGAGGACTCCAGCGTGCTGATGCAGTTCTTGAACAACGATCGCTGATCACGTTCACATGCTGCCACTCCTCCTCGCCTTGGTCGGTCTCGCGATCGGCCCACTTCTGGGCATCGTCCTCGACCGTGCGGTCGAACGCGAACGTCCAGAACCGCTCCATCGATGCCGCACCTGCGGAACCGGTCTTGGAATCAACTCACTGATCCCGATCCTGTCGTGGTTCATCTCGTGCCCGACCGACGCTGCTCATTCGAAGTGGCGCTACCCACTCACCGACATCGCAACCGCCGTTGCCTTTGCCGTGGCTGGTGCTCGCTTCGGGTGGACGTGGCAGCTCGGGCCGTATCTGTTGTTGTTCGCTGCCTTGGTGGTGATGTCGGTCATCGATCTCGAGACCCATCTGTTGTTGAACATCTTGACCGGCCCTGCGCTCGGTGTCGGGCTGTTCCTCGTGCTCGTACTCAGCGGCGTCAACAACTATGACGATGGCATTTGGCCAGCGCTCATCGGCGCTGGTGTGTACGGCGCCATGATGTTCTTCTTCTACCGCCTGTACCCACCGGGTATGGGAATGGGTGATGCGAAGCTGGCGCCAACGCTTGGCTTGTTCCTCGGTTGGATGACCACGACGCCGGTCAATGCGATTCGGATCGTGCTGTTTGCCATGATCGTGTCGTTCTTCGGCCACGCCATGATCGGACTGGCGCTTCGTCTGTCCAAGCGGGTTGGCAAAGGGGCCGAGCTTCCAATGGGCCCCGCTCTCGCCGTCGGCGCGGTCGTGATGATCGTGTTGTCCGACCGGTTCTTGCTCCCAACCTGACCGCTGGCTCTGCCGGCGACCAGTAGCCTCGTCCCGTGGCCCCTTTCCTCACCGAGATCGTCGAGCTTGCCGATGGTCGCTCCTATCCCGTGCTCGTCGGCGATGGAGCGGTCGATGCTCTCGCGTCAGTGATCCCGAGCGGCGCGAAACGTGCCGCGATCGTGACCCAAACCGAAGTCGGCCTCGACGTTCATTCCGGTATCGACCAACGAGTCTTCGCGGTCGAAAACGGTGAGAAAGCAAAGCGACTCGCCGTCGTTGAAGAGCTCGCCTCAGGTTTTGCCTCGTGGGGGATGACCCGAAACGACGTGGTCATCTCCGTTGGTGGTGGTGTCGTAACCGACCTCGGCGGATTCGTCGCCGCGTCGTATCACCGAGGCATCCGCGTCGTGCACGTTTCGACGTCCCTTCTGGGGCAGATCGATGCCGCGATCGGCGGAAAGTGCGGAGTGAACCTCCCCGAAGGCAAGAACCTCGTCGGGGCGTTCTGGCAACCAAGCGCCGTCATCTGCGATACGGCGTCGTTGTCGACGCTGCCACCCGAAGAGTTCCGGGCGGGTATGGGCGAGCTGGCGAAGTATCACTTCCTCGGCGGAGGCCGTCTCGACGAACTCCCGCTACCCGAACGGGTGGCGGCCTGTGTTCGGATCAAGGCTGATGTGGTTGCCGCCGACGAGCGAGAGGGTGGCAAACGGGCCATTTTGAACTACGGGCACACACTTGGGCACGCCCTCGAAGCGGTCACCGCCGAACAGGCCGGCCACTACGTGATGCGCCATGGCGAGGGTGTGGCGATCGGTTTGATCTACGCCGCTCTCGTCGCTGAAGAGCTCGGGCGAATCGATGCTGATCGTGTCGCCGAGCACCGTCGAGTCGTCGCGGGGTATGATCTTCCGGTCACGATCCCAGACGGCTGTGACAACGCCTCGTTGATCGACGCATTCAAACGAGACAAGAAGGCCACCGACGGGATGACCTTCGTGCTCGATGGACCAAACGGTGTTGAGCCCGTCTCGATCGACGACGAAGCCATGCTTGCTCGTTGCCTTGATCGCATGCGACGTGAGGGAGAGGCCTGATGAAGATCCTGCTTTTGTCCGGGCCGAACTTGAACCTGTTGGGCTCACGCGAGCCCGAGGTGTACGGCACGGCCACCCTCGACGACCATGTGGCCACAGCGTCGGCCGCTGCGCAGGCCCACGGTGCGGAGCTCGAACACCATCAATCCAACGCTGAGGGTGATCTTGTCGATGCGGTGCACGCTGCTCGTGGATCCGTCGATGCCATCGTGATCAACCCGGGTGCTCTCACGCACTACGGCTGGTCGCTCCACGATGCGCTCGCCGCCTTTGATGGGGTCGTCGTCGAACTGCACCTGTCCAACCCGAATGCCCGCGAGCCGTGGCGCCACGTTTCAGTCGTCGCCCCGGTTGCCACGGGTTCGGTGATGGGTTTTGGTGGCGACGGCTATCGAATCGCCATCGACGCGGCGCTTGCTGCCGTTGGTGCGGTTGCTGCCGGTAGTGCAGTGGGCCAGTCGCAGTGAGAGCAGCAACGGAACCGGCCAGCTCGTGAGTGAGCTCCCTCCTATGGATCGCATCGCCAGGATCGCTGCGGTGCGTGCGACGTTTGGCGCATCTGAGATCGACGTGATGCTCGTGCCCGCTCCCGTCAACGTGCGCTGGTTGTCCGGGTTCACGGGTTCCAATGGCCAGATCCTGATCGACTCGGACGCGGCGGTTCTCTTCACCGATGGGCGCTACACCGAACAATCAGCTCGTGAGCTGAGCGCAGCTGGCATCGACCATCTCATCACCGTGCACGACGATCGCCCCACCGTGTCCGAGGCGATGACGGCCTTCGTGAGCGATCGACGGCTCGGCTTCGAATCGACGAGTGTCACCGTGGCCGACCACGCCGCATTGGCTGCGTCGATGCCAACCGCTGAACTCATCGCACTGGCACCGCACATTGCTCCACTGCGCCAGATCAAGGATGCAGGGGAGCGAGCTCGTCTCGAAACAGCCGCTGCGATCGCCGATGCTGCGCTCGCGTCCCAGCTCGCCTCGTTGCGTCCTGGAATCACCGAGCGTCAGTTCCAGCTCGATCTCGAACGTGCAATGCTCGACGCAGGTGCCGATGCTCTCAGCTTTGAGACAATCGTCGCGTCGGGTCCAAATAGTGCCTTGCCCCATGCGAGAGCCTCTCAACGAGAGTTTGAAGACGGTGATCTCGTCGTGATCGACTTCGGTGCTGCGGTCGACGGTTACGGCAGCGATATGACGCGAACGTTCTGTATTGGTGATCCGACCGAGCGCCAGCTCGACCTCTATGACGCCGTCGCAACCGCCCAGGCGGCTGGCGTTCGCACCGTTGCCGACCAGGTTCCCGAGCTCGACGTGCACCAGGTGTGCGCCGATGTGCTCGACGAACGGGGCTACGGCGACGCCTTCATTCATGGCACCGGTCACGGGATTGGTTTGGAGATCCACGAACAACCGATCTTGTCGTCCCGGTCGGTCGGTATCCTCCGATCCGGCTTGATCGTCACGGTCGAGCCCGGCGCATACCTCACCGGCTTCGGTGGTGTGCGAGTTGAAGATTCGGTGGTTGTTACGGCGAGCGGATGCGAGCCCATCACCCACGCACCGAAAGGTCTTGTCCCACTACCGGGCTGAGATCTTCGAGAACCAGGAGTGCCTCATGGCGACCACCACGACCAACGATCTGAAGAATGGCATGACCCTCGATCTCGATGGTGATCTCGTGCAGGTCGTCGAGTTTCAACACGTGAAACCAGGCAAGGGTGGCGCCTTTGTGCGCACCACCCTGCGCAACTGGCGGACCGGTTCGGTCGTCGACCGCACCTTCCGAGCTGGTGAACGAGTCGAGCGAGCGTTCATCGAGAAGTCCGACGTGCAGTTCCTCTACCGAGAGGGATCGGATTTCGTGGTGATGGACACCGAGACCTTTGAGCAGCACAACGTCACCGAGGTCTCCATGGGGGAGAACTCCGGCTACATCGTTGAGAGCTCGAACCTCACGATGCTGCGCTACCTCGAAGAGGTCATCGGCATCGAGCTGCCGGCATCGGTTGAACTGGCGATCGCCGAGACCGAGCCAGGTGTGCAGGGTGATCGTGTGTCCGGTGCCCGCAAGCCGGCGACACTCGAGACCGGCCTTGTGGTGCAGGTTCCGTTGTTCGTTGAGCAGGGTGAGCGGATCAAGGTCGACACTCGCAACGGCGAATACATGACCCGAGCGTGAGTCGCCGCGACGAAGGTTGGATTGGTTCGCGTCGAGAGGCCCGAGAGCGAGCGCTCGAGCTCTCCTATGAGATGGATCGCCGTTCGGTCAGCGTCGATGAGGTTCTCGAATCGTTACCGCTCGAGCCAGAGCCCTACACGATGGTGCTGCTTCGGGCCGCTGAACTCGAACGTACTCGCGCCGAACAGCTCATCAGCGAGACGTCGACACGTTGGCCGATCAACCGCATGCCGGTGATGGATGTGGTCGTGATGCGGCTGGCCGTTGCCGAGATGCTGACGACCGACACACCCACCGGCGTGATTTTGTCTGAAGCGGTCGACATGGCCAGCCGATACTCAACCGAGGAGTCGGGCAAGTTCGTCAACGGCGTGCTCTCGGCAATCGCCAAGACGGTTCGGAACTAGCCGGCCTCCGTGGCGTGAACGGCTCCCGGAGGGAGTTGCCGGCCCCCGTGATGTAGGCCGTACGGCTCATTAACCAGTCACTCAACCCATCGCTTTGTGTGGTATGCGGCCACGAAGGGTGCTCAAGACTCATCAAGCAATGAGTGATTGTGGCCGAGAACTACCTGTATGGGTAGTACTCCGGCGAAGTCCTCACGTGTGTTCTCGCGGCTCTTGGTCGTGCTGGCGTTGTTCGCCGCTGTTCTGGTTGCACCCACAGCGACTCCAGCGGCTGAGGCAACCGGCGGTGGCTGGATCGATACGTCGAACCGGAACGCCGTCGTCTCCGCCTACAACGCCGAGTTCGGCGCCGCTGCTGCACCGATTGGTTGGACGGGCAACCGAGCCACGTGCTCTCCGGGCACCACGTCCCAGGCGTTCCGCAACGATGTCATCGGGCGAGTCAACTTCTTCCGTCAGATGGCCGGCGTTCCCGGTGGTGTCACCGAGGATCCGTCGCTGAGCGCGGCAGCACAAGAGATGGCGCTGATGATCGGCGTCACCAACGACACGAACACGAACCGCAGCCCGCGCTGGCCAACGGTGCTTTCGCACAACCCCCAGCCTCGACAGTCCTCTGGTTCGCAGAACGGCTACGACTGCTTCACGACCACCGGTCAGACCGCCGCTGGCAAAAGCAACCTCTATCTCGGCCGCTACGGCGTCGACTCGATCGATGGCTACATGCTCGATCCCGGAGCCGGTAACGCCGCCGTTGGCCACCGCAACTGGATTCTCCACCCCACCCTTCGCCAGATCGGAACCGGAGACGTGCCGTCACCGGGCTGGAGCTCGAATGCGCTCTACGTGATCACCGGTGACACCTTTGCTCCTCAGCCTGCGATGCGAGAGAGCACCGGCATGGTCGCTTGGCCGCCCCGAGGTTTCGTGCCCGGCGATCTTGTGTATCCCCGTTGGTCACTCGGTCTTCGTGGCGCCAACTTCGACAGCTCGAACGTGTCGGTGACCCGCAATGGGCAAGCCGTGTCGACCAGCGTCGAGTTCCGTAACTCCACCACCAACGGTGCACCCTTCTCGATCCTGGTGTGGAACGTGAATGGTGTCGACACTGCGCCGGCCGCTGACACGACCTACACGGTCACGGTCACCAACGTCGCCGTCGCCGGTACGTCCCAGACCATCTCCTACGACGTCACGATTCTTGGCGACACGCCCGCACCGACACCGACGACGCCGACCGATCCTCCAGCCTCCGCGGCTGAGATGCAGAACTTCGTCGTGCAGGCCTACCAAGACTTCCTGGGTCGTCAGCCGAGCGCTTCGGAGCTCAGCACCTGGACCGGTCGCCTCACCAGCGGCTCATCGAGCAGCTTCGACTTCGTCCGTGCCCTTGCCGATAGCCCCGAGTGGACCGCCTACGTCGTCGATCAGATGTATCTCGACACCCTCGG
Source organism: uncultured Acidimicrobiales bacterium (assembly GCA_937925335.1). GTDB lineage: Bacteria > Actinomycetota > Acidimicrobiia > Acidimicrobiales > SZUA-35 > CALEWY01. The sequence goes on from CALEWY010000008.1 coordinate 156,593, forward strand.
CCGTCGCCCCGATGCTGGCGGACGCAACTTCTGGATTGGGCGCCTGCAGTCGGGAACGACCGTTGCCGCAGCCGCTGCATCGTTCTACGGAAGCCCCGAATACATCGAGAACGAAGGTGGCACCTACGACGCCTGGATTCGCGATCTCTATGCCGAATTGCTGCTCCGCACACCGGAGAGCACCGGACTGTCGTTCTGGGTTTCCCAGGCGAACCAGCGCGGACCCGGCAACGTTGCCTTTGACTTCTACCAGTCCCAAGAGAGCCGTGAGACTCGCGTCAACCTGCTGTATGAGACCTTCCTCAACCGAGGCCCTGACTCCAGCGGCCTTGCCTACTGGGCTGGTCAACTGAACAACGGTGACGATCTCGCTCTCGCAGCGTTCTTGGCTTCGAGCCCCGAGTACTTCGCTCTCGCTCAGAAGTAGATCTGCCTCGGCGGAACCGCACTAGGGTCCCATCGTGCGAGAAAACACGATGAAGCAGACCTGGAACGACGGCGGGCATTCGCTCGGATTGTGGCTCTCAGCGCCCGATCCGGTTGGCGCGGAGATGATCGCTGCGGCGGACTTCGACTACCTGAACATCGACATGCAGCACGGCGCGGTCGATTACCAAACGACGCTGTCGATTCTCCAGGCCGTTCGCACCTCGAAGGCCATCCCAACGGTGCGGGTGCCCTGGAACGAACCCGGCATGATCGGCAAGGTGCTCGACGCTGGCGCGATGGGTGTGATCATTCCGATGGTGAACACTGCCGAGCAGGCTCGCCAAGCTGTGTCAGCGTGCCTCTATGCGCCGGCGGGTTCGCGTAGTCACGGCCCGATGCGAGCCAGGTTCGCCTACGGTGCCGACTATCAGCCGAATGCCAACGAAACGGTCGCCGTGATCCCGATGATCGAGACGGTCGAAGCGGTCGAGAACCTTGACGCCATCCTCGACGTCGAAGGCATCGATGCGGTCTACGTCGGTCCGGCCGACCTCTCGCTCACCCTTGGATTGCCGCCCGCTGGCGATCACGAGGATGCATCGTTCAACGATGCGCTGAAGACGATCGTCGACGGCTGCACCAAGCGCGGCATTGTCGCTGGCATCCATGCGTCGCCGGGTCTCGTGCAAAAGCGCCTGGCCATGGGCTTCCGCATGATCACGGTGACGTCCGACCTGTTAGCGATGCAGGCTGGCATCGATGCCAGCCTCGCCACCGCACGAGACACCTCCGGAGCCGCCGAAGCCGGCTCGATGTACTGAGATGCTGAGCGGCTCCGCACGAGAAACTCACGCTGGGCCTCCGTGGCCATGAACGGCCCCTGGAGGGAGTCAGACGCTGGGCCTCCGTGGCCATGAACGGCCCCCGGAGGGAATCGCAGAGCATACGTGAGCTCGGCATCGCGGATCAGCTCATGTTGGAAGAGCTGTTGGATGCGATCTGGGGCGAGTGGCGCAATGTGTTGGCGCCGGGTGCGTCTGGGCCGATGTCGTTCATTGCGGATTCGTCGACGTTTGCGTTTGGTGGGTATGTCGACAACGAACCGGCGGCGTTTGCGTGGGGGAGTGTGCAGCGTCGGCCGAATGGCGAGACCGTCGCCTATCTCGATGAGCTCGATGTGCTCGAGGTTCATCGGCGGAAGGGTTTGGGGTCGTTGATGGTCGAGGCTGTGGTGGCGTGGGCTCGGCGCAACCAGCACAGCGAGGTTTGGGTGTCGGCTCGCAGCGACAACACCGCCGCGATCGCTCTCTATCAACAGCTCGGCGCCGACGCCGACCCGGCACCGGCAACGAACTTCACCTTCCGTCTCGTGTGAAGCGGGCGATGAGTCGTTAGTCTCATCGGCGGAGTTGTCCGTCAAACCGGTTCCGTGAGGCCGGTACGGAGAGCAGGAGAAGCGATTGGCAGAACGCGAACGACGACGCACGCCCCCGTTTGGGGGCGTTTTTGTTGCCCAGACCACGATTCTCGACCGTGACGCGGTCGCTCGTGCGATCCGGCGAATGGCCCACGAGATCATCGAACGGAACGAGGGCCTCGACGACGTTGTCCTCGTCGGTCTGCAGACCGGGGGTGTTCCGATCGCTGAGTCGCTCGCCATCGCCCTCGATGAGATCGAAGGTGTGGAGGTTCCGATCGGTCGCCTCGACGTGGCCTTCTACCGAGACGACATCAACCTTCGGCCGGTATTGCCTGAGGCCTCGACCGAGATCGAGTTCGACATCAGCCGGAAGACGGTTGTGCTCGCCGACGATGTTCTCTTCACGGGGCGCACGATTCGGGCGGCGCTCGACGCACTCGTCGATCAAGGGCGGCCTCGAGCGGTGCAACTCGCCGTCATGGTCGACCGAGGGCACCGAGAGCTTCCCATTCGGCCCGACTATGTCGGCAAGAACCTGCCGACACGCCGTGATGAGGTCGTCAATGCGACGATCGACGGTGTCGAACTCGGCACGATGGAGCGCTGATCGTGCGCGAGTTGATCTCGATCGATGATCTGTCCGCCCAGGACCTAGCCGATGTGCTCGACCTCGCAACACAGTTCGCTGAGGTCCAGAAGCGAGACATGCCAAAGGTGCCGGCCCTTCGTGGTCGGACGGTGGTGCTCGCGTTCTTCGAGGACTCCACCCGCACTCGCACGAGCTTCGACATCGCCGCCCGTCGGCTCTCCGCTGACGTCGTGAACTTCTCGGCTGGAGCCAGCTCGCTGAAGAAGGGTGAGTCGCTCCGCGACACGATCGAAACCATCACGGCGATGGGTGTCGACGCGATCGTCGTTCGCCACGCAAGTTCCGGTGTCCCGACGGCCATCTCCGGCTGGACCGACGCTGCGGTCGTCAACGCAGGCGACGGCTGGCACCAACATCCGACGCAGGCTCTGCTCGATTCGTTCACGATCCGTGATCACTTCGGTTCGCTGGAGGGCAAACGGATTGCCCTCGTCGGCGACATTCTTCATTCACGGGTCGCCCGCTCCAACGCCGCAGCGTTCTCCAAGCTCGGAGCCGAGGTCGTCGTGGTCGCGCCAAAAACCTTGCTTCCCTCAACGCTCGACGGTTGGCCGGTCACGGTTGAAACGAACCTCGACGCAGTGATCGGCGACCTCGATGTCGCCTACTTCCTTCGCATCCAGAAAGAGCGGATGGGATCAGGGCTGCTTCCGAGCGACCGTGAGTATCGAACCCGCTATGGCCTCACGGTCGAGCGAGCCGCTCGCCTGGCAGACGATGCATTGATCATGCACCCGGGGCCGATGAACCGTGGCGTTGAGATCGACCCGGAAGTTGCCGACGATCCCAGGGCGGTCGTGCTCGGGCAGGTCGCCAACGGCGTCCCGGTCCGGATGGCCGTCCTCTACTCCGTGCTCGGTCCCGGTCGCTTCGACCACGAGGACGAACTCGAGGCGGTGGCTGCATCATGACCACCACCGTGATCGCCGGCGGGCGGATCTTGGATCAGGCCGGAGAACGATCGGGCGACGTACTGGTCGATGACGAGACCGGATTGATCGTTGAGGTTGGTCCGTCCTTGTCCGGCGACCGAACGCTCGACGCAACCGATTCGGTCACCGTTCCGGGTTTCGTCGACCTCCACGCCCACCTGCGCCAGCCTGGTAACGAGGCGGCGGAGACCATCCTGAGCGCCAGCCGTGCGGCGGCCAAAGGTGGTTACACCGCCGTCATCGCAGCGCCGGACATCGAACCGTGCGCCGACTCGGCTTCGGTGGTCAGCGACGTCATGGCGCTTGGCGCCGTCGCACTGTGTGACGTCGTACCGGCGGCGGCGATCAGCGTCGGCCGCAGCGGCGAGGAACTCGCACCACTCGGCGAACTCGCAGACCTTGGCGTGCGGCTGTTCAGCGATGAGGGCCACGGCGTGCAAAACGCTGGGTTCATGCGAAACGCACTCGACTATGCGAGCAGCGTCGGCACAGTTGACGGCGCACCGCTCGTCCTTGCGCAACGGTGTGATGTCGCGAGCCTTTCGATCGGCGCTCAGATGCACGAGGGGGAGTGGTCATCTCGTTTGGGCCTCGGCGGTGCTCCGGCGGAAGCCGAAGAGCTCATGGTGATGCGTGACATCGCGCTCGCTCGCCTCACGGGTGCTCGAGTCCACTTCCAGTGTTTGTCGACCGCCGGTTCGATCGCAATGGTTCGAGCGGCGAAGGCCGGAGGGGTCGCCGTGACGGCCGAAGTGACACCACACCATTTCACCTTCACCCACGAGGCCTGCTCCTCCTACGACACGAACACCAAGGTGTCGCCGCCGCTTCGTACGACCGATGATGTCGCGGCGATCAAGGCTGGTCTCGCCGACGGCGCAATCGACGCGATCGCAACGGATCATGCCCCGCACGCTCCCGACGACAAGGAGCGTCCGTTTGATCAAACGTCAGCGGGTGTGATCGGCCTGGAGACAGCGTTTGCTGTCGCCCTGACCGAACTCGACATCGACTTGGCGGCCATCGTCGGGTTGTTGTCGTGGCAACCGGCTCAGATCGCCGGGCTGGCCGATCGACATGGCCGCACAATCGAGGTCGGTGCACCCGCCAACCTTGCGGTGATCGATCCACACCATCGCTGGATCGTGAAACCCAGTGAGCTGTCCAGCCGTTCACGCAATACTCCTTTTGCCGGTCGAGAGTTGACCGGCAAAGTCCGCCACACGATTCATCACGCCACCCCCGTGGTCGAAAACTTCGAGGCAACCCGATGACCCTCTCTGCATTCCATGGTTCCGCATCACAACACTCACCTCCGCAGGCGGCTGCGCTCGTCCTCGCCGACGGCTCCGTCTTCGAGGGTGAACTGATCGGGGCGACACCAGCCGGTGGCATCGCCGCCGGCGAAGTCGTGTTCAACACGGCGCTTTCCGGCTACCAGGAGATCCTGACCGATCCCTCCTACGCCGGTCAGATCATCACGTTCACCTACCCCCACATCGGCAACTACGGCACCAACCGAGCCGACAACGAGAGCCGCGGCGGATTCGCCCGCGGTGTGATCGTGCGAGACATGGCACGGCGCCACTCGAACTGGCGGGCCGAGTCGCACCTCGACGACTTCCTTCGCAGCCTCGGGTTGACAGGCATCGCCGGCCTCGACACCCGACGCCTCACCCGCATGATCCGAAGCAACGGCGCGATTCCCGGAGCGTTCGGAGCCGTCGAGGGTGAAGGAGCGGTCGACCTTGCGGCGCTGACCGCAGCCGCCGCCGCAGAGCCGGGGACGACCGGGATCGATCTCGTCAACGCCGTGACGACGAGCGAGCCGTACACGGTCGGACAGGCGAAGGGGACCGCACCGCTCGTCGTCGCCTACGACTTCGGGATCAAGACCAGCATCCTCGACAACCTCGGAGCGTTTGCGACCGTCGAAGTCGTGCCGGCTTCGACCACGGCAGCCGATGTGATGGCTCGCGAGCCCGCCGGTGTGTTCCTCTCGAACGGCCCGGGTGACCCCGAGACCGTTCCCGACTCGATCGAAGCCATCGGTGGTCTGCTCGGCAACGTTCCCATCTTCGGGATCTGCCTCGGCCATCAGCTGCTGTCGCTGGCGATCGGTGCCGACATCGAGAAGTTGCCGTTCGGTCATCACGGCGGCAACCACCCGGTGAAGGAGCTCGCCACCAACAAGGTCGAGATCACGAGCCAGAACCACAACTTTGCCGTCATGGCCGACTCACTCGGGACGGTTGCCGACATGACACACGTCAACCTCAACGACGGCGTCTGCGAAGGAATCTCGGTGCGGAATGAGCAGGCGTTCAGCGTGCAACACCATCCAGAAGCGAGCCCCGGACCACACGATGCGGTCCATTTGTTCCAACGATTCGCCGAGATGATCGGGAAGGGCTGACCCAATGCCAAAACGGACAGACATCAACACCATCCTCGTCATCGGCTCCGGTCCGATCGTGATCGGGCAGGCCTGCGAATTCGATTACTCCGGCACCCAGGCGTGTCGAGTGCTTCGTGAGGACGGCTATCGAGTTGTGCTCGCGAACTCGAATCCGGCGACGATCATGACCGACCCCGAGTTCGCCGACGCGACCTACGTCGAGCCGCTCGACATCGCGGTGCTCACCCGCATCATCGAGCAGGAGAAGCCCGATGCGTTGCTGCCGACGCTCGGTGGACAGACCGCCCTCAACCTCTCGATGGAACTCGTCGCCTCGGGTGTGCTCGACGATCATGGAGTGGAGCTCATCGGAGCGAACGCTGAAGCGATCGAAACCGCTGAAGATCGGGAGAAGTTCAAGCTCGCGATGATGGAAGTCGGCATGGACGTGCTGCGATCCGGCACGGCGCACGGAGCCGGCGAGACGAAGAACGAAGCCATCGCTGACGGCATGGCGCAGGCTCGCGAAATCATCAAAGAGATCGGGCTCCCGATCGTGATTCGCCCCGCCTACATCCTCGGAGGTCGAGGAACCGGTACGGCCGCAACGATGGAGGAGTTCGAGAAGGTCGCGTACAACGGTCTTGCCGCCAGCCCGATCAGCGAGATCCTCATCGAGGAATCGATCTACGGCTGGAAAGAGTTCGAAGTCGAAGTCATGCGTGATCACGCTGACAACCAGGTGATCATCTGCTCGATCGAGAACCTCGACCCGATGGGCACCCATACCGGCGACTCGATCACGGTCGCTCCCATCCAGACGCTCACCGATGTCGAGTACCAGGAGATGCGAGACGAGGCGTTCGCCTGCCTCCGCCGGGTTGGAGTTGAGACGGGCGGCTCGAACGTCCAGTTCGCGGTCCACCCCGAGACCGGTCGTCGTGTCGTCATCGAGATGAACCCTCGGGTGAGCCGATCATCAGCCCTTGCCTCGAAAGCCACCGGATTCCCGATTGCAAAGATCGCAGCGAAGCTCGCCGTTGGTTACTCGCTCGACGAAATCGACAACGACATCACTCGCGTCACACCCGCCAGCTTCGAGCCCGTGATCGACTACGTCGTGACGAAGATCCCCCGCTGGGCATTCGAGAAGTTCCCAGGCACGTCCGGCAAGCTCGGCACCTCGATGCAGTCCGTCGGTGAAGTCATGGCCATCGGCCGTACGTTCCCCGAGAGTCTGCAGAAGGCCTGCCGCTCGCTCGAGCAGGGCTACACCGGCCTCGACGGAGCCGAACGCAGCGCGGAGCTGAGCGACGATGAGCTGCTCGCAGCCTGTGGTGTCTCAACGCCTGACCGGCTGTTCCAAGTCGACGCTGCGTTCCAACGGGGTATGAGCCTCGAGGCAATCAACGAGGTCTCGAAGATCGACCCCTGGTTCCTCGACCAGATGCTGCTGATCTCTGAAGAGCGGTCGGCTCTCGCCGAGGCATCGCTGCAGGGCCGCTCGATTCACGATCTGTCAAAGGCAGAGATCAAACGAGCCAAGCAGTTCGGATTCAGTGATCCTCAGCTCGCGAATCTCTTCAACTGTGATGAAGTCACCGCACGCCAAGCTCGACTCGATGCTGGCGTCGTCGCCACGTTCAAGACGGTCGACACCTGCGCCGCCGAATTCGAAGCACTGACCCCGTATCACTACTCGACCTATGAGGACGAGAGCGAGGTCCGTCCAAGCGAGAAGCAAAAGATCGTGATCCTGGGCTCGGGACCGAACCGAATCGGACAGGGCATCGAATTCGACTACTGCTGTGTGCACGCCAGCTTTGCTCTGCGTGACGCGGGATTCGAAACGGTCATGGTCAACTGCAACCCCGAGACCGTCTCGACCGACTACGACACGTCGGATCGCCTCTACTTCGAGCCGCTTACCTACGAAGACGTGATGAACGTGATCGAGGCCGAGAACCCGCTCGGTGTGATCGTGTCGCTCGGCGGTCAGACGCCGCTGAAGCTGGCGGATCAACTGCCACAAGAGCTGGTGCTCGGCACCAGCCCTGCCTCGATCGACGCGGCCGAAGATCGCGACCACTGGGCATCGTTGTGTGCCCGGTTGGAGATCCCCCAACCGGCTGGCGGCATTGCATCGTCGGTCGATGAGGCGCTCACCGTCGTCGATCGCATTGGATTCCCAGCGTTGGTTCGCCCCAGCTACGTTCTCGGCGGTCGAGCGATGGAGATCGTGTACAGCGCAGAGGATCTGTCTCGAGCCATGACGGCGATGGCGGTCGATGGCTCGCTCGGCCGCGAAGGCGGGCTGTCCGCCGAACGCCCGGTCCTCGTCGATCGTTTCCTCGAAGACGCGACCGAAGTTGATGTCGACGCCATCCGCGATTCGGGGGGCGACGTCATCATCGGTGGTGTGATGGAGCACGTCGAGGAAGCTGGCGTGCACTCCGGCGACTCGGCATGTTTCTTGCCGCCTCCAAACCTGAGCGACGCAACGATCACCGTGCTCGAGGACTACACGAAGCGCATTGCGGCGGAGCTCGAAGTTGTCGGGCTCATCAACGTTCAGTACGCCGTGAAGAACGGCCAGGTCTTCGTGATCGAGGCCAACCCTCGCGCTTCACGAACGGTGCCGTTTGTGGCTAAGGCCACCGGTCGTCCACTCGCCAAGATCGCCGCCCGGGTGATGGCGGGAGCCAGCCTCGACGAGCTGCGAGCCGATGGGTTGTTGTCGGCCGAGCCGATCACGGGTCACTGGTCGGTGAAAGAAGCGGTCCTTCCGTTCAATCGATTCCCCGAGACCGATGCGTTGCTCGGCCCGGAGATGCGCTCGACCGGCGAGGTCATGGGCATCGATGTCAGCCCCGGGCTTGCGTTCGTCAAGAGCCAACTCGCAGCTGGGCAACGGCTCGAGCCGGAGGGCATGGTCTTCATCTCCCTTGCCGACCGTGACAAGCAGAACGGTGTCGAGGTCGCTCAGATCCTCGCCGAGCTCGGCTGCACGTTCGCCGCGACCGGCGGCACGGCCGCCGCGCTTCGAAAAGCCGGTGTCGAGGTGGCGATCGAAGTCGCCAAGATCCTCGAAGTCGGGGACGAAGCAGAGCAGCAAGGTGACGGCCGGACGGCACTCGATCTCATCAACAGCGGTGAGATCACGCTCGTCATCAACACACCGCGAGGCCGCGGTGCGCGTGCCGATGGCGCCTACATCAGAACGGCTGCTGCCCAAGACGGCGTGCCACTCGTGACCACACTCTCCGCTGCCCTCGCGGCGGCCAGGGGAATGCGGGATTGGAGTCAGGCGAAGCTCGAGGTTCGGTCACTGCAGTCGATTCACGCCGGTGGTTGATCTCTCCACCACGGTTGGATCGGTCGCCTTTCCGTCGCCGGTCTTCACCGCAGCGGGAACGGCTGGCCATGGCGCCGAGCTTGCGGCCTACATCGACTTGTCCTCGTTGGGTGCGGTCGTCGTGAAGTCGCTCGCTCCCTATCCGTGGGATGGCAATCCGGCCGTTCGCGTGCATCAGACCCCATCGGGCATGATCAACTCCGTCGGGCTGCAAGGGCCAGGGATCGAAGCCTGGATCGAGAACGATCTTCCGGCGCTCATCGCATCACGGAGTCGAGTCGTCGTGTCGATCTGGGGCCAGTCGGTCGCCGACTATGCATCCGCTGCTGAGATGCTCGCTGGTGTTGATCCGGCCGTCGTTTCGGTCGAGGTCAACATCTCGTGCCCAAACACCGAACATGGCAACGAACTCTTCGCCCACGATGTTGCGATGACCGAAGAAGTGATGGCCGCAACGGCAGCGTGTGGTCTGCCTCGATGGGCGAAGCTCAGCCCAAACGTTGGCCCGGCCCTTCCCGACATTGCGGCCGCAGCGGTCGCCGGGGGAGCGGAAGCGGTCACCCTCGTGAACACCTACTTCGGCCTCAGCATCGACCCCGTCACCCGTCGCCCTCGGCTCGGTGCGGTCGATGGACCAGGCCGACCAGGCGGCGTGTCCGGCCCGGCGATTCACCCGCTAGCGGTCAAGGCGGTGGCCGACGTTCGTGCAGCCCACCCTGACATTCCAATCGTCGCTGCCGGTGGCGCTGCCTCGGCCGCCGACGTTGTTGAGTTTGCGCTGGTCGGGGCGAGCGCCGTGCAAGTCGGGACCGCCACGTTCGCTGATCCCCGAGCCTGCGCACGGATTACCACCGAGTTGGATGCTTGGTGCGCTAAACAAGGGATCGCACGCTTCGCCGAGCTCATCGGCGCGGCTCGGTTCGGCGACTGACACGTCGCCAGACCCACATCTCTCAAACATTCGACTATTTCCCACCGTTCTCATCACCAAAGCGAAGGATTGCCACCTCATGGCGGACACCACCCAGGAAGTTGCCGGACTCGATCCGGCATTGCGAGCCAAGATGGCACTGGCCCTCGACGTCGATGACCTTGTCGAGGCCACTCGTTACGCCCGTCAGCTCGCGCCCTGGTTCGGCGTCGCCAAAGTTGGGCTCGAGCTGTTTGCCGCTGCTGGCCCGGATGCGATCGGCGCCATGATCGACATGGGCTACGACGTCTTCCTCGACATCAAACTCCACGACATCCCGACCACGGTGCGCAAGGCCGCGTCGGTTGCCGGTGCTCTCGGCGTCTCCTATCTCACGATGCACGCTCACGGTGGCTCCGACATGTTGAAGGCCGGCGTCGAAGGCTTCCACGAAGGTGCCCGTGAAGCGGGTCTGCCCGAGCCGATTGCGCTCGCTATCACGGTGTTGACCAGCGACGCTGAGGCGCCCGATCACATCGTGCCAGCACGCCTTCGCACCGCCGTCGAAGCCGGCTGCGGTGGCATCGTGTGTGCCGCGAGCGATCTCAAGGACATTCGCGAGATGGCGCCTCGCACGTTGCGTGTTGTCCCCGGAATCCGAGCTGCTGGCGCAAACCGCCACGATCAGCCGAAGGCCGTCACCCCCGGTGAGGCACTGCAGGCTGGTGCTGACCTTCTCGTCATCGGGCGAGCGGTGACCGAAGCCGACGATCCGGCCGCAGCAGCACATGCCCTCTTGGGCGACATCTCTGCCGGATAGGGTCTGGCGCCATGCCCCAACCTCCCCAGTTGACTGATGAACAACGTGCTGCCGCTCTGGCGAAAGCTGCCGAGGTCCGTCGCGCCCGCTCCGAGATGAAGATGCGCCTCAAGATGGGCTCGGTGACCTTCCCCGAGCTTCTCGAAGAAGCCGATCGCAACGACGTGATCGCGAAGATCAAAGTGCTCGCCGTTCTCGAATCCCTGCCTGGTGTCGGCAAGGTCAAGGCCCGCCGAACGATGGAAGAGGTCGGCATCGCCGAATCTCGCCGCCTTTCCGGCCTCGGCCCACAACAACGCAAGGCTCTGCTCGAGGAGTTCTCCTGAGCGACGGTCTGATCATCGTCGTGTCCGGCCCTGGCGGGGTTGGGAAAGGCACGGTGGTGGCCGCGCTCGTCGAGGCATACCCCGACGAGTTCTGGCTCAGCCGTTCGTGGACGACGCGCGAGCAGCGTCCAGGTGAAGCCGACGATGCGTACGTCTTCGTCAGCCGGGAGGCGTTCGTCGACCGAATCGAACGTGGCGGGTTCTTGGAATTCGCCGAGTTTCTCGGCAACTACTACGGAACCCCGATTCCTGAAGCGCCCGATGGACGCGACCTCATTTTGGAGATCGACGTTCAGGGAGCACGCCAGGTCGTTGCGCTCGAGAACGACCCGCTGCTGATCTTTCTCTCCGCTCCGTCGGCCGAAGAACAAGAAGCTCGATTGCGTCATCGGGGTGATCCCGAGGACAAGGTCGCTCAGCGCTTGTCGAAGGCCAGAGAAGAAGCCGATGCCGGGGCTGAACTCGGTGCGACACAAATTACGAACATTTCCATCGACGACACCGTCCAACAGATGATGGACGTGATTCGAGCGGCTCGGCCCGCATCGACCTAGTCGAGGGAACCCCCTGTGGCGGGCAACTGGAACATTGCGGTTGATTTTGGAACAACGTCGACGGTCGCGGCCGTCCACGAGTCCGGTCGCGAACCTCAGGTTCTCGAAATAGCGGGTCATCGTCGAATGCCGTCGATGGTCTTCGTCGACGATCAGGATCGGATTCTTGTCGGGCAGGTGGCGGCCGACCTCGCACTCGGCAATCCCGGTCGGAGCCTGCGAGATCTGAAGAGCCGCCTTGGTCAGCCCGCTCCGATCGTCCTTGGTGGCCGGCCGTACCGAGCAATCGATCTCGTCGCCGAGGTATTGCGAGCAGTGTTGGCCGAGGCTGTCCGCTACTACGACTCGCAGCCTGTCGAGACGAGACTGACGCACCCTGCGACCTGGAGCCGGGCTCGCCGAGAAGCGCTGCTCGAGGCCGCAAACCTCGCCGGCTTGCCCCGCCCGCAGCTGATCCCAGAGCCGGTTGCAGCGGCACTGACCTACGTCGAGACGGTCGGTGTTCCTGCGGGTTCGCACGTGGCGGTTTTCGATCTCGGTGGCGGCACGTTCGACACCGCAGTCCTGCGGCGGACCGCCGAGGGCTTCGAGGTCGTCGGGCGCCCCATCGGCGACGGCGCCATCGGTGGTGAACTCTTCGACGAGATCGTGATGAACCTCGTCGGTGAGCAGCTGGCACCCGAGGCCTGGGATCAACTGACGGCGTCGGACGACCCTGCGTGGCGCCAATCGGCAGCCCGGTTTCGCAGCGACTGCAAACGAGCCAAGGAGGCGGTTTCGGCCCACGAGTTCGGCCAACTGACGATCAGCACGCCGATTGGCCAGTCCTCCGCTCGGATCACCCGAGACGACGTTGAGGCCTCCGTCGAGGTGCACATTGACGAAGCGGTCGAACTCCTCGAACGATGTGTGGCGCAGGCCGGCATCGACGGCTCGGAGTTGGCGGCGGTCTTCGTCGCCGGTGGTGCGAGTCGAATGCCGATCGCGAAGCGCAAGCTCGACGCGGCTTTTCCTGATGTTCGAGTGAGCACACAGGGTGATCCAAAGGCGGCGGTCGCCTATGGCGCATTGCTCGGCTCGCCGGGACGAGCCACGGCCGGAGACGCCGCCGCGTCGAGCACTCTCGTCGATGCCGCCCAAACCCCGGCTGTCTCGACTCCGGCCGCTCAAGCTCCGGTTGCCCCCCAACGGCCCGCTTCAACCAAACGACCAGCGGGTGCCGCAACGACGGTCGAAGGACTGGCTGGGGCGCCACTCGCAGCGCCGGTCGATCCGGCCCGTGATCGCGCCGCCACCGCACGTTCGGGCGGGCGGGCACGAATCCTTGCTGCCGCCGGCGTTGGGGTCGTCATGCTCGTCGGTTTGATCGGCGGGCTGATCTGGAACTCGCAACGAGGTGCCTCGCTGGAGAGCGCTCGATCGAGCACGACTGCGGAACCCGATCCACCACAGACCACGATTGCGTCGGATCCGGTTGAACCGTCACCCTCGACGTCTCCCGCCGAGGGCACCGAGGAATCAGCGGCCCTCGACGAGCCGTCCGTCGAGCCTCCTATCGCGCCGTCGCTCGCAGGCACCACGGTTACAGTGTTTGCCATCGATCGGGGCGACGTTGATGCGACGGCGTTCCAGGCAGCTCTTGATGAGTTCGCAGCTGACAACTCGATGACGATCAACCTCGAGCGCACTCGTGATATCGAGGGTGAGATCGAGGCTCGAGTTGGGAATGGGACCACACCGGACATCGGCATCTATCCGGGCAACAAGTTCCTCTTCGGCGCTGCTCGTGCAGGTTTCCTCGAGCCGATCCCCGAAGCCGTGGCCGCTCAATCCGACTGGAGCGATCCCTTCGTCTCATTGGGTTTGATCGATGGCGTGCAGCAGGCGTTGCCCCTCCGAGCCGACCCAAAATCGCTCATCTGGTATCGGCCAACCGCGTTCGAAGCCAGGGGCTACGACGTGCCGACCACGTGGGACGGGTTCATCGCGCTCACCGCGCAGATGTTGGCGAACGGCGACACGCCGTTGTGCGTTGGCATCGAGTCCGGAGCGGCCACCGGTTGGGTGTACACGGACTGGGTCGAGGGCCTCGTGCTCGGCCTCGATGGTGCCGACGTTTACGACCAGTGGGCGAACCACGAGATTCCGTTCAACGACCCTCGAGTCGTTTCCCATATGGAATCCGTGATCGACCTCTGGAGCCAGCCTGGCGCCGTCTTCGGTGGCCGAGAATCGATTGCCTCGACGAATTTCGGCGTGATCGATCCGCTGCTCAGCGATGACTGCCTGATGCATCGACAGGCAGCGCTCTACGCGGGTTCGATCGGGCCCGACCAGTCCTTCGATCTGTTCGCTGTGCCGGCCAACACCGGGCAACCGCTCATCGTGGCCGGCGACATGATGACCGCATTCGATGATCGGCCCGAGGTGTGGGCGGTTATCGACTACATGGGGTCTGCCGAGTTCGGCGACGCGTTCCGACGAGCGCAGAACGAGCTCGACGGGATTTTCGCCCCTGGTTTTGTGAGTGCAGCCGACGGCATCGACGTCACGCTGTATGACATCTACGGCGCGGCGATGATCGACACCATGCGCAGCGCAGATGTTGTTCGATTCGATGCTTCGGACCTCATGCCGGCCGAGGTTGGTCTCGGATCGTTCTGGGCCCAGGGCGCGGCGATCGTCACCGGCGAGGCGACACCGAGCGAAGCCGCGGCCACCGTTGAATCGACCTGGCCGCCCTAGCGATTGACGTGAGGCAGAGCGCCGGTCTCGGAACTAGCCGACGAACCCGGCTCGCGGTGTGGCCGCAGGGACCTGCCAGTCCGTTGGCATGGCCTCAAAGCTGAAGAACGGCGCTTCGTCGCCGGCCTCAATGGCATCTTCGATCTGGTCGTAAAAGCCTTTGCCGGTCTCTTCTGCGAAGGTGATCGCCACGTCTTCGGTATCAGTTGGAGATGGGCGCTGGCAGTATTCAGGGAAGCTGTTTTCAGCGGCATCACCCTCGGCGTAGCCACGGGCGAACATCTGCTTGAGGATGCCGAATCCGTCATGGCGGGTCAGGATCTCGCCGCGTGGTGTTCCGCCATAGCTCTTCAACCGAAAAGCGAACGCGTCCAGATCGTGGGTGTCGTAGGCGATGTGCTGGCACGAGTGGTCGCCGTGTCGGTCGACAAACTTCGTGACCTGGCTCTTCTTGGCCCGGTCGATGCCTTCGATCAAGGCAACGCCGAAGCCTCCAAAATCGATGCACCAGATTTTCATCGACGAATCGGGATCGTCCGGGCGAACGTCATCGATCCGATTGATCAGGGTGCCGCCCTCAACCTCGATGTGAAACCACGCCCAACGTTCGATGCTGCCAAGCTCACAGGCGTAAGTGATGTGGTCGACGGCTTTGAGGTGAGACATGCCCGTAGGTAATCAAACCGTTGACAACACCACAAGAACCGGGAACACTTCGATCAGCTCGGCGGCAACAGCTTTACGTTTTGTTCAAATCTTTCCATCTGGAGTGCAGTCGACATGAGCACATCGCAACGGCCCCTCGACGCTACCGATCTTCGCCTGTTGTCAGCATTGCGGCTCTCGCCGCGAGCCTCGCACACCGAACTGGCCCGCACGGTCGGGATCGCACGAGGCACCTTGTACTCACGGCTCGACAGGCTTGAAACGGAAGGTGTGATCGTCGGCTTTGGCCCTGATGTCGACCCGGTAAAGGCAGGTTTCGACGTCTTGGCGTTCACCACACTCGAGATCCAGCAAGGTTCATACGACGAGACCGTCGCTGCGCTCGGGAAGGTGTTGGAGATTCTCGAGATCCACACGGTGACCGGCACGGGCGACCTGTTGTGTCGCATCGTGGCTCGCTCGAATGATCACCTGCACGTCGTGTTGCAAGAGATCACCGCCGTCCCATCGGTGTTGCGAACACAAAGCCAGCTGGCACTCGCAACGAGCGTTCGGCGCTCACTGATCGAGGTCTTGAACTCATCGTCCTAACCGTGGTGCCGATGGCTCCCAAGGGAAACGTGAGCCGCTACGCTTCTGTGCTGGCCGTTCTAGGCTGTCGTGCGGACGGTTTCCGCCGAAACGATCTACCCGAAGGTGTGCACTGTGACTGACGACTCGATGATGTGGCCCCAGGTCGAAGGCCTGATGGACAAGGTCGGCTCGAAGTTCGCCCTCTGCACGCTGGCATCGACTCGTGCTCGTGAGATCAACGCCTACTTCGGTCAGCTCGGCGAAGGCCTCGGCTCGATGGTGCCGCCGCAGGTCACCTCGATGGCTCGCAAGCCGCTCAGCATCTCGTTCGAAGAGATCGCCGTCGACAAGATCGTTCCGGTTCGCCCGGATCCTGACGCCAGCGCCGCCTGATTCAGTGTCCGGCGAGACCGGCTCGCTGGCGGGCAAGCGGATCGTTCTTGGCGTCACCGGCGGGATCGCCGCATACAAATCGATCGAGGTGTGCCGTCGACTCGTCGACCTTGGGGCGCACGTCATCCCCGTCCTCACCGACGCGGCTCTCAACATGGTTGGGCCAACCACCTTTACGGCGCTTGCATCCGAGCCACCGAAGACGAGCCTCTGGAAAGACTCCAACCCCATCCCGCACACGACGATGGGGCAAACCTGCGATGCGATCGTGGTCGCACCGGCGACCGCTCGGATCATCTCCGACTACCGCACTGGACGTTCCGGCGATCTGCTGAGCGCCACGCTCATCGCCACCGAGGCTCCGGTCATCCTCTGCCCGGCCATGCACACTGAGATGTGGGCTCACCCGGC
The DNA here is from genome assembly GCA_937925335.1 of uncultured Acidimicrobiales bacterium. Taxonomy (GTDB): domain Bacteria; phylum Actinomycetota; class Acidimicrobiia; order Acidimicrobiales; family SZUA-35; genus CALEWY01. Next base: position 173,174 of record CALEWY010000008.1, read on the forward strand.
TGTACAGGACAACATTGCGGTGTTGACCGAGCGTGGGACGATCATCGTCAACCCCGAACCCGGTCGCCTCGCAGGCGGCGACATCGGCCATGGCCGTCTCGCTGCGCCGGCCACAATCGTGGATCACGTCGTTGATGGACTGAGCACCGATGCGCTGACCGGCATCGGCGCGGTGGGCTCGCTCCAGGGTCGCCGGATCGTCGTGACCGCTGGCGGAACCCGAGAAGCGATCGACCCCGTCCGGTTCATCGGGAATCGGTCGACCGGTAAGCAAGGCTTGGAGCTGGCGAAGGTGGCACACCGTCGAGGCGCACAAGTCACGCTCATCACCACGATCTCCAGCCACTCGGCTGAGGCCCCGCCCGAGATCGACGTCGTCCCCGTCATCACCGCCGCCGAAATGGAAGCAGCAGCAACGGATGCCGCCGCCGGTGCAGACGTGGTCATCATGGCAGCAGCTGTCGCTGACTTTCGGCCGGCCGCGACTGCCGACCACAAGATCAAGAAGGGTGATGGTGTCCCGCAGGTCGTGCTCGAACCAACGAACGACATCCTGGCCGGACTCGGCGCATCGAAGCCTGCCGGGCAGGTGCTTGTCGGGTTCGCAGCCGAGACCGATGATCTGATCGAGAACGCCGCAGGCAAGCTCAAACGCAAGAACGCCGACTTCATCGTTGCCAACGATGTGTCGGCCCCCGGCGTTGGCTTTGGCCACGACACCAACGCCGTCACGATCCTGGGATCCGATGGATCCTCGGTGGTCGTCGATTTGGTCAGCAAAACCACCATCGCCGCAGCGGTACTGGATACCGTGACCAACGCCTTGTCGCCCTCAAGCTCGAACCCGGCGATCAAGCAACAGTGATCTCAAACACAGTGATCTCAAACAGAGTGATCTCAAACAGAGTGATTTCAAGCACAGCGAAGTCACAGCCCAAGGAATAGGGACGAATACACGTGAACAACTTCACCTTCACCTCGGAATCGGTCACCGAAGGCCATCCGGACAAGATGGCGGATCAAATTTCCGACAGCATTCTCGATGCGCTGTTCGAGCAGGATCCGATGAGCCGTGTGGCGTGCGAAACCCTCGTCACCACCGGTCTCGCGATCGTCGCTGGTGAGATCACGACCTCGGCCTATGTCGACATTCCTTCGGTGGTGCGTAACACGATCACCAACATTGGTTATGACCGTGAGAGCTACGGCTTTGATGGCAACACCTGCGGTGTGATGGTCACGATCGATGAGCAGTCCGCTGATATCGCTCAGGGCGTCGACAAAAGCGAAGAGGTTCGCTCCGGTGGCGGATCTGACGACATTGATGACCAGGGCGCTGGCGACCAGGGCATGATGTTTGGTTACGCCTGTGAAGAGACCGACGAGCTGATGCCGTTGCCGATCCACACCGCGCACCGCATGGCGGAGCGTTTGGCCGAGGTCCGGAAGGCCGGCACGGTTCCGTATCTTCGCCCCGACGGTAAGACCCAGGTCACCTTTGATTACGAGGATGGCAAGCCCGTTCGTTTGCGCACGGTGCTGGTTTCAACCCAGCATGACGATGGCATCGATCGTGACACCATGATCCGTCCTGATCTCATCGAGCACGTGATCCGCCCCGTGATCCCTGAGGCGTTCGCCGGGGATGACTACGAGGTGCTGGTCAACCCGACCGGTCGTTTCGTGATCGGTGGTCCGGTTGGTGATGCTGGTTTGACCGGCCGCAAGATCATCGTGGACACCTATGGCGGTTCCGCTCGTCATGGTGGTGGTGCGTTCTCCGGCAAGGACCCGTCAAAGGTTGACCGTTCCGCTGCGTACGCGACCCGTTGGGTTGCGAAGAACATCGTGGCTGCTGGCGCTGCTGAGCGTTGTGAAGTGCAGGTCGCGTATGCGATTGGTGTCGCTCGTCCGATGTCGGTGATGGTTGAAACCTTCGGCACGGAGAAGGTTGACCCGGCTGCGATCGCGGCGTCGGTGAATGACGTGTTCGATCTTCGTCCAGCTGCGATCGTGCGTGATCTCGAGCTGCGTCAGCCGATTTACGCTCGCACCGCGGCGTATGGTCACTTTGGTCGCCAGGACGGCAGCGGGTTCACCTGGGAGCGCACCGATCGTGTCGACGCTCTCAAATCAGCCCTCAACCTCTAGTCAGCGGTTCGCCGCCATCGCTCTGATGAGCGGCTTCGCTGCGGTCATCACGCGCACTGCCTCGCGTGAGGGGCGTTCGTGATCGTCCGTGTGATGCCCGACGTGTCGGGTATCGACAAAGTCTTCGACTACATCGTCCCCGACCGTTGGGTCGGGGCTGTGCAGGTCGGAAGCCTGGTGCGCGTCGACCTCCATGGTCGGCGCGTTGCTGGCTGGGTCGTCGCGCTCGACGTCGAGCCACCCGCCGGGGTCACGCTGCGAGAGGTCACGAAGGTCTCGTCACTTGGTCCCGATGCAGGCACCATCGAACTGGCTCGCTGGGCCGCCCATCGCTGGTCGGGCCGCGTCGTGCCCGTCATGAAGCAGACGATGCCAGACACGATGGTCGAGTCGTTGCCGGCCGGCCCCGGCGATCGGTCGCTTCCTGCCGGGCCGGCGGAGGTTGTCGAGGCATTCGGCGAGCCAGGCGTGACCGTCGTGCAGCTTCCACCGGCCGCCGATCGCTTTGCGTATCTGCTTGAGAGCGCTCGACTCGGCGACGGCATTGCGATCGTGCCCGGAGTTGGCGACGCTCGATTCTTGGGTGGTCAGCTCCGCCGAGCGGGAGGACGCGTCGCGCTCGCCGGAAGGGACTGGGCGCTCGGCGCCGCCGGGGGCACCGTGATCGGTGCGCGCTCCGCTGTGTGGGCTCGAACCCGTTCGCTGCAATCGATCGTGGTGTTCGACGAACACGACGAATCGCTCCAGAACGAACGCAATCCCACGTGGAACGCCCGTGATGTTGCGATCGAGCGTGCTCGTCGAGCTGGCTCGCCCTGTGTGCTCGTGTCGGCATCCCCATCGGTAGCGGCGCTTGCGGTTGCTGATCGAGTGCTCCGGCCGAGTCGGACGATCGAACGTGCCGGGTGGCCGATCGTCGAAGTGGTCGATCGTCGCGATGGTGACCCAGCCCGCTCGGGCCTCTTCTCCGAGGAGTTCGTCGCGGCGCTGCGAGCGACCTCTGGGCGGGTGGTCTGCATCCTGAACCGAAAGGGGCGGGCGCCGATGCTGGCGTGTGGATCATGCGGTGAGCTGGTGCGAACGAACGATGGTGAACACCTGATGTCGGAGATCGATGGTGAACTCGTCGCATCAACGGGGGAGCGGCGTCCAAAGATCTGCTCCGCTTGTGCAGGGACCAAACTGAAACGTCTCCGACTCGGTGTGAATCGAGTGCGCGAGGAGCTCGAGGCGCTCGCCAATGAGCCGGTCGGCGAGGTGACGGCGGAAACGAAGGCCGAGGAGTTGGAGTCGACTCGGATCGTCGTTGGCACCGAAGCCGTGCTGCACCGGGTGTTCGATGCTGGTCTGATCGCATTCCTCGATTTCGATCAGGAGCTTTTGGCGCCTCGTTATCGAGCGGGCGAGCAGGCGATGGCGCTCATCACGAGAGCGGCCCGCATCGTTGGGCCGAGAGACAACGGGGGGCGAGTGGTGATCCAAACCCGATCGGCTGAACACCGAGTGGTGAAGGCGTCGTTGCACGCCGACCCAACCGCCTTTGCTGCGGATGAGTTGGCCATCCGTGAGGCCGCAAACTTCCCTCCCGCCTCCGCCCTGGCAGAAGTGAGCGGATCGGGCGCCGCCGAGTTGGTCGATCCGCTCATGCTTCGACTCGATGTTGATGTGCTCGGCCCGCGAGCTGATGGCCGATATCTCTTGAGGGCAGCAGACGCGGACACCCTGGCCGACATCATCGCCGACACACCACGGCCAAAGGCCCGAACCAGGGTGGCCGTCGACCCACCACGGGTGTAGTTCTCTGGTCGACGTCTCCCGGAGGGAGTGAGAACTGGGCCTGCGTGGCCGTCGTTCGCTTCGCTCTCTTGCCGAGTTGTTCGCGGGGCCTGCGTGGCCCGAAGGTCTCCCTCAGGGTGTGGTCGCGTGACCACTGGCACGGCACTTCTGTCAGCGCCAGAACGTACCGATGCATAGAACGTCGTCATCGTTGGGGTATCGGCAAACGCCGCTTACCTGGAGGGAAACACACAATGTTGGTCACCACTCGTCGCCTCGTCGCACCTGCACTTGGATTGCTCTTTGCTCTGACGTTCACGAGCTGCGGCAAGATCGTCGAAACCGCCTTTGAAGAGGGCCTCGAAGAAGCCGTCGAGCGAGATTCGGGCGAAGACGTTGAGATCGACTTCAACTTCGACGACGAGGACGGATCGATCTCGATCTCGGGTGACGATGGTGACGTCGAACTGTCGTTGAACGGCGATGAGGACGGAACCCTCATCTCGGGTACCGACGAGGACGGCAACGACTTCTCGATGTCGTCCAGTCAGGACTTCCCGGAGGATTGGCCAAGCGAGATCCCGGCGCCGCCAGGAACAGCGATTGGTTCGACGGTGATGAGCGACAACTCACTGTCGTTCGTGTCCGTGATCATGCAGACGGGCAACGCCATGAGCGATCACGAGAGCTACCTGAACACGCTCACGAGCTCTGGGTTTGAGGTCGTGAGCAATGCGGAGTTCACCACCGATGGTGTGAAGTCGGTCTTCACGCAGGCCAGCTCATCGAGCTGGGACGTGTCGCTGACCGCCACCGAAGACGGCGACGGTCAGTTGGTCGTCACCCTTCAGGAAAAGACGGAGTAGCGGAGGCGGCCGGTTCTCGACTCAGCCCTTGAGTTCGGCTCGCACCTGGTCGAGGACGCCACCGTCGTCGGAACCCATCGTGTTGAAGCTGAGACGCTGGACGGTGTCGCCGTAGCGGCTGGTGAGGCCGGCTGCGACGTCGCCGGGTTCGGCGACAACGGCGAAGGCGTCGAGAACATCGTCGTCGATGAGGCCGGCCATGGTGTCCCACTCGCCCTGCTTCGACAGGGCGTTGAGCTCACCTTGGAGCTCACCCCAGCCGTGGTGTTCGAGCACTGGTCGATATGAGGGGGTCGAGCCGTAGAACGAGATCTGCTTGCGGACGGCCAACTTGTTGGCTTCCATCGACTCTTCGGTCGATCCGGTGACGACGAATGCGGGCAGGCACACCTCGAAGTCGTCAGCCGATCGGCCGCTGATCTCACGGCCGGCCTGCAGGTTGGGAATCGTGACATCTCGAAGGAACTCGCTCGTGGTGAACGGATGGCAGAAGAAGCCATCACAAACCTCGCCGGCGACTCGGGTCATCAGTGGGCCAACACCAGCGACGTACACGCGAGGCTTGCCGTGGGGGTTCGGGCCAGGGTTGAAGAACGGCGTCATCAGCGTGTGCTGGTAGAAGTCACCTCGGAAGTCGAGCTTGGTCCCGTCCTGCCAGCAATCCCAGATTGCGTGGCAGGCCTGCACCATCTCACGCATCCGCGCTGCGGGCTTGCTCCACTCCATCGAGAAGCGCTTGGTGATGTGGGGCTTGATCTGCGATCCGAGACCAAGAACGAAACGCCCCTCGGACAGAGCGTTGAGATCGTGGCCGATGTTGGCGAGCAGCATCGGGTTGCGAGCAAACGCAACCGCGATCGAGGTGCCGAGCGTGATGGACTCCGTCGCCGGAGCAGCAAGGGTCAGCGGAAAGAACGGATCATGGCTGGTCTCGGCGGTCCAAACAGCGTCATACCCGCCGTCTTCAGCTGCCTTCGCATTGTCAGCGGCCTTGGCAAGGTTTGACGAGATTGAGGTGTCGATCAGCATCCGCCGATTCTCGCCGCTCCCGACCCCAAAAACCAAACCTGCGTAACAAGTGGGGTCAAACCTCGATTTACGCAGGTTCACGGCGTGCGCAACCTGCGTAAATCGAGGTCTGACCCCAGGGCTTACGCAGGTCTACTTATTTGGCTGGGGAGTGGTGCGGAGGTAGGGCTTGACGGTGGTGAAGCCGGCGGAGAAAAGCTCGGTGGCTTCATCGTCGCTGAGGGCGGGGGAGACGATGACATCGTCGCCCTGGGTCCAGTTGACGGGTGTTGCAACCTTGTAGCCGTCGGTGAGTTGCAGGGAGTCGAGGACTCGCAGGATCTCGTCGAAGTTGCGCCCTGTCGAAGCCGGGTAGGTGAGGGTGAGGCGGACCTTGTTGTTCGGATCGATGATGAAGACCGAACGAACCGTGAGTGTGTTGTCAGCGTTCGGATGGATCATGTCGTAGAGGTCGGCCACGGTGCGGGTCGAGTCGTCGATGATCGGGAAGTTGACCGCCGTGCCCTGGGTCTCCTCGATGTCGCCGACCCATGCGTTGTGGTCCTCGACAGAGTCAACGCTCACGGCGATCGCCTTTGCGTTGCGAGCGGCGAACTCGTCCTTCAGCTTGGCGGTGTAGCCAAGCTCGGTGGTGCAGACCGGCGTGAAGTCCTTCGGGTGGGAGAACAAGATCACCCACTCTCCCTCTTTCCACGAGTGGAACGAGATTTCCCCGTCGGTCGTGTTTGCGGTGAAATCGGGTGCGGTATCTCCAAGACGAATGGCCATGCTGCACAGACTAGAGCCGGTTGTCGTAAAAGCCGATCGGGTTAGTCGGGAATGCCGGGTGCCGTTCGACACAACCGCTCTCAGTCGCGGCTGCCTGCCGTCTTCGCCAAAGCCGGGGAGGATGATCTGATCGCACTCGCGTGGCGATCTAGCGATCCAAGAAGTCGGTGTTCTCGACCTGTTTGAGTCCGGCGAGCGACATGGCGCTCACGATGCCGACCGCCTGGCCAGCGTCATCGACGATGGCGACCGCTGCGGTATCGCTGTCGTTCATCAATCGAGCTGCCTGGATCGCCGGGGCTTCTGGCAGAAGCGACGGCACGGTTCGCATGCAATCACCTGCTGTTGCGTCGATGCCGACGGTGAACATGGCGTTTGCGATGTCGTGCAACACCAGCAGGCCGACGTAGCCGGTTTCGTCCTCGACGGGGACAGCGGGGGCGAGCGGACTCACCCCGAACCGATCGACGATCTCGAGGAGCGACTCCGTGGGGGCCACCGAGCCCATGTCGGTGATGGCGACGGCTGAAGCAGGCAACGTCAGGCGTCGCTCGAGCGCTCCCTGGCGAGCGCTGATCTGGCCGGATGACACCGATTCCTCACCCATGAGGACCTGGGCGAGAGCGGTTGCGATCAAAGCGGGGATCACAAACTCGGCGCGACCGGTGGTTTCGGCAACGAACATCACCGCGGCGAGCGGGGTGCGATAGCCAGCACCGAGCACCGCAGCGAGACCGACGACGGGGAACAAGCCGGTGGACGGAGCGTCGAACACTTCCTGCACGATTCGGCCCAACAACAAACCCTGGACCGCCAACGGGATGAAGACTCCGCCAACGCCGCCGCCAGCGAGCGTGGCCGATGTTGCTGTCGCTCTCAACGCAAAGAGCGCCAGGATCACCCACACCGATAGTTCGTTGTCGAGCACCACCTCAACGGTGAACTCCGCCCCCGGTCCGAGGCTGACGGGAAGTTCAACGAGCGTGTTCGTTGCGAGAACGACGAGGCCGAGAGCGACCATTGCGAGCGGGAGCCGATACGTGACCGAAATGGTCTTCGGGGCATCTTTGGCGATTCTCCACAGCCGAGCCATGCCCCGGGCGACGATGCCGGCGGTGAGCCCGAGCACGATCGCTCCACCGATCTCGTTGGTGAGGTCGAGTTCGGGTCGGCCAACCGGGATCAGGCGGGCGTCGCCAACGATCGAGACGAACGTGAGATACGCCGACGCGCTTGCGATCAACGCGGGAACCAGCGCATGGCGAGAAATATCGCGTCGATACGGCGATTCGAGAGCGAACAACACACCTGTGGCTGGTGCCTTGAAGACCGCTGCGACACCGGCAGCAGCACCGGCGATCAGCAGAAGGCGGTCACTTCGGTCTCCGGCGATCCTTGGCCATCGTCGGCCGATCCACTGACCGATCGTTGAACCGAGCAGGATCGACGGGCCCTCGAGGCCGACCGCGCCGCCTGATCCGATCGTTGCGATGCTGCCAGCGAGTTTTGGCCCGAGGGATACCGGCTCCATCGGCTCGCTGGAGTGGAAGGCCTTGACGTATGCGTCGGAGGTCGAGGTGCCGTGGCGGTGGAAGGCCCGACGAATTGCGGCGGCCAGTGCAAGGCCGACGCCCGGAGCGACGACCCAGAGCCATCGAGGTCCGTGGCTGACTTCGTGCAGCACCACTTCGATGGTGAACCACTCGAGACCAGCGACGAGCAGACCAATGGCGCCACCGAGCGCTGCGAAGAGGATGAACCCGAACGCACCCTTTGCGCCCTCGTCACTCACGAGATCGACGAACTGATGGAGCGCTCGCTCCTCTGGCTCGGTCTCGAGCGGTTCGGGCGACTTGGCGTTCACCAGTCCCTGCCCGTCATGAAGCCGCCCGTCACGGATTGCCCATCATGGCTTGCCTGGCGGTTTCGTACAGCGCCAGGGTTCCGGCTTGGGCGACGTTGAGCGACCCGACCTTGCCGAGCTGGGGCAGATAGGCAATGTGGTCGACCGCGCCGAGTGTCGAGCGATGCACGCCGCGTTCTTCGTGACCGAGAACCAGACAGACGTCAGGCCCCAAATCGAGCTCGAACATCGGGGTGGCGTCAGCGGTGAGTTCGATTGCGACGACGCTCATGCCGGCATCCTTTGCGGCGCGAACGGCGGTGACCCCGTCCGGTGTCTCGTGCCATTGCAAGAGGCGTTCGCACCCAAGCGCAGACTTCGCAACAGACTTCTCCGTCGGAAGCGGGGTCGGCGGAACGAGCCACATCGTTTCTGCTCGGTAGGCGGCAGCCGACCGAAGCAATCCACCGACGTTGAACGGCTTTTGAACACCGTCGAGGATCATCGAGAGCCGGAGTTCGGTCGATCGACGCCAGTCGCGATGAAGTCGCTTCAGTTCCGTCGGAGAGAGCGGCTTCGGATCGGTCACCCTGGGGTTATATCGAGCAGACGGAACGCCTTGCGGGACCCTCGCCGATTCACCGAAAATCCTTCGCGCTCGAGCCACGCATGCAAGCTGTCCGCGCCGAGGTGTTTCTGCACAACAAAGTGGGCCGATCCGTCCGGTCCGAGGCGGCCGAGCCACGTCAGCGAGAGCTCGTGCAGCGCTGCCTTGCCGACTCGAATCGGCGGATTCGACCAGACCCGATCGATCACGACCTCGTCCGGCCACTCGTCAGGGCTGATCACCCGAACGTTCGACAAGCCCGCCGCCTCGGCATTCTCCACGCACAGCGCACGCGCTCGTTCGTTCACGTCGACGCCGTAGACGGTGGCATCGGGGTTTCGTTTGGCCAGCGCCATCGTGATCGGCCCGTAGCCGCATCCAACGTCGACCAGCGTGCGATCACCCGGTGTTGGTGTTGGGCCGTCGAGCAACAGCAGCTTTGAGCCCGAATCCACCTGGTCGGCACTGAAGACACCCCGGTCGGTCGTGAGCTCGAGGTGGAGATCGGGAAGCACCAGCTCGACGACGCGTCGAGCCGAGGTGACAGACGGCTCGGAGTCGAAGTACTGGCCCATGAGAGCCGAACGCTACCCTTAACGGCCATGTCATCGCCCCATGAGATTCGAGTGTTTGGAGACCCGGTTCTTCGCGCGGTGGCGACCGATGTCGAAGAGATCGACGGCAAGTTGGCGAAACTCGCCGACGACATGTTGGTCACGATGTATGACGAGCCCGGGATCGGCCTCGCCGCTCCCCAGGTTGGTGTGCAACGTCGCTTCTTCGTCTACGACTACGGCGACGGTCCGCAGGTCCTGATCAACCCCGAAATCGTCGAGTCCGACGGCGAGTGGGTCTACGAGGAGGGGTGCCTTTCGGTGCCCGGCTTGTCGTGGGAGATCACCCGCCCGAAAGAGATTCACATCGTTGGCTTCAACCTCGATGGCAACGAGGTTTCCATCGAGGCAGACGAGCTCGAGTCGCGGCTCTATCAGCACGAGATGGATCACCTCAACGGCATCTTGTTGGTCGATCATCTCGACGATGACGATCGCAAGTCCGCCATGAAAATTCTTCGCGAGCGTTTCCTCAACGTCGAAAAGCCTGAACCAGCGCCAGATCCCGCCCGGTCCTCGGGCAAGAAGCGGCCCTTCGGCCTCTCGCTTCCGTAAGACGCCCCGACGTCGTTTGCATCGAACCGCGTGACCGAACTCGCCCAACCACCCGCCAGTGTTCGTCGCGTCGTCTACCTGGGCACGCCGGGTATGGCCGTACCGCCGCTGCGGGCGCTCCACGCTGCAGGGTTCGAGATTCCCCTGGTGATCTCCCGCGCCGACAAGCGTCGAGGGCGAGGCGGGTCACTCCAGCCCTCGCCGGTCAAGGCCGCCGCGATCGAGCTTGGCATTCCGGTGAGCACCGAGGTTGACGATGTGCTCGACGTCGAGGCTGACCTCGGCGTGGTCGTGGCCTACGGACGATTGATCAAGCCACACGTCCTCGCCGAGTTGGCGATGGTGAATCTGCACTTCTCGTTGCTTCCGCGGTGGCGCGGCGCAGCCCCGGTCGAACGTGCCCTGCTCACCGGCGATGCAGAGACGGGCGTGTGTTTGATGGCGCTCGAAGAAGGCCTCGACACCGGCGGCATTTATCGACGCGTCGTCACACCGATCGGCGAAGACGACACGGCCGATGATCTGCGCCATCGATTGGTCGAGCTCGGATCGACCCTGTTGGTCGACGGCCTCACCGAAGGCCTCGGCGATCCGGAGCCGCAGATCGGCGAGCCGACCTATGCCGCCAAACTCGGCCCGGACGACTTCAAACTTGATTTCGAACGCGATGCTTCGTCGCTGCTTCGAACGATTCGGATGGGGAAGGCTTGGGCTGAGTTTCGGGGCAAGCGGCTTCGAATCTGGGATGCCCGCCTCGTGCCAGCCGGTGAGCTGACGACCTCAGCGCCAGCCCCCGGAACCTTCGACTCGCTGCTGGTCGGCACCGCCGATGGTGTGCTCGAACTGATCGACGTGCAGCCCGAGGGTAAGGGCCGGATGGAAGCTCGGGCCTGGGCGAACGGTGCGCAACCAACAGCGGCCGACCGGCTCTCGTGAGCGACCAGTCGTGAGTAATCAATCGTGAGTAATCAAAGAAGACGAAACAAGCGGCCGCCGCAGAAGTCGACGCCGGCGCCTGAACCCGCAGGCACCGAGGCTCGCCGCCTCGCAATCGAAGCGATGATGCGTATCGATCAAGACAACGCCTACGCCAATCTTGTCTTGCCACCGATGCTTGCGAAGGCATCGCTGAGCGACCGAGACCGTGGCTTCGTGACCGAACTCGTCTACGGCACCACTCGCATGATGCGGGCGTGTGACTTCCTGGTGAACCGCTTTGTGCTCGACAAGATCGAGCCCGAGGTTCGAGCCGCACTGCGGCTCGGCGCCTACCAACTTCACTACCTGGGCACGCCGCGCCATGCCGCGGTTGGCGCAACCGTTGGAGCGGTGCGAGGGCGTGGCCGAGGAGTGGTGAATGCTGTGCTCCGCCGCGTCGCCGATGCGGAGGATGCCGGCCCGGTCACGTGGCCGAATCGCGAGACCGAGCTGAGCTACCCGAACTGGATCGTGAAGACCCTCACCGCCGAACTCGGTGACGAGGCTGCCTCCCAGGCGCTCGACATGATGAACCGAGCGGCCGTTGTTCACGAGCGTGAAGATGGCTACTTTCAAGATCTTGCGTCACAACGAGTTGTCGACGCAGTCGGAGCCAAACCCGACGAGATCGTCGTCGACCTTTGCGCGGCCCCTGGCGGCAAGGCCACCGGTATCGCGGCCTCAGGAGCAACCGTGATCGCCTCCGACCTTCAACCCCATCGCGTCGAACTGATCGCTGACAACATCGAGCGACTCGCAGCATCGGTGACGAGTGCCGAGACCAATTCGGGCACGGCAGTCCCAATGATCGCCGACGGAACCCGTCCACCGTTGCGGCCAGGTTGTGCCGACCGTGTGCTGGTGGACGCTCCGTGCTCCGGGCTCGGAAGTCTTCGACGTCGAGCCGATGCCCGATGGCGTATCGATGCGGCGGCACCGGAACGTCTGCAGCCATTGCAGATCGACCTTGCGCTCGCCGGCTTCGATCTGCTCAAGCCCGGCGGACAGCTCACCTACAGCGTGTGCACGCTGACCGCAGCCGAAGGTGAAGCGGTGCGCAGCCATCTCATCGAACACCTCGGTGAGCGGGCGGATGTCGGCGAGCTCGACCTCGCGCTACCGACGGCTGACAGCGACGGCATGGTGCTGTTCCAGGTCACGCGCCTCAGCTGACCCGCCCTCGGCCAACATCGCGGTCGTGGGTCATGACGCCAGCGCGTCGCCCGCTTCGGTGAGGCGCTTGCCGAGCTCGGCTATCTGGGTTGGATCGAGGTTGGCGTAGCTAAACCGGATCCAGCGCTCGTCGGTTGGTGTGAATGCGGTGCCCGGAATCGCCAACACGTCATGGTCGAGCACCAGACGTTTGATGACCTCGGCCGTGGTGAGGTGAGTGAACGGGTGCTGAATCCAGCCGAAGAAGGCCCCGGAGGCAGCGAGGCGAAACCCTCCTGGTTCCTCAGCCATCACGGAGCGGAACACATCGAGATTGTTGAGGATGCGGCTGACCTGGGCATCTCGCCACTCGCCGGCGCCGGTCAGTCCGGCGATCACCGCTTCCTGGCCAACGCGGGGCGCACTGATTTGGACACAATCGACGAGCTTCATCGCTTCTTCGATGACGGGAGTGCCCGCGACGATCGCCCCGACTCGGTATCCGGGAATCGCGAGGTCCTTCGAAAAGCTGTGCAGGGTGATGAGCGTCTCTTGCCAGCCTTCGCGTTCATAGAGGCGATGCGGTGGTTCGGTCGTCTCCCGGAAGTTGCGATAGGTCTCGTCGATCATGAGAGCGAGACCTCGGGACTCGGCGAGGTCGTAGAACGCGTGGATGATGTCTGGCCCGATCGTGACACCGGTTGGGTTACCCGGCGTGACGAGGAGGATCGCTCGTGTCTTGTCGGTGATCAGCGCCTCGGCCGCCGCAGGGTCGGGGAGCAGGGATTCGCCGGTCTCCAGAAACACTGGCTTCACGCCGTCGAGCTGTAACCACATCTGATGGTTGAAGTAGTAGGGAACGGGGACGATCACCTCGTCGCCGGGTTCACAAAGCGCTGAGCTGACGACACAGAAGGCCTGGTTACAGCCGGCCGTCGGCAAGATTTCGTCGGTGAGCACGCGATCGGAGTCGGCGAGTTCGAATCCCGTAGCAAGCTCGTCAGCAAACGCCGTGTTGAGCGAAGGCATCCCTGGCGACGGCGCGTAGAAACCGCCGCTCGCCTCGTTCGCCACCTCGGCGATTCGGGCTGAGATCGCGGGAGCGGTCGGATAGTTGGGCGCCGCCTGAGAACCGTTGAGCAGCGGTCGGTCACTCGATCGTTTCGAGAGCCAGGCTTGCGCCTCAGCGATCGGTGAAGCCGGAACGTTCAGCGTTCGGTCGGTGAGGCGCATGGCGTCATCGTGCCATCTCTGGCCCGTTGATCCGTGACCTGGCTAGTCAGTTGTTGGTCGGACGAACACACCCGACCGAGCCTTTGGCTCGAAGTAGGTCGACTTCGCCGGCATGATCAATCCCGCATCCGACGCAGCGAGGAGGTCGTCAATGTCGATCGGTCGCATCATGGCGAAGATCAGGCCGTCGCTCGCCGCCTCCGCTGCGAGCTCGTCGCTGGTGACGGTTCCAGGACGATACGACAGAGCCGAGTCGTAACTCATCGAGTCGATGCCGATCAGCGGTTCGAGAACGCCTCGTTTGAGACGGACGGGGTCGAGATTCTCGAGTCGGTCGCCGATGACGTCGCTTTGGCCAACGAAGGGGACCCGCACGAGATACCACGTGCCGCCAGCGTTGAGCGCAAGCTCCTCGGGTTCACGAGCGGCGACAACGTCGGGGTCGCTCGTGGTTCGAACGTCGAGCTGTTCTTGTAGCTCTCGAAGGAACTCGCCGGTCTGCTCGCCGAGGTGAATGAGGCGGTGATGCGCACGGTTTCGGAGCTCATCAGAGCTGAAGATGGCGCTCAGGACGCGGTCGGCCCGACCGGGTCCGGTCATCTCGCGGTGAGCGAGTGCAGCGGCGGTTCGGTGGTGCCCATCGATGAGATAGAGATCGGTTTGGGCGAGCAGGTCGATGATGCGCTGGCTGGTCTCGGCGTCGGTCACAGCCCAGATTCGTTGCTGCAAACCATCGATCGACTCGAAGTCGAGATCTGGCTCGGCATGATCTCGCACCGAGTGGAGCAGATCGGCCATGGCTGGCATTGGGCGGTGCGCGAGTGCGATCGGGCTCGACTGCACGCCAACGATGCTGAAGTGGCGGCCGAGATGATCCGCTCGTTCTGGCTGCACGTTCTCGTGGAGTTTCACGCTTCCGTCGGAGTAGTCGCTCGTCGCAACACCACCGACGACACCGATCTGGCTGTGGTCGCTCGTCTTGAGTTCGTAGACGTAGAAGTTGGCGGGAAGGAGTGGCGTGAACGCCCCGGTGTCGAGCAGCCGTTCCAGCGATGCCCTGCCCTGAGCGAGCAACTCATCGCGGGTCACGCCGCCCAGAACATCTTCGGGGCCTCGTGTGACGGCGAGATAGCTGTCCGGGTGTTCGGCGAGGAAGCGTCGACGCTCAGCCGGAGTGAGTGAGTCGTGTGCTGGAGTTGGAACCCGGTCTGCCCATTCGCTGCGGACCAGACGGAGATGAAGAGGGAGAACCGTTGCCATCAGGCGTCATCGCCGGTTGCGGTGGCGGCCAGCACCTCGTCGATGCGTTCGAGTTCGGCGAGCACGGCATCGTCGGGACAATGGCCGACTCGGATGGTGGCGACGGCCGCTCCGTTGTCGGCAAACACCTGGTTCGACATCTGCTGCACGTTGAGGCCGTTCTTGCGAAGCACGGCAAAGACCTGGGCCAACACGCCAACCTGGTCAAGGTGGCGCACGGTCAAGCAGCCGGTTGCCTCACTCGTGGTGGCGAGGTTGACGCAGTTGATCACGCCACCGTCGATGTACGCCTCGATGACCTCGATCGTGCCTTCGGCGACCGCAGCCTGTGCCTGATCGGTCGATGCCCCAATGTGATGGGTTCCGACAACACTCGGGTGGCGAGCGATCTCGCTTGCGAACTCACCGGTTCCACTCGATGGCTCGTTGGCGAACACGTCGAGACCAGCACGCATCGAGCGGGTGTCGAGGGCGGCGATCAACGCCGCCTCATCGACGACCTCACCTCGCGAGGTGTTGAGCACGACGGCGCCGTCCGGCAGCTGAGCGAGGAAGGCGGCGTCGACAAGTCCGGCGGTGGACGCTGACTTCGGAACGTGAATGGAGACGATGTCGGCGTCGGCGAGCAGCGTCGCTTGATCGTCGACGAGGCGAATGCCGATCTGGCGAATCCGCTGAAGCGTCGCATCGCTTCGATCGTCCTTGCGAACTGCTGAAACCGTGAGGCCGAAACCCTTCGCTCGTTCGGCGAGGGCAAGGCCGATCTCGCCAAGGCCAACGATGGCGAGGTTCTTGCCTGCGAGGCCCGACGCCTTGGTATAGAGCTTTTTGTTCCACACGCCAGCTCGGAGGTCGCTCACGTTGTCGGCGATGTTGCGATCGATCGACAAGAGCAGACCCATCGTGAGTTCGGCAACGGCGACGGCGTTCTTGCCCGGCACGTTGCAGACGTAAATGCCCTTGGCGGACGCACTCGCTTTGTCGATGTTGTCGGTGCCGGCACCGGCGCGAACGATGAGGGAGAGGTTTGTCGCCGCTTCGATGGTCGCGGCGGTCACCTTGGTGCTGCGGACGACGAGCACGTCCGCATGGGCGATCGCTCCGGGAAGATCGTCGGCGCTCAAGCTGCCGTCGATGATGCAATCGTGACCGGCGCTCGTCAGCGGTCCGAGACGTTGCTCGTCGATGCTGTCGGCGAAGAGAATCTTCATAATGTGCTCCTGGTGAAAGCCCAGCGACGGCACGAGGCGGTTGCTGAGGTCTCGAGATGAGAGGTTGTGGTTCGGAGGAGGACAGTACGGAGGAAGCGGGCGCTGCGCCAGGCCGTGACCGCTTGGTGGAAGCCGGTGGCAGGTGACGGGCAGCTGGTGGATTGCCCGACGAGTCCGATTCCCCCGAGTCCGATTCCCTTACGAGTCCGATTCCATTGCCGCAACCATCTCCGAACCGGTGCCGGTGAAGGTGACGGTCTCCGGTGCTTCGCTCACGGCGATGAGCAGATCAGCAGGTGTGCCGGTTTGAAGGATCTCGAGGAATGCCGCAGCGTTTTCGGGACTGGGCACGTCGGCCGTGGCGTTGCGGTAGATGGTCGCAACGAGCTCGCCGTCACTGTCTGCGGTCACAAACTCTTCGCTCGCCACAAACGCTTCAGCGACCGTGATGAGCGGAACACCGCTGCGCAGCTGGTCGGACCAGTACGCGAAGCCGGAGCTGTCGGGGTTGCGGCCAAACGCTGAGCGGTAGAGGCGAAGCATCTGCAGCTGCGATTCGTCGAGGAGTGCGACGGGCACCTGAGGAAGCGTTGACGCCGTGGTCGTTGTCGCCTGCTCGGAGAGTGCGAGCGCCCGTGGTGGCCCGGACTGCAACGTGGTCTCGGTCGGGTCGGCGACGAAGGTGGTCGTTCCGTTTGCGCTTCCGCCCATGAAGACAAAGGCGATGGCGACGAGAAGGCCCGCGACACCAACAGCGAGCACGGTCATCGGGTTGAGTTCGTCGAGAACTCGGGCACCCGAGGGTTTGTCATCGCGGCGTCGTTTGGGGTGTTCGGCGCGGCGGTCTTTGGACGACCCAAAGGGCCGTTCGTCTTGACCGTTTCGGTTTGCACCGGTGCCGGAGAGTTCTGATGAATTGGAGTTCAGAGACGACGTCGCCACGTTCGGAGGAGGTGGCATGTCGTCCGAAGACGAGTTCAACTCCATCCAAAGATTCGCCCCTTCGTTGGTTTCGGAGAGAATCTGACCCATGCCTGTTCTACGACAGAACCGGCGAAAAGGTTGAGGCCTAGCGGGTTGGGCAACCATCCTGGAGGTCTAGGCCTGACCGCGAACTCCTACTGAGTGGCCCGCCTCACGCATTGCTGGAGGTGCCTGATCAGACGAGACCGCTGATGGCCTGATCCAGATCTACCCAGAGATCCTCGACATGTTCGCAGCCAACGCTGAGGCGCATCAGAGTCTCCGGGATGTGCTCCTGGCCGGTGAGTTTGGCCCGTCGTTCGATGGTGCTTTCGACCGCGCCGAGGCTTGTCGCCGGGTGAATCAGCTTGAGACGGCTGATCCGAACGTCGGCACTCACCGAGTTGCCGACGGTCTCGAAGCTCAGGATCGCGCCCGGCCCATCCAGCGTCTTCATGGCCAGATCGTGCCCGGCGTGATCGGGCAACCCCGGGTACCGGACACGTGATACCGCTCGGTGCTCTGTGAGCCTCACCGCAAGCTCCGCGGCGTTGGATTGTGACCGCTCGAGGCGCACCGGCAAGGTGCGGATGCCGCGCAGCGTCAAGAACGCCTCAAGGGCACCGATGGTTGCGCCGCCGTAGGTGCGTCGGTGCTCGAGGGCATCCACGATTTGGTCGTAGTCCGACTCGGGCCGCACGACGGCGACACCGGCGAGCAGGTCGGAGTGGCCACCGAGGAACTTCGTTGCGGAGTGGATGACAACCGACGCCCCGTGGCTGAGCGGTCGTTGGAGAAGGGGAGTGGCAAAGGTGTTGTCGACCACACAGATCACCTTGGCTGCCTCGGCCGCCTTGCAGATGGTCGGGATGTCGGCGATCTCGAGGAGCGGGTTCGATGGTGACTCGAGCCAAACGAGGTCAGCGCCTCGTTCGATTTCGGTCAACCAGGCTTGCGTGTCGGCCGTCGGCAGACGATCGACCTTCCAACCGAGCCGCGCCTCGCCGTCGGCGACCACACCGGCGACGCCCTGATAGCTGTCGTCGGGGATGAGGAGGCGAGCGTTCAAACCCACGTTGTCGAACACGGCCGAGATCGCAGCCATGCCGCTCGCGAATGCGAGTCCTCTGCCGCCCTCGAGCGCACCAACGGTGGTTTCCAGGGCGTGAACCGAGTCGGTCCCGTCGCCTCGGGCGTATTCGGGGCCAGCCCCGCTGACGAAGTTGGAGGCAGGAATGATGGGGACGTTCAACGGTCCGCCGAGAACACCGGGGCGCCCAGCCGATACGGCGAGGGTTTCAGGGTGGAGTTCGTTCGTCATGCCCGCACGCTATCCAGGGCACACTGGAGGGCGTGAGCGACTCGACGACCGACCAGCCAACGACTCTCCATGCGAAGGTCATCACCTGTTCCGACGGTGTGATCGCAGGAACTCGCGAAGACAAGTCCGGCCAAGCGCTCGTCGATCATCTCGAAGCAGCCGGTTGGACCATCGCCGACCGGCGCCAGATCGCCGATGGCATCGACACGGTACGAGATGCCCTGATCGAACTCAGCGAGGGCTTCAACGGTCTCGTGATCACGACGGGCGGCACCGGATTCGGACCCCGCGATCTCACGCCCGAAGGCACGCTCGAAGCGCTCGAACGCCAGGCCCCAGGTCTCGCCGAGGCGATGCGACTGTGTAATCCGAAGGGCCTTGGCCGCCTCAGCCGAGCCCTTGCTGGAACCCGTGGTCAGGCGCTCATCGTCAACACGCCGGGGTCGACAAACGGCGCGATCGAAACGCTCGACTCGATCATCGACGTGATCCCGCACGCCATTGAACTTCTTGGCGGCGGACGGCCTCACTAGACGGGCCCACCACACGTGAGCCGGTCGGTCTCGTGCTTGCTTCGACCGCCGATGAGCTGTGTCGCTAGTCACATGTTTGAGGACTTGACTTCAAGTTAACTTGAACCATTACCGTCGCTCGCTGTGACCAGTCCGACCTCCGCCTCGACGACGCCCGCAACTGCGGCGTCAGACGCTTCCTTTATGGCAGCGGCGATCGAGGCTGCATCGACCAGTCGGCTCCTTGCTCCGCCGAATCCTTGGGTTGGAGCGACACTCGTCACGGCCGATGGTGCGGTGTTCACAGGGTCCACGCAGCGGCCCGGTTCGAACCACGCGGAACGCCAGGTTCTCGATGAAGCAGGCGCCGCAGCCAGCGGTGCAACACTGTTCACGACGCTGGAGCCGTGTGATCACACGGGCCGAACCGGTCCATGCACTGAGGCGATCATCGAGGCCGGCGTCGCTCGGGTGGTGATCGGGGTGCTCGACCCCGACGTGAACGTCGCCGGGCAGGGTGTTGCGCGCCTCGTTGCCGCCGGCATCACGACCGAGGTCGGCATTGAAGCCGACGCGATCGAGGAGCAGCTGGCCCCGTATTTGCACCATCGCCGCACCGGCCGGCCCTATGTCGTCGTCAAGCTGGCTGCCACGCTCGATGGTCGAACCGCAGCGGCGGATGGAACGAGCCAGTGGATCACGGGTGATGCGGCCCGAGCCGATGCCCACGTCATCCGAGCCCAAAGTGATGCGATTCTCGCCGGGGCCGGCACCGTGCGGGCTGACGACCCAGCGTTGACCGTGCGCGGCGTGCTCGCCAGCGACGGCGAGGCACCGCGAGAGCCGGTTCGGATCGTGCTCGGAACAGCTCCAGAAGGGGCCAAGATTCATCCCTGCCTTGAGATGTCTGGTGATCTCGAAACCATTCTTGACCAGCTCGGATCCGACGGCATCGTGCAGCTGATGGTGGAAGGCGGAGCGATGGTCGCTGGCGCATTTCACCGAGCAGGTCTCGTCGATCGCTACGTCGTCTACTTCGCACCGGCACTGATGGGCGGCAACGACGGCACACCGTTGTTCAATGGCCCAGGAATTGCCTCAATTGGTGATCTCACTCGAGGCCGTATCGTCGCCGTCACTCACCTCGATCCCGACCTTCGGATCGACATCTCGTTTTCTGCAACCAACATTCCTGCTCCCAACAACCCTGTACCGAAGGCCTGAGGAGGCACCGCTCAGTATGTTCACCGGCATCGTGGAAGAACTCGGATCGGTCATCAGCCGTGAAGGACCAAAGCTGCGTCTTGGCGCGGAGGTCGTGCTGGAAGATGTGGTGCTCGGCGCGTCGATTGCGGTGAATGGGTGCTGTCTGACGGTGGTCGAGTGGAACACCGAAGAGGGCTGGTGGGAAGCCGATGTCACCCAGGAGTCCTACGACCGGACTCAGCTAGGTGATCTCGAGCCGGGAGCGCGGGTCAACCTCGAACGTCCGGTCCGCCTGGAAGACCGTCTTGGCGGCCATCTCGTGCAGGGGCACGTCGATGCCGTCGGCACGATCGTGAATCCGGCGCCCGACCTCAAGGTGAAGGTTGGCGAAGACCTTCACCGTTACATGGTCGAGAAGGGCTCGGTGACCGTCGATGGCATCAGTCTCACCATTGTCGATCCGGCTCCCGATGGCTTTACGGTTGCCGTGATTCCGCACACGACGGAGATCACAACCCTTGGCCACAAGGGAGTTGGCGACCGGGTCAACATCGAAGTCGACGTGATGGCGAAGTACGCAGAGAAACTCTTGGCTGGACAGCTCAACAGCGCTGGCGCCACAAGCAACGGAGAAACCGAATGACCGAGAACACGCCGAACGCCGAGAGTGATTCTCCGTTCGATCCGGTCGAAGATGCCATCGCAGCGATCGGTCGTGGCGAGATTGTTGTCGTCGTCGATGACGAGGACCGTGAGAACGAAGGCGACTTGATCATGGCGGCCGAGTTCGCCACCGCTGACAAGATCGCCTTCTTCGTCAACCACACCTCGGGTGTGATCTGCGCACCTGTCACCGAAGAGCGAGCCGACGAGCTCGACCTCTCATTGATGGTGGCAAACAACACCGAGGCGCTCCGCACCGCCTTCACGGTGACGGTCGACTACCGCCACGGAACCAGCACCGGCATCTCGGCTCACGATCGTGCGCTGACGCTTCGAGCCATGGTCGACCCAGCCTCGAGCGCTGCTGATTTCGCTCGGCCCGGCCACATCTTTCCGCTGCGAGCCCGAGAGGGCGGCGTGCTGAAGCGGGCCGGTCACACCGAGGCCGCCGTCGACCTCGCTCGAATGGCCGGCCTCCAGCCGGCCGGTGTCCTGTGCGAGATCGTCAAGCCCGACGGGAGCATGGCCCGGGTGCCGGATCTGATTGTGTTCTGCAAAGAACACGATCTCATCTTCATCTCGATCGCCGACATGGTTCGCTACCGCCGCCAAAACGAGAAACTCGTTACAAAGATCTCCGAAGCGACGATTCCCACCGAACACGGCGCCTTCCGCTCGGTGGTCTACGAATCACAACTCGATGGTCAGCAACACGTTGCGTTCGTGATGGGTGAGCCGGGCGGCAAGAACGATGTCCTGGTTCGGGTTCATTCCGAGTGTCTGACCGGCGACATCTTCGGATCACGCCGGTGTGACTGCGGACCACAGCTGCAACAGGGGCTCGCTCGTATCGCTGAAGAGGGCGAAGGTGTGCTCGTTTACCTCCGTGGGCACGAAGGGCGAGGCATCGGTCTCGGTCACAAGATCCGGGCCTACGAACTCCAAGAGCAGGGCTTTGACACCGTCGATGCCAACCTCGAGATGGGGCTGCCGGCCGACGGTCGTGAATACGGCATCGGTGCACAAATCCTCGTCGATCTGGGGGTGACCACGATGCGTCTGATGACGAACAACCCGGCGAAGTACGGCGGTCTCGACGGCTACGGCCTTGAGATCTCTGAGCGGGTTGCCCTCGAAACGGTTCCGACGCCGGAGAACATCGCCTACCTGCGAACGAAGCGTGAGCGGATGGGCCATCTCCTCGATCTGGGTGATGGTGAGCCGGCTGTTGATGCCGACGCATCCGGAGATGCCTGACACCGGAACTCCACGTTCGGTGTCGTCTGGCCCCGGTGGGTTCGGCGAAAGGACAGGCACCGTCGTCGCGTTCGACACCCATGTCGGAATCGGCGTTGTGGCGGCCGGTGACGCGCAGTGGCCGTTCCATTGCACGACCATCGCCGATGGTTCCCGCTTCGTCGATGTTGGCGCAGAAGTGAGTTTCACGGTCGGGCCTGCTGGTCCCGGACGATGGGAAGCGTTCGACCTTCGTGCTTGAAGTGGCCAAGTTGGGGCCGACAGGTATGGGGTGTCCGATTCCGAACCACACGTAGGCGCTGAATCAGCGACGGTCGCTCGTTCGTGGCTGGGGGAAGCCCCGGTGACGCCCGTGATCCTCGTCGTCGGCGGAGCTGCGTCCATTGCCTTGTGGTTCGGCGTGCGCGTGTCCGACGGTCTGTCCGTCGAGCGCAGCGCGTCGTGGCTGGTCTTGTTCTTCGGCCTTGCCCTCACCGGACTCGCAGCCCTCTTCGCCCGCACCATGCGCCGTCACTCGTTGACCCTGGGCCGACTCGAGCGAAGCGAACACGACGCAAAACACGACGTGTTGACCGGCCTGCTGAACCGCGCCGGTCTCACCGAAGCGCTCACCGACATTCTCAGCGACCGACGCGGAGCCGCTCTCAGCGGCGTTCTGTTCTTGGATCTGGACCGCCTGAAGGTCGTGAACGACTCGATCGGCCACTCGGCTGGCGATGAAGTTCTCAGCGAAGTCGCTCGACGGCTCGCCCTCATCATTCGGGAAGACGACATCATCGGCCGCTTCGGTGGCGATGAGTTCGTGATCGTGTCGACCGGTGTTCCCGCGATCAGCGATCTGACAACGTTGGCCGATCGAGTGCTCGATGCACTCAAGGAGCCTGCGGTTCTGAGTGATGAGTCATCACAGATGATCGCGGCCAGCATCGGCATTGCCTTCGCCGCTCGGAGTGAAGCGACCGCAGAAGACCTGCTTCGTGACGCCGACCTTGCGATGTACCGGGCGAAAGAAGCCGGTGGCGCTCGTTATGAAGTCTTCGATGACGAGATGCGAGCCCAGGCAGTGGCTCGCCTCGAGGTGGAGCGTGAGCTTCGGCGAGCGATTCGCACCGGACAGCTCATCGTTCACTACCAGCCGATCGTCGATGTGCGAACGGGCGGCGTCGACCGTCTCGAAGCACTCGTTCGTTGGCAACACCCGGTGCGCGGCATGATCCCGCCCGGTGCGTTCTTGTCCGTCGCTGCGGAGTCTGGCCTGATCGTCGATGTTGGCGAACACGTCCTTCGCGAGGCATGCCGTCAGTCGGCGTTGTGGACCGCAGCGATCGGCCGAGAGGTGATGGTGTCGGTCAACGTCGCTGAGCGTCAGCTCGTCGATACGAGCTTGGTCGACACGGTTCGCCGTGTGATTGGTGAGACCGGAATCAACCCGTCGCAACTCGAACTCGAGATCACCGAGGAGTTGATCGTCGATCGACTCGACCACCGCCTGACGGTGCTACACGAGCTCGTCGCCATGGGTGTGCAGCTCGCGATCGACGACTTCGGCACGAGCCGAGCTTCGCTTGGTCAGCTCAAGAAACTCGACATGGTGAACACGCTCAAGATCGACCGTGCGTTCGTGATCGATGTGGTGAACGATGTCGTCGACCGCAAGATCATCACGGCGATCGTGGCGCTCGCAGAATCGGTCGGCATGGAAGTTGTGGCCGAGGGTGTTGAAGACGCCGACCAGGTCTCGGTGCTTCGCCAACTCGGTATCGACCGCATCCAGGGTTTCTACTTCCAGCGGCCCGGCCCGAGCGAGAACATGGCATCCCTCCTCGGCAAACGCTTCGAGGTTCCCGAGCCCATTGACCTCGGCATCTAAACCTCCTGGGGGCAGGTGTCGACCTGCGTAACCAGTGGGGTCAGACCTCGATTTACGCAGGTTCATCGAGCGGCCAACTTGCGTAAATCGAGGTCTGACCCCAGGGCGTACGCAGGTTGAAGCTAGGTGTTGCGGGCAGCGATGGGGTTCATTCGTTTGCCGTCGAGAGGGTCGGCGGCAAGGGCTTGGGCGAACCACTCCTCGGCTGACTCTGGTCTCCCGGTTTGGCGGAGTGAGCGCTTGATGCGAGTCACACCCTCGGGGTCATGTGCGGCCAGGCGTTCAACGAGGGCGTCGACCTCGCTGAGAACATCGGGTTCTGGAACCGACGCAAAGGCCACGCCGAGTCTGACGAGTTCTGGGCCAAGGACCCGGTCGCCGAGGAGGGTGAGCCGGGAGGCGATCGATTCGGGGAACCGCAGCCGCAGCCACGCCATGTTCATCGGCGCCGCCATGCCCTGCTGGATCTCGCCGACCTGAAGGAACGACTCGTCGCCGGCGATCAAGAAGTCGCACGCCAAAGCAAGAGCGGCGCCACCGTTGACCGCGGCTCGCTGCAGGGCTCCAACGATGATGTGTGGCGAGTCGAAAATGGCCCGGTGTGCTCGTCGCCATTCATCGCCGAAGGTGGCGACCCAATCCGGTTGTGGATCAGCCGCGAACTCTTTGAGGTCGAGCCCAGAACAGAACGCGTCGTTTGCTCCTCGGATCACGATCACGGTGATCGACGCATCCTCGTTCAGCTGCTCGATCGTGTCGGCAAACAAGGTGGCAAGCGGACCGGTGAGCGCGTTGCGGCGCTGCGGTCGATTCAAGATCACGTGCGCCACTCGCTCGGACGGCCGTTCGATCAACACCACATCGTCAGTCATACCGAACTCTGCCACGTCGAAGTCGTTGAAGGAATTGCTGAGCGGCGCTTGCCAAGAACGACTTAACGGATTAGTTATATGGTCATGTCGTTGCAGACCGTGCCCGATCTCGACCTCGAGAGTGCCCTGAAGGCGCTCGCGAGCGAACGTCGTTTACTCATCCTTGCGTGGTTGAAGGACGTCGAGACCAACTTCCCACCACAAGAACACGGTGACCCGGTTGAGCACGGGGCGTGCAACAACTTCATCGGCGACAAGCTCGGCGTGAGCCAGCCCGCCGTGTCTCGGCACATGAAGGTGCTCGAAGACGCCGACCTCGTGATCTCGTCTCGCCGCAAGGGGTGGGTCTACTACCGACGCAACGAAGCCGCGCTCGCATCACTCGCCACACGAATCTCCGAAATCTAAGTCTCAGAAGTTGAAGGAATCCCGCCATGCATGAATCACTCAAAGACAAAGTTGTCCTCGTCACCGGCTCTGGCGGAGGTATTGGTCGTTCGATCGCCCAACGTTTCGCTTCGCAGGGTTCGAAGCTCGTCGTCAACGACGTCAGCCAGGAGACGGTGGACGAGGTCGTTGCACTGATCGAAGCAGACGGCGGGACGGCGATGGGTGCGATCGCTGACGTCTCGTCGAGCGAGCAAGTCGGAGCGATGATGGACGCGGTGATGGCCGAGCATGGCCGAGTCGATGTCGTCGTGAACAACGCCGGACTCGTTTCGCCGATGCTCCATTTCTTCGAAGCGGACGAAGCGTGGTGGCGCCGCATCATCGACGTGAACCTCACTGGCCATTTCATCGTTTCGCACCCGGCCGCCCGCATCATGGCGAAACAGGGTGGCGGCTGCATCGTCAACATGAGCTCGGGCGGCGCCACGAGGGCCCACCGGGCCTTCACCGCCTACGACGCAACCAAGGGCGGCATCGAGGCGCTCACCCGAGCCATGGCGCTCGATCTCGGTCCCTACAACATCCGAGTCAACGCTCTCATGCCCGGTTCGATCGACACGAGCGGCCTCGATCTCGACGACCGCAAACTCCGCGGCGAGAACGTTCCGCTCGGGCGTATTGGAGAACCGATCGACATGACCGGCGCGGCACTCTTCCTTGCATCCGATGATGCGTCGTACATCACGGGCGATGTCATCAAGGTTGACGGCGGCATGTTGGCGCAGCAGCGCTCGGCCACCGTCGATATCAAGCCACCTTCAGAATTTCCAGCGGTTGAGGAGCTCTAGTCATGTCCACTGACAGTTCAACAACAAACGGCCTTCGAATCGGCGCCGATGTGGGTGGCACGTTCACCGACGTCGTGTTCCAGCGCCCTGACGGCACGTTCGAATCGAGCAAGGTGCTCACCACCCATGGAGCGCCCGAGGAGGGAATCCTCAACGGAATCCTGACCCTCGCCGAGGAGCACAACCTCAACCTCGCCGATGTCGAGCAAATCATTCACGGCACAACGCTTGCCACCAACGCACTCATCGAACGACGAGGGGCGAAGACAGCACTCGTCACGACCGAGGGCTTCCGCGATGTCATCGAGACCCGCACCGAGGGCCGTTTCGAGCAGTACGACCTCAACATCGTGCTGCCGACCCCACTCATCGAACGCAAGGATCGCTACGTCGTCACGGAGCGCTTCAACGCTCGTGGAGAGGTATTGATCCCCTTCGATGAAGCTGGCGCACAAAAGCTCATCGATCACATCGCCGCCGAGGGGTACGAAGCCGTCGCCGTCGGTTTCTTGCACAGCTATCGCAACCCCGATCATGAGCGCCTCTTCCGTGACATGTTGCTGGCGACAGCCCCCGACATCGCCGTGTCGATCAGCTCTGAAGTGTCGCCGCAGATGCGCGAGTTCGAGCGGTTCAACACCGTGGCTGCGAACGCATACGTGCAGCCGCTGATGGCGACCTACCTTCACCGTTTGGCCGCCGAGTTGGAAGAGCGCGGCGCAACCTGCCCGCTCTATCTCATCCACTCCGGCGGCGGATTGATCGACGTCGAGACCGCGGCGTCGTTCCCCGTTCGCCTCGTCGAATCCGGTCCGGCAGGCGGAGCGATCTTCGCCGCTGAAATCGCTGCACGGCATGGTCGAGACCGCATGTTGTCCTACGACATGGGCGGCACCACCGCCAAGATTGCGCTGATCGAGGACTACACACCGCAAACCGCTCGCACCTTCGAAGTGGCTCGCACCACGCGATTCAAGAAGGGGAGTGGCATGCCCATCTCGATCCCGGTGATCGAGATGATCGAGATCGGCGCCGGCGGCGGTTCGATTGCCAGCATCGATGCTCTCGGGCAGATCCGCATCGGACCACACAGCGCTGGCTCCGAGCCAGGCCCTGCCGCTTATGACCTCGGGGGTGAAGCGCCGACCGTCACCGACGCCAACGTCGAACTCGGCCGACTGCACCCCAGCACGTTCGGTGCAACCAACATCAACCTTTCGCCCGAACGTGCAGCCGCAGCGCTGGTGAAGGACGTCGGCGAACCACTCGGACTCAACGTGCACACCGCAGCAGTTGGTGTCGCCGAGGTGGTCGACGAGAACATGACTAACGCAGCCCGCGTGCATGCGGTGGAGAACGGTAAGGACCTCGCCGAATTCTCGATGATCGCCTTCGGTGGCGGCGCCCCGCTGCATGCCACCCGCCTGATGGACAAGCTCGGTCTTGCCGAGCTTTTCGTGCCGACCGGAGCTGGAGTCGGCTCAGCGATCGGCTTCCTTATGGCGCCATTCGCGTACGAAGCCGTCCGTAGCTTCTACACCACCAGCGAAGACTTCGACATCGCCGGTGCAGCGAACGTGCTCGACGAGCTCACCGCAGAAGCCGAACACTTCGTGCGAGCCGGCACCGACGCTCCCGTCACCGTCGAACGTGTTGTCGCAATGCGCTATCGAGGGCAGGGCTGGGAGATTCCCGTTCCTGTCCCGCCGGGCCCCTTCGACTCGGTTGCCGCCGACTCGCTGACGACCGCCTTCATCAAGGCGTATGAGACCTTCTTCGGTCGAGCGATCGACGACCTTGCCATCGAAGCCGTCAGTTGGTCGGTGCGTGTGGCCTCGGTGACCAACCGGCCACCGGCGCTGCAGAGTGTCGAGGCCTCGGCCGTGGCCGCAGCTTCCTCATCCCGATCGATCTACGACCCCGTCCTCGGCGAGATGACCGAAACGGCAATCATCGAACGCGACGAGCTTGTCGTCGGCTCGGCCGTCAACGGCCCAGCGATCATCGTCGAATCACAAACCACCACCGTGCTCGGCAGCCACCACGTGGCCGTCGTGCAAAACGACCTGACCCTGCTGATCACCCGGAGTGCCTCATGAGCGGTAACACCAACAGCAACAACCAAAACAGCGAAGTTCATTCGCAGATCATGTGGAACCGCCTGATCTCGATCGTCGAAGAACAGGCGCTCACGCTGGTGCGAACGGCGTTCTCGACATCGGTCCGCGAAGCGGGCGACTTGTCCGCCGGTGTGTTCGATCGTGAGGGACGTCTCGTCGCTCAGGCCGTCACCGGTACCCCCGGCCACGTCAACACGATGGCTGCGGCCGTTGGCCACTTCATCAACGACATCGGCCCCGAGCGCATCTACTCAGGCGACGTCTACATCACGAACGACCCGTGGAAGGGAACCGGCCACCTCCACGACATCACGGTCACCACGCCCGTCTTCACCGGCGAAACGCTCATCGGCTTCTTCGCCTCGACCGCACACGTGGTCGACGTCGGTGGTCGTGGTTACGGCCCGGAAGCGACCGAGATTTACGAAGAGGGCATCCGCATCCCCATCATGAAGTGGGCGGAACGAGGCAAGCTCAACACCGATCTCGTCAACATCATTCGCAACAACGTGCGTGAAGCCGACCAGGTCGTTGGCGATATCCACGGCCTTGCCGCATCGAATGAGACGGGCCGTCGGCGCCTCGTCGCGATGCTCGATGAGTTTGAGATGGACGGACTCGACGATCTTGCCGAGTTCATCTTCGACCGCACCCGCAAGGCGACCTTCAAGGCGCTCGAGGGCGTGAAGAAGGGGAGCTACAAGAACGTAATGCGGGTGGATGGCTACGACCATCCTCTCGATCTTGTCGTCGATCTCGCGGTGAGCGACGACGGTATGCATGCTGACTTCACGGGCACATCGCCCATCTCGAAGTTCGGCATCAACGTGCCGATCGTTTACGCCCAGGCGTACTTCACCTACGGAATGCTCGTTGCGCTCGCTCCGGAGCTACCGAACAACTACGCATCGCTGTTGCCATTCACGGTGAGTGCCCCGCCCGGCGTGATCTTGAATGCCACCGAACCCGATCCGGTTTCGGTTCGCCATGTGATTGGCCACTTTGTGACCGATCTGTGTCTCGGCGCGATCGCCCAGGCTCTCCCAGAGCGCATTCCGGCCGAAGGCGCCGGTGCATTGTGGAATTTCCAAGCCAGCGCTCGTTCGGCTGACTTGGCCGATCCCCGCCCGCCGGTTGAGGTGCTCATGTTCAACTCCGGCGGCAGCGGTGCCCGGCCCGAGATCGATGGCCTCACGGCCACCGCATTCCCGAGCGGTGTGATGACGATGAGTGCCGAAGCGACGGAGCAGGTTGGTCCGATCGTGATCTGGCGCAAGGAGATTCGCCCGGACTCTGGCGGCGACGGCGAGTTCCGCGGTGGCCTTGGCCAAGTGATCGAACTCGGTCCGATCGACGGTTACCAGTTTGAGTTCTCCGCAATGTTTGACCGAGTCGATCACCCGGCGAAGGGGCGCGAAGGCGGAAAGGACGGAGCCGCAGGCAAGGTCTACCTCGACGACGGAACGCCCTTCCCAACCAAGGGTGTTGAGATCGTTGCGGCCGGTCGCCGCATCATCCTCGAGCTTCCCGGCGGCGGCGGCTTCGGCGATCCGGCCGACCGCGATCCCGCGGCCAGGGAGAATGATCAGGTCCAGGGATACGTGTCGTGAAGCAGAACCCACCGAACCAGACCAGCTATGACGTCGTGATCGTCGGCGGAGCCATCATGGGTTCTGCCGCCGCATGGTTCTTGTCGACTGAGGCCGCCTTCGACGGATCCGTGCTCGTCGTCGACCGTGATCTGTCCTACGAGACATCGTCGACCGCTCACACGAACTCGTGCATGCGACAGCAGTTCTCCAACCCCGTCAACATCGCGATGAGCCAGTTCGCCGCGGAGTTCGTTCGCAACTTCCCGAGCTACATCGACCATCCGGAGGCTCCCGAGCTTGCGGTCGATCACTACGGCTACATGTATCTGGCAGGCGACGATGAGTTCGCCGCGACACTTCGTATGAACCAGGCGACCCAAGCAGAGCTGGGTGCTGGCACGAAGATCATGTCGGCCGAAGAGATCAAGGGCGCCTATCCGTTCTACAACGTCGACGGGATCGTGTGCGGAAGCCACAACTTGGTCGACGAGGGCTATTTCGACTCCGGCACGATGTTCGACTGGTGGCGAAAGGCCGCTCGGTTGAATGGCGTGGAGTACGTCGAGAACGAGGTGGTGGGCATCACCCGCGCTGGGGACGCTGTCACGGGCATCACGCTCGCCTCGGGCGAAGAGATCAGCTGCGGCACGATCGTGAACGCCTCAGGCCCGCGAGCGGTTGAGACGGCCAAGATGGCCGGGCTCGAACTGCCAGTGGAGCCTCGCAAGCGCTACACGTTCATGTTCGATGCGGCTGAGCCCCTCGACAGGGCGCTGCCGTTGACGATCGACCCAACCGGTGTGCACGTGCGCACGGAGGGGACCTCGTACATGGCGGGCTGCACGCCCGATGACGATCCGGCCGTTGCCTACGACGACTTCGCGATGGACCCCGACATTTGGGAAGACAAGGTCTGGCCGGCGTTGGCCAACCGCATTCCGGCGTTTGAGCGGATCAAGGTGAGCACCCGCTGGGCCGGGCACTACGCCCACAACACGGTCGATCACAACGTGATCATCGGTCCCCACCACGAGGTGTCGAACTTCATCTATGCCTGTGGCTTCTCCGGCCACGGTCTGCAGCAGTCGCCGGCCATCGGCAGGGGAGTGAGCGAGCTCATCGCCCACGGTGAGTTCCGTGCGCTCGATCTCGCACCACTCGGTTTCGAACGGATCGTCCGAGGCGAACCGTTCATCGAAACCGCCATCATCTGACGCCCAGCTATCGGGGAGTTCAGTCGTTGGGGAGTTCGCCTGGTTCGGGCTCGTCAGGCGTTGGCTCGTCGACTTCGGCTTTGTCGGCGGCTTGCTTTTGTGCCGTGCGCTGCACGAATGCGAGCCGAGCTTGATGAAGCGCGTCTTTCAGCGTGTCCTCGCCCTGGCCGAGACGGCCTTCGAGGCCTTCGACGAGGGATGCGAGCGCGTCGACGGCCAAACGAGCTTCGTCGAGGCGTGGTGTTTCCTGCGTGAGGTGAATGGCGGCGAGCTCGTAGATGCCGAGCGCGTGGTTCGCAATCACGGTTGAGACGTCGGCTTCGAGCAACTGCTCGCGGGCAGCCGCCATATCGTGAGCCATCTGTCGGGCCTGCTGTTCTTGCTCAGGAGAAAGGGTCGGTTCTTCGTCTGGCTGGCTCATGGCCGCAAAACGTAGCGGGACTGCTAGCCTTAGCGCCCGTCTGACAGAAAGAGGGCCCACGCCCCACCTGGTCACCTGCGGGTGCATCAGGTCCATTGCACTGGCTTCCCGGTTCTCTGGGTGGCGATGGTCTCTTTCTTCTGATGCGTCCCGCGCCCTGTGGGACGGTCCACCACGCCCCCGTAAGGAAGCCTGCATGAAGAGAGACTCCCAATAGCTGCTCCACAGGAGCCTCGGATCAACGAGAAGATCCGAGCTCGCGAAGTTCGACTGATCGCCGCCAATGGCGATCAGCTCGGAATCAAGCCGACACCCCAAGCTCTCGGCATGGCACGAGATCTCGGTCTCGACCTCGTTGAGGTTGCCGACAAAGCCAATCCACCCGTCGCCCGCATCATGGACTACGGGAAGTACAAGTACGAGTCGGCGCAGCGAAACAAAGAGTCGCGCAAGAAGAGCAGCAGCCAGTCCGTCAAGGAAATGAAGTACCGGCCGAAGATCGGCATTGGTGACTTCGAGACCAAGACCCGCAAGGTCGAGGGATTCCTGGGCGAAGGCCACAAAGTCAAGATCACGATCATGTTCCGTGGCCGCGAGGTCACACACCCCGAACTTGGCCGCAAGATCCTTGACGACATCGCCGAGCGGACTGACGACATTGCGAAGGTTGAGGCGTACCCACGTCTTGACGGCCGCAACATGACGATGGTCCTCGGACCTGACTCAAAGAAGCAGGCAGCCAAAGCCAGGGCTGAAAAAGAAGCGAAGAAGAAAGAGGCCGCTGAGGCACGAGGTGACGCCCCCGTCGCCGAAGCCCCGGCAGTTGAATCCGCCCCCGAGGCCGCCGCTCCACCGAGCGAGACCGACGCCGGCACCAACGAGTAAGTAGGAACCCCACAATGCCGAAGCAGAAGACGCACAAGGGTGCGAAGAAGCGATTCAAGGTGACTGGGACGGGCAAGCTCCGTCGTCGTCAGCGCAACAAGAATCACTTCAACGAGAAGATGACGAGTCGCCGCAAGCGCCGTCTGTCCGGTGAGCACGAAGTGACCGCCGCTGACACCCCTCGTATCAAGAAGCTCCTGTCGAGCTGATCGCCACCCATCCGTGAACACTGCCCCAGGCCATCGAAGCCAGGGCTGAGAGAAAGAGAAGCAAAATGGCGAGAGTCAAGCGCGCCGTCCACTCCAAGAAGCGCCGTCGTCAAACACTCGAGCGTGCGAAGGGCTACTACGGCAATAAGAGCCGTAGCGTCCGCGCCGCGAACGAGCAGGTCATGCACTCGGGCAACTACGCCTACCGTGACCGTCGTGCCCGCAAGGGTGAGTTCCGCAAGCTTTGGATTCAGCGCATCAATGCGGCGTGTCGTCTCAACGGCACGACCTACAGCCGCTTCATCAATGGTCTGAAGCACGCAGGCATCGAAGTCGATCGCAAGATCCTCTCCGAGCTTGCGATCTCCGACCCGGCTGCATTCACGGCTCTTGTTGAAACGGCGACTGCGGCGGCCAACGCCGACGCTGCCTGATCGACCCGTCGATTGTGACGGAGCCAACTCCCTTCGGGGAGAACCGTTTGGCTGATGGTCGTGTATCTGAGGACTCTGTCTTGAGTCCTCAGAACCATCGGATCAAACGGTTGCGGCGACTGCTTTCTCAGCGCAAGGCCCGCTCGACAGAGCGGGCCTTCGTCGCGGAAGGACCGGTCCTCGTCACGGAGGTTCTGGGTTCTGACGCAACGGTGCAAGACGTCTTCGTTGACGCCGAGCTCGCCGACTCGGTTGATGAAATCAGCGAGTTGGCAGCTCACTGCGGGGTCGACGTTCACGTCGTTTCCAGTGGAGTCTTGGCTTCGCTCCTCGACACGATGTCGCCTCAACCGGTGGTTGCAGTAGTCGATGATCCCGAGGTGTCGCTCGCCGACTTCGCGCTCGACTCGCCCGTCTTGGTGCTGCACGAGCTTCGTGACCCCGGCAACGTCGGCACCCTGCTGCGAACGGCAGAGGCCGCTGGGTTTGCCGGTGTTGTGCTCACGGGTGAGTCGGTCGACTCGTCGAATCCGAAGGTTGTCCGAGCTGCGGCTGGGGCCCGCTTTCGTGTGCCGGTCGTGAGCGGCCTCTCGCTCGACGATGCCAGCACGCAGCTCCGTGAGCAGGGTCGATCGATCGCTGCGACCGTGGTGAGTGACGGTGGCAGCGACCGAACGACTGTCGCCGACTACCTCACGGTCGATCTCACCACCGCAGCCATCGTTCTGGGCAACGAAGCACACGGCCTGTCGTCAACCGACGTTGCCCTCGCCGATTCAGCCGTCACGATTCCTCTTGCTGGCCCAACCGAATCGCTGAACGTCGCCGCTGCAGGCGCCGTGATGTGCTTCGCTTCTTGGAACCAACGACGCTCAGTTCCCTCCTGACAGAGGCGAGCATCCGATGGAAATTCGATCGACAAGCTCGGTCCAAGCCCCGAAAGTCTCTCTTGATGATCAATGAACTGAACGCCGCACGCGACGAGGCACTCGTTGCCATCGCCGCGTCGAACGACATGGAGGCGCTCGAATCGCTCGAGCGCGACGTGTTGGGCAAAGCCGGCCCGTTTGTGGCTGCCAAGAAGCGCATTGGCGAGCTCGCTCCTGAGGATCGCAAGGATGCTGGTCAGGCCATCAACGCCACCCGCACCGAGGTGGAAGACGCCATCGAGGCTCGTCGAGGCACCCTCGGCGCCAGCGCCCGTGCCGCTCAGTACGCCAACGAACGGCTCGACCTCACCGAGGTGTCGACCGCTGCTTCGGTTGGCCACGCCCACGTCGTGACCCAAACCTGGGAAGAGCTCGAAGACATCTTCGTCGGCATGGGCTTCCACGTGGCTGAAGGGCCTCACGTCGAGACCGACTGGCACAACTTCGATGCCCTCAACATTCCAAAGGGTCACCCCGCCCGCGACGGCTTCGACACCTTGTATGTGAACCACGGCGAGCCGGGGTCGACGCTGTTGCGCACCCACACCTCACCCGTCCAGATCCGCACGATGCTCGATCAAGAGCCGCCGATCTACATCATCGCTCCCGGGCGAGTCTTTCGACGCGACACGGCCGACGCCACGCACATGCCGGTGTTCCACCAGATCGAGGGCTTGGTCGTCGACAAAGACATCTCGCTCGCCGATCTTGCCGGCACGATCAACGCATTCGTTGGCACCTATTTCGGCGAAGAGGTTGAGAGCCGCTTGCGCCCCAACTACTTCCCGTTCACCGAGCCGTCCGCCGAGTTCGACATCCGTCGAGCTGATGGTTCGTGGCTCGAGATGGGGGGCTGCGGCATGGTCCACCCCAACGTCTTGCGAGCTGGCGGCATCGACCCCGAAGAGTGGTCTGGCTTCGCCTTTGGTTTCGGTATCGATCGCCTCGCCTTGATGAAACATGGCGTGAGCGACCTCCGCGAGCTCTTCGCAAACGACACCCGCTTCCTTTCACAGTTCTGAGGCTGATCAAATGAAGGTTCTCCTTTCCTGGATGCGTGAATTCGTGCCGAGCGGATTCGGCGAGATCGAGTCCGATCCCGTCGCGCTCGGTGACGTGCTCACGAGCCTCGGCCTTGTCGTCGAGAGCATCGAAACAACCGGCGCGGAGTGGGACGGCATCGTCGTCGCCAAGGTGCTCGAGCTCGGCAAACACCCCGAGGCGGACAAGATTCAGCTCGTGCAGGTCGACGCCGGCCCCGAGTTCTCCGACGATGGCGCGCCGCTGCAGATCTGTTGTGGTGCGTTCAACATGAGCGTGGGCGACCTCGTCCCGCTCGCTACCCTCGGCACGGTGATGCCCGGCGGTCTCGAGATCGCTCGGCGCAAGCTGCGCGGCGAATGGTCGAACGGCATGTTGTGCTCCGCCACCGAACTCGGCGCTGGCGACGATGCTGAGGGCATCATGATTCTCGACGCGGGTCTCACGATCGGCACACCCCTCACGGATGCGCTTGGCGTCGAAACCGATGTGCTGTTCGACCTCGACGTTGAGGGCAACCGGCCCGAAGCACTGAGCGTTGCCGGTGTTGCCCGCGATCTTGCCGCCAAGCTCAACGTCGAGTTCGTGTTCCCCGAGACCCCATTCGCCGAAACATCGCCAGCAGCGACAGAGCGCGCCTCGGTCGTGATCGACGATCCCGACCTGTGCAAACGCTTCGGCCTTCGGGTGCTCGATGGCATCACCATGGGCCCGTCACCCTCGTGGATGCAGCGTCGTCTCGAAGCGAGCGGTCAGCGGCCGATTAACGTGATCGTCGACATCTCGAACTACGTGATGCTCGAGCGCGGCCAGCCGAACCACACCTTCGATCTCGCCACGGTGCCCGATGGCGCCGTGCGCGTTCGGATGGCGAACGACGGTGAAACCCTCACCACACTCGACGGCCAAGAGCGCACGCTCACCGATGCCGATGGTCTTGTCTGCAACGGTGCAAACGAGCCGATCAGTCTCGCTGGCGTCATGGGCGGAGCAGCGACCGAGATCGGCGACAATACGACGAGCGTGCTGCTCGAAGCCGCTGTGTGGGATCGCATGACCATCGCTCGCACGAGTCGACGATTGAACCTTCGTTCCGAGGCCTCGACTCGCTTCGAACGAGGCGCTGACCCTGCCGGCATCGAACGAGCACTCGATCGGTTCTGCCAGCTCGCTGCTGAGCTGTGTGGAGCGACCGTCGCGCAAGGGCGAGTCGTCGTCGATGGTGGTGTTGAAGCACCGATCGAGGTCACCCTTCGTGTCGCTCGTGTGAACCAGATCCTGAATCTCGACCTGGATGCGGCCGCGATCGCCGGCTACCTCGCACCGATCGGCTTCGAGCCATTGAGCCAGACCGACACCGAGCTCCAGATTCGAATCCCGAGCTGGCGCCCCGACGCAACCGCTGAGATCGACGTGATCGAAGAGGTTGGTCGGCATCACGGTTATGAGAAGTCGGGCACCCGAGTGCCTCGTCCCGCTCAGGCTGGTTCGCTTTCGCCGACGCAGGTCGCTCGTCGTGCGATTCGCCGTGCCTTCATGGCCGAGGGATGCCACGAGGCGATGCCAATGCCCTTCCTCGCACCGGGCGATTTGGCCAAGGCTGGCCTCGACGAACAGGGCATCACCTTGGCCAACCCGCTGGTGGCCGAAGAATCGGTACTCCGCACCTCGATGATTCCCGGCATGTTGAAGGCGATCGCCTACAACCAGTCACACCGCAACACCGGCACGCGCCTGTTCGAGACCGGCCAGACCTACATTGCGACCGACGGCGATCTTCCGGTTGAAGACGAGTGGGTGGTCGCTGCGCTTGACGGCGCCGACGCCACTGAAGCCATGGCGCTGCTTCACCGCATCGCCGCCACGCTCAATCTTCCCGGCATGCGGATCAGCAACGCCGAGATCCCCGGCATGCATCCAACCCGCGCCGCAGAGATTCAGTTCTGGGGCAAACCGCTCGGGTTCGCCGGCGAGATCTCGCCCGAAGCGCTGGAGGCATACGGCATCGAGGGTCGAGTCGGCTGGGTGCAGCTGCTGGTCGCCCCGATCGTGCGGTCTCGGGGAACCGCACCCAAGGAAAAGCGGGTTTCACGCTTCCCATCGAGCGACCTCGACCTCGCCTTCGTCGTCCCAGACAAGGTGTCGGCCGCCGACGTGATCGTGACGATCCGCAAGACCGCCGGCGAACTCGTCAAGACGGTCGAACTGTTCGACGTGTTCCGCTCTGAAGCCCTCGGCGCCGACACGCGCTCGTTGGCCTACCGCATGCGCTTCCAGGCCGACGACCGCACGCTCACCGATGACGAGGTTGCCGAAACGCAGCTCAAGATCATCAACGCCGTCAAGAAAAAGCACAGTGCTGAGTTGCGATAGCGCAGTTGTGCATCTCCGCCCCGACGGGTCGGAGTACGACACCGCCATTTCGGGCTGAAATGGTGGCTCTTTCCTCCGACCCCGAAGACGGGCACGTTGAGTCAACCGGCGGATGCGCCTGTGGTGCGATCAGCTATCGGACCGAGGCCACGCTTCGGTCCGTGGCCAATTGCCACTGCGAGCGGTGTCGCCGGATCACCGGCCACTTCATGGCTGCCACCGGGTGTGAAGAGGCGGAACTCGACGTCACCGACGATGGAGCGCTTCGTTGGTACGAGCCCTCACCCGGTGTGTTCTATGGATTCTGCAGCACGTGCGGATCGACGCTTTTCTGGAAGACGGACGACGGCGACGGCTGGATCTCGATCACCGCTGGCACCGTCGACCAACCGAGCGGCCTTACGACCAGTGCAGCATGGTGGACCGCTGAGGCTGCTGATTACCACAGCCTCGATCGCTCGATCCTGAACCACGAGTACGAGTCGGG
Organism: uncultured Acidimicrobiales bacterium; assembly: GCA_937925335.1. Lineage (GTDB taxonomy): Bacteria > Actinomycetota > Acidimicrobiia > Acidimicrobiales > SZUA-35 > CALEWY01. Next base: position 210,824 of record CALEWY010000008.1, read on the forward strand.
AGCCTCCGGCAGCGAGGTCTGACCTCGGCGAGATTCTGTCGTCTGCCTAAGGTGCAGCACGTCGAGGCCGATTCAGGGCACCATGTCTTCTATGAGCTCCTCGACCGAGACGCAGTCCGATTCCGCTGAAGCCGATCTCCTCGCAAGCGACGTTGCGTGGAACCTCGAAACGCTCCTGCCAGACGGCATGTCGGCGGACGACATGTTGGCCGACGCTTCGACGATGGCCGATGCGATCGGCGAATACCGAGGCCGAGTCGCAACCCTCGACGCAGCTGGCCTTGCTGAGCTCATGACCAAGCTTGCCGAAATCGGCGAACTCATGAGTCGAGCCGGGCACTACGCCATGTTGAAGTTCAGCGAGAACACCGCTGATCCAGAAGCCGGCGCCGCGATGATGGCGATGGAAGAAGCAGGCACCGAGATCAGCACGAAGATGATCTTCGTCGACCTGGAATTCGCCGCCGCCGACGATGCGCATGTCGACTCGATTATCGGTGACCCGGCACTCGACTTTTGCCGTCACCACCTTGAGACGATGCGGTTGAACCGTCCGCACCTGCTCACCGAAGCCGAGGAGCTCATCCTCACCGAGAAGGGTGTTTCTGGCTCGTCGGCATGGGTGCGGCTCTTCGACGAGCTCACCTCGGCGATCACGATCGAACTCGATGGCGAGACCGAACCGTTCTCGACCGGATTGGCACTTCTGCAGCACCCCGAGAGTGAAACTCGCCAAAAGGCCGCAGCGGCCGTCACCGAGGGTCTGCAGCCAGGACTTCGCACTCGAGCATTCGTCTACAACACGCTCATGCTCGACAAGTCGGTCGACGATCGCCTCCGCAACTTTGATTCGTGGGTGTCGTCCCGCAACCTGTCGAACGAGGCCTCCGACGAGTCCGTCGATGCTCTCGTGAAAGCCGTTGTTGGTCGATACGACATCCCGCAGCGTTGGTATGCGCTGAAGGCCAAGGTGCTCGGTGTCGAGAAGCTCAAGGACTACGACCGCAGCGCATCGGTCGCCGATAGCCAGGCTGAGATCGGCTGGGACGAAGCCTCCACGATCGTTCGTGACGCCTACGCCTCGTTCTCACCTGAACTGGCTGGTGTGGTCGACCGCTTCTTTGATGAGGGCTGGATCGATGCACCGCAGCGTCCCGGCAAACGTCCGGGTGCCTTCTGCGCCTACACGGTGCCGTCGCACCACCCTTACCTTCTCCTCAACTGGACGAGCAGCAACCGTGACGTCCTCACGCTCGCTCACGAGCTTGGCCACGGTTTGCACGCCTACATGGCCCGTGACCAGGGACTCTTCCACCAATCGACTCCGCTCACGCTCGCCGAAACGGCATCCGTGTTCGGTGAGACGGTCACCAACAACCGATTGCTTTCGATGATCGACGACCCGGGGGAGCGCTTCGCTCTTTTGGCCGCGACGCTCGAAGATGGCATCGCCACGGTGTTCCGCCAGGTCGCCATGAACCGGTTCGAACACGAATGCCACACGACTCGCCGTGAAGAGGGCGAACTGTCGGTCGAGCAATTCGGCGACATCTGGGCAAGGACCCAGACCGACATGCTCGGTGACGCGGTCGAGGTGACCGAGGATTATCGAAGCTGGTGGAGCTACATCCCGCACTTCATCGGCACACCTGGTTACGTCTACGCCTATGCCTACGGCCAGCTCCTCGCACTGTCGGTGTATGCCCGCTACGAAGAGCGCGGCGCCGACTTCGTGCCGTCCTATCTCGAGCTCCTCAGCCTCGGTGGCTCACTGAAGCCCGAAGAACTTGGAGCGGTCGTCGACTGCGATCTCGCCGACCCGGGATTCTGGGATGCGGGCCTCGCCATCATCGATGGTCAGCTCACCGCGGCCGAGGAAGCAGCAAAGGCCGCAGGCCGCCTGTAACAACAAGGGTCCTAACCGCAGGGGTTACGTCTCGATCGTTCTGAACTGCGCCTTGGCTGGTTCAGAACAAGCGTGAGGTGACGCCTGAACTCTCGCTCAGGTGGTCAGTCGTGACTGACGCGGAGCGCGTGGTGCTCGATCGCTTCGGTGACCCGCTCTCGGGCGTCATAGAGGTCTTCTGCGTAGGGGACCACGATGTCGGCGTACATCGATGTTGGCTCGACGAAGTCGTCGTGCATCGGCTTGACGGTTGCCGCGAACTGTTCCGCGACCGACTCGGGCGTGCGGCCGCGCTCGGCAACGTCGCGTGCCACCCGGCGGTCGAAGCGAATGTCTTCGGGACATTCGCGAAAGACGCTGAGATGCAGGCAGTCACGAAGTTCCGGGTAGGCGAGCAACAGGATGCCCTCGACGACGATCACGGGCCGAGGCTCGATGATGTCAACATCGGTCGTGCGGCAGTGTGTCGAGAAGTCATAGACCGGAACGGCCGCCTCTTTGCCCTCGGCGAGTGCGGTGAGGTGCTCGGCGATCAGTGGGCCGTCGAGTGAGTCAGGGTGGTCATAGTTGACCTTCGCTCGCTCTTCTGGGGCGAGGTGGCCTTGGTCCCGGTAGTAGGAGTCAAAGGCGAGTCCAATCGCCCGCTCGGGTCCGAGCTTCTCGACGACAAGCTCAGCGAGCGTCGTCTTTCCCGAACCACTTCCACCACAGATACCGATCACAAGCCCCACGGGAACGGAATGATAGTCGGCTGCGTCACCGGCACCGCTGGGTCAAGCGGCTCGCCTGTCGGCACGCCACTGAGGCGCCTGGCTCGGTCAAGCGGCCTCGCGTGGTAGCGCGCAACTGATGCGCCTCGCTCGGTCAAGCGGCTCGCTCCTCGGCCTCAGCGGCTGTGGCTCGCTCGGTCAAGCGGCTCGCCTCTCGGCGCGCCACTGCAGTTGCTTCACTGCGTCGCCTGATGTGGCTCGGTCTGTCTCCGGCTCCGCAGTAGCCTCACGGGGTGCTCGAATCGATGCTCGACTGGCTCGAATCCCTGTCAGGCAACCCCTGGTTCTACGCCATCATTTTTGCGATCGCGCTCCTCGATTCCGTGGTGCCGATTGTGCCGAGTGAAACGACCGTCATTCTTGGTGGTATCGCTGCTGGGCAGGGCGAGCTCTGGATCGTGCTGGTGATCGCCCTCGGCGCGCTCGGCGCGTTCGCCGGCGACAACATTGCGTACTGGCTGGGGCGACGAGCCGGCGATTGGTTGCAACGAACGGTTCTGCGCCGACAGAAACAACAGAAGCAACTGTCGTGGGCCTCGGACCAACTCGAGAAACGAGGCGGTCTTCTGCTGATCACCGCCCGCTTCATCCCCGGCGGTCGCACGGCGATCACGCTGTCGTCTGGCATCACCAAGCAGGACTACGCCGGCTTCATCAAGTTCGATGCGATCGCCGCCATCCTCTGGGCCAGCTACGCCGGCATCCTCGGCTACGTCTTCGGCGAACGCTTCGCCGACGATCACACCCGAGCGTTCATCTACGCCTTCGTCACCGCCCTTTCCGTCACTGCCGTGATCGAGATCGTGCGCTGGTTCCGTGAACGGGGCAAGGTCGAACCTGCGTAACGAGTGGGGTCAAACCTCGATTTACGCAGGTTCACGACGCGGCAACCTGCGTAAATCGAGGTCTGACCCCAGGGCTTACGCAGGTTAAGCGGGGCGGACGGCTTCTGCTGGGTCGAGTCGGGCGGCTCGGATTGCGGGATAGAGGCCAGCGAGGGCGCCGATGATGAGAGCGGCGGCGATGCCGAGGCCGAGGGACTCGATTGGAACATCGATCGTCCATTCCTGGCTCTTGGCGTAGAAGACCGTGACCGCTGCGCCGAGGCCGACACCAACGGCACCGCCGATCGTTGCGAGCGTGGCACTCTCGACGACGAACTGAGCTGCGATGTGTCGTCGCGTTGCTCCGAGCGCTCGTCGGACGCCGATCTCGTTACGGCGTTCGAGGACCGAGATGACCATCACGTTGGCAATACCGACTCCGCCGACGACCAAGGCGACAGCGCCAAGCCCGAGCAGCATGTTGGTCAGGTTCTTGTTGACCTCCGCCTTCGCAGAGAGTGATTCGCTCGGGCGGGTGATGTTGACCGAGTTGGGCGACTCGGGGTCGACCGTCCGGCCGAGGATCTCTCGAACTGGCTCGACGAATTCGGGGTCGGCTCGCAGGTAGACCGTCGACGGCGCCGGCTTTGTGTCGAAGAGCTTCTCCGCAACGCCGTAGCCGATGAGTGCCATCCGGTCGACGTCGGGGTAGAGGACGAGTGAGTCCATCACGCCAACGACCGCGAAGCGCTCTTCGCCGATCAAGATCGTTGGACGATTCTCAACCGACCGGATTCCGAAGAAGTCGGCTGCGTCTGAGCCAAGCACAACCGTCGGCAGCTCCCTGTCGAGATCGGTCAGAAATCGCCCACTCGTCATCGTGCCAGCCAGCGTGTCGAGAAGTTGTGGCTCGGTTGCGCTCACCTGCATGCCGCCGTTGCGGCCGGGTGGCATCACGTCGCTCCGAACGATGTCGGCCTGTACGGCGGTCAACGATGCAGCATTTTGCGTTGCCGGTATCCGTCTGATGCGAGCGGAGGCATTGTCGGGAAGCGTGACCTCATCCCCGAACAGGCTGTTGCCCGGTTGGACCGCGAGGAGGTTGGTGCCCAGGCGGTCGAGCTCGGCCAGGACATCCGCTCGACTGGATGATGAGATGCCCATGACGGACACCATCGAGGCGATTCCGATTGCGATTCCTCCGGCCGTGAGCACCGTCCGCCCTACGCGCGTGGTGAGACCAAGTAAGCCCGTGGCGATCAGGTCGATGAAACGAAGCCGGCTTCGAGATGACGATCGCTTCGAGCGCCGCGTTGCCTTTGGATGGTCGTATCCGGTGACGGTGGTCATCGTTGCGCCCCCGTGTTGGCTCCTGTGTCGGTTCTGTTGGCTCCTGTGTCGCTATCGATATGGCCGTCGAGCACGCGAACAGACCGTGGCAGGCGATCGGCCAACTCGTTGTCATGGGTGATCACGACGATCGTCGATCCCGCATCGTTGAGTTCAAGCATGAGTTCGACGATCTCGTCGCTCGTCTTTGAGTCGAGATTGCCGGTCGGCTCGTCTGCGAGGACGATCGATGGATCGCCGACCAGCGCTCGAGCGATCGCAACCCGCTGGCGCTCGCCGCCCGAAAGCTGACCAGGACGGTGATCGACACGATGGCCGAGTCCGACCATCTCGAGCGCTCTGACCGATCGGCGAGCCCGTTCGCTTCGTTTGATCCCTCGATAGAGCAGCCCAGTCGAGACGTTGTCGGTCGCCGAGATTCCGCTCAGGAGATGGAACTGCTGGAACACGAATCCGATCCGGTCGGCGCGCAGACCAGCGAGCTTTGCGTCGCTCAGCGACGCGGTCGATTGTCCTTCGATCAGCACATCGCCCCGAGTTGGTCGGTCGAGCGTGCCGATGATGTTCATCATCGTGGACTTGCCAGAACCCGAAGGCCCAACGATTGCGACAAGCTCGCCTGCAGCGATTCGTAGGTTGACATCGTGGAGTACTCGGACCGGCGGTTTGCCGGCGTACTCCTTCATGATCGAGTCGAGCTCGAGGACCGCGTTGGGGGCGTTCGCAGCCTGCGAGTAAGGGCGTGTCAGCATTGCGGAGCTCATCACGGCACCACCACAAGGTCGCCAGCGACAACATCGCCGGTGATCGCAACTCGGGTGTCGTCGAAGTCGATGACCTCGACGGCTCTCAGGGCGAGCCCCGAACCGGTCTGCACCTCGACGGCGTACCCACCCTCGGCAAGGGCGATCAGCGCATCGACTGGGACGGTCAGCGCATCGGAGGCAAGGACCTGAACGATTCGGACTTTCACCGGCTGCGCCTCACCGACCGAACCGTCGACGACGTAGGTCAGCGAGTAGCCGAACCGGCCACTTTCGTCAGCTGGTGTCGCCTTCGTCTCGTCGAGTCTCGCCGACAGCTCCTGTCCATCGGCCAACACGACGAGCACATCGGGCGACTTCTGGAAGAGTGGAAGCTGTCGAGACGTGGCCGACATCGTGACCTCGGCAATCGCATCGGTCACGGTGAGAATTGGGCCATCCGTTGCGGCCGCGCCGAGGTCGGCTGTCGTGGAGACTCGCATCGCCGTTGTTCCGACCACGATGTTTGCCGGTCCAAGAACGCCGTTCTGTGTCATGCCCTCGTCCTTCTGGAAGGCCTTTACAGCGTTGCGCGTCGTGCGGTTGAAGGAGGTGTCAGCTTCCCACCCATCGGGGCCGTAGCCCTCGGCGATCAAGAACTCTTCAAGTTGACGAATGTCGTCACCCTTCTTCACGCCGTTGAAGAGATCTCGGTACATCGGAATTTCGCCATCGACGTAGATCACTGGCTGGCGGTCGATCTCCCACAGGACATCGCCCGGCTCGAGGATCGATTCGTCCTCCGGTAGCCACGTGATGGTGCCGTCGGCTCGTGCGGACAGCGTGCGCTCGTTGCCAAAGCTCAGGTCGGCGTTGTAGTCGTCGGAGCTTTCGAGCGTTTCGAGGATGACCTCGCTGGTCTCCGGGTCGTTGTTTGCAGATTCGCTGCCGTCGCCAGGTTCGGCGCCATTACCGCTTTGATCAGCTTCTGTTGTCGATGTCGAGTCCTGGGCTGAGACGGTTGGAGCGAAGGGGTCGAGTGCGACGTATGCGACGCCGGTGATGATGCCGGCGGCGACGAGGGCGGCGACTCGGGATGTGAACGGTCGTCGGGGTGCCATGATCACTCGCCCTCCTCGGGGGCGATGAGGTTGCCGTCATCGTCGATCACGTCGCCGAGGATCTCGTCGAAGCAGGCGTCGATCTTTGCCTCTTCTTCGGGAGTGGTTTCGTAGTCGAAGACGGCGATCGCCCGAGGGTCGTCTTCGTCGAGCAACAAGATGTCGTCGGGGATCTCGATGTCGAGGAACTCCCGAGCGCAGGCGGCCATCTCAGCGGAACGTTCAGCGATCGCCGCTTCCATCGCTGGGTCGAGCGAGATGTCGCCGAACGCGTCCTCCAGAATCGGGCTGCAGACCTCCTCGGCCGCGATGAAGATCGGATCACTCGTGATCGCTTCGATCTCGGCCGGATCGGTCGTTGCGTTCAGTGCGCCCGCATCCACGCCCTCCTCGGTCATGCACGCGATGAATTCCTGGACGGCGGCTTCTTGTGTGGCGTCGCCATCCGTGTCGGTGTCGCCTTCTTCAGGGTCGCCTTCTTCAGGGGCGCCGCCGTCTGCGTCGGCATCGCTCTCAGAATCGGACTCACTGGAGTCGGCATCCTCATCGGACTCGTCGGCGAGTGTCGGCACCCCAGCGTTGGTGAGCGCTGCTTCGGTGCTGGCGGTGGTCTCCGCTCCGGCGTCGGTTGTGGGCGTTCCGTCGCTGGATCCGCATGCAGCGGCGGCGAGCGCAACCACCAGCAGGAGAGATGGCACTCGAGGGCTTTTCAAGCGGAAATGGCGGCGTTGTGGTTCGGTGATCATGACGATCGTGTTCCTCCCAGGATTGGTCGATGGTCGAATCGTTCGGGGGTGAATCGTTCGACCATCGCAACCTGACAGAGCGGTGCTGAGGGAAGCCTGAGACCTGCTGAGAGAGATCTCAGCGGACCCTCAGCACTTTCTCAGGAAGGATCGTGGAGACTGCGAGCGGAAAGAGGTGCCACATGCGCGTCCTGGTCGTTGAAGACGAGGTCAAACTCGCTGCCGCAATCGAGCGCCGCCTTGTCGGCGAAGGTTTCGACGTCGACATCAGCCACGACGGCCTCGACGGCCTATGGCGTGCGACCGAGGGTTCCTATGACGTCGTGATCCTCGACATCATGTTGCCCGAACTCAACGGCTTTCGAGTCTGCGCGACGCTGCGAGAGCGCGAGATCTGGACGCCGATTCTGATGCTGACAGCAAAGGATGGCGAATACGACGAAGCCGAGGGGCTCGAAACTGGAGCCGACGACTACCTGTCCAAGCCGTTCTCCTTCGTCGTCTTGATCGCCCGGTTACGTGCGCTGGTTCGGCGCCGAGGGGAGGTCAGACCCGACGTGCTGAAGACGGGCGACCTCTCGCTCGATCCGTTGACCCGTCGTTGTGAACGGGCCGGTGAGCAGATCGAATTGACCCCTCGCGAACATTCGTTGCTCGAGGTGCTGCTTCGCAACGTTGGCAATCCGGTCGCCAAACAAGCCCTCGTCAATCATGTGTGGGGCCTCGAGTACGACGGCGACGTCAACGTGGTCGAGGTGTACATCGGCTATCTGCGCAAGAAGATCGATACTCCGTTTGACGAGCCGCTGATTCGCACGGTCCGCGGGGTCGGCTATCAACTGGTCGAGAAGCAGTCATGAACGTCGGATCGATACGCCTCCGCATCACCGTCCTCGTCACCCTTGCCTTCTCACTCGTGATCATCGGTGCAGGTTTCGCGTTCGCAAGCTGGTTTGAAGCGGAACTGGTCGCAGGCGTTCGCTCCGACGATCGAGAAGAGATCGGGCGTCAGCTCGAGATCCTGGAGTCCATCGAGGAGATCGACCAGCTCGACCCGACGTTCGTCACCTCCGACGACATCGCTGATCCTGATCCCGATCTCGCCGACGAGTTCCCACTGGCGTTGGTGCCAGACGATGGCACCGAGATCACGATCACCAACGCCGACGGCGACGTGCTGATCGACTCGAATCAAAGCCTGGCTGCGGTCCTTCCTGGCTTTTCCGCTGGCGTTGATATCGCCGCTGAATCGCAGGCCGAAGCGATGGCGGCGTTTGGTGAGATGGGCGCCTTCCTCGATGCGGTGAAGGCGCAAATGTCACCGGAATCGCTGGAGCAGTTTGGCGCGCAGATCTCATTCCTTGAACTTGCGTTCGGTGAGTTTTCCACCGATGACCTGGCCCTCAGCGAGAACGAACTCGAAGCCGAGCGCCGGGCGTCAGCCCTGGTCGGTGAAGTGTTCTTCGGGCGTTCCGAACCGTCGGGTGATCGCGTTGGTCGTCTCGTCACCACATCCGAACAGACGACCTTTCTGGGCGAACAGCTCACGGTCACCGCAGTGAGTCGAGTTGAGAGCATCGATCTTGCGCTCGACGCGGTGAACTCGGTGTTGATGTGGTCGATCCCGCTTCTGATTGCCCTCGTTGCGTTGCTGACGTACTTCGCAACGGGTCGGGCTCTCCAGCCAGTCGAGGAGATCACCGCAAAGGTCGACCGCATCAGCACGTCGAGAAGTGGCGAGCGTGTGCCAGTTCCAGAGTCTCGTGACGAGATCAACCGGTTGGCCTCGACGATGAACGCAATGCTCGATCGCCTCGAGGCCGGAGCGGAGGGGCAACGTCGGTTCGTTTCCGACGTATCCCATGAGTTGCGGACACCGGCGGCTGTCATCCGAGCAGAGATCGAGAACGGCCTCGCTGATTCGAACAACGATTGGTCGGTGACGGCCAACAGCGTCTTAGGGGAGCAGGCTCGCCTCAGTGGAATGGTCGACGACTTATTGTTGCTGGCCAGGATTGACGAAGGCGGCCCCGTCGAGCGTGTGGAGATCGATCTCGACGAGCTGCTTCAGCGGGAGGCCAACCGCGCTCGGCCTCGGTCGACCGATGCTCGAGCGGTTGAACCGGCGCGAGTTCTGGGTGATGAACGCAAGCTTGAACGAGCGCTGCAGAATCTCGTGTCGAACGCTCATCGTCACGCCGCAGAGCGGGTGCAGGTTTCGTGCCATGTGGAAGGCTCCACGGCGATCGTGCGGGTCGACGATGACGGGCGGGGCATCCCGGCTGGCAGTCGAGACACGGTCTTTGATCGGTTCGTGCGCCTCGACGAAGCTCGCGATCGAGACGCTGGCGGATCGGGTTTGGGTCTGGCCATCGTGCGAGAGGTCGCCCAAGCCCACGGCGGGCGAGTGTTCGCCACCAACAGCCCGCTGGGCGGTGCCCGGTTCGAGCTCCAGCTACCGGTCGCGTGAACCTGCGTAACCGGTGGGGTCAAACCTCGATTTACGCAGGTCGCAACCTGCGTAAATCGAGGTCTGACCCCAGGGCGTACGCAGGTTAAGGAAAGAGCTTGCATGATTATGCAGAATCACGCATACTCTCCCGATGTCTGCACAACACGAACGGGCTTCCGCGCCTTCTTCGAACGAACCATCGTCGATGGGGCCGTTCTCGGTCGGAATCGTCGGCGCATCGGGTTACACCGGCGCTGAGCTGCTCCGCCTCTTGGCGGGCCATCCCTCGTTTGACCTGAAGCTAGCGACGGGCGATTCAAAAGCGGGAACTGCCCTCGCCGATCTCTACCCGAGCTTGGCAGCTGCGTATGGCGACCGAACGTTTGATTCCTACTCACCCGAGGCCGTCGATGGCCTCGACATCGTGTTCTGCGGCTTGCCTCACGGCATCAGCCAGACCGTGATCCCCGAGATCCGTGGTCGGGTCGGCCACATCATCGACCTCGGTTCGGACTTCCGGCTTCACGACAAGTCGCTCTATCCCGAGTGGTACGGCGCCGATCACGTTGCGCCCGCGCTCCTCGACGAATTTGTCTACGGCCTCCCCGAGTTGTTTGGCGACAAGATCGCTGGCGCTGAGTTGATCGCAGCGACGGGCTGCAATGCCGCAACGGCCACGTTCGCCCTCGCCCCTCTGCTCGATGCTGGGTTGATCGAAGGCGACGGGTTGATCGTCGACCTTGTCACCGGTGTGAGCGGCGCAGGTCGCCCACCGAAGGAGAACACCACCTTCTGCACGGTCGACGAGGATGTGACCGCTTATGCGCTGCTCACCCATCGGCACACCCCCGAGATCGAGCAGGCGCTCACCGAACGGACGGGAGTGGACGTCAGCGTGCTGTTCACGCCGCACCTCGCTCCAATGAACCGAGGCATCATCGCGACGTGTTACGGCCGTCCGACTGCGAAGAGAGCCACCACCGAGCAGGCGATCGCCGCGATGAAGGAGTTCTATGCAGACTTCCCTTGGATGGTCGTGAGTGAACGCTCCCCGTCAACCAAGGCCACGCTCGGTGCGAACACGGTGCACCTCACCGCTCGCGTGGACCCGAGAACCGGATTGGTCATGGCGATCGCAACGCTCGACAATCTCATGAAGGGGGCTTCCGGCATGGCGGTGCAATGCGCCAACCTCGCCGTTGGTCTCCCCGAAACAACTGGCCTTCCTATCGTTGGGGTGTACCCATGAGTGACGCCATCTCGCCTCTCGCGCCCGCTTCGTTTCCCGAGCTTCCACCGGTCGCCGGTGTGCAGCTCGCGGCCCACGCTGCCGGGCTTCGCTACCAGGGACGAGCCGACCTCATGTTGGCCGTCGTCGATGAAGGTACGACCGTCGCCGGCACGTTGACCAAGTCGCTGTGCCCCTCGGCTCCGGTGGACTGGTGCCGCACACTCTTGCCATCGGGTACCGGACGAGCGCTCGTCGTGAACTCGGGCAACGCCAACGCCTTCACAGGAAGGGCGGGCGACACCACGGCTGAGATGACAGCAAACACGATCGCGTCAGCGCTCGGCTTCGAACCGAACGAGATCTACCTCGCATCGACCGGTGTCATCGGTGAGACGCTTCCAGAAGAGGCGCTCGCCGCTGGTTTGACCGAATTGGCGACGGGGCTTGCGCCGTCCAACGCCGAAGGCTGGCAGGGAGCCGCAAACGCGATCCGCACCACCGACACGTTTGCCAAGGGGGCATCAGCCACCGCTGGCGAATTCACGGTGGTCGGCTTCGCCAAGGGCAGCGGCATGATCGCCCCAGACATGGCGACGATGCTCAGCTTCGTCTTCACCGACGCCAGCCTCACCCAAGAGGTTGCACAGTCGTTGATCACCAACGCGGTCGAACACAGCTACAACCGCATCACCGTCGACTCCGACACGTCCACGAGCGACACGGTTCTCCTCTTTGCGACCGGAGCGGCGCCTGGTGATCCGATCACCTCGGCCAATGATCCTCGCTACACCGAGCTCGAGACTGCCCTCTATGACGTCAACCTCGACCTCGCTCACCAGATCGTTCGGGACGGCGAGGGTGCCACCAAGTTCGTCGAGGTCCAGGTCAGTGGTGCTGATTCGAATGAGGCGGCAAAGATCGTTGCGCTGTCGATCGCGAACTCGCCGCTTGTGAAAACAGCCGTCGCCGCCTCGGATGCGAATTGGGGCCGAATCGTGATGGCGATCGGTAAGGCCGGCCAACGCGCTGACCGAGACAAGGTTGCGATCTGGATCGGCGACGAGCAGGTAGCCGATGCGGGTATTCAGCTCGACGGCTACTCCGAAGAGCGGGCGACCGAGCACATGCAGGGCGATCACGTCCTGTTGAAGACCGACCTTGGAATCGGCGATGGTGCGGCGACGGTCTGGACGTGCGATCTCACCCACGGTTACATCGAGATCAACGCGGGGTATCGCACATGACGGATTCGTCGAACGCTGTGGGCGAGCCGCCAATGGTTCCGAACGATCGTGGCTACGCACCCGAGCAGCGCACTCGGGCCCTCATCGAAGCGCTGCCCTACATTCAAGAGTTCCGAGGCGCGGTTGTCGTCATCAAGTTTGGCGGTAACGCCATGGTCGATCCCGAACTCTCCCGAACCTTTGCCGAAGACATCGTGCTCTTGCGCTCGGTCGGTATGAAGCCCGTGGTCGTTCACGGCGGCGGGCCCCAGATCGGCGAAATGCTCAAGAAGCTCGGCAAAGAAACCGAGTTCCGCGATGGTCTCCGAGTCACCGATGCCGAAACGCTCGACGTCGCACGGATGGTCCTCGTCGGCAAGGTCGGCCGCGACATCGTCGGAGCGATCAACATGCTCACGCCAGCGAACGGCGAGGCCTACGCAGTTGGTATGTCTGGCGAGGACGGAGGCCTGATTCGAGCAACTCCTCGTGATGCCAAGCTCGGCTTCGTCGGTGATATCGCAGCGGTCAACCCGGGTGTGATCGAACGACTGCTTGCCGAGGACATCATTCCCGTCGTCTCGTCCATCGGCTCCGACGCGGAGGGACAGGCTTACAACATCAACGCCGACACGGTCGCTGGTGCGCTCGCTGGCGCACTCGATGCTGAGAAGGTTGTCTACCTCACCGACGTTGCCGGTCTGCTCACCGATGTGAAGGATCCAGCATCGATCGTCACCGCAACGACGGTGTCAGAGGTCGAGGCCTGGATGGCCGACGGAACGATCGCCGGCGGCATGGTGCCAAAGGTGCAGTCGTGCATCGATGCACTCGCCGCCGGCGCACGAAATGCTCACATGCTCGACGGGCGAATCCCGCACGTCGTGCTGCTCGAATTTTTCACCGATGCCGGTATCGGCACCAAGATTGTCACGGGGGACCAGTGACCAACACCACCCATATGCAGGCTGTCGGCGATCCCGAGGGATTGCCCCGTTGCCCGATCATGCCAACCTACGGACCGCCGTCGGTTGAGTTCGTTCGTGGCGAGGGCTCCTACCTCTATGACCTGCACGATCGACGCTATGTCGATTGGCTTGCTGGCATTGCGGTGACCTCGCTCGGTCATTCACACCCGGCTGTCGCCGAAGCGATTTCGGCGCAGGCCAGCAAGCTGCTCCACGTCTCGAATCTCTTCGCCACCGAACACCAGGTTCCGATTGCCACCACGCTCGATCGCATGATTGGCGACGGTGAACCGGCGGGCGGCCAGGTGTTCTTCGCCAACTCGGGAGCAGAGGCAAACGAGTGCGCCATCAAGTTGGCCCGTCGCTACGGCGGACGTGGCCGACACAACGTCGTGTGCGCGTTCCAGTCGTTCCACGGCCGAACACTTTCCACCCTCGCCGCCACTGGCCAGCCGGCCAAATGGGAAGTGTTTCAACCGCTGCCAGAGGGCTTCCGCCACGTTGCGTGGGCCGACCTGGACGAGCTCGACAAAGCACTCGACGACACGGTCGCTGCGGTCTTCCTTGAACCCGTGCAGGGTGAAGGCGGCGTGAACCCGGCATCGATCGAGTACTTCAAGGGTGTCCGCCGCTTGTGCGATGAGCGCGACATCCTCTTCATGGTCGACGAAGTGCAGGCAGGCCTTGCTCGAACCGGCAAGTGGTTCGGCTTCCAGCACTTCTTGAGCGGCGACGATGCACCAGACGTTGTCACCATGGCCAAGGCGCTCGGCAACGGAATGCCGATCGGCGCGTGCTGGGCCAAGGCAAGCGCCGCTTCAGCGTTCAAAGCCGGCGATCACGCCACCACCTTTGGTGGTCAGCCAATGGCCACGTCTGCAGCTCGAGCAACGCTCGAGACGATGGAAGCGATCGACGCGCCGGCGATGGCTGCGGAGAAAGCAGCCGAGTTTGAAACTGCGCTCATGGCGATCGATGGAGTCGTCTCCACCCGTGGTCTTGGCTTGCTGATGGCTGTCGAGCTCGACGGCGTCGATGCCCGAGCCGTTGCCGCTCGTTGTCTCACCGAGGGCCTCGTGCTCAACGGTGTGACCGACACCGCCATCCGATTGACCCCGGCCATCACGATCCCGTCCGAGGTCATCGCCGAGGGTGCTGAGATTCTCGCCCGTGTGATCGCGGCCGTTCGAAGTGAAGCTGCAGCGGAGGGCTGAAGCAATGCGTCATATTCTCGACATCGATGATCTCGCCACGCCCGAGCTCGTCGAGATTCTTGCCATCGGGCGCCTGCCCGTCGGTGAGGTTGACCAGGTCCTCGCTGGCAAGGGGGCGGCCTGCTACTTCGCCAAGCCGTCGGCCCGAACTCGCAACTCGACCGAGATGGCGGTCGTCCAGCTGGGCGGCCATCCCGTCTACATCACCGACGTTGAGGTCGGGATCGACGAACGAGAGACCGCAGAGGACGTCACCCGCACCCTTGGCTGTTTCCACGATGTCATCTGTGCTCGAGTCTTTGAACACTCGGTGCTCGAACGTATGGCGGCGCTCAACGTGGTGCCCATCGTCAACCTCTTGAGCGACGGAGCCCATCCGCTTCAGGCCATCGCCGATGTGTTCACGATCCTGGACGAATTCGGTGCCGGTGACGATCCAGCGCAGCCGCTCGCCGGGCGAGTCGTCACCTATGTCGGTGACGCAAACAACGTGGCTCGTTCGCTTGGGTTGGCGGTTGGCAAGCTCGGGGCCGAGTTCCGAATCGCTTCCCCCTCCGGTTATCAATTCGACCCGGTCGACCTTGATCGCCTCGCCGCGAGCAGCGTGGTGCCGGTCGTGTCGGATCGTGCCGCCGACGTCGTTCCCGGATCCGATGTGATCTACGCCGACACGTGGACGTCCATGGGGCAAGAAGATGAGCACGCTCAGCGTCTTCGGGACTTCGAAGGCTTCCAGGTCACCGAAGAGCTCGTCGCCGAGGCGGGGGAGCGGTCCGTGTTCATGCACTGTCTGCCGGCCCACCGAGGAGAGGAGGCCACCGATGGTGCGCTCGACGGCCAACAGAGCCGAATCTGGGTGCAAGCCGCTCACCGGCTCACGTCGGCTCGTTCAGTGCTGGCGTGGCTGCTCGCCAACCAGGCGAACGACGGGGCCTGATCGTGGCCGTCGGGAAGGCGCAACGCCAGCATCAGATCAAACAGCTCTTGGCCGACAACCCCGTGTCGAGCCAGTCACAACTCGTCGAGCTGCTCGACGAGAACGACGTCCACGCGACGCAGGCAACGGTCTCCCGAGATCTCGAAGATCTCGGTGCCATCAAGGTCCGGGTCCCTGGTGGTCAGACGGTCTACGCGATCCCCGAGCTGCCATCGGAGCAGTTCGCGCCGGAAGATCAGCTCCGCCGGGTGCTCGGTGACTGGCTCGTCGAAGTGGATCGCTCGAACGATCTTGTCGTGCTGCGAACCCCGCCTGGATCAGCCCATGTCGTCGCCAGCGCGCTCGATCGCAGCGGCGTGCCCGACGTGGTTGGCACGGTTGCGGGAGACGACACGATCCTCGTGATCGCCCGGCCGGACCGAGGCTCCGATCTTCAAACACACCTGCTAGACCTCGCCGGGCTCGAATAGCGTTCGGCACGTGCGAGCTGCTTCTCGGCCCGTCAGCCGCGGTTTGTGAGCAGGTCGGCGTTCTCTCGGAACCAGCGAGTTCGCCATCGCCAGGCGTCGAGAACGTCGGCTGGTTGCGTCGGGCTCCAATAGCCGATCGCGTCATCGATCAGCGTTGCTGCGATGGTCGGGAGTTCGCTTCGCTCGGCGTCATCCATGCCGTAACCCTCGGCGACGAGCTCGATGGCGCGAGCGACGGCGCTGGTTCGGCGGTCGTTGTCCGCCGCACCAAGCTTGGGAGCCCTGGTCGACATAGCGATGAGTGACGCCGGATCGTAGAGATGATGACCCGGAGCGGCGAACTCCCAGTCGATGAGACCGGCGAAGTCGTCACCTCGGTACACGAGATTGGTGTAGCTGACGTCGGCGTGCGACCACGTGGTCCCGTGGATGGGAAGCGGGCGTCGAGGCTCGGTCGACGGCGGAGGTTCGAACGAGGCGGTCGCTCGATGCAGTTGGCTGAGTTTGGCGGCGACGATTCCGAGTTGACGGGCGTTTTCGTCGTCATCGCGGTGCCAGGGCGGACGCTCATCCGCAACGCCATCGATGAACTGCAGAACCTGCCGACCCTCGTCGTCGATGCCAAGGAAACGAGGCGCTGACTCGAATCCGGCCCGCTCAAGGTGAAGCAGGAGCGCCTCGACGACCTCGGACCCTGAGCGTCGTGGTCGGCGAATGGTGTCGCCGATGCGGACCACTGCTCCTGCGTTCTCGATGCCGCCCGTCATGAGTTCCTCGGCGGCGCCTCCTTCTTCCATGTAAGGGAGCTTCGCAGATCAGGCGGCCGCTGTGTTTGGTTCGTGAACAGGGGAGTGAGCTGCGGATGCTGGGCGAGCTCGACGTACGAGACCGACAAGACCAACGCCGATCCAGGTGAGCTGCGT
The DNA here is from genome assembly GCA_937925335.1 of uncultured Acidimicrobiales bacterium. Lineage (GTDB taxonomy): Bacteria > Actinomycetota > Acidimicrobiia > Acidimicrobiales > SZUA-35 > CALEWY01. Next base: position 227,702 of record CALEWY010000008.1, read on the forward strand.
GAGCATCGAACCAAGGTTGAACTGGTCTTGCATGCTGACCAGCACCAATGCGGCGGCGAGCACGTTGAAAGCGGTGTAGGTCGAGCCGTTGCCGTCGAGTCGTTGCAGCTGCACAAGCGCAAACGACAGGGCGTAACAACAGAAGCCGGCCACTCCGGCCAGCACGAACAAGCTCATCTCCACGATTCGGTTCCCTCCGAGTACGTCGTGGCCCCTTGACCACTCCTCTCATCATCGGGTGATGACGCCGAGTCCAAATCGGGGATCCCCCTATGCATTCAGCGACACATCGGGGGATGAGACTCAGGCGGGCGTCACGTCATGGCCCGAGCGAAGGCGTCGAGGTTCTCGGCCCACCACTCACGGCGGCGGTCGAATCGTTCTTGTCCACCCATCATGTTCCACATCTCGATGAATGCAGGTTCGCCAGCCTCAACTCGTCGTCGGACGAACTCGCCACCCTTCGCGATCGATTCGGACAGGCACGTGAGCACGACCGGTCGGCCGCTGGCATCAAGTCCGTAGCTGTCGCAGACAAGTCGAAGCCGGGCAGGTCGATCGGTCGGTTCCCAGCCAAGCTTGCTGGCGGCCTCATCAGTGTCGATCGGGACACACATTCGGGCGAAGGCGGCGAGATCGAACTCACGCCGCCCGGGCGCTGCAAAGTCGAAATCAAGCAACGCCACCGCCTCACCATCTTCGAACACGACGTTCTCCATGCACACGTCGTTGTGGCACATCACGGGCCCGCCGAGCGGATCAGCGATCTCAGCGCTCCATGTCGCCTCAGTGATCTCGGACGTACTCACGATGCCGACAGACGCGTCGTGAAGGCGGCGAATGAGGCGAGCAATTGAGGCCAGTGTCTCGTCTCGTTGCGCCCATGGTTCGTAGGGAGGAAGCGGCACGTCGCCCGGCACAAAGACCAGCCGTTCTCGGCCGTCGGGGTCGATCGAGACTGGCTCTGAAGCGCCGGTGAAGCCCTCAGCACGAACAGCGGTGAGAAAAGCGTGGATCGGTTCCGAATGCGGGTTTGACGGCCGCAGAACGTGGTCGCCGACACGCGTAACGGCACCGGCGTTCGCTACACCGCCGTGGAGGATCTCTTCTTCGATGGAGCTGTCGTCAGTCAAGAGACTCTCCTGAGATCACGGGAATCAACGCCATGGGGGCCAAGAATAGGCCCGGTCGCCGGCGGTCGATGCTGCGCTTTGGCACGAGCGTCAGACACCGAAGCCGTGATCAAACCAGGTGTCACTCCTCGTTGACGAAGATGGGTTTGGCAGTGGCAGCAAGGACTGGTCGATGTGATGGCCAGATCTCGGCCCTGGTCGAGCGCGGAGGCGTCGACGGTGATTGGGAACCGTTCGGTGGCCAGTTGCCGATCCGCTTGATCCTCGATGGATCGGTGCTCGACCCGCGCTCCGGAGAAGCATGTGTTTGGCGAACGGGACGCGGACGATCAAGTGAGAGTCGGTGGGTGCAGCTCACTGCTTGTTCATGACGAACGGTCAGGTGCCGATAGGGATTCATGGCACGGAACACGCAATCACCCAGCCCCTCCTCACGAACTCGAACCACTGGAGCGCTCCTTGTTGCGATCAGCCTTGGAGCAGCGGCGTGTGGTGGGAGCGGCGGCAGTGACAGTGCAGCTGACAAGTTCGAGGAGGTCGAAGACTCCATCGATGGCGGCAGCTCGTCTGGTGATCGGGGCGACTCCGAAGGTGACGCAGCGGAGAGCGACGATGAAGGCTTCTTCTCCGATGAGACCGAGGCATCGGAGGACGTCGACAGCTCTGCTGACGAAGCGATGGAAGAAGAGAGCATCGAAGACGACCGCGACGAGAGCAGCGAGGCATCGTCCCTCCGAGCGGGTGCCGTCGACGACAACGACGACTTCCCAGCGTTCCTCGCGTACCAAGATCAGTTCTTCGCAACCGGCCTGCCCGTTCGAGCCCTCGACGTCTCCGAGCGTCACCTCGTGCAGGTCTTCGATGCGAACCAGCGCTCGGTGCCGAACGCGTTGATCAACATCGAGGCCGATGGTCAGGTGGTTGCGAGTGTCCGCACCGCAGCCGACGGAACCGCTCTCGTGCATCCGACGGCTTACGACGCCATCGAACCCCAGGATGTTGTGTCGATATCGGTTGGCCAGGCCCCGGCCGTCGAACTCATTCGCCAAGATCCGGGCATCGTCGTGATCAACCTCGACGACATCGCCTCGCGGCCGCAGGAGATCGATCTCGAGATCGTCTTCGTGCTCGATGCCACCGGCTCGATGGGTGACGAGATCGGCCAGCTCCAAGCGACGGTTGACTCTGTCGCCAACTCTGTTCAGCAGTTGCAAGGGCAGCCGAACGTGCGCATGGGTCTCACCCACTATCGCGACATTGGTGATGAGTACGTCACGCGCACCGTGGACCTCACGAGCGACATCGACAGCTTTCGTGAAGACCTCAACAGTGTTCGCGCCGACGGTGGCGGCGACTACCCCGAGGCGCTCGACGAGGCGTTGAGTGACGCACTGAACCGTCAGCCGTGGAGTGAGCCGTCCACGACCACGCAGCTCATCTTCATCGTCGCCGATGCACCGCCACAGGCCGATCGAAACGTTGACCAGCCATACGACGACTCCCTGCGTGACGCAGCGAGCCGTGGCATCAAGGTGTTCCCGATCGCGTCCTCCGGATCATCCGACGACGCCGAGTTCGTCTTCCGGCAGATGGCGCAGTTCACCAACGCTCGCTTCGTCTTCTTGAGCTACGGCGCCGAGGGCTCAGCAGCGCTTGGCGGTGAAACCGACATCGAGTCGGCCGACTACGACGAGCTTCCGCTCGACGAGCTCATCATCCGACTCGTCCGCGAGGAGATCGAACCCCTCAACTAGCCCTTGAGGCATCGCAAAGGTTCAAGTGATGCTCCTATGGATGTCGAGGGCTTGTTCCATCGAGACCAAAGCCGGTCTTGATGGCGTGGTAGACCTCGAGCGACCGCTCTGAAGCGTCTGAAGTGTGAGAACGCCGAACCGAAACGCGCCAGCTCATCATCCGTCTCGTTGGCGAAGAGATCAAACCGTTGTCGAGGCGCAGCGCCGTCGTTGAAAATTTGCTCGAGCGCTCTTGACGCAATGTATGCCTGTGTATACATTCAGCCGGTCGAAACAATCGAGACGTTTGACACTCGTTGGTACAAGGGGAGAAGTTCGATGAAACACACGCTGAAGGGCCGACGCTGGCTCATGCTGGTTGCGGTGATTGGTTTGATCGCTGCGTCGTGCGGGAGCGACGCAACCGAGACAGCAACCGACACCGAGTCTACGGAGGAAGCGGAATCCACCGAATCTGAAGCGGAAGCTGACGGCGAAGAGGGCGAGGCGATGGAAGAGGAATCCGAAGCAGATTCCGAACCCGAAGCCGCTGGACCGTCGTTCTACGAAGGCGAGACGCTCGAGATCCTCATTCCGTTTGGCGAAGGTGGCGGCGCTGACACATGGGGCCGAGCACTCGTTCCGTTCTTCGAGCAGTACCTCGGCGACGACGTCCGAGTTGTCGCCTTCAACGACGGTGGCAAGGTCAATGCCATTTCCACCTACGAGCAAGCGACCGCCCACGACGGGCTCACCGTCTTCGTTTCGTCCGGATCGATCTCGATTCCGTTCCTGCTTGACCGTGAGGGTGTTGCCTACGACTACGCCGACTTCCGGGCGGTCATTGGCTCGCCTGTTGGCGGCGCCGTCTACGTGCGAAGTGATACCGGCATTACCGCTGCCGAAGATCTGTGTACCGCAACCGGCCTGAACATGGCAACGAAGGATGTCACCGGTCTTGACGTTGTGCCCGTGCTGGCACTCGACCTCCTCGGGACCGAGTTCGAGATCGAAGACGGTGCTGAAGGCGCCGGACCGATTCGCAATTTCTTTGAGCAAGGCCTGTTCAACCTCAGCTACGACACCTCGGCTGCCAAGGCTCCGGTTGAAGAGCTCGTGGCCGCTGGTGACGCCACGCTTATGTTCTCCTTCGGCATCGTCAACCCGGATGGCACGCTCGACCGAGATCCCGCTTTCCCTGACCTTCCAACCGTCGCTGAGGTGTACGAGACCTGCAACGGCGAGGCGCCCAGTGGCGAGGCATGGGATGCGTATCTCGCAGTGAACACCGCTGGATTTGCAGCTCAGAAGAACATCTGGATCCATGGTGACGCACCGCCTGAGGCCATCGATGCGCTGATCGCGGCGGCCGAACAAATCGTGGTCGACGAAGAATTCTTGTCGATCGCTACAGATCTCATCGGCGCCTACGAGTTCAGCTACGGCGACGACCTCGAGGCGCAGTTCAACGCTGCGTCGCAGCTGCCGCCAGAGGCGAAGACCTTCCTGTGTGAGTTCCTCCAGAACGAGTACGGGGCGATCGGTATCTGCGGAGGCTGACAACGTGATCTCCCCGGTGTGGGGTTGGCTTGGTCTTCCAAGGTCGGCCCCACACCATTGGGACACCACCACGTGTCACCCTTGGACGCTTTGACCGGTTGCCTCCCTGTCTTCGTTGAACCTGCTCGCTGGAAAGCCGATGATCGATCTCCTGTTCGCCGCACTCGGCGACATCTTCACCATCAAAAACCTGTTGCTCATGATGCTCGGCGTCACGATCGGCATCTCCGTCGGCATCTTGCCTGGGCTGGGTGGCACGGTCGGCATGTCGCTCGTCATTCCGTTCATCTTCGATCTTCGGAGTGAGCCGGAGAGTGCGATCGCTCTCATGATCGGAATGGCGGCGGTGATTCACACCGCCGACACGTTCCCGTCAGTGTTGCTCGGGGTACCGGGATCCGCTGGGTCCCAAGCCACCATCATGGATGGCTACCCCATGGCGAAGAATGGGGAAGCCACGAGGGCTCTTTCGGCCGCATTCTTCTCGTCGATGGTCGGCGGTGTGATCGGAGCCTTCACACTCTTGATGATCCTTCCGCTCGCTCGGCCGATCGTGCTGGCGTTCGGCCCCGCAGAGTTGTTCATGCTTGCGGTCCTCGGGCTCTCGATCGTGGCGATCCTCGCGGGGAAGCGTCCGCTACGCGGGCTGATGGCAGGCGGGCTTGGCATGCTCATCGGTTCGATTGGATCGGCGCCGAACGAGAGTGGTGTCTTCCGGTTTGACTACGGCCAGCCTTATCTCTGGGATGGGATCCCGCTCGCCGTCCTCGCTCTCGGTCTGTTCGCCCTACCCGAGATCCTCGATCTCTTGGCGTCCGGAACGAGCATTGCGGGAGAAGGTGCCGACACGAGGTCAAGCAAGGGCCAGGCCTTTCGCGGCCTGCGTGATGTCGCGGCGAACAAGTTGCTGGTTTTGCGCTCGTCGGTGATCGGCGTGGTCGTCGGATTCATCCCGGGCCTCGGCGGCAGTGTCGTCGACTGGATCAGCTACGGGTTCGCCCGCCAGTCGGTCAAGGATCCAGAAGGATTCGGCCGAGGTGACGTCCGAGGTGTCATCGCCCCGGAAAGTTCGAACAATGCAAAGGAAGGCGGGGCGCTCATCCCGACACTTCTGTTCAGCATCCCAGGGAGCGGCACGACGGCTGTCCTCCTCAGCGCGTTCATCATTCTCGGCATCCAACCGGGCCGCAGCATGCTGGAAGAGGACAAGCAGCTGAGCATCACAGTCTTCATCATCGCCACGCTTGCGATCGCGAACATCTTTGGAACGCTCGCATGCCTGTCGGCCACCGGTGTGGTCACCAAACTGGCCAACGTGCGAGCAGCGAGACTCGCTCCGTTCGTCCTCGTCGTGATGCTTGTCGGCGCCTACCAGAGCACAAAGAACTGGGGTGACTTCATCGCCTTTGCGGTGATTGGTCTCCTTGGTTGGACCATGCGCAAGACGGACTACCCGCTGCCACCGCTTCTGATCGGTTACGTGTTGGCACGAAGCGTGGAACGCAACCTCTGGCTCTCCCTCGGGGTCTACGACGGCTGGGGGTTTTTGACCGAACCCGGAGCGATCGTCATCGGCTTGATCACGGTCGCCCTTGCGATCGGTGGGCTTCGTGCAAACAAGAAGACGAACGAAGCAGCCGAGCAAATGAGGGCAGAACTCGAAGGTCGCCCGGTCCCCGGTGAGTCGGATGGTGACGCAGCCAATGTGCCAGTCGAGCGAGGATCGATGAGCGCGCTCATGTTCAGCATCTTCATCTTCTTCTTGTTCCTCTACGCCGGGGTGGAGTCGCTCGGGTTCGCCGGTCGAGCCCAGCAGTATCCACGGACCGTGGCATTTGCAGCAGCGCTCATCGCTGGAGCCGAGGTCTTGAGCTACGGAAGGATCGCCTTGGCCGGACGTCGAGCCGGTGTCTCAACTGCGCATCCTGCAACGCCAGACCCCGTACTCACAGGGTTGCGATCGATCGCTCGTTACTTGCTTTGGCTTGCCGGGCTCTACCTTGCGATCTCGCTGATCGGCCTCGTGCTGGCAGCGGTGCTGTTCGTCATCGTCTTCCTTGCGGTGGAAGGTGAGTTGGTGTGGTGGCGAGCCGTGCTCGCCGGTATCGGAGTCTTCGTCTTCCTCGTGAGCATGGAAGACATCATGAGTTTGCGCTGGCCAGACAGCACATTCGAGCTCATTCCATCTCAGCTCGAGGACTGGTTGCCAGAGAAGATCCCTGGCCTCAACCGGCTCGCTTAGTCCTTCGTTCGACTCGCGCCTTACGTACACCGGAGCTACCTGTGAACACACACGCATCTGATCAGCCAGCCGAATCTCCTGTCGACGCCTTGTCGGTGACGGGAGGAACCAGCGTCGACGTGCTCATCGTCGGTTCGGGAAACGCCGCGCTGTGCGCTGGTATCGCCGCTCTTGGAAAAGGTGTCTCCGTCCTGATCGTCGAGAAGGCCGACGATGATCTTGTTGGTGGGAACAGTCGCTACACCGCCGGGGCCATGCGTTTCGCCTATGACGGCATCGACGATCTCCAGCCGTTGTTGACGAACCCTGACGACCCGAGACTCGAGCGAACCGACTTTGGTGCCTACCCGGTCTCGACATTCGAGGCGGATCTACTCGGGTTCAACGAAGGTCGTCCGCTGTCGCCTGAGCAACGAGTGCTGATCGATGAGTCGCTGCCAACGATGCAGTGGCTGGCCTCACACGGAGTGACCTTCGATCCCATCTACGAACGGCAAGCCTTCGAGAAAGACGGCCGCTTCGTGTTCTGGGGTGGGCTCACGCTTGCTGCAGAGGGGGAGGGGGCTGGCCTCGTCGAAGCTGAGATCCGAGCGTTCGAGGCTCTCGGTGGAACCATTCGGAAGCGATGCGCTGTCGTCGACTTGATCATCGATCACGACGAGGTCGTCGGTGTCGTCGTTGAATCAGCCGAGGGCGATCGCTCGGAGATTCGTGCGGGTGCGGTCGTGCTGGGCTCGGGCGGTTTCGAGGCGAATACTGAGATGCGAGTCAAGCATCTTGGCGAAGCCTGGAGCGAGGCGAAGGTTCGAGGCACGCCGCACAACACCGGGATCGGCATCGAGCTCGCGCAGCGGATGGGTGCCGATGTCTACGGACTTTTCTCCGGGTGTCATGCAACACCGATGGATCGGGATATGCCGGACTACGGCAACCTCGACCTCCCGCATCTTGAACGGAAGCACTACCGAAAGATCTGCTACTTCCTCGGCGTCATGGTGAACCGCGACGGCAAACGATTCGTCGACGAAGGTCGCGACTTTCGCAACTACACCTACGCCCAGTTCGGTCGGGCAGTGCTCGAACAACCGGGGCACGTGGCGTGGCAGCTCTTCGATGCAAAGGTGTTCGACCTGCTGTACGGCGAGTACCGCTTCCACGATGCGACGTTCTTCGAGGCGGGCGACCTGGATTCGTTGCTGGCTCAGCTCGACGGCCTGGACCCAACAGCGACTCGCTCGACGATCGAAGCGTTCAACGCCGCCATCGACTCAGCGGAGGCCACGACACAGGTCGATTTCGATCCGACCATCAAAGATGGAAAGCGGACGGCTGGCCTTGAGCTCAACAAGACCAACTGGGCGCAGCGGCTCGATACACCGCCGTACCGCGCCTACCCCGTGACGGGTGGCGTTACGTTCACCTACGGCGGCCTCCACGTGAATGAGCAGGGCGAGGTATTGCGCCCGGATGGCTCAGCGATCGTTGGCCTCCATGCGTGTGGCGAACTCGTCGGCGGTGTCTTCTTCGGCGGGTATCCGGGGGGTTCGGGCTTGACGTCGGGTGCGGTGTTTGGTCGCCGCGCCGGTCTTGGTGCAGCCGTTTCGTCGTCGCAGCGGTCGTCTGTCGGGTCATGACACCAGTCGACATCCCAGCAGTCGGTAGCAGAGTTGCGACACCAACACGGTCGTGGACACAGGTCATGAAACAAACGAACGCACGAGTCATGAGCACTGATCAACCAATGAAGGAACTCCGATGAATGTCTCAGAACTCATGGTCCGGTTTCTTGCCGAGGCCGGTGTCCGCCAGATCTTCGGGTATCCGGGTGATCCTTCCGTCGAGTTCCTTGAGGCGTGTCGGCGCGAGGAGATGGACTTCGTCCTCGCCGCTCGCGAGGGCACCGCGGGACTGATGGCCGAAGCAACCGGGATGCTCACCGGGAAGCCCGGCGTTGTCCTTTCCACCCTCGGGCCGGGTTCAACGAACCTCGTGAACGCAGTGGCGAATGCAACACTCGATCGCACGCCGCTTCTCGCCATTTCCGGTCAGATCGACACGCTGCGGCGACCGACGTTCACCCACCAAGTGGTCGATCAAGAGGCGTTGTTTCAGCCAATCTCGAAATGGGTGGCGACGATCGCCCCGCACACTGCCGGTCACGTTATGCGCAAGGCCTACCGTGTGGCGACTGCTCCTCGACCTGGCGCCGTGCACTTGTCGACTCCTGCTGACGTTGTAGGCGCCGACGCGATCGATGACGAAATTTTGGTGCCTCCGGTCGATACGTCCGGTTCGATCAGCACAGCGGGTGCTACATCTGAAGAGCTGAAGCGAGTGCTGGGTGGAGCACGACGTCCGGTCATTTTGGTTGGTATCGCTGCGATGCAGTCCGACGCTGGCCGCGAGATCGTCCAACTTGCTGAAAAGCTCGGTGCGGCGATCGTGACGTCACCGATGGCGAAAGGGACAGTGTGCGAGAGCGAAGCGCGCTTCGCCGGAACCCTCGACATGGCTTGCAACGCGATCATGTGGTCGTTTATGGAACAAGCCGACCTCGTCGTCGCCGTTGGGTTCGACGCTGTCGAATTGATCAAACCGTGGAGCGTGAAGGCATCGGTCGTTCACGTCGACAACGTGCCGAATACCGACCAGATCTACGCTGCGGCAATCGAAGTGGTTGGGCCGATCCCAGCATCGTTGCAGGCGATTGGTCACGACAGCGTCGAGTCCGGGGGGTGGCCACTGCGGGAGATCAAGCGGCATCGAACGGCGCTCAGCGAAGCCTTTGAGGCTGGCCGGGTCGCCGGAAAGCTCAACCCGTCCGACGTGATCCGTGTTAGCCGAGAAGTCGTCGACACCGAGGCCATCGTCACGAGCGATGTCGGGAGTCACAAGCTCTTGATCGGTCAGGGATGGAGGCCATCGCGGCCTCGGCGCTTGCTTATGACGAACGGTCTATCTTCGATGGGATTCTCGTTGCCCGCCGCCATCGCAGCCAAGCTTGCGTCACCCGAGCGAGAGGTGGTGTGTTTCACCGGAGATGGCGGTCTTGCCATGGTGCAAAGTGAATTGCGTCTGGCGGCCTCGCTCGATCTCGGCATCAAGGTTGTCGTGTTCATCGATCACTCGCTCAACCGCATCGAACTGAAACAAATGGCTCGGGGTTACCACTCAACAGGCACGGTCATCGATGGGGTCGACACGCTCTCGCTCGCCCGATCGATGGCGTGTGAAGGCATCGAGGTCCGCAACGACGAAGAACTGGCAGCGGCGCTCGCGATGGACACCGGCGCGACACCATTGCTCATCGGAGCCCACGTCGACCCATCACAGTACGAGAGTCAGTTCTGAAATGAGCGGTCGTTCGAGTTCTCGATCCATCGCTGAGTTGGCTCCGCTTGCGAATCTCGTCGGTGGGGTCTGGCAGAGTGGCCCGCACACATTCGATGTGCTCGACAAGTTCACCTTGGACTGTGCGGCGACGCTCGGAGGTGCAGACGACTCAATCGTTGGTCGAGCGATCGATCATGCGGTTGAAGCTGCTGAGCTCGCTCGCCGAGCACCAGGACACGAACGAGCGGCCTTGCTCGACCGAGTGGTCGAGTTGGTCGAGGTTCGGCGACCCGACTTTGAGCGATTGATCAGCATCGAGGCGGGTTTTCCCGTGACGGATGCCAGCGGTGAGGTCGGTCGAGCGCTTCAGACGCTGCATCGTTGCGCCGAAGAGGCGCGGCGAATCGAGGGTGAGACCGTTCCGTTCGACGGATCGGTGAACGGTGTTGGGCGAATGGGCTTCACCATGAGAGTGCCAATTGGCGTCGTCGCTGCGATCACGCCGTTCAACTCGCCCTTGAACACGGTCTGCCACAAGGTGGGACCTGCGATCGCTGCCGGCAACGCGGTTGTGCTGAAACCGTCGGACAAGACGCCACTCACTGCGTCACTGCTCGCCTGGTGCTTCTTCGAAGCGGGAGCGCCGAGCGGGCTGGTTTCGGTCGTCCACGGCGGACCCGAGGTTGCTCAAACTCTGCTGAGCGATGAGCGGATCGGGTTCTTTGCCTTCACCGGATCGACCGAAGTTGGTCGGATCGTGAAAGCGCGTGCTGGCCTTCGTCGCACCCAACTCGAACTTGGTTCGATCGCCGCGACCGTCATCATGTCGGACTCGGACCTGGACGTTGCGGCATCAAAGTGCGTGAGGGCAGGCTTCCGCAAAGCGGGCCAGGTGTGCACCTCGATTCAACTCTTGATGGTCGAGCGCTCGGCGATGAGTGAGATCCGCGAGGCGATGGTGAACGGAGCGAGCTCGCTCTGCGTTGGCGACCCCCTCGATCCAACGACCGAGTTGGGGCCGATGATTTCAGTCGATGCTGCAACTCGAGTCGAGGCACTGCTGGCCCGTCGTGATTCTGACGCTGAAGCGTTTGTGCTCGAGGGGAGTCGCGAGGGTGCGGTACTTTCACCATCGATCATCGAGGGGATCACGACTGAGAGCCGCTTCTTTCAGGAAGAGATCTTCGGGCCGGTGGTGTGTCTTCTGCCCGTGCACGACATCGACGACGCGGTGAGCCACATCAATCACACGCCGTACGGGTTAGCGACCGGTGTATTCACGAACTCCATCAGCACGGCGTTTGCTGCAGCACGCAACCTGCGCGTTGGCAGCGTGCACATCAACGAGACGAGCTCGTCGCGAGTTGATCTCATGCCCTACGGCGGGGTGAAGGACTCGGGCTCCGGTCACGAGGGTCCGAAGTACGCAATGCAAGAGATGTCCGACGAGCGATTGATGACGTTCGCCGGGATCTCAGCTGCGAACTCACCCTGATTAGATGCGGAGGTGCAGTCAGGGCGGTTCGTTCGCCCGAGGTGTCTCGGTCTGGTCAGCTTTGGGCGAGCAAGCTGAGGCGTTTCGCTCCAGATTGCACAAAGTGCACCGTCGCAGCCCGACCAGCTGCATCGGGTGAGCGTTCGACAATGCCCATCAGAATTGCTTCGTGCTCGCTGACGGTAGCCTCGACCCGATCGGGGAATGAAAGCATCGGCTTTGACTGAATGCGTTGGATCATTCCGCGCAGATGTTCGAGCTGCTCGGCGAGATATCGATTGCCAGCGATTCGCCAGATGCTTTCGTGGAACTGCTCGTTCGCCCGCCTGATCGACGCCAGGTCGGCTGACTGAGCAGCATCGACGTAGTCCCGATGAAGAGTCTTCAGAATCTCGACGTCGGTCTCCGACGCTCGACGGGCAGCGATCGAGGCAGCCATGGCCTCAAGCCCTTCGCGCACCGCCATCAATTCGGCGAGTTCGTGGCGGCTCGTGGAGGCGACGTACTTTGAGCGTCCCCTCGTGACGATCAAGCCCTGAGTTTCGAGCTTTCGAAGCGCCTCGCGAACCGGCGTTCGGCTCACGTTGGCAGCGTCGGCGACTTCAACCTCAGCGAGGCGTTCTCCACCTGAAAGCGTTCCGTCGTAGATCGCTGCCTGCAACACCGAATGGACGCCTTCCGCGGCCGACCGCGTGCTGTCGAGATCGAAGATCGGAAGCGCCATGTAACGATGGTAGTGCGCTCGACGATCCTGCCTTGCCTGTGACCAACTTCGGTGGACGTGCGGCTTGGCCTTTTGAGCCACGCAGCGTCAAAGCCGCTTCTGACGTCCGACGTTCTCGTCTGACGATCGCGTGTCAGACTTGCTGCTTGCCGCTGACGTTCCCTGCTCATCAAGGTTTGGTCGCTGCTGCCAAGCTGCGGTGGCCCCGTCGAGTAGACGGGACGGCTCTCTGTATCGGCGCCGCGTCGCCCGACATGGCGTACGCGCTCGGGCCGTGGCTGAGCAGGGAGAGCCACTCGGCGATCGGTCTGCTCGTTTGGGCGCTCCCGTTCACGCTGATTGCGACCGAGTTGACTCGGCGCCGCTCGGCGGCCGGAGTATTCGCTCATCTTCCAGACCTCGGCCCGCTCATGCTTCGATCGTTTCGAGTCCTCAGCACCCGGCGACCCAGTCGGATCGTCACCGTCTCGAGCGCTGTGGTCGGTGCAGCCAGCCACAGCGTGATCGACGCGTTCAGCCATCAGGGACGATGGGGCGCCAACCTCTTCCGCTTGAACAGTGTGCTCTTCAGCGCTCCCGGAGGGCGCGACATCACAGGTGCGAAGCTCGTGCAGTACGCCGGGCACTCATTCGGGAGCCTGGCGTTCATCCTGGTCTTGATGCTGATCGCCAGGGGCGGCCGGCTCGAAGAGTGGTACGGGATCGATGCGGTCGACGAAGTCCGAACTCGCATGCCGAGCACACCTGAGCGAGTGGCGTTCTGGTCGATCGTGGTCGCACCGACAGCGTTTGCGGCATGGCTTGTGTTCATCAACGGCGTGAGCAACCTGTTCCTCGTCATTGCCGTTCTTGTTGCCGCAGTGCTCACCGCCGGTGCAGTCGTCCCGTCGGCAACTTCAGGGGTCAAGCCCCGTTTGTTCTGAACGCGCCGCCATCGCTCGGTTCATCGAAATAGCGGCGGAGCAAGAATTCGCTTCCGGGAATTCCGGATGTTCGAATTGAGTCGATCGCGGATTGTTTGTCGTAGTCGACGTCGTGGTGCGTGACGACGTGATCGCTGCGTTCGAGGTGGAGCGTGGCGTAGGACGCCGTGGCCTCGGGTGTGTGGTGGTTGCTCACGCTGCCAGGGTTGACGAAGCGCACACCGTCGATTGCTCGGTCCGTTGCTCGATGGGTGTGTCCGCCGAAGATGATCGTGGCGTTTGTGTCGACGAACAGATCCGCCAGAACATCGGGATGCTCATCCGGCGTGATGCCCGGCCCGTCGTCGGCCTCGAGCGACGCATGCACGGCAAGAGCGAGGGTCCCATCCGGCAACTTGAACTCAACGCTTGATCGAAACTCCCGGAGCATTGGAAGCGAGCCGCTGGCAGCTAGGAACCCCTTCGTCCAAGCAAACGACGCAGTCACCTCAACGAGCCTCTGAAGTTGCGACGGATCCTCCTCGACCTCTTCGAAGGTCGGATCTGGTCGGTCTCCTGTCAGCACGTAGCGTTCGGTGTTGCCAGCCACCCAGGCCACAACTTCGACCTCTCTGAGCTGACGGAGGACGCGTTCAGGTTCTGGTCCCATCGCAACCACGTCGCCGAGAACGACCCATCGGTCGACGCCGGCCTGAGCGCCGTGCGTGAGTACCGCTCCGAGGGCGAAGGGGTTCGCATGAATGTCGGCAACGATGCCGATCGTGCCCACATCGAGACGTACGGCGCCGGAGGCCGGGTTCATGGCGCCACGATTCGAGGTTGCGCGAAGTCGTTGTTGTCGACCACAACGGTCGCATGAAGGGCCGGTGCGAACTTGGCGACGTAGGCGCTCCAGCCATCTCGATAGCGAGGCCAGCGAGACCGATGCAAGCGCTCGTCAATTTCCGAAGCCTGCTCTGACCGAGAACCAACCCCATCTCCGAGAAGGAAGTCCAGCCATTCGCCGTCGCATCGTTCGTCCGCATCGAGGTAGACGACGATCTCCCACATGTCGGCGAATTCAGTGCGCTGCAGAAACAGTCCATCGAAAATCAACACTGCTTGTTCGCTGACATCGACATGTTCGATTCGTGGAGAATCGCTCGGCTCATCGAAGGCGCTGACTTGGACCGTCTCGTTCCCGAAAGCGAATGGCCTGAGCAGCGCAGACCTGATGAGATCGAGCTGGTGGGACTCGTCGATGTACCCATCTGCTGACGTCGAGCCGAGTCGCATCCGTTCGTTGCGCGGCCGATGAAACGAGTCGGTCGTCGAACGGATGACGTGCCGGTCCGCGTCGCGCACGATCGTCACCAGTTCGTCGGCGAATGTCGACTTGCCTGACCCGGGTCTGCCGTCGATGGCAACGAGCACCCTGTCTCGTTGTGAGGCCAGGACTCGTTCTGCAACAAGATCGAGAATCGCTGTCCGCTCAGCGGTGACGACCGGGTTCGGATTTCCGTCGAGTCCTGATGGCACGCCGCCAACTCTCTCACGACTGGAAGCGACGATGGAGCAGGTCAACACGGTTCGAACGGCGAGGAGAGTTCAGAACAATCGAGACCTGGCCCCTGAACTATCCCTCGGCGATGAGGGCGTTGTACTTCTTGAGCGCTCGTCGGTGATCGTTTGATCCGGAACCGATGACGCCGCCATCTCGAACGGCTTTGGCGGTCTTTTCGACCTCGAGGAGCCGTGCAAGTTGTCGGTCGGAACGGCTGCCCGCACCGCTTCGACGGCCACCCACATGTTGCCCATGCTCTCCATGACTTCGGCATGCTCGGCGTTGAGTTTGGTCAGCGCTTCGTCGATCTCTTCTTGGGTCGCCATGGTCGAAAGCTAGTCCATTGCCGACCCCTCGAATGCGAGGCGGGTAGGCCGATAGGACTACATGTCCGAAGTCCCGGCCGGCGAGAGCATCGCCGAGCCTCGATCAGCAGTGCGCCACGAGCCGCATGAGACTGAACCGCACAAGCGGCTGACCACGCCTAAACCTCGTCGCGGGCAACGTTCCACCGACGCTCCGGACACCACGATCGATCCGCCATCTCCGATGGTCGAAGCCGACATCCCGTTTGGCAACCGAGCCGACGATGCGAACATCGACAACTTCGAGCCCGAGCTTGTGCCGGCGACGAACCCGGAAGCCGACAGAGCGGCGAGCCCGCTCGGCCTGCCCCAACGCACCCTCGGCGCCTTCATCGCGGCATATGCCGCCGTCTTCTCGTATTACCTGATCCTCCGCCACCACCGCTTTGCCACGTTTGACTACGACCTCGGCATCTTCGACCAAGCGGTTTGGCTGCTCAGTCGAGGCGAATCGTTCATGACCCTGCGCGGCCTCGACTTCTGGGGCCATCACTTCGAGCCAGCCATGCTGTTGTTCGTCCCCGCCTACTGGCTCGGCGCTGGTGCGAGCACGCTCAACGTTGCGATGGTGATCTCGCTCAGCCTGGGTGCCATCCCCGTCTATCGCATGGCTCGAAAGCACCTCGACAACGATTGGCTTGCCGTCGTCGTTGGGGCGGCCTTCTGCATGCACTACTCGTCGCAGTGGATCCTGCAGGAGACCTTCCATCCCGAGATCATGGCCGTCACCCCGATGCTGTTCGCCTGGCTTGCGATGTCAGAGGAACGCTGGCGAGCGGCCGTCGGATGGATCATCTTCGCCGTTGCTTGGAAAGAGGACGTGGCGATGGCCGTGGCGATGATGGGCATCGTCATCGGGATTCGTGGGCACCGTCGATACGGGATGATGATCTTCCTCGGCGCTGCCGCGTACTTCGGCGTGGCCACCGAGATCATCCTTCCCGCCATGAATGGGGGAGAAGTGTTCTACGGAGGGCTCTACGGCGAGCTCGGCAACTCACCCGCCGACGTCGCTGGCACAGCCCTGACCGAACCGGCGATGGTGCTCGAGGTTCTCTATCGCCAACACGCAATCGGTGATGCTCGTGACTTGCTCGCCCCATTCAGCTTTGCTTCGTTGCTCTCACCGCTGCCGCTTCTCATGGCGCTCCCACAATTCTTCGCGAGTCACCTGACGATCAACGGGTTCAGCACCGGCAATCGCATCCACTACGTCGCAATGCCCCTGGTCGCCACCACGATCTCGGCGGTCGAAGGCATCGGCCGGCTCAAAGCGAGTCTCCGACCCTGGCTGGTCGGCTCGATCGCGGCGACGACCCTTGCCTTCTCAGCCGCGTGGGGTGTCACGCAGTTCAGCGTGGAGCACGACACGGCGATCTGGTGGCAGAACGAGAATCCTCGCCAGGACGAGCTCGAGCGGGCGGTCGCATTGGTTCCCGGCGACGCCTCCGTCTCTGCGAGCTACTCCTTTGCGCCCCAACTCGCACATCGTGAACAGGCATGGGGCTTCCCGAACCCCTGGGCGCCGACGAACTGGGCGACCAACCCCGAACTCCTGCCTGATCCCGACTCGATCGAGTGGCTCGTGATCGATCGTCGCCACCTCGGCCCCGAAGCGACAGGCTTGCTTGCTGAGATCCTCGGATCGGAAGATTGGGTCCTTGAAATAGACGAGCAAGACATCGTCGTCGCTAGGCGACCCGACCAATCCCCGCGCCAGTCAGGCTGAGTCCCACTACGATCCGCTCGATGTCGGATGCCGCGCCGAATGCGCTCAATGCAGGGATCGAACGAGTTGTGCTCGCCTATTCGGGAGGACTCGACACGTCGGTCATCCTGCAATGGCTCAAGGACACCTATGACTGCGAGGTCGTGACCTTCACGGCTGACCTCGGTCAGGGCGAAGAGGTCGAGCCCGCTCGAGAAAAGGCCCAGCAGATGGGCGTGCCCGATTCGCACATCTACATCGAGGATCTGCGCGAAGAGTTCGTGCGCGACTACGTCTTCCCGATGTTCCGAGCCAACACGATCTACGAGGGTGAATACCTCCTCGGAACATCGATCGCCCGCCCGCTCATCGCCAAGCGGCTCGTCGAGATCGCGGCCGAGACGAACGCCGATGCCATCTCACACGGCGCCACCGGCAAGGGCAACGATCAGGTGCGGTTCGAGCTCGGTGCGTATGCGCTGGCTCCCGACATCAAGGTCATCGCTCCATGGCGAGAGTGGGATCTACTCAGTCGCGAGAAGCTCATGGCATACGCAGCCGAGCGCGAGATCCCGATCGAACAAAAGCGTGGCAAGAAGAGCCCGTTCTCGATGGATGCGAACCTTCTTCACATCTCCTACGAGGGTGGACCACTCGAAGATCCATGGACCGAGCCGCCGAGTGAGATGTGGCGCTGGTCGGTGAGCCCAGAGATGGCGCCGAACGAGGCCACCTATCTCGACCTCACCTACGAGGCTGGCGACATCGTTGCGATCGACGACAAGCCAATGAGCCCCGCGACGGTGCTGGCCCACCTCAACGAGATCGGCGGAGCGAACGGCATCGGCCGTCTCGACATCGTCGAGAACCGTTTCGTTGGCATCAAGAGCCGTGGTGCATACGAAACACCCGGCGGCACGATCATGCTGCGAGCCCATCGCGCCATCGAGTCGATCACGCTCGACCGTGAGGTCGCTCACCTGAAGGATGAGCTGATGCCCCGCTACGCGAGCATCATCTACAACGGTTTCTGGTGGAGCCCGGAGCGCGAGATGCTCCAGGGCATGATCGATGCCACGCAGAATGTGGTGAACGGCACCGTTCGCATCAAGCTCTACAAGGGCAACGTTGATGTGGTTGGCCGCAAGAGTGACAACTCGCTGTTCGACGAGAACATCGCCACGTTCGAAGACGACGGCGGTGCCTATGACCAGGCCGACGCCGACGGGTTCATCAAGTTGAACGCCCTTCGCCTGCGCACGCTCGCGAAGAATCGCGGTGTCACCAGCTTCTTCGGCGAGGACTGATCACATATGGCTGGTGAGCTGTGGGAAGGCCGGTTTGCCGGTGGGCCGAGTGAGGCGCTGCAGGCGCTGAACGATTCGTTCCCCTTCGATCGACGAATGTTCCGCGAGGACATCGCTGGCTCGCGAGCTCACGTCACGATGCTTGCCGATGTCGAATTGCTTACAGCTCCCGAGCGCGACGCAATCTTGGGCGCCCTCGATGCCGTCGAAGCCGAGATGGCGAGTGGTGCGTTCGAGGCAGTTGCGTCCGACGAGGACATTCACACCGCAGTCGAGCGACGAGTCACCGAACTGGTCCCCGAAGCGGGCGGCAAGATCCACACCGCACGAAGCCGCAACGATCAAGTCGCACTCGATGTGCGTATGTGGACTCGGGCCGAGCTAAGCGATCTTGCAGGGCTGGTCGTCACATTCCAAGAGACGCTGCTCACCCATGCCAACCAAGTTGGCGACGCATACCTGCCCGGTTACACCCACCTCCAGCAAGCGCAGAGCGTGAGCCTCGCTCACCATTTGCTCGCCCACGGTTGGGCCCTCGCTCGCGATGTCGATCGAATGCTCGATTGTCTCGACCGTCTCGACGTGTCGCCCCTCGGTGCAGGAGCGTTGTCTGGTTCATCGCTGCCAATCGACCCCGCACAGACTGCAACAGCGCTCGGATTCTCGAAGCCGTTCGACAACTCGCTCGATGCGGTGAGCGATCGTGACTACGTCGCCGAAACGCTGTTCATCACATCGCTGCTCGGCGTGCACCTGTCGCGCATCGGCGAAGAACTGATCCTTTGGGCGTCGACCGAGTTCGGCTTCGTCACGCTCGACGATGCGTTCAGCACCGGCAGCTCGATGATGCCGCAGAAGAAGAACCCCGATATCGCCGAGCTCGCCCGAGGAAAGGCCGGTCGTCTGATCGGCAACCTCACCGGGTTCCTCACCACGCTCAAGGGTCTGCCGCTCACCTACAACAAGGACATGCAGGAAGACAAAGAGCCGCTCTTCGACTCCTGCGACACGATTCGGCTCACGCTGCTCGCGCTCGATGGCATGGTTTCCACCATCAGCTTCAACACCGAGACGATGGCTGCACAGGCTGACAACCCGTACTCGGCCGCAACCGACCTCGCCGAGTATCTCGTCCGGTCGGGTATGCCGTTCCGGTCCGCCCATGCGGTCGTCGGCGAACTGGTCCGCAACGCTCTCGCGGGCGAGGGCGCGCTGGTCGATCTCGTCGAGGCGCATCCTGATCTGGGACCCGACGCCGCGGTGCTGCTGAGCCCCGGAGCGTCGGTGGCACAACGAACATCACCCGGTGGTGGTGCGCCATCAGCGGTCGTGAGCCAGCTCGCGGCGTTTGCCGACCGGGTCGCCCAGGATCGGGCCCGTATCGAAGCCTGAGCTTCCGGATCCGGCTCGGCGAATTGAGCCGCCACCGAATCGCAAACGAACCGCGTCGACTGCTCCATCGCGATTGGGTGTGACGGCGGCCGATGGTCCGTTGAAATCAAACGGCAAGGGGAGCTGCACGGCCGAGTCCGGGCCGAGACCCGTGACCGAAATGCCGACTCTCGTGAGACCCGCCCGAGCCTGTCCGGCTTCTCGAAGCTCAAGCCGGTAGCCGGCGAGGAGTTCGCGAGCCGTCGCCAAGATCGGAGCTGTGTCAGCGGTCGGATGGGGGAGCGTGCGGGATCGTGTCTTCGGTGTGAACTCGGCTGTTCGCAACCGCAAGACCACGGTGCGCGCCGTCTGATTCGAACCCCGCAGCCGGCCCGCCACTCGGTCGACCACGTCGAGGAGCAGTCCGTCGACATCGGTTTGTGATCGCCCGCCGCCGGGAAAGGACCGTTGCGAGCCAATCGAGCGACGCCGCTTGCCGGTTTCCACCCGCCGCTGATCGTGATTGTGGGCAAGTGAGTGAATGTGGCGGCCCGATGCCTTGCCCAACCATGACACGAGCTGGTCGAGATCGGATGCGGCGACCTGGTGCACGTGCGTGATGCCGTGGTCCCGCAGCTTGTCGGCCGTCTTCGGCCCGACTCCCCACAATCGCTGTACGGGCAGCGGGTGGAGAAACTCGAGCTCTCGCCCCGGCTCGACGACGAGAAGGCCGTCGGGTTTGGACACCGCACTCGCCACCTTGGCCAGAAACTTGGTGGAGGCAACACCAACGCTGATCACGAGGCCGACTTCGTCGAGCACTCGTTTGCGGAGCGTGGTCGCGATGGATGCCCCGTCGCCGACCAGCCGCCACAGTCCGGTCACATCGAGAAAGGCCTCGTCGATCGACAGGCCCTCGACCATGGGCGTCGTGTCGTAGAAGATCTCGAACACTGCCTTCGATGCGTCGGCGTAGGCCTGCATCCGAGGCGGGACCACGACTGCGTCCGGGCACAGCCGTTTCGCCGTCGCTTCGCCCATGGCTGTCTTGATTCCGCGCGCCTTTGCTTCGTAGCTCGCCGCCAGCACAACACCTCCACCCACGATCACCGGTTTGCGCCGAAGCTCCGGTGCGTCTCGCTGCTCGACCGATGCGTAGAAGGCGTCAAGATCTGCGTGAAGGATGGTTGTCGACATCGAACGTATGTTCGTTGATGTGGCAAGCACGGTCAAGCCTTTGGGCGGGGCCTTCTCCGGGCCCCTCGGATCGGCGACCCCGGAAGTCCAGTCTTGACGGGCTATTCACTGTGTGTATAGTGAAGCCATGTCAACCGGACATGTCCTTCTTGGGCTCCTCGCCACCGATGCTCGCCACGGGTACGACCTCAAGCGAAGCCACGACGAACTGTTTCCCTCCTCGCGGCCAGTGGCCTTTGGTCAGATCTACGCAACCTTGGCTCGGCTGCAGAAGAAGGGTCACGTCGAGGCGGTCGATGTCGAGAAGACCGATGGCCCCGAACGAACGATCTACGGCCTGACGCAAGACGGACGCGACGAGCTAGCTCAATGGCTCGAGAGCGTCGAGGAGCCGGCTCCCTTCGTCTCGAATCCGCTTGCCCTCAAAGCAACGATGGCACTTCTGGCTGCCGACGCCGATGTCGCCGCCAGTTACCTCTCTCGCCAGCGCACCGCCCACGTCAAACGGATGCGCCACTACACCGCGGTGAAGACCAAGGCCGACGCGTCGCTCTCAGACGTGCTCGCCGCGGACTTCGTCCTCGCTCACCTCGACGCCGACCTTCGTTGGCTGGAAACCGCAATCGACCGAATCGCAAGCCTCGAACAGGAAGTTGCCCGATGAACGAAAGCCAAACGCTCGCTCCCCACCACTCAGACCAGACTCCGCACGAGTCCAGCAATCCGAATGACGCTGTGCTGAGCGCTCGAGGTCTCGTTTACTCCTTTGGTCGAACGCCGGCCTTGCGTGGTGCATCGATGAACCTCGAACGAGGCGAGATCCTGGCTGTCACCGGCCCCTCTGGCTCGGGCAAGTCGACGCTCATGTTGTGCCTTGCCGGAATCCTTCAGCCCGACGCGGGTGAGGTCGCCTTTGGATCTCGCGTGATCAGCGAAGAGTCCG
Source organism: uncultured Acidimicrobiales bacterium (assembly GCA_937925335.1). Taxonomy (GTDB): domain Bacteria; phylum Actinomycetota; class Acidimicrobiia; order Acidimicrobiales; family SZUA-35; genus CALEWY01. The sequence continues at coordinate 249,279 of CALEWY010000008.1, forward strand.
AGTCGGCGCGGTCGCAGTTGCGCCGCAAGGAGTTCGGTGTCCTCTTCCAGTTCGGCCAACTCGTGCCCGAGCTCACGGCGATCGAAAACGTCGCACTGCCGTTGATGCTTGATGGTGTGAAGCGAGCGTCCGCTCGCACGGCTGCTGCAACCTGGCTCGAGAGGTTCGGCGTTGGCGATCTCGCCGAAGTCCGTCCGACCGAGATGTCTGGAGGCCAGGGGCAACGGGTTGCCACCGCCCGAGCGCTCGTTGCGGAACCCAAGATCTTGTTCGCCGACGAACCAACCGGAGCCCTCGATGCGCTCTCTGGCGAACAGGTCATGACACAGCTCGTTCGAGTTGCCAGAGATTCGGGGACCAGCGTCGTCTTGATCACTCACGACGCTCGCATCGCGGCCTACGGCGATCGAGAACTGATCGTGCGCGACGGCTTGATCGAGGGTGAGTCATGAGCGGGCCGTCGATCGAAACAACGATTCGCCTCGCCGCCACGGGTGGCAAGTCGGACCGACTCCGAATCCTGCTCACGGTCATCGGCGCAACCGTGGCAACCATCATCCTGCTCGCCGCTGTTGCCGTCCTTTTCATCGGCCCGGCGAACGGGCCCTACAGCCTCGATGTTCTTGACCAACCAGGCCTGCGGCCGGGAGTCGTCACCGCTCTTGGCTTGCTGAGCGTGCCGGTATTGCTCTTTGTCGGATTGTGTTCGCGCCTCGGCGCCCCGGCGCGCGATCGTCGGCTCGCTGCTATTCGGATGGCGGGTGCAACCCCTCGCGACGCCGTGCGAATCGTCGCAGCCGAAACGTCACTCGCCACCGTGATCGGCGGTGTCGCCGGAACCGCCGTGTTCTTCGTCTTGAAAGCAGCTCTGGGAGCCGAGCCAGGTTCGGCGTTGTTGTTGCCGACGGATGTCTCGATTCCGATAGTTGCAATCATCGGTGTGCCACTCGTTCTCGTTGCGGGAACCACCGGCGCCAGCCTTCTTGCGATGCGCAAGGTGGTCGTCAGCCCATTCGGTGTCACGCGGTCGATGTCGACCAAGCCGCCGAGGGTTGCCCCCGCCATCTTGTTCGTCGGCGGTTCACTCGGGCTCGCCGTCCTCGGTGCATCGATCAGGGGCGGAAGCGAAGCGAGCGACTTGGTTCTCGGCGCCGCCGGCGCCATCGGCTTCTTGGCGATGGCCGGCGGGCTGATAGCCGGCAGTGCCTCGATCGCTTCCGGGACGGGGCGTCTTCTCGCCAACCGCGTGCAGAGTCCCGCATTGCTCATCGCCGCCCGCCGACTGATCGCCGCCCCCTACACGGCGAGTCGAGCAACGACCGCCGTGCTTCTGGCAGCACTGATCGGCGGGATGACCCAGGGTCTACGGTCCAACTTCTTGACCGCCACCGACTCCGACGATGCCTTCTACCGAACATCGTTCGACCTTGTCGAAGGCGTCCTCCTCGTAGCGATCGTGATCGCAGCGGCAAGTCTTCTCGTGACGACGGCCGAAGCTGTGGTGTCACGACGCCGCACGCTCGCCTCATTGGTTGCCGGCGGCGTGCCACGGTCGGTGCTCCGTCGAGCCACCATGGCCGAAACGCTCGTCCCGCTCGTGCCGACGATGGTGCTTGCACTCATCGGCGGATCCGTCGCAATTCGTGGATTGACCGGGTCGCAGGTTGAGATCTGGGACAGCATCGCTGAGGGACCCACGGTCGTCGACGTCCCGATTCCCTGGGCCCGGCTTGCCACCCTCGGCGCTGGCATGATCGGTGTGTGTATGGCGTTGACGGCTCTTTCTCTCCTCTTCATGCGGCGAGCGACCGACATCTCAGAGATCCGAGCAGCCGCTTGATTCGTGATGTGCTGCAGGACGGCTCGATCATCGACGCCGCCAACGCCTTGCTGGGCTGCGTTCTCTCGATGGAAACGTCGGCGGGCCACACACGTTCCGGTCGGATCGTCGAAGTCGAGGCCTACGGCCAAGCTGACGACCCGGCGAGCCATTCGTTCAACGGCGTCACACCTCGCACCAAAGTGATGTTCGGGCCGCCAGGCCATCTTTACGTCTACAAGATCTACGGAATGCACTGGTGTGCCAACGTGTCGTGCGGGCCCGAGGGGACGGGATCCGCCGTGTTGATCCGGGCACTCGCTCCCACCGAGGGCATCGATGCCATGTTCGATCGGCGAACGGTGGCAAAGAAGGAGATCGATTTGTGTTCCGGCCCCGGCAAGCTCTGCCAAGCGCTGGGAATCGATGGCTCCCACGACGGTCTCGACCTTTTCGACGACGAATCGCCGGTGCGCATCGCAGAACCCGATGGTCGACCGTTCGAAACCCTTGCGGGGCCTCGAATCGGCATTTCCAAGGCGGTCGAGCGGCCGTGGCGGTTCGTGATCGACGGTGACCCAAACGTCAGTCGCCCGCGGCCACCTGGTTGGACACCGCAGCGTCGATGAGCCAGGCGATGCTTGGTTCCATCACCTGATAGAGAAACTGAAACTCCGAGCCGGTCACCAGTCGGGTGAAGATTGCTCCGCCCTTGAGCCGTCGGAGGCGGAATGGTGTTTCATCGCTCAGCCCGTCGCCGGCGAAGTAGAGGGTGTTCTCGGTGCGGATCATGGCGGGGAATGTCGCCGGAATGCCCTCGTCCGCAAGGACTGCGAGGCCCTCTTCGGTCAACGACAGATCAAACCACGCATCGACCACCGCACCATCGGTCGGTTCGACATACGCGAACCATCCGTCGAAGAGTGATTCGCCCCCAGCAGCACCGGGAGGACCGCCGCGAACACCCGTGAAGTCACTTGTCATCATCTCCTCGGTGAGGACGATGAGACGCGGGTCGACATCTCGGCCGGCCGCGGGAACCTGTACGGCGATGAACCCCGGCCCCTCATATGGCCAGGGGAACGGGCCGAGCGTCTGAATCGCCGGCGGAACATTGGCGAGGTCGCCCTCGACTCGGAAGGTCCAGCCCGTCGATTCGAACCCGAAGATCTCCTCGAGCGTTTGTCCAGCCGGTGCCGGTGTCGGGTCGGTGACGAGTGAGAACTCGCCGTACGCCGGTGTTCCCGCGTCGACCCAATCAGCGACATCTTGTGCCTGTTCGGCGTTGAACACTTCGGTCCGGCGAATCGAGCCGAACTCATCGACATCGCCGAAGTCGTTCTCGTACACGCCGTATGCGTCGGCGAGGATGATGAGATCAGGCCGTTCGTCTGGCCACTCGCCGTAGGGTCCAACTCCGCCGGGTAGTGAGCCGACGTAGTCGGAGATGTCGTAGGGCACTCGGTGGTATTCGAAGAGCTGACCGAGCGAGGCATGGCTGGGGTAGTTGTCGGTTGGAACCGTCTGGTCATAGACCAAGATGTCGAGCTCGGTCGGAGGCGTTAGGCGCCACCAGATGTTCGTGATCACCGTGGCCGCGACGATGCCACCGAGGAACACGGCAAACACCTGAAAAAGGCGCATCACCAATCGAATGACGATTGGTGGCGGCCCCGACGAATGGGCAGACACGCTTTCCTATCGGCACGTCGTCCCACGAATGGAGGCTGGGCACAGCACGCGGCATGCCGAGCGGCTCGATAGGAGCAGACGGAAGAATCACAGGAAGTTGCCACCGCGAAGTCGTGGTTACGCTGCGCGCATGACCGACGCCGATGAGCTGGCTGCTGCACGCACACATGTTGAGAACATCGAGCCATCGGACGACGAACAGATTCGTTTGCAACGCCAGATCCTCGACTTCATCGATGCTCACGCAGATGCGCTGCATCGGTCGTGCCTTATCGGGCACTTGACCGGCTCAGCGATCGTCGTGGATCCGAGCAGGCCAGCGACGCTCCTCATCCATCATGCAAAGCTTGAACGTTGGCTTCAGCCTGGAGGTCATGCAGACGGTGAGGGCGATCTCGCCAATGTTGCGCTGCGAGAAGCCGAGGAAGAGACCGGGTTGATGGGCTTGCGAGTCGTCTCACCTGCGATCGACATCGACATTCATGAGATTCCCGAGCGGGGTGATGAACCCGCTCACCTCCACCTCGACTTGAGGTTCCTGGTTCTGGCCGAGGCGGGATCAGAGCCGGCACGCGACGAGGTCGAAACGCTCGACGCCCGCTGGGTGGGAAGTGATGACCCGGACGGGCTCATCACCAGCGATGAGATGGTCCGCCTCGTGAACAAGGGTTTGGCTGCCGCTCAGTCGCACGCCTAACAAACGGGCGCTCGTTCGCTGGCCCGCCCGTTTCTCAGACCTGCCCGTTTCCCTGGCGCGCCTGATCCAATGCCAGAGATGCGTTAGGCGATGTCGTCAGGCGATGTCGTCAGGGGTGACGCAGCTTCGCATCGAGTTCGCTTCGGCAAATCGAGGGATACGCCGGTCGAGCCGTTCCTGACCATTCGCTGTCACGTAGAACACTGCATTCTCATCGACGGCGATTCGGCCGGCATAGTCAGCCCGGTTCTCGAGGTAGACGCGCCAGTCGGCGATCCACTCCTCCAAGTTCTCCACATCACGCTCTGATCCAACGATCTCGCGTTCGAGATCATCAACCATCGTCTCGAGGATGGCGTTTGCCTGTCCGACCTGAATGCCTCGTTCGGCAGTGGTTTCGAGGTCGATGGCGTTGGGCAACGCTTCGAGCTCGGTCATCGCTGCTTCACAGATCGGTTCAGCGATGGTGGCGAACTCGGTTTGGTCGAGCAGCCCATCAGCGGTTCGGTCGGCGAACGGTGAGAACCGCCACGCCCATGGAAGGAACGACACGAAGATCACGACACCGGCGAGGATCTTGATCACCTTCGAGGTGTTCCGCCGTTCGGGGTCGTAGCCCTTCTTGAGGTCATAGGGAGAGATCGCATCAATCTCGGCAGAAGAGAGGTCGGCAGAAGCGTCTACGAGAGGATTGCGCGGGTCCGTCACGAGAGACAGTGTGCCCCAGCACCTGCGTGAGTCTGCGGTCGCGCCCAAAGTCACAGACGGTGGGGCGCGCACGCAAGACCCGGAAACAACCTCGGCCAGCGGTCGGTGCCCTTCTATGCTCGGCGCCATGTCAGTGGATCTCAACCTGTTCGACGACCTGGTGGCCCGCGGCCTCGTGCACGACACGACCGACCGCGACACGCTGGTAGAGCGATTGCGTGAGCCGATCACCGTCTATGTGGGCTTTGATCCGACGGCGGACAGTCTCCACGTCGGAAACATGATCGGGTTGATGACCCTGCGCCGGTTCCAAGACGCTGGCCATCGAGTGATCAGCCTGGCCGGGGGAGCGACCGGCATGGTTGGCGACCCCTCCGGTAAATCAGACGAGCGCAACCTGCTGGATGACGATGGGCTCGCCGCCAACCTCGCAGGCGTTGTGCCTCAGCTTCGCCAGTTCCTCGACTTCGAGCGGGAGGGCAACCCCGCCAAGCTGCTCGATAACCGAGCCTGGACGGTCGGCTACTCCTACCTCGACTTCCTGCGAGATGTCGGCAAACACGTCACCGTCAACCAGATGATTGCGAAGGACTCGGTGAAGAACCGCATGGAGGGAGACCAGGGCATCTCCTACACCGAGTTCTCCTACATGCTCTTGCAAGGGCACGACTTCGCCTGGCTCCACGAGAACGAAGGATGCGAGATGCAGATGGGCGGCTCCGATCAGTGGGGCAACATCGTGCTCGGCGCTGATCTCGTTCGTCGGCGCACTGCGAAGCCGGCCTACGCACTCACGTGGCCGCTGCTCACCAAGGCGGACGGAACCAAGTACGGCAAGACCGCTGGTGGTGACACGATGTGGTTGAGCGCTGAGCGCATGAGTCCGTACCGCTTCTACCAGGGCTGGATCCAGACCGAAGACAGTGATGTCGAGAAGCTCCTCGCTCAGCTGACACTTCTCCCTATGCAAGAGGTGAAGGCGATCGTGGCTGAACATGAGGCTGAGCCTCACCGAAGGATTGGTCAGCGACGCATTGCTCAAGAGATCACGTCGCTCGTGCACGGCAAGGAGGCCGCTGAAGGTGCTGAGGCGGCCTCAGCGGTCGTGTTCGGGGGAGCGGTGAGTGACCTGAGCGTCGGTGCGCTCGAGATGTTGGCGGGTGAGGTGCCGTCCGCAACGATGAACCGTTCCGACTTGGATCAAGATGGCAACCTCATCGAGCTATTGATCGGCGCAGAAATCGCTTCCTCGAAGGGTGAAGCGACGCGACTCTTGAAGCAGAACGGCGTCTCAATCAACGACACAAAAGCAGCTCCGAATGCTTCGATTTCAGGATCCGACGTGCTGCACGAGAAATTCCTCATTATTCGCAAGGGAAAGAAGCACGTTTCGCTTGTCGAAGTAGTGGGCTAGAGCCCAGCAGGAATGCGGCCTCTAGCACTCAAACTACAACGGTGTGACTTTCGACCCCGCGCTCAGGCAGATTTGTTGGAGGCAGCGGGTTGCCAGGAGGTTGGTGCTCCGTTAACGTAGTCAATCGCTTCGGAGACGGGTCACACCGACTGACGCACGAAGCAACGGCCCGCAAGCCCGCCCCGCAACGGGGCATCACAAAGCCTCCACAATCGGGGGCTTGCCTGCGAGTCCGCTCCTTGAAAACGGAAGAGACGAATTACGCAAGCGTGTGCGGAGCATCGTCATGGCCAATCCAACCCGGCTTTCGGGCTGGGACGGAAACATGATGATGCCCCGTCAAATATAATTATGAAGCCATCGTCCGGACAGGCTTGGCAGCCGACTCGGACACACCGGATCACGAATTGGTTCTTCCCAGAACCGATTCAGATTCTCTGACGGAGAGTTTGATCCTGGCTCAGGATGAACGCTGGCGGCGTGCTTAACACATGCAAGTCGAACGAACTCGGACTTCGGTCCATATGAGTGAGTGGCGAACGGGTGAGTAACACGTGAGAAACCTGCCCCGAAGTTCGGAATAACCCAGAGAAATTTGGGCTAATACCGGGTGCCTTCAACTGACCGCATGGTCGGCTGAAGAAAGATTTATCGCTTTGGGAGGGTCTCGCGGCCTATCAGCTAGTTGGTGAGGTAATGGCTCACCAAGGCATCGACGGGTAGCTGGTTTGAGAGAACGATCAGCCACACTGGAACTGAGACACGGTCCAGACTCCTACGGGAGGCAGCAGTGGGGAATCTTGCACAATGGGCGAAAGCCTGATGCAGCGACGCCGCGTGGGGGATGAAGGCCCTAGGGTCGTAAACCCCTTTCAGTAGGGACGAAAATGACGGTACCTACAGAAGAAGCCCCGGCCAACTACGTGCCAGCAGCCGCGGTAAGACGTAGGGGGCGAGCGTTGTCCGGATTTATTGGGCGTAAAGGGCTCGTAGGTGGTTGCGTAAGTCGGATGTGAAAACTCCAGGCTCAACTTGGAGACGCCATCCGATACTGCGCTGACTTGAGTCCGGTAGAGGAGTGTGGAATTCCTAGTGTAGCGGTGAAATGCGCAGATATTAGGAGGAACACCTATTGCGAAGGCAGCACTCTGGGCCGGTACTGACACTGAGGAGCGAAAGCGTGGGTAGCAAACAGGATTAGATACCCTGGTAGTCCACGCCGTAAACGGTGGGCACTAGATGTGGGGACTTTCAACGGTTTC
>CALEWY010000009.1 GCA_937925335.1 uncultured Acidimicrobiales bacterium
CGATCACGACGCGCACGACGACCACGGCGGGCACTACTCGAGCCTCGGCCTTTCCAACATGAAGTTGGCGATGTGGCTGTTCCTCGGGTCGGAGTGTCTCCTGTTCGGAGCGCTCATCTCGTCCTACCTGCTGCTCAAGGCTCGGTTCATCACCGAACTCGTCGCTGGTAACCCGGTCGTCGTCGAAGGCATCGACAACCCGATCCTCGTCGAGGAGATGATCGCCGAGGCCTCGGTCGAGCCGATCTTCGACATCCCTTTCACCTCTTTCAGCTCGTTTGTGCTGCTGATGAGCTCGCTCGCCATGGTGCTCGCCCACAAGGCGGTCTCTGAAGCTGACTACAAGAACACGAAGCTCTGGCTTGCGACTACCGCGATCCTCGGCTCGATCTTCATCGGCGGCCAGATCTACGAGTTCACCGCCTTCTACAACGAGGGTCTCACCTTCAACGGCAGCCTGTTCGGATCAGCGTTCTACACACTCACCGGCTTCCATGGTGTGCACGTCACGGGCGGCATCATCATGTTGATGTCGCTGCTGTTCTTGTCCGTCCGAGGCAAGCTTCAACAAGACCGGGCCGAAACCGTTGAGCTCGTTGGGCTCTACTGGCACTTCGTCGACATCGTGTGGGTGCTCATCTTCACGATCGTTTACCTGATTCCTTAAGGCACTGCGCAATGGCTGATACCACCATCGATCACGCGACCGACGTCGACGACCACGCTCACGACGCGCACGGTCATCCGACCGAAAAGTCCTACTGGATCATCTTCTTCGGCTTGGCCGTCCTGACCGCTCTCGAGGTTGCTTGGTCCTACCTCGGTCTTTCGGGGCCGGCGCTCGTCGTCCCGTTGATCGTCATGATGGTGATCAAGTTCTTGATCGTGGCCGGTGCGTTCATGCACCTCTACTACGACTTGCAGATCATCAACGGCCGGCTCTTCACCTGGGCGTTCGCTGCCGCGATCATCCTGGCGATCCTGGTCTACTTCATCGTCTTCGCCAGTTTCGACACGGTCTTCTAGGCGTTGTGCTCAGTCTGGCGGTGATGTTCGGACAGGCCACCGTCCCGTGGACGGCGCATCCTGAAGTGTGGATGCTCGTCGCAGGTGCCCTCGCCCTTGGTTGGTTCGCCGCCAAGGTGGTGCAACCGAAGGCCATCGCCGCAGGGTTTGAAGGGATCACGAGGCGTCAGCGTCTGTGGTTCGGGGCCGGCGTTCTTGGAATTTGGGGTGCGTCGGACTGGCCAGTCCACGACATCGCCGAAGACCATCTCTACTCGGTACACATGGCGCAGCATCTTCTGCTGTCGATGCTGATCCCGGCCTGTTTCGTCTTGGCCACACCACGGTGGCTCTTCGAACTGTTGGTGCCAGACGGGTCGCGGATCCACGCCGTTGTCCGTCGACTCTCTCGCCCGATCGTTGCCGGCATCGTGTTCAACGCACTGACCATGTGGCTGCACTGGTCGAAGGTTGTGCAGTGGTCGGCCGATTCCGGAGCCGTGCACTTCGCGTTCCACCTCATGGTCTTCACATCAGGCCTGTTGATGTGGATGCCCGTGATCGGCCCGATCAGCGAATGGCGCCTGCCCCCGATCGGCCAGTGCATCTACCTGTTCTCGATGTCGCTCATCCCGACCGTTCCCGGTGGCTGGCTGGTGTTCGCCGAGGGTGTGGTCTATCGCCACTACGACACGGTCGATCGTCTTTGGGGCATCGATGTCTTGACCGATCAGCAAGCGGCTGGCGCAATCATGAAACTCGTCGGCGGGTTCTTCTTGTGGGCCGTGATCGTCACCATCTTCGCCAAGTGGGCGCAGCGCGAGGGTGAAGCTGATCGTGTCGCCCGCCAGGCTCGCCACGCTGAGGCTCGCCGTGTGGCCGCAGCTGCGACTACAGCCGACGTTGATCTGACCTTCGAAGAGGTCAACGACGTCTTCTCGTCGAGCCCGGCCCCGGTCGAAAAGATCTGACACCTCTCGGATGAAACTGGGCGATCCGGCATCGCTGGACATCTCTCGATGGAACTGAACGACCCGAGTTGGCTCGAATCGGTTTTCGAACGCCGTCTCCTGGCCGATGGCCGACGAACGCTCGCTGCCGACGCCGCCGATGCTGAAGCAGCCGCCGCGGTCGCAACGTGCGAAGCCATCGGCGTGCAGGTGCTGGACGAACTCGAACGAGTTCGCGCCAGAGCAGCGAACGCTGGCTTCTTGTTCCAGCTCGAGGCCGCTCAAGACGGTGGCGATCAGATCCACGCTCTGCGTGCTCATGTGGCCGACTTTGATCAGGCTCTCGCCCTTGCCGAAGCGCTCGGTCGAGACGGCTACCGACGATGGGAGCCGTGGACCGGCGGCGCACGCGAGAGTTTCCGTCGAATGAGTTCGGTGCTCACGGTTGCTCGGACCGATGAGCGGACCTACGTCGTCAACATCGGATGGGACTCGGTCTCGAAGCTCGGTCGGATGCCGGGTGTGCTGCGACCAAACGAAGCTGATTGGTCGTTCGTCAAGCTTCCAAAGCCACTGTGGTTCCTCTACTTCCTCGTGCGCCCGATGCGGTTGATCGGGGAGAAGCTCGGTGTGTTCTCCAAGGGCGCCGGCCACCTTGGCCCGTTCCTGGCAACACCAGAATCGCTGCTCGACCCGCTGTTCGACTTCGCCGAGGTGGGCGTCGACGATGTGGTCGTCGACCTTGGTTGTGGTGATGGACGCCTCGTGATTGAAGCCGCTCGGCGACGTGGTTGCCGAGGACGCGGTATCGAAACCGATGCCGAACTCGTCGAGCGCGCTCGGAGCGCGGCTGCAGAGGCTGGCCTCTCCGACCGGGTTGAAATCGTCGAGGGTGACGCTGCCTCGATCGGCATCGGCGACGCCACCGTCGTCTTCGTGTTCTTGCCAGCGGATGTCGCCGGCTCGTTGATCCCTGAGATCGTCGCCGGCCTCACGCCAGGCGTGCGCGTGGTCGCACACGAGCAACATCGCATTCACTCCGCGATCGCACCAAGCCGATCAACGGTGCTCGTCGGTGACGGCGCGGTGACCGTTGCCCATCGCTGGTCGAGCTGAGTTTTATGCCTTCGCTGGTGTATGCCAGCGGAACATACGGGCGCCGATGAGCGGGGCGGCGATCGCCCACACGATCAGGCTGCCCCACGCCCAGCTGGGTCCCGAACCGCCATTGAGCGTCGCTCGGCTCAGTTCGGCGAGAGCGGTCGATGGCAGGAGGCGAACGATCGATTGCAGCCAACCCGGAAACTCGTTGAGCGTGAACACGATGCCGCTCAGCAGCAACAAGACCACGTAGAGAGCGTTGGCGGCCGCGAGCGCCGCAAGACCGTCGACAACTCCAGTGATGACAAACGCGAGGCCGATGAATGCGGCAAGGCCGAGAACCATCACGGCGGCGAACGCTGGTGAGGGAGCCGGTCGCCAACCAAGGGCGACGGCGACACCGGCCAGCACGATGAACTGGCCGGCGAACAGCACGACGCTTGTGATTCCTTTGGCCGCAAGGAACTCGCCGACGCGCAACGGTGTCACCGCCAGTCGTTTGATGGCTCCAAAGCTCAGGTCGAACCCCAAGCTGATCGCGAGACGAACAAACGACGACGACATCAACGCCAAGGCGATGATGCTGGGTGCGAGGTAGTCGACGGGCTCGTCTCCTCCGGTCGGGAGGATGTCCACGAGCGAGAAGAACACCAGAAACAGGATCGGGAGAGCGATCGTGAGAAGGAGTTGTTCGCCGTCTCTCAGCGCAACCTTTAGGTCCGTGCGGGCCAAGACGGCGATTCGATTTTTCACGATGACGTCCCATCGGTCAGTTCATCGCCGTGCTTGTCCGTGTGCGGTGCACGAGCTCCGGATTCGAGTCCAAGCATCAGCTCCTCGAGTGACCGTCGGCCAGCTTCCATGGTGGATGCAACCTCTCCCTGCTCGGCTAACCACGAGGTGATGGCGGCCATTCGTGCGGGTGTTGGTTCGGCGTCGACCTGATAGTGGCCAGCCGATTGCTCGGTCACGTCGGCGTCCAGAAGAGCGCTCAGATCCTTCGCGTCGAGCGCGGCGGCAGCGGCGAATCGGATGTGGGGCTGGCCACCCGTCAGCTCGGCGACGGACCCCGAAACGACGACTCGGCCATGATCGAGAACAACCGCTCGATCCGCCACTCGTTCGACGTCGGCATAATTGTGGGTGGTGATCAGCACTGCGGTTCCAGCATCAGCGCGTGCCCGAATGACGTCGAGGACTCGCTCTCGGCCCTGTGCGTCGAGAGCCGCTGTCGGTTCGTCGAGAAGAAGAACGTCGGACCCGCCGGAAAGAGCGAGGGCAAGGTTCAGTCGCTGTTGTTCACCACCGGACATGCCTCGCCAGCGACGGGTCCGGACGCTGTCGAGCCCACACAGATCGATGAGCGAGTCGGGCGATGTTGATGACTGGTGGAGTCCAACGAACAGCTCGATCGCTTCGATGACGGTGAGACCCATTGGGAGCCCACCCTCTTGGGGCATGACCCCCCATCGATCGGCGAGTGCGGTCCGGTCGGTGAGCGGATTGAGCCCGAGCACGGTGACATCGCCGGAGGTCGGCACCCGGTAACCCTCGATCGATTCGATCGTTGTGGTCTTGCCAGCTCCGTTCGGTCCGAGCAGCCCAACGATCTCGCCGGCGCCCACATGAAACGTGATCTCGTCGAGGATCGTCCGGCCGGCGGCGGCGAAGCGCAACGAGCGGACATCGATCGCGGGCGTGGTCACAGGGCGAGGGTAGTCAGCACTGCCGGATGTGCCCTCTCCGAACGCCGACCGTTGCCAGCGATGCTTTTTCGGGGTGGGCTCGGCGGATGGCTCTGCGAGACTGACGAGGTGACGAACGCCGACGACCTTGCCCGGATGCGACTCGACTATTCCGAACGTGGCCTCGATGAAGCCGACGCCTCCGCCGACGCAATGGAACAGTTCGACGCCTGGCTCGCAGAGTCGGTGGCGGCGAACATCCACGAACCCAATGCGATGGTGGTGTCCACCGTCGATTCAGCGGGCACTCCCTGGGGCCGTCACGTCTTGTTGAAAGGGTTGTCGAACGACGCTGATGGACACCGAGGCCTCGAGTTCTACACGAACTATCTCAGCTCGAAGGGTCAACACATCGAAGACAATCCGAACGTGTCGCTGACGTTTCCCTGGATTCAACTCGAACGACAGGTGTGCATCACCGGCGTTGCCGTGCGTCTCACCGGCGATGAGTCGGATGCGTATTTCAACGTGCGGCCGAGAGGTTCACAAATCGGTGCGTGGACGTCCGAGCAGAGCACAGAGATCGCCGACCGGTCCGTGCTGGACGCTCGCCAAGCCGAGTTCGAACGACGATTCCCGGATGAGGTGCCGCGGCCACCTCACTGGGGTGGCTATCGAGTGACCCCAGCGGTCGTTGAGTTTTGGCAAGGCCGATCGAGCCGCTTGCACGATCGACTTCGCTACGAGCGGAGCCTCACTGGAGGCTGGACCCGGCGTCGCCTCTCACCCTGACTGGGGTAAGTAGATAACGTTCGCATCGACAGTGTCCGTTCGAACCGCGGCCGCCGCCGCTCCGACAACCGTGATCCAGTCGATGATCTTCGACGACTCTGGTCCTGAGTGGGTCCTTCGATTTCTTCAACAAGCACCGGTCAGCTGACCCAAAGGAACCGTCATGCCAAGCGATCAGACCATCATTCTCGCCCCGAGGCTCATCGTCTCGAATGGTGATGAAGCACTCGACTTTTACGGGCGGGCGTTCGAGACCGAGCCGTACGACCAGATGTATGTCGATGGCACGCTCGTCAACGCGCACGTTCGGTTCGGCGAGACCGAGCTCGGCGTGACACAAGAGGACGGCGGGATGAATCGGTCGCCCACCGCGTTGGGTGGCTCACCGGTTGCGATCAGCTTGACCGTCCCTGACGTCGACGCCACAGCTGCTCGATTCGTCGAGGCCGGGGGAGAGGTCATCATCCCGGTCGAGGACCGACCCTACGGCCGGCGCGACGGCCGTCTCGCCGACCCGTTCGGTCACATCTGGATCGTCGGCCAGCCACTGACATGATCCGATCGCACGCCGCCGGTCGCGGCCGACACATAAGGCGTGCTCTCAGTCGATAAATGACTCGCCGACAAGTGCGATGTGTTCAAGGTCGCTGAGGTCGAGCACCTGGAGATAGAGCCGGTCGACGCCGACATCGGCGAGGGCGCCGAGCTTGTCTCGAACCTCTTCGACGGTCCCGGCAACGCCGTTCTCTCGCATCTCGTCAGCCTCACGACCGATGGCTGCCGCCCGTCGATCAACCTCGGCGTCGTTCTCACCCACGCAGAGCACCTGAGCAGCCGACCACGTCATCGTTGAAGGGTCACGGTCGATCGCTTCGCAGGCCCGAGCGACGTTCTCCATGATCGGCGGGATATCTGCGGGAGGCCCGAACGGAAGGTTGAAGTCTTCGGCGAAACGAGCGGCAAGAGCTGGCGTGCGCTTCTTCCCACGACCACCGATGACGATGGGTGGGTGCGGCTGCTGGGTCGGCTTCGGAAGCGCTGGTGAGTCGACGAAGGAGTGGAAGTCACCCTCGTGGTTGAACGTCTCACCCTCGGGCGTGGTCCACAGACCAACGATCTGCTCGACCGCCTCTTCGAGACGGCTCATTCGGTCGCCAAGGCCAGGGAACGGCAAGCCATATGCCGTGTGCTCTTGCTCGTACCAACCAGCCCCGATGCCAAGCTCGACTCGACCGCCGCTCATCTGATCGACCTGGGCGACACTGATTGCGAGCGGACCTGGTTGATAGAACGTGATCGGGCTCACGAGGGTGCCGAGCCGGATCTTCGTGGTGTCTCGAGCGAGCCCAGCGAGCGTCACCCACGCGTGGGTCGGTCCGGGCATGCCATCAACATCGCCCATCTTCAAATAGTGGTCTGAGCGGAAGAAGGCGTCGAAGCCGGCCGCTTCAGAGGCGAGTGCGACGGCCAAGAGATCGTCGTAGCTTGCGCCTTGTTGTGGTTCGGTGAAGGTTCGGAGCTGCACCTTCGGCACCGTACTTGACCGGCCAGCCCTCGATGCAGCTAGGCGTGAGAGGCTGCAACGGGCGGTCGTGGTGATGCTGGGGGAGTCGCCGGGTCGAGCGACCAGGTCGAGGCGGCCGTTGCCAAACCTTCGATGAGTCGCTCGATGTGTGGGAACCGATCGATCGACGGGTCGTGACCCGGCCAATGCAGCGCCATTGGTGTGAGGCCTCGTACTCTGGGAGGAAGTTCGATCTGCACGCCGCCACCTCTCGCAAGGTTGCAGGGGTTCTTCGAGTGTTGACCTCGCAAACCCTTCGGGATCTGTTCGACATCCTCGACCACTCGATATTGCGGGAGCGTCCGGCGAACGTGCCAGCTCACATGGTGGGCGAGTTCGCGGTTTTGGCCACCGACGAGCAAATCGGTCCATCGGCCGCGCAGGCCGTAACCGTGGATCGCGATGACCATGTCGCAATGATCGAGGAACGCCTGGAGCTTTTCCGACTCGGCTGGGTCGACCTTGGTCGACGGGATGTGCTGGCGCATGCCCTTTGGTTGGAGCACCCCGTAGAAGCTCGAACCGGAGCGCTCGGCAGCCTCACGGGCGATCTGATCGGTGAACCGTTCGAGGTTGCCCCCGTGAAAGGCGCAGAAGCCGAGCTTGGATCGGCGATCGAGCGTCTCCACAACGCCGGGCCGGGCGAGGAGATCGCCAAATGACACCGGTTCGTGGGAGACCTCTTGCCAGAACCAGCCGTTCTTCACCTTGGAGAGGGTGACAGCACGACGTGTCTGGAGTCCAACTCGGCGGTCAGACCTTGGCCGGCTCGGATGTGCCGTCGACCGATGTGTCGCCGGCGGCATCAGCGACCGGCGCTGCCGGCCGGCGTCGGCTGACGAACCCGGCGACGATGAGGCCGGCGTTGAGTCCAAAGAAGGCCCAGCCCAGCAGACCGGTTCGGCTGATGGTGAAACCGAAGAGTGAGGCGTCCTTGCTGAACCAGTTGGAGACGGAGGACTGGAAGGTTGACGCTTCGAGCATGAAGTCGTTCAACCACGGGGTGACTGAGTCACCGTGGAACAACTGATACTCCCAGATGCCGTAGGCCAGCATGTAGGGGCCAACGAGCAGCAGCAGCAGGGCCGAGATGATGTTGATCTTCGGGAGGATCGAGCGGAACTTGTTGACGAGGCTGCGCTTGCCGAAGGCGAGGGCGATGGTCAACACGGTTGCGAGGAGACCCATGCCGAGGCCGTAGGAGATGAAGCCGCCGAACCGGGTGAGGAATGGGGTTCCTCCGCCGCCACCCGCTGAGCTCGAAGTGCCGACCGCCGCCAGGAAGAGGCCGATGGTGCACGACAGCGACGCGAGTGCGTACGAAACTCCGAACAAGAACATGGACCCATAGGAGGTGTCGTCCGTTCCCTTTTCGAGCTTGGGAATCTTGATGACGAGCTGGAAGCCCCGAAGCATCGCGATGCCGAGGATGACGAGGCCGATGCCCAATGCGATGTTGAAGAACGGAAGCCACTCCACGATCGTCTCTTGGAGACCGGTGAACGCAAGGCCGAGGAGGCCGAACACGGTGAGGAAACCGAGCGTCATCGCCAGCCCAACTCCCTGGGCGCGGTTGAGTCCGACGATGCGGCGCGTTTCGCCATCGTTCTGGTTCAAGAAGAAGCCCAGATACGCGGGCAACAGGGCGAAGCCGCACGGGTTGATCAGCGCCACCATGCCAACGGCGAAGGCGAACGGATTAAACAGGTCTCCCATGATCTTCCTCTAGCTCAGGTGCTCGTCGATGAGTTGATTCAACAGCGAATCGTTGAGGATCCCGCTGTGAACGTGTGCAACCTCACCGTCGGCGGTGATGAATGCGGTTGTCGGCATGGCGAGCCCGCCGATGATTTCGTAGGTCCCGGAGCTGTTGCCTTCGTAGACCGTTTCGAATGTGACGCCAACGTCGGAGATCAGCCCCGTCCAAGCATCGGTGGTGTTGTCCTTGCTGATGCCAATGAAGGTCACTTCACTTGCTCGCTCTTGTGAGACGGCTTCGAAGTCAGGCAACTCGGCCCGGCATGGCGGGCACCAGGCGGCGAAGTAGTTGACGACCAACGGTTCGCCTCGGTGGGATTCGAGTGTGGTCGTGGCGCCTTCGGCGGTTCCGAACTCGAAGGCGAAGAGTTCTTCGTTTGCCGCCGAAGCAGTCGACGGATCGCTCGCGCCGCCCCCGCTCACGACGGCGACGATGCCAACGATGGCGACGAACGCAAGCCCAACCGCCATCCAGATGCTGAAGCCGCCCTGCGTTTCCGGGCTGGGCTGCTCATCGGTGTTGGGGTGGTCGCCCGGGTTGGGCTCGTCGGAATCGATGATCCCGAGGTCGTCTGTGGACATGGAGCTACCAACCTCATCAATCCGGGGGACATTCCCGTGACCGACATCTTGGCAGTGAACAAGTGGTGAACAGAGTCAGAGCACAAGTGGTGAACGCAATGGGAGCCTGCGTGGCGAACGCAATAGGAGCCCTAAAACCTCAGCTGGCACCACCTCTGGCGGGAGAGGTGGTGCCAGCGGCCTTGAACCACAAGCGGTCCGTCTGTCGCTCCGACTCGATGCGATCTCAGTCGCGTTGCTCGAACTGTTGAGATCAGTCGTCGTCGGAGATCAGGCGATCAGCTTCTGGAGGTGCTCAGGCACGGGGATGTCAGGAATCTGATCCTCGGGCCGTGGGTTCTTTGGCGGCCGACCCCGACGACGCTTCCGCGCCAGGATCTTGCCGTTCAGGAACAACTGGCCACCCCAAACACCCCAGGGCTCGCCGCGAGTGATGGCACCTTCGAGGCACGGAGCGATCGCCGGGCACTCAGCGCAGACACGCTTGGCTGCGGCGATGTCCTGCAACTCCTCGGAGAAGAAGAGCTCACCCGCGTTTGGCACCTCGCGACATGCGGCGGCAGTCCACCACGTCTCGGCGGTCGGCATCGGGAGCCCGAAGTCGGTGGTTGCGAACTCAGGGCTTCCAACCGCTGTTTCTTCAACCGCTGTTTCTTCAACTGCGATGGTTCCGAGGTTCGTCGTGTTGAGTGCCACCGGCGTACCGATCTGCTCGGTGGCGGTGAGACTCGGTGGCTTTGGATCAATCGTGATGGTCATGGTGCTGGTCCCCTCGGGCAAGTCGGTCAAACGGGTTGGAGTTGTGCTGGTTGGATTTGTGCTGGCTGGATTCGTGCTGGCTGGATTTGGGTGCGGTGTGGCCTGTTCTGCGGCGGAAGAACTTGCGGGAGCGTCGGTGATGGTCATGTGGCTGGTGCCTTGCGAGAGATTTCGATCAAGAGAAAGCGGCCCGGAAAAGCAAAGAACCGCTGGGAGCTTGTGCTCCCAGCGGTTCTGAGTCCGTTTCCTTTGATCGTGTGAGGATCTCAGGTAGGTCTCTCCCGCTGGGAGTGGTCCTTCTTCGCCATGGTCGGGTAACCCGCAAACCACTTGGCAGAGAAGGACGACACGTGGTCATTCGTGGTGAACGAGCCGACACAGGTGTCGCCGAGAATGGCGGTTCCCTGGTGGACGGCTGGAATGACGACGAGTTCGTTACGTCGAGCACGCGTGCTCACACCGAGTGGACGCAGCGCAGTGGCAACGGTCAGTTCGGCGTGGTTTTGTGCTTTTGCCAGATTGGAAATCATCACTGCGGGGTCCTTTCTCTTTGGTGGAGTTCGGTGAAGCGAAGCTCGGGTCGAATTGGTCTCGCGCCAGCCACGGGGGTCGGTGCGCTTGTCTGAGAGAACTACGACTTTGGAGAGGTGTCAACCGAATTAAACGCTGTGTCATCAATCAGTGACATGAGTGAGCGCCGTCCAACGTGGTGTGGGGTCGACCCCAATCGCCCGTTTGCCCGCTTGACTAGCGGCCTATGGACGTTCCGTTCGAGATGGTGAGTCAGCGAAACGAAGGACGAGATTTTTCTGCTGAACGGAAGGTCCGGCTCGGTGACGTCTCGCCGGCAGGGCGCCTTCGACTCGATGCGCTGAACCGCTATACCCAGGATGTGTCGAACGATGACACAACCGACGCGCAGCTCAGTGAAGCCACCGCATGGGTCGTACGGCGCACGTGTGTCGATGTGCATCAGCACGCTGAGCTCGGTGAACATCTCCGGCTCACGACGTTTTGTGGAGCTCTTGGCCGGCGCTGGGCTGATCGTCGGATCACGGTCATCGGTTCCGCTGGTGCCCGCTACGAAGTGGCGACCCTATGGATACATCTCGATCCGAGCTCCGGCCGTCCGCTTGGGCTGACCGAAGAATTCCTATCGCTCTATGGCGAGGCCGCAGGAGACCGCACCATCAGCGCCAAGCTGATGCTCCCGAAGTTTGATCCAGACGTTGGTGAGCGTCGCAACTGGCCGAGCCGGGCGGTCGACTTCGACCCCCAACAACACATGAACAACGCCGCCTATTGGGCGGTGTTTGAACAGCTCCTCGCTGAAGGCGCCTGCCCCGATCAGTTCCGAGCAACGGTGGAGTACGGCGCCGGGATTGCGCTGGACTCGCACGTCGATCTGTCGGTCGAGCGCGATGGCGAGGTCACCAGAGTGTGGTGGCTCGCCGGTTCTGCCGGTGACGGGGCTCCGACCGAGAATGCTGGGAGCGAGAAGGCTGCGAGTTACGAGGTTGCGGCGTCAGGCTCGGTGGAACCGCTGCCCGCCTGATCGGGTGTGCCCCCGGCTGAGATCTCGGCTTCGGTCTGCGCTCGGAAGACCGACTCCCGATAGTGACGAAGCTCGAAGATGCTCTCACGAATGTCGTCGAGCGCTCGATGGCTCGCGGCCTTGCGAGGCCCGGAGTTGACCGATTCGGGGTACCAGCGTTTGGTGAGCTCCTTAATCGTCGAGACGTCGATCGAGCGGTAGTGCAGGTAGTTCTCGATGTCGGGAAGGTACGCGTCGAGGAATCGTCGATCCATGCCGATCGAGTTTCCGCACAGCGGCGTCGATCGAGGCTCAAGGTGTTCCTTGATGAACGCCAGCGTCTGTTCGCCGGCTTCCTCGAGGGTGATGGTGGAGGCCTTGATCTGTTCGAGGAGGCCTGACTTGGTATGCATCTCGACCACGACGTCGTCCATCAATGCGAGTTCTTCGTCGGTCGCATGGATGATGAGTTCGGGCCCCTCGGCCACGATCTCGAGCTCGTCGTTGGTGATCAGCGTGGCGATCTCAACGATCACGTGCTTGGACGGGTCGAGCCCGGTCATTTCGAGGTCCATCCATGCGAGCATCTTCTGAGGCTAGTGCTCTCATGTCACTACCCTGCCAACGATGGCAGATCCCGCTCATCCAGCGCCCGTCCTCACCGTGCCGATGGTGGCGCTCGATCCCGATCTGGATCCGCCCCAACGGATGCGGGGCGGTGATGCGGCGGCAGATCTTCCGTCGCGAATCGATCTGACGATCGAAGCTGGCCAGCGGGCACTCGTTCCGACGGGGTTTGCCGTGGCGATTCCGCTCGACGCCTGCGGGCTCGTGCTACCGCGGTCGGGTCTCGCGCTCAAACAAGGCGTCACCGTGTTGAACGCGCCGGGTCTCATCGACTCGGGCTACCGAGGTGAGATCAATGTGATTCTCCTCAACTCGTCGACCGAATCCGTTGCGATCGAACGAGGCCAACGCATCGCCCAACTGCTGGTGATGCCGGTCCCACCATCCACGTTCGAGATGGTCGACGAACTCCCGCCAGCACCGGACGATCGCGGTGCCTCAGGGTTTGGTTCGAGCGGGAAGTGATCGCCCGGCCACCCGGTCGCTGATCTGGGCCGCAGTATTGAGCCGCTGTTCGCGAGCGCTGTCGTCAGCCGATCTTGAGCGAGATCTGGGTTGAGCTGACGCTCACGTTTGCGACCAGCTCGGAGAGTTTGCCGGCGAGCGCTGCAGCGTCGACCGGTTCACCGGAGTCGCTGGCGACACCTGCGGCATCTGGATTCTCCAGATGGATGTCGAGCTCATCGTCGGTCCACTTCGCTTCGACGGTGACCTCGCCCGGTCCGCCGAGAGCGGCGATCGCGCTGCTCACGGCGAGGCGAAGGTTCTCAACCTGGCTGACATCGAAGCCGAGCCGCAACGCAAGACCAGCCATGGCGACGCGGCCGACGGGAGCAAAACGCGCGGTGGCGGGAAACGCCACACGCATTTGGTCGTCGGGAGAAGGTGCCACGGCTCAACTATCCCATGTCGCCGGTTGTCACGAATGGTTCACGCTGCACATCGGACGGATCTCGGTCGACGCGGACACCACAAAACGTCGGATGCCAAAGCTGTGCGCCCTCTTCCCAGAGTCCGAACTCCACTTCGACAACCATCGTTGGTGTAACCCACGTTGGCACCTTGTCGATGTCAGGTTCGGCGAGAAAAGGGCAAACGTCGCTCGTTTCAAGTTCGGCGAGCAGTTGGGTGCGAAGTGAATCTCGAAGACCGGAGCCAACTGCACCGGCCCAGATGAGCTTGCCGTCGTCGCGATCGGGGTCGTGAACACCAACCATGAGACTGCCGAGTGAGCCGGTGAGCCCACCGCCGCCGGGGAGCCATCCGCCAACCACGAACTCTTGGCGAAGTCGAACCTTGATCTTGACCCAGTTCGGGTGTCGTTCACCCGGGCGATAGGTGGAGTCGAGCCGTTTACACACAATCCCTTCGAGCGACCGCTCTTTGGCGAGATCCAGTAGCTCGTTCGGATCACCGATCGAGTACGGCGGGACTCGCCAGTTCGGGCCGTCTTCCAGCGAATCGCTGAGCAGGCGCCTGCGATCTTGAAACGGAATGGCGAACAGGTCTTGGCCCTGCAAGACCAACAGATCGAATGCCACGAAAAACACCGGGTAGGTGTTGACGAGATGGTTCGTTGGGTTGGTGACGTGGATCCGGTTCTGCAGGCGTTGGAAGCTCGGTCGGCCCTCGTCGAACACAACACATTCCCCGTCGAGCACGACCGTGCCGTGATGTTCGGGGTCGAACGCATCCGCGATCGCATGCAGTTCTGGGAAGTTGCTGGTGACGTTGCGCCCAGACCCCGAGCTCAATCGCACCTCGCCATCGGCGATCGTGATCTGGAGGCGCATGCCGTCCCATTTGAGTTCGGTCGCCCAGCCGTCGTCGAAGGGAGGGCGTGTTGCCCCGAGCGCCTTCATGGGTTGGACGAAATTCCGCATGTTTCCCCAGTGTGCCGAGTTTTTCGTCGCCGATGACCGCTTCCCTACCTACCGGTAGGTAGGCTGTCGGAATGGTGATTGATTCCGACGTCTCCTTTCTTGCCGATCTCGAGTCCGAAGCCGAGGTGCTGCTCGAACGCCACCTCGAATCCACCAAGGAATGGCATCCCCACACCTTGGTGCCGTGGAGTCGCGGCCGTGACTTCGAGGATGACTACGAATGGTCGCCGGAAGAGTCGAACGTGCCTGCCGAGGTTCGGAGTGCGCTCTTCGTCAACTTGTTGACCGAAGACAACCTTCCGTACTACTTCCGCGACATCGAGCGGATGTTCGGTGCCGACGGTCCGTGGGGCGAATGGGTTCGCCGTTGGACGGCCGAAGAGGGCCGCCATGCGACGGTGATCCGCGACTACCTCACCGTGACCCGGTCGATCGATCCCGTTGCGCTCGAACGTGGCCGGATGGCGCAGATGAGTGGTGGCGAGGTGCCTGAACCGCCGACCGCCGCCGACGGCATGTGTTACGTCGCGCTGCAAGAACTGGCGACGCGCGTCTCACACCGAAACACGGGCAAGGCAATCGAGCCATACGACCGCGTTGGCTACGACATCATGCGTCGTGTGGCGATCGACGAGAACCATCACTTCTTGTTCTACCGAGACATCGCGAAGGCCGGCTTCGACCGTGACCCGTCGCAGATGGTGCAAGCGCTCGAACGTCAGGTCACCGGCTTTGCGATGCCCGGCACCGGCATTCCCGACTTTGCGGCGCACTCCAAAGAGATCGCAAACGCCGGGATCTACGACTTCATCAACCACTACGAGTCGATCCTTGAGCCCGTCGTGCTCGGCTATTGGGGACTCGCCGAACTCGAGGGCCTGAATGGCGAAGGTGAAGCCGCCCGAGAGCGCCTGATGACCTTCATCACGAAGACCGGTCGAGTCGCTGCTCGAATGAAGGATCGCCGAGCCGCCAAGCTCGCAGCCGAGGCAGAACTGGTCGCATCGAGCTGAGCTCGGGGGTGTGCAAGCCTCACTCAGCACGGGATGAGGCTCCCCTATGGTTCCGGCATGGTCGCAGAACAAGGGCTGAGGCTCGTCGCGCTTCGAGAACAGGTTGGCGCCCTCGGCGCAGCGGTTCCGGCGCGTGCCGAACTCGAGCGGCTCGTCTCCGTCGCCGAGGGTGAACTCGATCGGCTTCGCGACCACTGGCTCGAGGCACGAGCGCTTCTCGCCGAGCTCGACCCACGAGGAATCGAGGCGCAGGCAAAGGCGCTGCGCCGAGCCCGCGATCGAGCGCTGACACCAGCCCAGCGTTCGGCCATCGATGCCGAACTCAGCCCTGTCACCGCTCGCTACGAAGCGGTCCATGCGGTGTGGGACGGGCTCGAGCAACTCGAGATCGACGCGGCGGTTGTGATCGCTGAGCTCGAAGGCTTGATCATCGAAGCGGTCACGGCAGCGAGAGCACCGAAACCGGGCCTCGATCGATCGCTTGGCACGGCAGCACAGGCAGTGCGTGATCGCCTTGCAGCCATCGAAGATGCGAGGGCCGAACTCGGCCTTCCAGCCGGCGTACCGAGCGGGCCACCGCGCGAGAGGATCCAGTAATGCGCTGTCCAATGTGTGAGAACGAAACCCTCACACCCGTCGTCCGTCACGGGGTCGAACTCGACTTCTGTCCGCGCTGTAAGGGAGTCTGGCTCGACCGCGGTGAGCTGGAGACCTTGCTCGACGTCGCCGATGGAATCGGCTCCACCTACACGCCGGCTGGCCCCGCTCCGGCTGCCTCGGCACCACCGCCACCACAACCGCAACGATCAGACCGAGACCGTGATCGCGATGATGACGATCGCGAAAGGGACCGGACGAAGGATCGCGATCGCGACAGAGATCGCGACAGAGGCCACGATCGAGACCGGGATCGCGATCGGGATCGGTCGCGTCGGAGGAAGAAGCGCAAGAACAAATTCTCCGACCTTCTCGACGACGTGTTTGACTTCGACTGACGGCATCCAAGCGGGGGAGCGCAGCCATGACCGATGACGAAGGCGAGACACCACTCGACGGGCTCGGCCTGCTGGCGATGCAAACCGTCAGTGTCAAAGCGGGTGCCACGGACGGGCTCGATCATCTCGAGCTCTACACGAGCCGCGGGCTGCTCACGATCTTGTGGCATGGCCGTCCGGAAGCGGAGCACGTCGTGGTGTGTGTCGGCGGCGCCATGGGCGGCTTGCTCGGCCCGGACGGTGGCCTCTACCAGCGCCTCGGTGACCGCTTGGGAGCGCACGGCATCGGGGTGATGCGAGTCGACTACCGCTCACCGAACGACCTGCCGATGTGTGTGCACGACACGTTGTGCGCCATGGAACTCGCGGCCCGTCATGGCGCTCGCGAGTTTGTTCCGATCGGGCACTCGTTCGGCGGAGCGGTCGCGATCCAGGCGGCGGCTCACCTCGATGTGGAGTCGGTTCCGGGCGTTGTCACCTTTGCGACACAATCCGCTGGCTGTGAGATGGCCGAGCGCCTGGCCGATCGAGATCTGCTCTTTGTGCACGGAACGAACGACTCGATCCTGCCGCATCAATCGAGTGAGATGGTTCGCATGCTCGCTGGAGCGGGCGACCTCTGGCTGATCCCCGAGGCTGATCACTTGCTGGCCCCGGCGGGCGACGAGATTCTTGAACGAATGCTCGTGCATCTCCCCTCGGTCTTTAGTTCGCCTGAGGAACCAGTCGAACCTCGTACATGACGTCCCACCACTTGCCAGTCAAGAAGTAGTGGCCGGTCGCCTCATCGAAGGCGATGCCGTTGAGTACGTAGTTGAAGTCGTCGGCGGGAGCGTTCGAGGGACGGAGGGAGGCAGCGTCGATCGTTGCGTCAACCGCTCCCGATGTGGGGTTGATGACCACAATCGTGTCGAGCCCATAGACGTTGGCCAAGACTTGATCGCCGACACATTCGAGTTCGTTCAGTCGGGTCACCGGTTGGCCCGCAGCGTCAACCACCGTGACCGTGCTGGTGGCGTCGAAGGTGGCCGGATCTCGGAGGGTCAACGTCGACGACCCGTCCGACATGGCGAGCTGAGTTCCATCGAAGCACAGCCCCCAACCCTCACCCGCGTAGTTGTCCCGGCCGGTCTCGATGAGCGTGTCCGGGGCTGCGCTGAGGACCACGCCGGCCTTCCACGTGAGCTGACGGATCTCGCCATCGACGACCGTGACACCCTCGCCGAACAGTTCGTCTGGCAGATCGACTATCTCGAGAACATCGCCGGTGACTGGATCGATCCATCGACGGTCGGACTCGCCGTACAACCCGGTGGTTTCGAGCAGGCGGTCGCCGTCGAACTCGAGGCCTTGTGTGTAGGCATTGGCGTCGTGTGGCCGAGTCGAAACGATCTCAACGGTGTAGGCACCGTTCAACCGCTCGATCGCGACGTCAGGCGTGGCATCGGTCGTGTTGGATTCGTCCGTCGTTTGCGGGTCCCCAGTGGCGGATTCGTCAGTCGACAGATCATCAGCCGGAGTCGCCTGCGCAGCTTGGTCGGCTGGTGTCGTTTCCGGACTGGCGTCTGCAGTTTCCGGACTGGTGTCTGCCGGGTCTGGGGTCTCTGCCGTGTCCGGGATCTCGGCGCTTGATCCGACGTCCGGCGGTGTTGGCTCAGCGAGGTCGGAGGAGCAGCTCGCGATGAACAGCGTCGCTGCGGAGAGAACGATCAGCAGCGGGGTGCGCAACCCCCGCCGGGTGTTAGCTCTCGACGAAGTCAACTTCGTAGAGAACATCCCAGCGCTTCCCGGTGATGAAGAAGGTCTCGTCGACCGGGTTGTAGGCAATGCCGTTGAGGACGTTCTCTTCATCGGTGATTCCCGTCGGCACGAGTGAGCTGGCATCAACGACCGCAACCACATCACCCGTCGAGGGGTCGATCTGGACGATGTCGTTGGTCAACCACACGTTCGCCCAGACGAAACCTCCGACGCAGGCCAGTTCGTTGAGCCGCTCGACAGGTTCGCCGGCTCGGGTGACCGAAACGGTACCGACTGCGGCGAAGCTCATGGGGTCGCGCAGGGTCAGGGTGGATGTGCCATCGCTCATCACGAGTTGTTCGCCCTGATCACAGAGGCCCCAGCCCTCGCCTTCGTAGGTGAACCGATCGAACTCTTGCAGTGTGATCGGATCGGCGAGGATGGCGATGCCCTCTTTCCACGTCAACTGAATGACCGTGCCTTCACCAACGAGGGCAAGACCGCCTCCGAAGAGATCATCGGTGAGCGGCAGGCTGGACGAGATCACACCGTTGGTGAGACCAACTCGTCGCCGGCTCGACTCGCCGTAGAGCCCGGTGCTCTCAAAGAGCACACCGTCGAGATACTCGAGTCCTTGCGTGAAGGCGGTGGGATCGTGCGGGAACGTGTTGACGATTTGGGGGACAAGCGTCGGGATCGTGGGACCGGCGGGATCATCGGTATCACCGTCAGCGCCACCACCGGCGCTGACGTCGCCGTCCGAGTCAGAGCCGGAATCGCCGCCGGCTGCTTCGGTGGTTGAGCCGTCGCCGGAATCACCGTCGTTCGATCCACTGCCGCCTGAGCCACTGCCCTCTGAGTCACCGTCGTTCGAGTCACTGCCGTTCGAGTCACTGCCGTTCGAGTCACCGTTGGAGTCGCCGCCGTTGGAATCACCACCGTCTGAGTCACCGCTTGAGCCCGTGTCACCATCGGCTCCGTCGACGCCGGAAGTGACGAGCTCGCTCCCGGATCCGCCCGCGACGTAGTCACTGGCTTGGCCACACGCGGCCAACACCGTGCAGAGCGCGATCGCGATTGCCGTCCGCCCCAGCCGATCGACTCGCCGGTGGGTTCGGGCGACGGGGGAGGAGATCATCCTCCGAGCAACCGTGCCTTGGCTGCTCGGCTTCGCTCCAAGAGGGCTGCTGGAATGAGCGAGGCAACGCCGCCACCGGCATCGCCAGCATCTGCGGCGGGTGCTGCGGCGTCGGTTTCGATCGCTGACTCAGCCGCCTTTGCCGCTTCGACCCGTTCGTCTTCGCGGGTCTGCCAAGCGTTGAGCTGTTGGGGTCGAACGAGATCGCTGTGGCTGACGTGGCCGAGCAGCGAACCGTCGTCGAACTTCACCCAGTAACGAACCCAGGGAGTGCCGCCGTTGTAGTCGCTCAGGCCATTAACCAGCCGAACGTTGCCGACCTTGCCCTGGCCAGCGCCACGGATGTCACGAACGGTCAGGACTTCCTCGCCCTTGCGGAACGGGGTGTCGAGGTCCTTGGTCTTTTTTGGCACCAGTACTCCCGGGAATCGGAGCGAATGTGTCGAAATGTCGATCATTCCGAATCGGTCGCTCCCCAGACAGTAATGCGGAATGACGAGAATTCGGAGTTGAGCGATTGCGCGTGCCCCCGGTGGGATTCGAACCCACGACCAATGGATTAAAAGTCCACTGCGCTAACCAGGCTGCGCCACAGGGGCCTGGAGAGGCTACTGCGGTCTCGTCGTCATGCCTTGTCCAATTCGGATCCGGTGATGCCAACAGCACGCGCCGCCGGGCCCTGCCGATCGAAGGCTCGCCGCGCTGGCTTCTTCGGCGTGTGCGCCCGTTCGTGGTCCCCCTCGTGCCACCATGACCAGGTGCTGGGTCCAAGATGTGGTGCCGACAGGCCCCAAACGTCGCATCAAGCCGCCTCCCTTTGGGTTTTCCTGGCAGCGGTTGCCGGGTTTGCAGCGGCATGTGCCCCGATTGGCGACCCCGATCTCGGCGCCGGTACCGGAACGGAAACGACCGTCGTCGCTGACGCCGACGCCGAGAACGACGGTGCATCACCCGAAGAAAGCGTTGAGCTCGACGATGGTGTGGTTGCGGATCAGGCGCCGCTGCAAGTCTTTTCGCCGCCCCGCCCCCAGGGGTATGTGCCCTCCTTGCTTGTGATCGCCCAGGAGGACATTTCGATCCTCGACTCCTCTGAAACTGGCTTCGGTGAACAGGTCGATCTTGACGTTGGGCTTGGCGGAGCCGCCGTCACCGTCGTCGACGACTTCTTCGGAGGTCTCGTCGTTCAGCAAGTGGCCGACGATGAAACGCCCGCTGTTGTGTGGCTCCGAGCCGATGGCAGCGCGGCTACCCCCATCGCAACCGGCGGCGAGCGACTGCTCGACGTTGGTTTCATCGATTCCACGATCCAGGCACACGCGCTGATCGAGTCGACGCCCCAGCTCGTTGAACGTGTTCCGCTTGGCGAGGGTGAACGCGCCGTGCTGGTACAGCTCGATGAGAGCCAAACGATCATCGATCTGTCGGCGAGTGAAGGGCTGTTCGCAATTTCAGTCGCTGATTCAAACTGCGGCGCGCTGATCTTTGTCGACTCAAGTGGGACAGACGTGCCCGTCGGCGGCCCTGGGACACCGCCCTGTGCAGTAGGGCGACGACCGGCCTATGGCGCGATTGCACTCAGTCCTGATGCAACGCGGATCGCCTACACCACGCGCACCTACCGCAGCGACGGTGTCGTCGCCACGACCGATCTCATCGTGCAAGAACTCGGAACCGATGTCGTCTTGTTCGACCGAATGATCGGGGGAGCGGGTGAGAACGTCGACGACTTGTCGTTTGATGGTCTACGCCTCGTGTTCACTCGCCAGCAAGCCGAACTGACCCAGGTTGTGGAACTGACGACGGACGCCGAAGGAGAAGAACGGCTGGTTGCGGTTTCCGCCGAACCGAGCAGCGTGGTCTTCGCTCGTCAGCCGATCACACTGGCCCGGTAAGGTTCGGCCCGTGAGTTTCTTTGATCAACCGAGCGCCGACCAATCCAGCGCCGACCAGACGAGTGCTGACCAAACCAGTGCTGACCAAACCAATGGATCAGCACCGGATGCCGGCCAATCCGAACCGGCCGAGCTGGTGACCGAGAGCCCGGCGATGGGTCAGGTGCCTGCGTTTGAAGTTCCGGAGGTCGTGCGGCTCGCAACGATGGACGATCTCGACTCGTTGTCGGCCGATCTCGATTCGATCGATCTCACGCTGGCTGAACTTGATCAGCCCGCACGACCTGAAGCATCGGTCGCCGCCCCGAATCGCTAGGCACCAGCGTCGCCAGCCGCATGCGTCGGCCAAGCAGATGAGTCGCTAGGCAGAACAGTCTTGGTCGCCAGCTTTGGCGATGAGAAAGCCGCGAGCCCGTTCGGCGAGTTCGTAGCGAGCGACGATCGACCAGAACCGGTCGTTGTGATGCAGCTCGTCGAGATGGGCAAGCTCGTGCACGATCACGTAGTCGATCACCCACTGTGGAAACTCAGCGAGACGATCCGACAGCCTCACCGTGCCGTGGTCGGGTGTGCATGAGCCCCAGCGCTGGCGTTGATTGCTGACCCATTCGATGGACCGTGGGGTTTGCAGGTCGTAGCGGGCGGCGAGCTCGCGGGCCCGAGGCTCGAGGTCGATTGCGGCGCGCCGAGCGCTTCGTTCGAACTTGTCGACGAAGTGGGCGACGAGTTCGTCTTCTTCGGCCTTGGTGCAGCGGCCGGGAATTCGGATGACCAACGTGCCGTTGCTCATCCTGGCCTCCGCGGTCTTTTTGCGCTTGGCGCTCCTGATCACTTCGACAGGAAGAGCGGCGGTCGAGACGCTCGGCTCGGGAGCGGCTGCGTCAACCAATCCGCTGGGGGATGGGTGCTCGGACCGGTGTTTGTCAGACGCGTGTGTTTCAGACATGTGATCGTCAGACGCGGTGCTGGTGCTGTCCGCCGGTGATCTCGTCATCGTCGAGAAGTTGCAACGCCTCACCAACGTGCCACTCGAAGTCGCCTGGTCCGGTGCCCGAAAGGATCCGACCGGACAGGTTCGGGACCCGGCCTGAGGTCACGCCGAGTCTGCCCTCCATGGTGTGGATCACTCCTCCGTGGCACACGACGAGCACGGTCGTTCCTGGGTTGGTCAGCACGATGGCTCGCAACGCAGCGTCCGCCCGCTCGAAGAGGTGATCATCGTCTTCGTACCCCTCGGGTCGTTTGCCCTCGTCGAGCCATCCGGGGTGTTGTGCCTCGATCTCGCGGGTCGTGAGGCCTGACCACGGGCCCGCGTCTCGTTCCATCAAACCGTCGAGGGTGATGATGGGTCCGACCCCGATCGAGTCAGAGATGATTCGGGCGGTGGTGAGCGCTCGATCTTGTGGGGAGGCCACGACGAGGTCGACCGTGCCGATTCGTCGTGCCGCCGCGAAGGCTTGGTCGCGGCCCAAATCGCTCAGTGGCGGGTCGGCTTGTCCTTGCCAGCGACCTTCTGCGTTCCAGGTCGACTGGCCATGGCGAGCCAAGAGAAGCTGCGTTGTCGCCGTGGAGCCCATTCAACGACGATACGACGCCCGATACGGATCTGATGACCCATGTGGCAAACTGCTGCGTGGCCGTTTTGCGTCTGTTTGCTCAAGCTCGTGAAATCGCTGGGACCGGCAAGGCCGATGTCGCCGGCAACACTGTCGACGAGGTGCTTGCGGCAGCGATCGAAACCTATGGCGAGCCGTTCTCGGTGATCGTCGCCGGGTCGAAGGTGTGGCTCAACGGTGAGCCAGCGTCCGGTGATGAGACGGTTGGCGGTAACGATGAAGTGGCGGTGTTACCGCCGGTTTCGGGCGGATGACTCCGCCGAGCGCTTCGGCATCGTCCGCCGGAGCCAATCCTGTTGGCCGTTTGCGAGCGAAACGCACGGCTGACCTCAACCGACGTTCTCGCGAACGCGAGGCCAGATGGCGCAACCAGCGCTACTCGGTTCCCTATCCCACCGACGGACCAAAGATCTCACTGGGTGTGCTGTGGGCGGTCGCCGCCGTTGCCGCTGCGCTGCGCTTTTGGCCGGCGCTTCTCGCGCTCGCCGGTGCCGTTGCGGTGCTTGGTGCGTTGCAAACCGGTCATGCTTGGGCCAGGCACACCACCTCTGATCGACGGATGACCGCACTGCTTGCTGGAGTCACCGTCGCCGGGTCAGCGGCGGGCACGCTCGGGCTCGGAATCACCGTGGTCTTGTCGGTGCTCGCGGCAATGGGGTTTGCGGCGTTCGGTGTGACACATCGGGCTCGCAGTGCTGAGGAGCGGCGTTCCGCCATCTTCCAACTCGCCGACGTCACGATCCGTTCGGCGATTCCCATCGGGATTGCGGCAGGGTCGTTGGTTGCGTTGGCATCGGTCGATGCCGGGGCAGCGCTCACCCTGATCGTCTTTGTCAGTGCCTATGAGGCGGGCGACTTCTTGATCGGCACGGGTTCGGCCAATGCCGTCGAGGGGCCGGTCGCCGGTGTGGTCAGCCTGGCCGTCGTTGCCTTCGGGTTCTTTCTCTTCTACCCGGGCCCACTCGGTGGTGAGACGTTCCCTCTGTTCGCGATCCTTACCGCCCTTTGTGCACCGGTCGGCCAAATCGCGGCCTCGGCGATCCTTCCGCGTGGTGACGCGTGGGCCCCGGCGTTGCGTCGGCTCGACAGCTATCTCCTCGCAGCGCCACTCTTCGTCCTTCTGCTCTGATTACTCTGACCTCTACTCCGACCACGTTGGGTTGAACAGCAGTCGTTGATGGGTCCTGCCCTTCACATCGCTGTTCATGCAGGTCAGAAGGTTGTCCCCTCGGCTCGCGGTCGATGGGCGGTACCCTGCCAGAGTGATTCACGAGCTCGAACGTCTTCTCGATCCGTCGGTTTTGACCGGCCTGACCTCACGACCGATCGACCAGTTGCGTCGCGTTCGGGTCGACTGCACGCAGGTTGAGGGCGACATCTCCCTCGTCCGTCGGGTGGCCCAAGGTCGTCTCGACATCGTGGGCCATGAGACTCGCCGTCGTGCTGGTGATGAAACCGCCGAGGCCGACGTGCCCGGCCTGTTGTTCGATCTTCCCGGCCTGATGACCGATGCCCCGGCTGCCAGCGGTGGAAGTGTGCCGGGTGCTCGTGCGGTGCAGATCGGCGAGCCCGGCCCCGTCGCCGCAGCGCTGGTGGAGCAACTCGACGCGATGGCTTCGCCGAGCGACCTCGGTGGCGTCGATCAGATGACCGATGAGCAGCTCCGCGAGCTGTTCGAACGCATTCGCGCGTTCGAGGTCGAGCTGTCATCGATTCGGCGACAACTGCACGAACGAATCGATGCCATCCAAGGCGAGATTGGGCGTCGCTACCGCGACGGCGAAGCATCGGTCGATTCGATTCTGGGCTGATTGCCAGCCACGATCTTCTCCTATGGCCTCACGTTCCTCCCAAGCTCGCGGTTCGGGCTCAGATGCGTCCGACTCTGACGCGGGTGCAAATGCGGGTCCCAGTGATGGCGCAAAGCTCGGCGAGTTCATCAAAGAGCAGCGTCGCCTTGCCGAGCTTTCTGTTCGCCGGCTCGCCGAACTCGCTGGGGTGTCCAATCCGTACCTGAGCCAGATCGAACGCGGGTTGCGCCGGCCGTCGGCCGAGATTCTTCAGCAGATCGCCAAAGCGCTCGAGATCAGCGCGGAGACCCTGTACGTTCAGGCGGGCATCCTCGATGCCGAGCGCTCACCGGCTCCGTCCGATCTCGAAACGGCCATCCGTCGAGCGACGGAGCTGACCGAGGAGCAACGCGCAGCACTACTCGGTGTGTACCGAAGTTTCCTTCCGGCTCGGGCTGCGTCAGCTGCCGCTGACTCAGCCGATGTCGAAGGTGAGTTGGAAGATCCCGGCGACGCGTGATGTTGAAGACTCACGTGAGCGGATCAAGCACCAAAGAGCTGCAGCGAGTTGCTGTGTTGTCGCTCCATACCTCACCGTTGGCCCAGCCGGGGACCGGCGATGGCGGCGGCATGAACGTGTATGTGCGCGAGCTCGTGTCGGCGCTCGCGCAAACCGGAGTGCAGTGCCGGGTCTACGTCCGGCGATGGCGCGCTGATCTTCCGGATCTCGTCGAGGTCGAGCCAGGTTTCGAAGTTGCGCACGTCACGGCCGGGGCATTCGACGCATCCAAAGAGGAGCTCGAACCCCTCGTCTCAGACTTCGCCGACGCCGTTGCGGCCGACCTTGAGACGTTCAACGCCGACGTCATCCACGCCAACTACTGGCTGTCCGGTGTTGCCGGGCAGATCCTGAAGCGCCGGCTCGGTCTGCCGCTCGTCACCACCTTCCATACGCTCGCTCGGGTGAAAGCGATCAGTGGCGACCCCGAACCCGAGCGTCGTGCTCGGGCCGAAGCTGAAGTGATGGCGTGCGCCGATGCGGTGCTCGCCAACTGCACCCCCGAAGCAGAACAGCTCGACCAGTTCTACGACGCCGACCCAGAACGCATCGAGATCGTTCCGCCCGGTGTTGATCACGCCTTCTTCTCACCGGGCAACCAGGCCGGGGCTCGTTGGGCGCTCGATACTGACGATCGGCCGCTGTTGTTGTTCGTCGGTCGGATCCAACCCCTGAAGGGTGTGGATGTTGCCGTCGAGGCACTCGCCAAACTCGAACGAACCGATGCCCGCCTCTGGATCGTCGGTGGTGCGAGTGGCGCAGGCGGTTCGACCGAGGTCGACCGGGTCCGGTCGCTGATCAGCGACAACGGTCTCAACGATCGAGTTCGCTTCATCCCTCCACAACCACATCATCTGCTGTCGACCTTCTATCGAGCGGCCGATGTCTGCTTGGTCCCCAGCCGTTCAGAGTCCTTCGGCCTGGTCGCACTCGAAGCAGCGGCATGTGGCGTGCCAGTGGTGGCATCCGCAGTTGGTGGGTTACTCACCCTGGTCGAGCACGGCCATACTGGCTACCTCGTGGAGAGTCGCGACCCCGATGAGTACGCGGCATGGGTCGACACGATCCTGGCCGACCCGGTGTTGGCCCGGCGCCTCTCGGTGTCGAGTGCCGCTCGCGCTCGCACCTATACCTGGAGCACCTCGGCACACCGGCTTCGCCATCTCTACTCCGACCTGTCAACCCAAGCTCCGGTGCCATGTGAGGCGCCGCGAGCTCGTGTTGCGTCAGAGTTCTAACCGTGCGGCTTCATGGAGCGTTTCGAGCGTTGCAGTTCTCGGGGATGACGATCGAACGGATGGGGTTCTAACCAATGGGCGCCCGCCTACCTGTCGAGCTCGACGAGCTCGACGCAGCGTTGACCCGCTGGTTCTCATCGCAGCTCGAAACGAATCCGATCGTGGCCGCCGTCGATCGCGACCCGACGGCTCCCCGGCAGTGGTTCGTCCGCGTGACCGGCGAGGCGAAGGATGTTTTCAGCATTCGATTCCATCTCCGGCAACGAACGCTCGCGTACGAGACCTACGTGATGCCGGCACCAGAGGAAAACCACGAGCAGTTCTACGCGCATCTTCTTGGTCGGAACCTCGGTTTGTACGGCGCAAGTTTTGCGATCGGTGAAGAGAACGCGATCTTTCTGCAGGGGCAAATCGACAATCGGGTGATCGACGATTGGGTCGAGCACGGCGATGAGGAAGAACTCGATCGTGTACTTGGGTCGATGTACATCTGGGTCGAGCAGTTCTTCCAGCCAGCAATTCGTATCGGCTTCGCCTCCAAATTCGCATAACTACGTTTAATTACGTTGAAATACTTGCAAATCAGTTCGCTGTTGTCTACATTCATGGATACGGCGGGTTGGTCGGCGCCGTCGTGTAGAGGTTGGGGAAGCTCTACATGGCTGCCGGCCAACCCTCCCTCCTCTCAGCTCTCGCTGTTAGGTTGACGCCGTGAATCCACTGCAGATCATCGGCGGCGGGAAGATGGGCGAGGCGCTCGGAGCCGGGATGGTTGATTCGGGCTGGATCAACGCTGGTGATCTGACGATCGTCGAGATCGGTGAGGACCGCCGTACTCAACTCCAGCAACGATTCCCGGACTCAGCGATCGTCGATCGTGCTCGCGCCAACGTCGACACGATGTTGGCGGTCAAGCCGCATTTCGTCGTCGACGTCGCGGCCGCTCTCGAGGTGCCGACTCGGATCGTGTCGATTGCGGCTGGCATCACCACCGCCGCGATCGAAGAGGTCGTCCCCGACCGCACTCCGGTTCTTCGAGTGATGCCAAACACGCCAGCTCTCGTCGGACTTGGGGCATCCGGAATCGCCCCTGGTTCGGCTGCCACCGACGATGATGTTCGGTGGGCGTCAGACATGTTGCGTGCGGTTGGAACGGTCGTCACCGTGACCGAGTCCCAACTCGACGCCGTCACCGGCCTTTCGGGCTCAGGCCCTGCGTATTACTTCATGATTGCCGAAGCGATGGTCGACGGCGCCGTCGCGGCAGGCCTGTCTCGTGACGATGCGACCGAGTTGGCGTTCGCCACGATGGCCGGTGCGGCGGCCATGTTGGCAAAGGGCGACCGCTCACCGAGCGAGCTACGCGATGACGTCACGACACCAAACGGCACGACGGCGGCAGGTCTCGCCGTGCTCGAACGCAACGGCGTCGGGCAAGCCGTCATCGACGCCATCGCGGCGGCGACCGCTCGAAGTAAGGAGCTCGGCGCATCATGACCCGGTTCAACACGATCTCGTTTCTGAGCGATCTCGGTCGGGTCGATGAGTCGGTCGGTGTGCTCCGATCGGTGATCCGATCGCTCGCCCCCGATGTTGCCGTGATCGACATCACGCACGACATCGAACCCCACGACGTCCGCGCCGCTGGTCTCACGCTGGCTCGTTCGGTGCAGTACCTCGCCCCTGGTGTCGTGCTTGGTGTGGTCGACCCGAGCCCCGGCCCAAATCGCAAGCCTGTTGCGATCGAAGTTGGCGACGGAGCGGCGTACTTGGTTGGCCCTGACAACGGGTTGTTCGCACCGGCGGTATCGCTTGTCGGAGGAGCGACGGCTGCGGTCGTGCTCGACGTTGCCGAGTATCAACTCGAGTCACCGTCGGCAAGCTTCGCCGGACGTGATGTGTTCGCGCCGGTCGCCGCCCACCTCTGCAATGGCGTCGAGTTGAACGAGCTCGGCTCGCCGATCGACCCGGCTCTCTTGATGCCCGGGATGATGGCGGTAAGCCAGGCAAACGATGATGGGTCGATCGCCGCTGAAGTGCTGTGGATCGACCGATTTGGCCAGGCCCAGCTCAACGTCGACCCGTCCGAGCTTGCCTCCTGGCCGGAATTCATCGAGATCGAAGGCGGCCGAGTTGGCCGCACCGCTGAGCGAGTCGACCGGCCGAGTGATCTCGGCACCGGCAGTGTCGGCCTTGTTGTCGACGCCTACGGCCTTCTGGCCCTCACGGCCGATCGTGCCTCGGCCGCGTTCGACCTTTCACTCTCGGAGGGAGACGCCGTGACACTTCGACCAGCCGAAGGACCCGGACGCGTCGCGTCACCCGTTGTCCTGCAAGCCAAACCATCGCGTCAGAACCCTGGCCTCGAGACGGAGAACCGCGACGTATGAGACCCGCCACCGTGATCACGATGTCCGTGTTGCTCTTGTTGATTCTGGGCGCAGCCGTTCTGCAGCTGTTTGTACTCGCTCGCTGAGGAGCAAGCTGGGCGCTAGGAATCGGCCAGGAGCTCGAAGAGTTGGGCCGCGCTCGCCTCGTTGAGGTCGACGCTCGTTCCTGCCACGGCAAGCGCTGGCGGGGCTGATCGAGGGATCTCTTTGGACTCCGTCGTTGGTTCCCCAGCAGCGGCCGTCTCGTCAGAATCGGTGGTTGTCGCCGTTGAGTCACCGGTTGCTGAGTCACCGCTTGCGCTTGAATCAGTGGAGGCCAACTCGGCGGGTGCATCGTCAGAGCTCGCCGCCACGTCCGGATTTTCTCCCGAGCCGGAATCACCTTCGGCGGCGTTGTCGATGTCCATGAAGCGGTGGGTCGTCCACATCCGGCCTTCGTCGTCGTACACGACGCCAACGCCAACGACTTCGAATGTCGGGTCGATCAGGTTGGCGTAGTGGTCCGGGCTTGCGACGAACGCATCGAAGAGGTCTTCGATCCTGTCGATCGGCCCAACGCCGACGTTCTCGCCGAGCTTGAGCCAGGTGGTGGTGACGCCCACCGAGAGATCTCCAGCATGAGACAGCTCTCCGTTCGTTCGGAGTTGGTCGGCCCAAACGCGAGACTCTCGAGTGAGTTCGGCGTTGATCGTGAGCGTTGGCAGCCCTTCATCGACCCGGAGTTCGTTGATGAGTGCGACGAAGAGCGCTTCGTCTGACAACTCTGCTGCCGCCGCCGGTTGTGCCGGCTCGGTCAGGTTGGTGATCGACGTGAGCGAGAGCGCCAACAAGACGGCGAGGAAGAACACCACGAATGGGCGAGATTCGCTGTCGCCGAGAAGTGGGCGGCTCACGAACCGTCCAAATCGGTGTGAGCGCGGGATCGACAGGGTGTCGACCACATTGGCCGGGAGGCCGCCTTTTGATTCGTTCCGTCCCCGGATCGTCTCTTCCTGCACGAATTGAGAGATCGTCGGGAACGGACCCCAACTTTAGGATGCAAAAACGGCCGAAATCCGGAGCTTCCACTCTGCTGGAGCGGGATCGGCCCGTGGTCAGCGGGGTATCGCCCGGCGAAGGCGGCTCGAGAAAGCGAGACAAAGGCCAAAAGGCCCATCCCGAGGCCGGGCGAGGTGACGACGCGTCATGACGGTTGTTGCCGGTCGCTTTCGTGGTTTGCACCGAATCGACGACAGAACGATTGACCCAGCGGGGTGCGATTCGGCGACCGCTGTGGTGAACTGCGACCGTGAACTTGGCACGCACGTTCGTCTCTCCACCTCTCGATCGCACCGCAGTGATCGCGTCCGGTCGATCGACCAGCTACGGCGAGCTCGGCGAACGCGTGGACCGGTGGCGAACCGGTATGGCGGCTGCTGGAGTATCGGTCGGAGATCGGGTTGCCCTACTCGCGGGAAACAGCGAGATCTTCGTCATTGCGTACCTCGCATGCCTCGCTGAGGGATTTGTTGTCGTCCCGCTCAACCCGGATTCGCCACCGGCGGAACTCATGCGCGAGATCGACGTCACGGGTCCGGTCGCCATCATCGTTGGAGAACGTGGACGTCACGCTTGGCTGAGCTGCATCGACAGTGAGTCAGCCGATGGTGCGGTCGCCCCCGATGATTCCGTGTTGGTGGCGATCAACCATCAGTTCATCGCGTCGGGCCGCTTCATCGAAGCACTCGACTCGATCGATCTCGGTGCCGATGGTGCAGGAGCTCGACCGATCGTTGACGTCCCAGCCGATCATCCTGCGGCCTTACTCTTTACCTCCGGCACCGCCGGTGAACCGCGAGCAGCGATCTTGACGCATGGCAACATGGCATCGAGCCTGGCGTCGATCGGGGCGGTGCAGCCGGGCCTTGCTTCTGAAGATCACGTGGCGTTGGCAATCATTCCGCTGTTCCACGTCTTTGGACTGAACGTGATCGTCAATCTCGGTTTGCGAGTCGGTTCAACCCTCGTCCTCGACGATTTCACGAATCCTGCCGCCACCGCCGAACTCGTTCGGGAACATCAGGTCACCATCATGGTCGGGCCACCGACGTTGTGGGCCCTCCTCGCCAACGACGAACGGGTCACGGCGGCCGATCTCGCATCGGTGCAGCTTGCGGTCTCTGGCGCAGCCAAGCTCGACCCAACGATCGCTGTGACCTTGGCCGATCGCCTGCAGGTCAGCGTGCGTGAGGGATACGGACTCACCGAGACCTGTGGAGTGGTGAGCACGGCCATGGGGACCGACGCACCCACGGGTTCGGTCGGCATGGTGTTTCCAGGGATCGAGGTTCGTCTGGTCGACCAAGACGGCGACGACGTGTTGATTGGAGACACGGGCGAGGTGCTCGTTCGTGGTGACGTCGTGTCACCCGGCTACTGGAACGACCCCGAAGCGACGGCCCGCACTCGAAATGCCGATGGTTGGCTGTTGACCGGAGACGCCGCACTCGTCGACGAGAACGGTTACATCGCGATCGTCGATCGGCTGAAAGACCTCATCATCGTGTCGGGGTTCAACGTGCACCCCGCCGAGGTCGAGTCGGTGCTCCGGTCCGATCCGAGCGTTGACATCGTTGGTGTGGTTGGCGAGGTCGATGCAGCCACGGGTGAACGACCGGTTGCATACGTGGTTGCTGCGGATGGGACGAACCCTGATCCGGAGGCTCTGCGCGAGCTCTGCGCATCGCAGTTGGCTCGCTACAAGGTTCCGTCTCGGATCGAGGTGGTCGATGCGATCGAAACCACCGCCGTCGGCAAGGTTCGGCGACGAGATCTCGGCCGACCAAGCTGAGATCGTGCATTTGTGAATTTGCCGTCAGGTCCGTACCCTGCCGCCGGTGAACGTGTCCGACGCGACGGTGGCTCGACTGCCGGTTTTCCTCCAGTACCTGGTCGAACTGGCTGGTGATGGCGAATCGTCGGTGTCGTCTGACCGGCTGGCTGAACTCTCGGGTGTGAACCCCGCAACCGTTCGTCGAGACCTGGCGGGAATCGGAATCACCGGCACTCGCGGCGTTGGCTACGACGTGAAATATCTGGTCCATGAGATCAGCGTCATCCTTGGGCTGAATCAGGAGTGGCCGGTCGTCATCGTGGGTGTTGGCAACCTCGGCCGAGCGCTTGCGAACTACGACGGTCTGACCGAACGGGGATTCCCGGTTCACGCACTCGTCGACGTGGATCCCGATTTGATCGATTCAAAGATCGCCAACGTTGTGGTCGAGCACGTTCGCCATCTGCCCGAGATCGTCGCTCGAGAATCCATCGCCGTCGGCGTTCTTGCGACACCGTCGACCTCCGCTCAAGAGGCAGCCGACGTGTTGATCGCTAGTGGTGTGACCTCGCTGTTGAACTTCACGCCGGAGCAAATCTCGGTGCCCGACACGGTGCAGGTTCGAGGTGTCGACCTAGCGACCGAGCTGCAGATTCTCAGCTTCTACCAGCAGCGAAGCACCGCTGCTCGGGCCGGCACTGGCCTCCCGTTGGGTGACGATTCGTGATCGTTCCAGACGTGACGGATTCAACGCTCGCCTGGCTGGCAGAAACGCATGATTTCACGAGAGACTTGGGACGTTTCCTGGCCCCGCGCCGGTTGACACTGCAGACCCCCTTCGACTGCGCATCGGACGGCTCCAATGGCGGAGCTGTTGGAGCCCCTCTCTCATGATCCTCATCGCTCTTGGCCTCAATCACCGGTCCGCTCCACTTGATGTCCTCGAACGGATGTCGATGTCGGCCGATCTGGTGCCAAAGGCACTTGCTGAGCTCACCGCTGGCGATCACGTCAATGAAGCGGTATTAATCTCGACCTGCAATCGGATCGAGGTTTACGCCCACGTCGAGCGGTTCCACGACGGCTTCGAGCAGATTCGTGATGCTCTCAGCGTCGTCACCGGCGTCGACAATGCCGATTTTGCTGACCACCTCTACGTGCACTCCCACGACGAAGCCGTCTGCCACTTGTTCTCGGTCTCGTCAGGACTTGATTCAGCAGTGCTCGGCGAGCACGAGATTCTCGGACAGGTCCGCACAGCTTGGGAGACCGCTCGCATCGAAGGCGCAGCGTCGGTTCTGCTCGAGCCGCTCTTCGACCACGCCATCAAATGCGGAAAGCGCGTTCGGACCGACACGGCCATTGGCCGTCGGACTGCATCGATCTCTCATGCCGCGGTCAGCTTGGTCGCCGAGCGCGTCGGGACACTCGACGCCAAGCGTGTGCTGCTCGTTGGAGCCGGTGAGGTTGGAGCCGGTGTTGCAAACGCCCTTGGGCGTACGTCCGACATCGATCTCATCGTCACGAACCGAACTGCGTCAAAGGCCGATGATCTGGCCGCCAGTCTCGGTGGCCGAACCGTGCCGTTCGGACACTTCGAATCCCAGCTCGCCGACGTCGACATTGTGATTTCAGCCACCGGCGCACCGGGCGTTGTCATCTCCGCCGAATCGGTTCAAGCAGCGATGGAGCATCGTTCCGATCGCCTTCTCATTCTCGACCTGGCCGTCCCGCGAGACGTCGACGCCGCCGTGCTCGGCTACTCCAACGTCGGGCTTTTAGTCCTCAGCGATCTCCAAGCGTTCGCTAACCGCGGCCTCGAAGAGCGCCAACGTGAAGCGGTTGCTGCCCGTCGATTGGTCGATCTCGAGATCGAGCGATTCCGCGACACGAACTCGGCTCGCGAGATTTCGCCGCTGCTCGGTTCGATGTACCGATGGGCCGACGCCGTACGCATCGACGAAATCGAGCGCCATGCCACGAAGCTGAGCTCGCTCGATCCAGAGAGTCGTGAAGCCGTTGAGGCCTTGACGAAGGCCCTCGTTTCGAAGCTTCTCCACGAGCCGTCGAGTCACCTCCGAGACGCAGCCGGTTCGGCTCGCGGAGAGCGTCTCGCCGATGCGCTTCGTGAACTTTTTGACCTCACGTGATTCGGATTGCAACGCGCAACAGCCCATTGGCGCTGTGGCAGGCGGAGATGGTTGCTGATCGGCTCCGAGAAGCCGAGCCAGGACGCGAGGTCCAACTCATCTCGATGGCGACGTTCGCCGACAAGCGTCTCGACCTGCCCATCAGTGATCTCGGTGGCAAAGGCGCGTTCAGTAAAGAGGTCCAGAACCTCGTGCTCGCCGGAGAAGCAGACCTTGCTGTGCACTCGGCGAAGGATCTCCAGGCCATCACCCCCGAGAGCCTCACGATTGCGGCAGTTCCAGAGCGAGGCGATCCTCGCGACGCACTCATCGGGGCGACGCTCGCCGAGCTGATCGAGCGAGGCAGTGAGGCCGTGGTGGCCACCGGCTCGAACCGTCGCCGGGTCCAGCTGGCATTGCTTGCAACGTCGGCTCGTTTCGAGGGACTGCGAGGCAACATCGCGACCCGACTCGCAAAGGCTGAAGGTTTCGACGCCGTCGTCATGGCGAATGCCGCCTTGGATCGCTTGGATCTTTCGCTCGACGTCGTTGAGGTTCTCGAGCCGGAGGTGATGATCCCTCAGGTCGGCCAGGGGACACTTGCGATCGAATGCCGGGTTGACGACGAAGCGACGATTGCTGCGCTCGCGCCGTTCGACCACGCGCCAAGCCGCCGGGTGCTCGATGCCGAGCGAGCGTTCTTGATTGAACTCGGCGGCGACTGCGATCTACCGGCAGGTGCGTTTGCGGCGCTCGACGCTGACGGTGTTGCGATGACACTTCGAGCGGTGCTCGCCTCGGGCGACGAAACCGTGGTGCGAACGGTGACCTCCCACGGCACCGACGGCCAGGCGCTTGGCAGCGCTGCAGCGACCGAGCTACGAGAGGCCGTCTCGCAGTGACACGCCGAGTCACCGTTTGTCGGGCGACTCGTCAAGCTGCTCCGTTGATCGCGGCGCTCGAAAGCCTCGGTGTGTCGGTGGTGCAACTGCCGCTGCTCGAGATCGTGAAACCACCCGATGGGGGAGCGGCACTCGTCGATGCGATCGACGGTCTCGCTGACTACACGTGGGTGGCCTTTACCTCAGCGAACGCCGTGTCGACCGTGATGGATGCGCTCGCCGACCGTCCATGGCCCGCCCATGTTCGCTGCGCGGTGGTCGGCAACGCAACAGGCCGTGCGG
Source organism: uncultured Acidimicrobiales bacterium (assembly GCA_937925335.1). Lineage (GTDB taxonomy): Bacteria > Actinomycetota > Acidimicrobiia > Acidimicrobiales > SZUA-35 > CALEWY01. The sequence goes on from CALEWY010000009.1 coordinate 34,737, forward strand.
TCAGCGATCGTGGCCTGTCGGTTGATGTGGTCGCCGACCCCTCGACCGCGGCTCACCTCGCCCGACAGATGCCGGTTGACGAAACGGACCGTGTTCTCGCCCCCCTTGCGACCCTGGCGTCCGACGATTTGGTCGATGGCCTCACCGATCGTGGCGTTTCAGCGCTGCGGGTCGACGCCTATGCAACAACGGCACCGATTCACTCCGCCGACGCGATCGATCGAGCGCTCGCCAGTGATCTCGTGTTGTTGACCGCCCCGTCTGTCGTGAACCGCCTTGTCGAACTCGCCGACGGTCGATCGGTTCCTGCTGGCATTTGCATCGGACCCCGAACCAACGAGCGCGCTCAGGAGTTCGCACTCGCGGTCGAAGCCGTGGCCGACCCACACGATGACGACGGATTGCTCGCCGCGGTGGCGTCGGTTCTTTCCGAGTCGCCGCCTTTGTGAGTTGATTCCTGAGCCCCTCGGGGCCTCGTCGGCGTCGCGCCGATTGGCGAGCCGATGATCACCCACCGATAGCCTTTCGTTATGACGTTCCCCGATCGACGCCTTCGTCGTCTCCGCCGTACTCCGGCTATTCGACGGATGGTTGCCGAGACCACGCTCACGCCCAACGACTTCATTCTTCCGCTCTTCGTGCGAGAGGGAATCGATGCGCCCGTTCCGATCGAATCGTTGCCAGGAGTCTCGCAACACACGCTGCCCTCGTTGAGTGGTGAGGTCGCAAAGGCGATCGATCTCGGCGTTCCTGCCGTCATCTTGTTCGGCATCCCGACGACGAAGGATGCCGAAGGCTCCGAGTCCTGGAACCCTGATGGCATCGTCCAGGTGGCGCTGCGAGATCTCCGCGATCGCTTCGGCGACGAGATCGTGCTGATGGCCGATCTCTGCGTCGACGAATACACCTCACATGGGCACTGCGGCATCGTGAACGATCGAGGAGAGGTCGACAACGACGCGACGCTCGAGTTGTATCAACGCGCGGCCGTCGCCCAGGTGACGGCGGGTGCTGATGTGGTTGCTCCATCCGGAATGATGGACGGCCAAGTTGCAGCGATCCGATCGAGCCTCGATTCGGCTGGTTTCCCAGAACAGGCGATCTTGGCGTACGCCGCCAAGTACGCGAGCTCGATGTACGGCCCATTCCGAGACGCCGTCGACGTCACGATCGCCGACGGAGGCGATCGCAAGGGATACCAGCAGGACTATCGCAACGCCCGAGAGGCTCTCGCTGAGGTCCATCTCGATCTCGATGAGGGAGCTGACATGGTGATGGTGAAGCCAGCGCTTCCCTACCTGGACATCCTGCGCCAGGTGCGAGACACCGTCGACGTTCCCGTGGCCGCCTATCACGTCAGCGGTGAGTACGCGATGCTGAAGGCGGCCGCCGCCAATGGCTGGCTCGATGGTGACGCCGCAACCATCGAGGTGCTCACATCGATCAAACGAGCAGGAGCCGACATGATCTTGACCTACCTCGCCATCGAAGCCAGCGAACTCCTCGCAGGGTGAACGCTCCCCCGACACCGGCTGACTCGGCGGTGCACTCGCCATCCGGGGCGCTCCCATCGCAGTCCTACCCGACCGCCCTGCCGCCGGCGGCTCTGAAGGTCATGCGGTTCGGCTGGCTGGTTGGGGCGGCGCTCATCTTCTTGATCGTCGCTGCTGGCGATATCGCGTTGCGCATGGCGACCGTCGACGGCCCGTCGACGCCGCCGATCCTTCCGGCGCTGATCCTGGGCGCCATCCCGGCTGGGTTCGGTTGGTGGTGGGCATCGAAGATCTATGCCGCCTGGACGATCGACGTTGACGACGAACGGATTCGTGTCGACCACGGAGTCATCAATCGACAGTCGGCGTTTGTTCCTCGGACCCGGATCCAGCACGTCTCGACCGAACAGGGCCCGATTCAGCGCGTCTTCGACCTCACGTCGTTGACCTTGCACACCGCCGGTGCTCGGACGCCAAACATCGACATTCCACACCTCGAACTTGCCACCGCTGAGCTGCTTCGCCAGGAGCTTGTTGGCGACTCGGCACCGACGAGTCCAATCCGTGGCTGACCTCGGCGAGTCGGCGGGTCAGACCAACCCGTTGGTGACACCCCACGAGCCGATTGCTGAACCACAGAGTTCTGAGTCACAGAGTTCTGAACCACTGAGTTCTGAACCACACTGGAACCGGTTGCATCCGGTCACCGTGATCCGCGAGTTGTTGTCGCTGGTTTGGAACTTCGTGATTGCGATCGTTGCATCTCGAGGCTTCGGCGGCTTTGGGGACTTCTCTGGGCCAAATGTGATGGGCCAGTCGATCGGGTTCGAGGACATTCTTGCGGTCGTCTTCCTCGGCTTCGGTGTCATCCGGTATCTGGCGACCAGCTACGCAATCACCGCCGACGCGGTCATCTTCCGTCGTGGCGTGTTCGTGAGATCGCGCACGGTGCTGCCCCGAGACCGAATACAAAACGTTGCGATCGGAGCAGATCTGGTCGGGCGTCTGTTCGGGATGCAAACGCTCACCGTTTCCTCGGCCGGCAGCGAAGGTGAGATCGAACTCGCCGTCGTTTCGAAGGATGTCGCTCGCGACCTCAGCGCGGAGCTGACCCGCGACACCTCGGCTTCTGGCGTCGGCTCACGGGCGACGCTTGACCGCCCCGGTGGTTCCACCGTCAACGGTGTCCCATCGACCGGTGTTTCGGCCGCCGGCGAATCGATCGGTGATTCGGACACGCTCGATGGAGCGTTCCCGGCTCCCGTCGGATCTCCCTCTCGACGCGAGTTCCCGGGCGATCGTCTGACCGAGTGGTACACCCTCGCCACACCCGAGTTCGTGCGGTACGGACTCACGTCGAACGCCGTCGGTGCCGCGTTCGTCTTTCTCGTGGTCGCTGCGGTCGCGTTTCTCCAGTTCGACAACCCGTTGCTCTTGTTTGGTGGCTTCGGTCTGATCGCGCCGGTCATCATCGTCCTCGACATCTTCGGGTTCGTTGCGTCGACGGACGATGAACGCATCCGGGTGCAGCACGGGATGTTCTCAACGAGAGAAAAGTGGGCGCGTCTCGAACGGATCCAGCTCGGTGATGTCCGGCGCCCATGGCTTCGGCACCGGCTTGGCTTTGAAACCTTGGCGGTCGCAACCGCCGATGTCACCGAATCATCGAACGGCCAATTCGACCTGTGTGCGCCGATGATCCCGGTCCAGTCGTGGCGATCGCGATTCGTTTCGCTCGGCTTACAGACCGAGCTCGACGAGGACGCATTGATCGACGTGAGTCGGGTGACGGTGAGGCGTCGGACGATCCGCAACTCGGTGGCTCCCGTGCTCGGCCTTGTCGTGCTCGGCCTGGTGTGGCGCCCGGCCGGTGTGCTCGTGCCGATGATGATCATGATGGCGATCCCCATGGTGATCATGACGATGTGGATGTTGGCGAAGCGGTCATTCCGAGTCGATGGGTGGGCGCTTGGCCACGACCACCTTCTCGTGCGACGAGGCTGCTTCGACGAACGGCTTCTGCTGGTTCGCCTCGAAAAGGTGCAGTCGGTTGGTGTTGATGCATCGTTCTTTCAGCGTCGCCTTGGCCTGGCTTCGGTACGAGTCGACACGGCAAACGTTGGCGTGAGCACCACGATCCCCGATCTCGAGCGAGACGAGGCTGAACGCCTGGCGTTCGCTCTCGTCATCGCCGCAAATACAACGGTGCTTCCCGACGGCGTCTGATCAGAGCCGGGTCCCGAGCGAGGGAGCCTGGCGGGTGGCTGGCAGAATCACCTGGTGACCAACGCTGAGCTTTTCGATCGAGCCAAAGCCGTCCTGCCCGGAGGCGTGAATTCGCCCGTGCGAGCCTTTCTGTCGGTTGGTGGCACGCCCTACTTTGTGGAACGGGCGAGCGGCTCGAAGGTGTGGGACAGCGAGGGCAATGAGTACCTCGACTTCGTGCAGAGTTATGGCGCATCGATCCTCGGCCATGCCGATCCGGTCGCCGTCGCCGCTGTGCAACAAGCTGCGCTCGAAGGCACAACGTTTGGAGCCCCGACCCGCAAAGAAGTCGAACTCGCTGAGCTCGTGTGTTCGTGGGTACCCGGCCTCGAAATGGTTCGGATGACGTCGTCTGGAACCGAAGCCGCGATGTCGGCCATTCGTCTTGCACGAGGCGCAACCGGCCGAGACAAGGTCGTGAAGTTTGCCGGTTGCTACCACGGTCATACCGACTCGCTGCTGGCCGCCGGTGGCTCCGGGGTGGCGAACCAAGGCCTCGTCGGGTCTGTCGGTGTTCCGGAAGCGGCGGTGGCCGACACCGTTGTTGTGCCCTACAACGTCGTCCCCACGCTCGATGAAGACACTGCCGTGCTTGCGATCGAGCCGGTGGCGGCAAACATGGGTGTCGTTCAACCAGAACCGGGTTTCCTCGAGGCGTGCCGAGCAGAGTGCGACCGCGTTGGTGCGTTGTTGTTGTTCGACGAGGTGATCACCGGTTTCCGCCTTGGGCGCGGAGGAGCGACGAGTTGGAGTGGTGTTCAGCCCGATGTCTGGGCGTTCGGCAAAGTGATCGGTGGCGGCCTGCCCGTCGGCATGTTCGGCGGCTCACGCGAAGTGATGGGACACGTTGCTCCGCTCGGGCCCGTCTACCAAGGCGGAACCCTTTCGGGGAATCCGCTCGCGACTGCGGCCGGCCTCGCCGTGCTCGGTCAGCTCGATGATGATCGCTACGAGGAACTGACGGCGACCGCGACAACGCTCGCCACTGGGCTTCGTAACGCAATGGAGTCTGCTGGTGTTGCGGTTCAGGTCCCGCAGGTCGGCCCGCTGGTCGGGATCTTCTTCACCGATGAGGCTGTCCGGAACTACGACGACGCAAAAGCCGCCGCCGATACGGGCATCTATCCACGATTCTTCCATGGCATGTTGGAGCGCGGCATCGCCCTCGCGCCGGGGGCCTATGAGGCCATCTTCCCGAGCTTGAGCCACAGCGCCGAGGACATCGCCCGAGCGGTCGATGCTGCGGCCGAAGTCGGCGCAACACTCGCCGAGTAGCCGAAACGACCCTGCTAGCAGGGTGCTGAAGAATGCCGTCGAGTGTCAGGGCGTCGAGGCGCCGGTCACGCAAGGAGAGATGTTCGCCTACTCCCTTGCCGGAATCGGCGGAAAGACCGACGCAGCGTGGTCGGATGAATCGGCGTTCTGGCGCCGACATGCGCTTTTCTCAAACCCTGCTACGGGAGTGTTCCGGTGGTGAGGATGAACTCGGGGCTGTTCGAGAAGGCAAACATCACCGCACCGCGACTGGTTCCCGAGGCGAGTTGAGCTCGCCAGAACTCGAAACCGGCATCGTCGGCTCGACGGCCAAGAACGTTGTCGTACACGACGTCGATGAACTCGTCATCTGAAAGTGAGCCGTAGGTCGTCACGAACTCGGTCGACCCAGCGAACCCGTCGGCGATCGATGTGAGCGACGTGCCTGCGGCGAGTTCCCCCGACCAGAAGGCGACACCGCCGGCTTCGGGCGGACGTTGGAGGAAGGCCCAATAGAAACGAGCGATCGCTCCCGACGTCGTCGACGCCGGCACGGTGTTTGTTCGGACGACGAACTCGGGGGTCTCGGAGAATCGGATCATGAGCTCACCCCGGCTGGTTCCGGTCGCGAGTTGGTTGATCCAGAAGGCACGACCGTCGGCGTCAGCGGGTCGTCCGAGAACGGAGTCGTAGACGGCGTCGACAAAGAGACCGTCGTCGGGCTCGCCAACGAGAGCTTGAAACTCGGGGCTCGTCGCGAACTGATTGGCGATGGCCTCGATGGACTCGCCTCGCGCTCGACGGCCGAGCCAAAACGCCATGCCAGCCGCATCGGGTTCACGTCCGAAGAAGGCGAAGTAGAGGCGACCGACCTGACCGTCGAGTTCCATCGGCCGAATCGCAGAGGTGGACACGCCGATCACCGTTGAGATGGCTGGGTCGCTGACCTCACCATTGGATTCGGCGCGAACTCGATACTGGTAGGTGCCTGGGGCGAGGCCATCATCGGTCAGCAGGGTGTTCGTCGAACGACCGATCTCGGACCACGCACCACCGATCGAACGTCGGTCGATGATGTAGAGCGGATCTTGTGCTCGTGCCTCGCCAGGGGCTCGCCACCCAATGGTCCGCGATGTGCCGATGCCCGTGACGACCACCGTGCTTGGTCGATCGCTGGCGGTCGTGATTGCGGAGGCGGACCGACCGCTTGCCGCGTTTGCGGTCACCTCGATTTGGATCGGTGCGCCGTTCGGCACGCCGATCACCGTTGCGGTGTCCGCGTTCCACGGAACGGTCACCGATGATTCGACCGGTTGACTTCCGTCCAGGGTTCGGACGACGACCGTGTGTGATTCGGGCGGTAGTCCGACCCTGCCGAGGCCGTTACTGAGGCTGACGGTGACCGTTCCGTCAGACCCTGCAACGTCGGTGATGCGGGGTTGCGTTGGTGTCGCATCGACCGGCCAGCCGAGCTGGGCCATGACGCCGAGTGTTGCTGCGTCGATCGTGCGGTTGAGCTCGCCATCACCAAAGGCGGGGGTCATCAGTCCGCCGGGAGTTGTTGGGTCAGGAGACTCGTCGAAGTGAGAGAAGCTCACCTGATTGATGAAGCTCGATGGGGCGAAAAGCTCAGCGGTTCGACCGCCGCCGATCTCGATGAACAGATCACCGCTCGTGAGCGCTTCGGTGACCCGTCCCGACCCAACGACGGGTTGGTCGTCATATCGAGCGAGCAGGTCATAGATCACCGGGTCGGCGTTGAGGAGACCGTTGCGTCCGGATCCGGTGAACCCAAGGCCGTGGCCGATCTCATGGACGACGACGGTGAAGAGGTCCACTTGTCGAGCAGGGACGGCTGTTGTCGGCCCGGGTTCGATGAACCAACCGGTCGAGGAATCGGCCAAGTTCGACGCGAGCGTGATCGTGATCTCGCTTCGGTTCAGATCGAGGTCGGTCTCGAGGATCGTGTTGGCGAGAGCGATCGGATAGAAGGCGCTCGTGGGAAGCCGCGGGTTGCGATGGAACGAGGTCGGTGCGGCGAGGCCCAGGACGTTCGGCGGGAGGATTCGCCAGTCGAACTCGATCTCGACCGGTCCGCTCGGCCGAGTGGCGAGCACGGCATCCCACTCAGCGGCGGCGGCATCGACCACGGCGCGAACATCCGCTGGTGGTTCGGTGAGGTAGACGACGTTGAGGCCACCGATACCAGCTCGCGCCGCGTTGTCTGGCACCGGACTCGGGGGGCCGGTGCTGTTGAGCGCAGCGAGTTCGGCGCGTTGGGTCGCCTGTTCTCGTTCGACGATGGCGAGTTGTGCGAGGAGCGCAGCGTCACGAGGATCGGGGATCGAACCGTCGATGGTCTCGATGACCGGTTCACCCGGGCGTTCCTCCGCATCGAAGGTCTCTTCGACTGGATCGTTGAGAAGACTGCTCGCCGGTGATGCTGCCGTCGATGGCTCGAGTTGAGCCTGGCGCGGGTTGCCGGGCGCGGCGATGAACGATGAGACCAGAAGTGATGAGGCTGCGCTGAGGGCGACGATCAGCCCCGCCCGAGATCGTTGATGGCGAGATCTGGCCGACGTCACGGCGTCAGCCTGCTGCGACCTCTTCGCCCTCGGCGTGCGGGCCGGGGCAAGGATGATCTTCATCGGGACTTCCCACGCCCGTTGCGCCAGGTGTGATGTCCGGGTGCGCACAGTCGAGGAGTAGTTCGAGATCGATCTCGATCTCTTCGCCCTCTTCCTCGCGCTCCCTCAGGTGTTCCATCCACTCTTGGTACGCCTCAGACGAGGTGTCCTCGCCGGAGAGAACGGCACGCTCGTGGAAGACCACGAGTTCGAGTTCGAGCAATGTCAGGTCGGGGAAGGCTGGCATGTTGTTGCCGGATGCGCCGGCGATGCGGATGCCTCCCGGACGCTCAGCGCCGTAACCCTGGTCGGCGATTGCCGCCGAGCCTCGAGCGATGTGCACCATCTGATCGACTGGATCGGGGAACGTGGCCCAGACCGAACCGTCGCTGAGCTGATAGCCAACGCCGCCTCCGCCGCCAGCTCCGTGGCAGCCAGCACAACCGGCCTCGCCGTAGACGGCTTCGGCCCCGGTGAAGAGCGGATCTTCAACCTCGGGCTGTTGCATGGTTCCCGCAAAGGCAATGGCCCAGATCGGCAGCGCTCCGACGAGTGGCAGCACCCACGCAGGGATGCGGCGACGGGCCTTGGCGGCCTCGATGTAGTGCGCTTCGGGAGGAGCTTCCGGTGCCGGCTTGTCCGCAGGGATCGCGGCTGCGGCTGCGGCGACGGCTGGTGGGCCTGCGGCCACGGGAGCTGCGCCAGCGTCGGTAGCCGGGGTCACGGCGGTGGAGTCGCTCGCGGCACCTTCGTCGCCCTTGCCCTTTGCGGCACGGCTTCGCTTCAGAAGGTGTTCGGGGATTTCGGTCACGGGAGATCAAGTCCTCAGGATCAGACGCGGCGACCCGACAGGGCACGGCCAAGCTTGTCAATCGGCCCAAACTGTACGCCCCTGAGCTGCGAACGACCATTCTTGTGCCATCAAAAGTTGCCGAAACATCCCGGAGACACGTGCGGAGGCACGTGACATGACACGAATTCAGTCCGCGGCGGTCGTACAAATGGTGGCGAGAACCCGAAGAACGCGCGGGGGACATGAGAAAAGCCCACCCCAGGATGTGGGCGATTGCATGGTCGCCGTGCTACAACGGCCCGTTGTCGAACTTCTTTGTTCGGGATGTCCCGGTTTTTGTGATGCGCGCAAGCACTCCCCATGGGGTGAAGTGTTGCAATCGCGCTGCCGGGTTTGCCGAGCTATGGACTTCAACAGGTAGATTGTGCAAACGTTCACAAAGTCGCCTCACCGCCCGTGGAGCGATCGTTCAGTTCCCCCGAACTGGGCAACCATCAGGAGTCCCCCGTGGCCGCACTCATCGTGTCGATCATCTTCTCGCTCATCATGGCAGCCGGCATCTCTCGTTATGCGGCGCGCCGCCCCGAGAATCACCAGATGTCATGGGGTGAAGCGTCCGTCTTCTCGACCTACGTCTTCATGCTCTTGTTCATCGTGTTCGGCATCGTTCCTCACCAGTGGTTGACCGTCGCTGAGAACGAGTGGAGCTTCCGAGCCGACGTGTTGTTCGACGCCTGGGGCTTGATCACGCCGAAGAGCGCCGGCGGATGGTTCCCCTTCGACATCACACTCCGAGCCGTCTCCGACTCGGTCGCCGCGATCATCTACATCGTGTACTTGGGCGCAATGACCGCCATGTGGAAGACCTGGCAGGAGCCGAAGAAGTCCGACAGTACCGAGGTGGTCACCTCCACCTACGGTCGCCCACTCGTGAAGCGAGGCTGATCTGCATGGTCACGACCGACGCCAATCCGCCTCTTCCGGAATTCCGAGACGACTACGTTCTCGTCGAGGTCGACGCCGACTATCTCGCGAAGGCTGTGAAGCCCAAGCAGTTCATCCACATCGACCAGGCCGAGTGCATTGCCTGTGAAGGCTGTGTCGATATTTGCCCGTGGAAGTGCATTCATATGCAGCCCACCGAGGCGATCTCAGAGAGCTTTGGAATCGCCAAACCCGGCGACGATCCATCCGATGCATTCATCTTCACGATCGACGACGACGTGTGCACCCGTTGTGCACTCTGCGTCGACCGGTGCCCCACCGGCGTGATCATCCTTGGCAAGGTTGCTGACCCCGCAGCGACCGGCGACCACCACCAGCGGACCGACTCCCATGGCTACGGCTATGGGATGCGGCTCGCCTGACCCGCGTACACAGGAACTTCCATGGCAAAGTCAATCCAAGACAAGCCGACGTTGGCCGAAAAGGCTGCTGAAACGCTCGGCAATGTGGTCGACAACACCCAGAGCTCACAGGCGTGGAACTCGATCTTCCGCCCCGGTTCGGTTTTCCGTAAGGGCTACACCGATAGCCCACGTAACCGCTCCTACGTGATCATGAACTCGGTGCTCTACCACCTCCATCCGGTGAAGGTGAAGCGTCACGCCGTGAAGGTCAGCTACACGCTGTGCCTCGGCGGACTGAGCTTCTTCTTGTTCATCATCTTGACCGTGACCGGCATCTTCTTGATGTTCTTCTACCGGCCAACCGCCGCTGCTGCCTGGGACGACATCTACACCTTGCAAACGTCGGTGACCTTCGGCCTCCTGGTCCGCAACATGCATCGATGGGGAGCGCACCTCATGGTGCTCTCGGTCTTCTTGCACATGGCCCGAGTCTTCTATCACGGCGCCTACAAGGCGCCTCGAGAGTTCAACTGGGTCATCGGAACAATCCTGTTGCAGATGACCCTCCTGCTCTCCTTCACCGGCTACTTGTTGCCATGGGATCAGCTCGCACTCTGGGCTGTGACCGTGGGTACCAACATGATGGGTTACACCCCCGTGTTTGGTGAGCAGGTCCGCTTCGTTCTGCTCGGCGGCAAGGTCATTGGTACCGACACGCTTCTGCGTTGGTACGTCTTGCACGTCTTGATGCTTCCCTTCGTGACCGTCATCTTCATGGCGATTCACTTCTGGCGAGTTCGCAAGGATGGCGGAATTTCCGGCCCGCTTTAGGCCCGGATCCCCATACTTGTAGTGCGCCCTCCGATATCGTCCGACCGTTCGGTTTCGACCGACATTCCGCCCGAGGAACTCCATGACTGAGATCCCAGAACACCTCCGCAAGCGTGCCGAAGAGGCTCGCAAGAAAGCCGAGTCCAGCGCCGACGCTGCTGCACCCGCGGCCAGCGGTGGAGACGCCGCGTCCGGTTCGTCGGGTGAAGGCTCGAAGATTCCAGCGCATCTGCTGGAGCGTTCGAAGTCAGCGAAGCAGAAAGAGGCTGCAGGCACTGCGGTCGCTCCTGCTGGTGGAGGCGGGGTCGGCACTGCCGTCGCTGCGGCCACCGCCGTTGCCGACATGCCGGTGATGACCGGTCCGGCTGGGCACACCCAGCGCTTGTTGACCGTCGTCAAGTCCGGGTCGATTCAAGACATCAAGATGAAGCCGCAGGACAAGGTGCACACCTGGCCTCACCTCATCGTTGTCGAGTTTGGCGCTGCGCTGTTCTGCACCGCCTTCCTCACCTTCTTCTCGATCTTCGTGAACGCCCCGCTCCTCGAGTTGGCCAACGTGAACGCAACACCGAACCCGTCGAAGGCCCCCTGGTACTTCCTCGGACTGCAAGAACTACTCACCATGTTCCACCCGATGGTCGCTGGTGTGACCATCCCCGGTATCGGCTTGATCATCTTGACGATGGCTCCCTATATCGACAAGAACCCCAGCAACAAGCCTGAGGATCGCAAGCTTGCCGTCATGCTCTTCACCGCCTTCATGATGTTCTGGGCAGTGCTGACCTTGATCGGTTCGTTCTTCCGAGGCCCCGGCTTCAACTTTGTCTTCCCATGGGCCGACGGCCTGTTCTTCGAGCTCTGAGGAGAGGTAACCCCCAATGACCATCGCCCTCATCATCGGAATTGTGGCCCTCGCTCTCGTGGCACTTGTTGCCACTGGAGCATCGCTTCGCCGACGTGACACCGAGAGTGCAATCGGCCAGCTTGCTGGCGAAACCGTCAAGCGTGATCGCGGCTCTGCTGACATCACCGACGACGCAGCTGTGTCGCTCGACACGAACGTCTCCACCACCTCGACCGAGTTGGTCGCTGCTGGTGCGTCTGGCCGTCAGGTCGAGCGCCTTGCCAGCGATACCCGATCAGGCGCCCTCGTCGCCTCCGGACCAAGCACCCCGGTCGCCTACGTCCCGCCAGACCCCGAGACCCTCGGTGTCGCCCGCCGTCAGTTCCTCAACCGTGGCATCGTGTCGATGTTCGGCCTTGGTCTGTCTGGCTTCGGCGTCGCCTGCATCGCCTTCTTGTGGCCACAGGGTTCAAGTGGTTTCGGCTCGGCCATCAACGTTGGCCGGATCGCCGACATCGAGGCAGCCATCAAGGCTGGCGGCGGATTCTTCTACGTGCCTGAGGGCCGTATGTGGGTCACCGAATACCCATCGAACGCCGTCGAAAAGGCCGTTGGTAGCTACGGCTTCTACCCCCAGGTCGAGCAGGGCCTCAACGCTGGTGTGACCGCGCTGTTCCAGACCTGTCCGCACCTCGGCTGCCGTGTTCCCGAGTGCGCCACCTCGCAGTGGTTCGAGTGCCCATGTCACGGTTCGCAATACAACCGAGTCGGTGAGAAGAAGGGTGGCCCTGCTCCGCGAGGTATGGACCGCTTCCCGATGGAAGTCAACGCGGCTGACGAGCTCATCGTCAACACCGGCGTGATCATCCAGGGACCTCCAATCGGCGTCAACACCACCGGTCAAGAGGCCGAGGGTCCGAACTGCATCGGAAGCGCTGAGGGTCACTGATGATCGCAATGGCAATTCTTGCGGCGAACTTCCGCGCCATCGGACTCACGGTGGCTGTCATCGTGCTGCTCGGCATGGTGGTGTTGTTCGTCCGCAACGTGTTCGAGGCTCGGTCAGAGCTCGGCTCTGAAATCGAGCTCGCTCCGAACAAGAAGCAGTACTTCGACGACTCCGAACTCGAGGGCATCAAGCTCGACCGTTCGCTGACGTTTGCCCTCGTGGTGTTGACGCTCACGTCGATCGCGCTGCCGTTCTACTGGCTCGCTGAACCAGGCCGTCAAGAGGGCGCCGTCGACGCCTATCAGCTCAACTTCGAATCGCGTGGTGAAGGCCTCTACACCGAGGGTGCGCAGTGTGTGAACTGTCACTCAGCGAACGGCGTTGGTGGTGTCGCTGCCTACGTGCTGCAAGACGCCGACGGTCAGTTCATTGCGAACGCGTCGTGGGTTGCACCAGCACTCAACAACATCTTCCATCGTTACAACGAAGAAGAGGTCACCTACATCCTCAACTTCGGTCGTCCCGGTTCGCCGATGGCGGCGTGGGGAACGCCCGGTGGTGGACCGCTGACGAGCCAGCAGGTTCAGAACACCATCGAGTACATCCAGACCTTCCAGGTGCAGTCGCTCAACCCGATCGAGATCAACGAGTCGGCTGATCCCGAAACCGCCCAGATGGACGCCGACGAAGTCTCTGCGGAGATTCGTGAAGAGGTGGAGCGTTCGCTCGCCGCTGGCGAGTTCGACACGCTCGGTGAGGCCGTCTTCAACCTCGGCTATTTCTCAGGCTTCCAGGCTGGCTCGCTGAGCTGCGCCCGCTGCCACACCGCTGGCTGGTCACTCGGCCCGGCCGTTCCGTGGCTGCCCGATACCGATCCTCTCGCTGACGGCGTCGCCGGCTGCGGTGGTGGTAACCCATCGGGTATTGGCTTCAGCCTCTGCGGTGGAATCCACGATCGCTTCCCCGACGATTCATGGAAGCTCCCCGATGGAACATGGGCCCCGCAGGGTGGACTGTCTGACGGTGATGGATTCTTCTACCTGTCGATGGCCGGCGACGAGATTCGTCTCGACGACAAGGGTCTTCCGATCAATGACGAGGGCGTGCCCTACGAGGTGCTCACCGACGAAGCAAACTACGGCAACCTCGCCGAGTGCTCTGCGTACTCAGGCTTGTGGGAGCCAGACGGTGTTGCTCCTGACGCCTACCCGTATGCCCTCGGACAGGCACTGATTGCCGACGGATCCGTCGATGGTTTCGAGAACCCGGAGCCGATCGACCTTGAGTCGCTGAACGACGGCGACCTCGAACTGGCCGATGGCCGAGTTGGCTTTGAGTGCGAGATCATCGAGATGCCAGAACGAACCAGCTACTCACAGTTCAACTTCATCTACAACGGTGCGAACGCCGGTAGCGGTTACGGTCGAGGCGGCCAGAGCGCCGCCGGTATGATGCCGGGCTTCGGCGCACTCCTCCCCGAGGACTACGTGCAGGCCGTGGTTGATTACGAACGGAGTCTCGGATGATGGCATTGCTGGCAAACATGTCGTCCGCCAACCTGGCGTTCATCGACGGCATCGGATTTGATCCGTTCTTCCGTGGCCTGCTGTCCGTCTTGGTCGGCGTGGTCGTGATGATCGGCGGCACCTACCTCTTGGTCGCCACCAACTCCGGCTTTCGAACCGGTGCTCTCATTTCCGGCGCTGCGTTGTTTGGCTGGAACTTCTTGATGGGAGTCATCTGGACGATCTACGCCATTGGCTGGATTGGCCAGGCCGAATCGTGGGCGCTCGTTGAGCTGAACGACGGAGAACTGGCGTTTGCCGAGACCGAGTCGGTCGCTGAGCTTGGCCTTGCGCTCGAGTCTGTCGACATTGAGACCGAGGGTGTCACCTCGAGCGACCCCGATATCGCTCAAGGCGAGGCTGTTGTCTTTGCGACCGACAACATCGGCCGCTTTGCTGACTGGCGCTACCTCGCCAGCTCGAACCCTCGACGTGGTGAAGCGGTGGCCTCGGCCGACGTCTTCTTGACCGAGGGTCTGTACGAAGCCACCTCCGACTACGTCGTGCTCTCCTACGGAGCGTTTAACATCGGCGGCAAGCCGCTGCTCGATCCCGAGATCTCCGCTGATGATCCCAACAAGAGCGCCTGGGTTGAGAGCTTCACGGACCTCCCCGCTCGAGCTTTGCACAAGCTCGACACCACCTTCATTCACTTCTGGCACCCCCAGGAGCTCATGGTCATCCAGGTGCAGGGTTCGCTCGACCAGCCGACCCTTCCCGGTCAGCCGCCTCCCATCCCAACCGCTGACCCCGACAAGTCGGTCGTTTCGGTCGTGATGGAACGAGATCGTGGCGGTCCTCTGCCCGCACTCTTCGGTGGAACCCGCGTCACTCCAGCTCTGTTTGCAATCTTCAACGGCATCTTGTTCGCCATCTTCTCGTGGGTGCTCCACACCCGTGATAAGCGTGAAGCGGCGATTCGTGCCGCTGCGGCGTAGCGCTCGGCGCGTTTCTACGCGCCTTTTGAAAGGCATGTGATGGCTCAGTACTTGCCGATCCTGGCTCTGCTGATTCTGGGTGCGCTGTTCGCAGCACTCAGTTTCATCGGCTCGGGTCTGTTGGCTCCTCGACGCCCAACCGAGGAAAAGCTTGCGCCGTACGAGTGCGGCATCGTGCCTGGGCGCGAACCACCGGAACGTTTTCCGGTGCGCTTCTACCTGGTTGCGATGCTCTTCATCGTGTTCGATATCGAGATCGTGTTCTTGTACCCGTGGGCCATGGTCCACGGCGAGGTTGGCCTTTTTGGGCTCGTCGCAATCCTGATTTTCTCGGCGCTCGTCTTCGAGTCGTTCGTGTACCTCATCTCGAAGGGCGCCCTCGATTGGGGGCCGCTCCAGGTGAACCGTCGTCAGCAGGTTGCGCCTGGTATGCGTGATGAGTCCCGGACATCGAGCTCCACAGTTCGTAAGGTTGGACTCGAAGGCCGTTACGTCGAGGCTGAAAGAGTCGGAGCGGAAACGGTTTCAGCTTCCGCCAACGATCACGCCGAAGAATCCCTCGAGGGAGTGTCCTGATGGGTCTCATCGAAGATGTGAAGGCAGACGGACTGGGCGGGCTCGAGCACAACTTTGTGACCGGCCAAGTCGAGACACTTGTCAATTGGTCTCGTGCGCGTTCGAGCTGGCCAGCGACGTTTGGCCTTGCCTGTTGTGCCATCGAGATGATGGCCACGGGTGGCTCGCACTACGACATCGCTCGTTTGGGCATGGAAGTTTTCCGGGCGTCACCTCGCCAAGCAGACGTCATGATCGTCGCCGGGCGTGTGAGCCAGAAGATGGCCCCCGTTTTGCGTCAGATCTACGACCAGATGATGGAACCCAAGTGGGTCATCTCGATGGGCGTGTGTGCGTCGAGCGGTGGCATGTTCAACAACTACGCCATCGTGCAGGGAGTCGATCAGGTCGTTCCCGTCGACGTCTACGCACCCGGCTGTCCTCCCGGCCCCGAGACCCTGCTGCATGCGATCCACACGCTGCACGCCCAGATCGAAAGCGGCGAGCTCATGCGTCGTCGCGAAGCGACCGGTGCGGGCGCCGGCATCGTGATCGAGCAGCGCGACGGCCAAGGCGAGTCGCAGCTGGTCACCCTCGGGCGGCGCTGATCCATGGCTGACTCTCCCGAGAACGAAGGCGCCGAAGAGGGCGCCGTCGAGGAGCCAGCTGCTGTTCCGACCGCGATCGCCTATGGCTGTCCGCTCACGCTCAGCACCGATGACCAACGAGTTCTGCATCCGAGCCGCGAGCAGTGGTTGCTCGTTGCGTCCGCGATTCTCGCCGACGGCTTCCGGATGTGCATCGACGTCACCGCCGTCGACTACCTGACCAACCCCCGCCGCCCGGCACTTGCCGACGGCGTTGCGCCCGAGCGCTTCGAAGTGGTTGCAAGCTTCATGAACCATGCTCGCCGCGAGCGAATCCGTGCCCGGATTCAGGTACCGGAGGGTGATCCCACGGTCCCATCGCTGACGACGCTCTATCCCGGCGCCGACTATCTCGAGCGCGAGGTCTACGACATGTTTGGTGTCGTGTTCGAGGGCCACCCCGACCCGTCGCGCATCTTGATGCCGGAGAATTGGGAAGGTCACCCGCTTCGTAAGGACTACGCCACTGGGGCAATCCCGGTCCAGTTCAAGGAAACCAACTGATGGCGATTACCGACGCACCTCCATCCTCTGACACTGGCGATACCCCGGTTGATCCGGCCGTGCTCGCTGCTGCATCGTTGCCCTCTGACGCAGCGACCGAGATCCACGAAGGACAGCTCGGCCTTTTGCCGCGCCTCGGCTCGGTCATGCGTATGTCCGAAGTGCAGATGGCCGAAGCGTCTGATCAACCCCTCGATGGCGAGAACGATCAGACGATGCTCATGAACATGGGCCCGTCACATCCGAGCACCCATGGCGTGTTGCGCCTCATGCTCGAACTCGATGGCGAAACCGTCATTCGTTCAAAGCCTGTTGTGGGCTACCTCCACACGGGTATGGAGAAGACGGCAGAGAACCTCACCTACTTGCAGGGCCCGACCAACGTCACCCGCATGGACTACGCCGCGCCGCTCTTCAACGAGCTGGTCTTTTCGCTGGCGACCGAGAAACTGCTCGACATCGAAGTGCCCGAGCGAGCGACCTGGATTCGCATGCTCATGAGCGAGATGAACCGCATCTCCTCGCACCTGCTCTTCATGGCAACGAACGGCATGGACCTCGGTGCGGTCTCGATGATGATCTACGGATGGCGTGAGCGCGAACAGGTGCTCCGCTTCTTCGAAGAAGTCACCGGACTGCGGATGAACCACAACTACATCCGCCCAGGTGGTGTTGCCGCCGACCTGCCAGACGGTTGGCGTGATTCAGTCATGCATCTGCTCGACATGTTGCCTCCTCGCCTGGAGGAGTACGACATCTTGATGACCGGCCAGCCCATCTGGCGCGAACGTCTGCAGGGTGTGAGCCAGATGAATGCCGATGAGGCCATTGCGCTTTCATGCACCGGCCCCGTTCTGCGCTCGGCCGGTGTCCCTTGGGACCTGCGCCGCGATGAGCCCTACCTCGCATACGACGAGGTCGAGTTCGATGTTGTCGTCGGTACCTACGGCGACGCGTTCGATCGTTATGCGATTCGTCTGAACGAGATTCGCGAGTCGATGCGGATCATCCACCAGATTCTCGACAAGATGCCAAAGGGTGACTACCGCGTCGGCGACGCCAAGGTGACCCCACCACCGCGAGCTCGCATCGACGAGTCGATGGAAGCACTGATTCACCACTTCAAGATCTTCACCGAGGGCTTCAAGGTGCCCGAGGGTGAGGTCTATGTGGCCGTTGAGTCACCCCGTGGTGAGCTGGGTTGCTACATGGTGAGTGACGGCGGCCCCAAGCCCTACCGCATGCACATCCGCGGACCGAGCTTCATCAACTTGCAGACGCTGCCGCACATGATGGCCGACGGCCTCATCGCTGACGGTGTGGTGTCGATCTCGAGTGTCGATCCGATCATGGGCGAGGTTGACCGCTAATGCCGCTCGCTTCGCTCGCTAACCGAGTTTCGCCTAGCGGCGAAACGTCGACGCTGGAAGGCTGCTGATGCCGCGTCTCAATGCGAATAACGAAATGTTGGCGCGCGAGATCATCGCTCGGTATCCGGTGCGGAAGTCTGCGCTGATCCCGCTGCTTCACCTTGCGCAAGAACAAGATGGGTACGTGGCCGAAGATGCCATGGCCCACATCGCAGAGCTGGTCGAGGTCACCCCGGCCGAAGTGCTTGGCACCTGCTCCTTCTACGAGATGTTCAAACTGCATCCGGTTGGCCACTACGTGATCAACGTATGCGGCACGCTGTCGTGCCAGTTGCTCGGCGCAGACGAACTGATCCATCACGCAGAGGACCGACTCGGCATCAAAGTCGGCGCCACCACCGAAGATGGTCGTTTCACGCTCGAGAAGGCCGAGTGCCAGGCGGCGTGCACCGAAGCCCCGTGCCTGCAGGTCAACTACCGTCATGAATATCGCGTCACCACCGACGACTTCGATGCGATGATCGACCGTTTGAACAACGCTGATCAAAAAGACCCGGCAGCGATTCCCCCACACGGAACGCTGTCAACCGTTCGTCAGCAGATCCCGAGTGGACGCGCCGTCGGCGCGGTGGCGCCGGAACTGGTGACGGGCCCGCCCGTGTGGATGCCGACCGAAAGCGCTGAGGAAAGCTGATGAGCTCGACCGGTATTGAAATCGAACGAGCTGCGGGCTTCGTCAAGAACGAGACGCCGCAGATCGTCACCTCGCGTTTTGACGTCGAGGACAGCCACACGCTCGTGGGCTACCTCGCGACCGGCGGTTATGAGGGCATCCGCAAGGCCCTGACGCAGACCCCTGCTGAGGTGCACGGTGAAATCCGTGACGCCACGGTGCTTGGTCGCGGTGGTGCTGGCTTCCCCGCCGGCGTCAAGTGGGGCTTCATGCCACCCGACGTCTTTCCTCGCTACCTCGTGGTCAACGGTGACGAATCCGAGCCGGGTACCTACAAAGATCGTCTCCTCATGGAGCTTGATCCGCATCAGCTGATCGAAGGCTGTCTGATCGCGTCCTACGCCGTCGGTCTCAGCCAGTGCTTCTTGTATGTCCGCGGCGAGATGGCGTTGGCTCAAGAGCGCATCGCAACGGCGCTTAACGAGGCCTACGCAGCTGGCTACGTGGGCCGCAACATCCTTGGAACCGACTTCAGCCTCGACATCATCTTGCACTGGGGCGCTGGTGCCTACGTCGTTGGCGAAGAGACCGCCCTGATCGAAAGCCTCGAAGGCAACCGCGGCATGCCGCGCCTCAAGCCTCCGTACTTCCCGGCGGCGATCGGGCTCTACGGCAAACCAACCATCGTCAATAACGTCGAGACCCTCGCCAACCTGCCGTGGATCGCCAACAACGGCGCCGAGGAGTACCGCAAGATCGGTACCGAAACGTCGCCCGGCACCCGCATGGTTGCGGTGTCTGGACACGTCAAGCGTCCCGGCGTCTACGAGATCATCAACGGCACCACCACCTTCCGCCAGCTCCTCTTTGACGAGGAGTACTGCGGCGGCATGCTTGAGGGTCGGACGCTGAAAGCATTCGTTCCCGGTGGCGGTTCAGCTCCCTGGTTCCTGCCCGACCAACTCGATCTGCCGTTCGAAGCGAGCGAGGTCGGCCCGGCCGGATCGATGCTTGGTTCAGGCGCCATCATGGTGATGGACGACACCACCGACATTCCAAAGGCTGCTCACAGCCTCACACGGTTCTACGCCCACGAGTCGTGCGGCAAGTGTGTGCCATGTCGCGAAGGCGGCACGTGGCTCGAGCGAATTCTCGGCCGCATCATCGATGGCCACGGCACGACTCGGGACCTGGCGATGCTCCTCGAGGTTGGCGAGACGATTTGTCCCGGCGATTTCCCTCATGCCTCATCGGAGCGTCTCGGGCTCGACGCGCAGCGCTTCCCCTATCAGATGACCACGATTTGTTTCGTTGGTCCGTCGGCGTTCGCACCGATTCACTCGGCCCTCACGCTCTTCCCAGAAGAGTTCGCCGAGCGCGTGCGCGATGTCACCGATGAAGAACTGGCAGCGAGTGCCGTTGGCGCCGTTCCCGTCGAACTCAAGGGAGTGGCCGCTCAGTGAGCGACGTCATCACGATCACCATCAACGGTCAGTCCGTCGAGTGTCAGCCAGGTGAGCTGCTGATCGATGCGGCCGAGCGAACCGGGACCTACATCCCCCGGTTCTGCTACCACCCCCGAATGAAGCCCGTCGGCATGTGCCGTATGTGCCTCGTCGACGTCGATACCGGCCGAGGCCCTGGCCTCCAGCCTTCGTGCATGCTGACCGTCTCCCCAGGGATGACCGTCGACACCGAAAGCGAGCGCACCCAGCGCGCCCAAGAAGGCATTCTCGAGCTGTTACTCGTGAACCACCCCCTCGATTGCCCGGTCTGTGACAAGGGTGGCGAGTGCCCCTTGCAGGATCAGACCGTTGCGTACGGACCTGGAGAGAGCCGCTTCATCGAAGAGAAGCGTCACTACGAAAAGCCGATTCCGATCAGCGACCTCGTCTACCTCGATCGCGAGCGCTGCATCCTGTGTGATCGTTGCACGCGCTTTGCATCCGACGTCGCTGGCGATCCGCTGATCCACTTCATCGATCGCGGCAACGAGACTCAGGTCAACACGTTCCCTGACGAGCCCTTCTCGTCGTACTTCAGCGGCAACACCGTGCAGATCTGTCCGGTCGGTGCGCTCACTGCTGAGCCCTACCGATTCAAGGCTCGCCCGTGGGACCTCGCTGAAGTTGAGAGCACCTCAACGGTCGACACCACCGGAGCACGAGTTGTTGTGCAGTCCTCGCGCGATGCCGTCGTCCGTGTTCTTGGCGTCGACTCCGACGCCGTGAACTGGTCGTGGCTCAGCGACAAGGATCGCTTTGCCTACGAATCGGGAACGTCCGAGGACCGACTCGTCGATCCACTCGTCCGCAACGAAGCTGGCGAGTTCGGGATCGCCCGCTGGACTGACGCATCGTCGTTCGCAGCCGAGGCGCTGTCGATCGATCCATCACGAATCGGTGTCATCGGTGGCGCTCGGCTGCCGATCGAAGGACAGTTCGCCTGGCGTCGTCTGCTCGATGCTGCCGGTATCGCGAACGTCGATGCTCAGTTGAATGACGGCCTCGATGCCGACGTGGTTCAGGGCCTGCCCCGGGCAACGATCGCTGAAGCAGCTGCGCCCGGTGGCGTGGTTGTGCTGCTCAGCGCTGACCCGAAAGAAGAGCTGCCAACGCTCTATCTTCGCCTGCGTCATGCTGCGGTGGAAGACGGTGCCTCGATCATCGAGATCACACCCCGCTCCACTGGCCTCTCGCGCTATGCGACCGCCTCACTCCACCCTCTTCCCGGCTCGGTTGCCGAAGTCGCAACGGCTCTCGCCGATTCGAACACCGGGGCTGATGTCGGTGGCGTCGCCGCGGCGTCGCTGGCAAAAGCCGCCGAACTTCTCTCCTCGGGCCGTCCGGTCACGATCGTGCTCGGCCGCCCGAACTTGGCAGAGGATGCATCGTTCGTCACCGCCGCCGCCAGCGCGCTGGCGCGCATGGTCCCGGACGCCAAGTTCTTGCCGGCGCTTCGTCGTGGCAACGTGCACGGAGCGATCGAACTCGGTCTCACCCCGACCTCGGGTCTTGAAACCGAAGAGATGCTGCAGGCATGCGCCAACGATGAGATCGAGACGCTTGTTCTTCTCGGCTCAGATCCGCTCTCGGACTTCCCCAACCGGGCACTCGTCGATGCCGCGTTCGATCACGTCGAAAACGTCATCGCAATCGACACGTTCCTCAACCCTTCATCGAGCAGAGCAGACGTTGTTCTCCCCGCCGCTGGCTTTGGTGAAGTCGACGGCAGTTTCTTGAACCTCGAGCGACGCCTCAGCCCACTTCGGGCGAAGGTGACCGCTCCGGGACAAGCCCGCGCCGACTGGATGATCGCCGCCGAACTCGGCGCAACGCTCGGTCACGATCTCGGCTTCGGGACACTTGACGAGCTGCGCAGTGAGCTGTCGAACTCGGTCGCGTCCTTCGCGGGCATCGATTGGGCGAACCTCGACGCAGCGGGTGATGGACCAATCCTGCCCGCACTTGAAGGCGCCGGTGTTGCACTGAGTGATATTGGCTCGGCATCAACCGTCGCCGTCCCGCCTCGCGACGGCTACGGTCTGCGCCTGGTGGTCGATCGCAAACTGTGGGATCTCGGGACGATGGTGCAGCAGTCGGCGTCGCTGGCTCATTTGGCCGCGCCGGCAGAGCTTTCTTTGTCGACCCACGATTTCGAGTCGCTCGGCGTCGATGATGGCGCATCGGTCACGATCGAATCCGAAGCGACCAGCGCATCACTCGTGGTGCGTCACGACTCCGGCTTGCCTCGCGGTGCAGCCCGAGTGCCGTACCAACTCCCCGGCTTTGATGCCGGCCGTCTTCTCTCGGGTGATCACGCGGTGATCGACGTCCGAGTCTCAGCAGGGTGATCGGAAGCATCTGATGGGTCATCCGTTCCTCAATGACGGCGTCAACTTCGGCGACGTGATCATGGTCATCGTCATGGTGGTGATTTCGTTCACCCTGTGTCTGGTGGCGACCATGTTGATGGTGTGGTTCGAGCGCAAGGTTGTCTCGCGCCTGCAGAACCGCATCGGCCCGAACGTCGCCGGCCCGTTTGGCCTGCTGCAGACCTTGGCCGACGGCATCAAGCTCTTCTTCAAAGAAGACCTCGTCCCGACCCGGTCTGACCCGTTCGTCTTCAAACTCGCCCCGTATTTGTCGCTGATCCCAGCATTCCTCACCTTCACGGTTGTTCCGATCGCTGGCTCGTTCGATAACGACCCGATCGCGGAGGGCAGTGTCAACGGTTCGAGCACGATCTTCGGTCGCGAGTTCTTGTGGCAGGGCGCCGATCTGCCCGTCGGCATTCTGTTCTTCCTCGCGATGAGCTCGCTGGGTATCTACGGCATCATGCTCGCCGGCTGGTCATCGGGCTCGAAGTACCCATTGCTTGGCTCGGTCCGAGCGACCGCGCAGGCCATCTCCTATGAAGCAGCGCTGGGCCTCTCGCTCGCTGCGGTGATCTTGGTCAGCGGCACCCTCAGCACGAGCGGAATCGTCAACGGCCAGGCCGGCGATCTCGCTCGCCTCAACATCGTCGCCACCGGGTTCATCCCGTTCATCGTGTTCTTGATCGCCGGAACCGCCGAGCTCAACCGGCCGCCCTTTGACCTCGTCGAGGCCGAACAAGAACTCGTCGGTGGCTTCCACACCGAGTACTCGTCGATCCGGTTCGCACTGTTCTTTCTTGCCGAGTTCATGAACACGGTCACGATGGGCGCAATCATCGTCACGCTGTTCTTCGGTGGGCCGGCTCCGCTGTTCGATCTGCCACTCATCGACTTCCCGTCGGCGTGGTACATCGGCTTCATCTTGTTCTTCGCCAAGCTCTTGGTCTTCTTGTTCATCTTCGTGTGGTTCCGAGCGACGTTGCCTCGCCTCCGCTACGACCAGCTCATGGACTTGGGCTGGAAGGTGCTCATCCCGATCTCGCTCGGCTGGCTCATCGTGCTCGGCGCCATTCGCGTCGCTCAAGATGGCAACGTCGGCATCTTCGACAACAGCCCAACTGCAGACACGGTTGCCGTGTTGCTGATCGCCTTTGTGATCGGTGGCCTCGGTTACGCCCTGCTGCGCAAGGCTGTCGAGAACGCACGAACCGATCGCCTGGCCGAAGCTGGGCTCACGATGGTCGCCAACCCCGACAGCGACGAGCTGTCCGTGGGATCTGCGACGGCGCATGATGCGCATGGAGGCCACTGATGGGCTACCTCGAAGGCTTCGCCGTCACGTTCAAGAAGTGGGGCGAGGGCGTCACCACCAAGGAATACCGGGCCGGCAAGACCGACAAGAACGGCAACATCGACGCTCGCGATCAGAAGGCTCCGAAGCCTGAGCGAGCCCATGGCCGTCACGTGCTCAACAAGTACGAAGACGGTATGGAGAAGTGCATCGGTTGTGAGTTGTGCGCCGGTGTCTGCCCCGCAAAGTGCATCTACGTGCGAGGCGCGGAGAACCCGCCAGACGATCCAAAGTCTCCCGGCGAGCGATTCGGCTTCGTCTACGAGATCAACTATCTCCGCTGCATTCACTGTGATCTGTGCGTCGAGGCCTGCCCGACCGAAGCCATCACCGAAACCAAACTCTTCGAGTTCAGCTTCACGAACCGCAGCGATGCCATCTACACCAAGGACGAACTCTTGGTCGACGACGATGGCAAGCCGCAGAATCTCCCGTGGGAAGACTGGCGCCCCGGCGAAGACGAGAACACCTCGGGCTGGATGCGAGCCACGGCTCCTGCCGGTCGTGCCGCTTATGAAAACAAAGTCGCGTGGTCAGGCGAGCTTGGCTACGGAGTTCGTGAGCCCGAGAAGGGCCAGGCCTTCGAGGACACGGTCGATCCTGAGCCAGACACTGCCGATCATGACGATCACGGAGGCCATCACTGATGGTTGATCTGATCTCGTTCATCATCAGCGCGGCGATCGTGCTGGGCGGAGCGCTCGGTGTTGTGCTTTTTGCCAACCCGGTCCACAACGCTCTCTCGCTGATCGCTTCGTTCTTCGGCGTTGCAGTACTGTTCATCATTCAAGAGGCGCACTTCTTGGCGCTCGTTCAGATCGTTGTCTACGGCGGCGCCATCGTGGTGCTCTTCTTGTTCGTCATCATGTTGCTCGGCGTCGATCGAATCGAAGCGGTCGAAGAAGAAGCACTCGTTGGCCAGCGCGGCACCGCGCTGCTCGCCGGTGTCTTGCTCTTCGGTGTTCTGCTCGGCGGCCTGTTCTTCTCCGGGCCTGACGCTGATGTCGCTCCCGAAGCCGGCCGGACCGCCATCACCGGCCGTCAAGCTCAAGTCGTCCCACTGACCGACGAGCAGAACGTGACCCAGCTCGGACGCGATCTGTTCACTCGAAACATCTTGGCCTTCGAGGCCACCGGCTTGTTGCTCACCATCGCAACCGTCGGAGCGGTTGTGCTCGTCCGCAACCGTGGTGCTGAAGATCTCGTCGTCGACGAACCAGGGTCGGCAGCAGCATGATCCTCACCGAAACCTGGTACCTCGTCCTCAGCGCTGGGCTGTTTTCAATCGGCGCGGTCGGGCTTCTCGTCCGCCGGAACCCGCTCGTGATGTTCATGTGTGTCGAGCTCATGCTCAACGCCGTGAACATCAGCTTCGTCGCGTTCTCGACCGCGCTCCGAGATCTCAGCGGTCAGACCGCCGTGTTCTTCGTCTTGGTGGTTGCTGCGGCCGAAGTTGTCGTTGGTTTGTCGATCGTGGTTGCGGTGTTACGCCGTCGTCCCACGGCGACCGCTGACGATCTCGTTGAGCTGGGGGGCTGAACCAATGCTTGAAGCCACATGGCTGATCCCTGCCCTGCCGCTCGCAGGCTTTTTCATGCTCGTGTTGATGGGGCGCCGCCTCGGCGAGCCGCTCGCTGGCTGGCTGGCAACCGCAATGATGGGTGGCAGCTTCTTGGCCACCCTCGCGGTGTTTGCCGGCCTCGTCGCTGAAGAAGAGGCCGATCGCTTCTTCCTCCAGACGATCTTCACCTGGGTGCCCTCCGGATCCTTCAGTGTCGACGTCGGCTTCTTTGCCGACCCACTGTCGATCACGATGTGCCTGTTCATCACGGGTGTTGGCACGCTCATCCACCTCTACTCGATCGGCTACATGCACGGAGACAAGAACTTCTCCAAGTTCTTCCTCTACCTCAATCTCTTCGCCGCATCGATGCTGGTTCTCGTCCTCGGCGACAACCTCCTCATGACCTTCCTCGGCTGGGAGGGCGTCGGCGCCTGTTCGTACTTCCTCATCAGTTTCTGGTTCGACGAAGAAGCGAACGCCTCCGCTGGCAAGAAGGCCTTCGTCACCAACCGAATCGGCGACTTCGGCTACATGCTCGGCATGTTCTTGATCTTCAATGCGATCGGCTCGATCCGTTACGCCGACATCATCACCGAGACCCAGGCCGGGAACCTCACCGCTGGTGTCGCAACCGCTGCGGTGTTGCTCTTCATGCTTGCGGCTGCTGGCAAGTCAGCACAGATCCCGTTGTTCGTGTGGCTTCCGGATGCCATGGCTGGCCCGACGCCCGTTTCAGCGCTGATTCACGCCGCAACGATGGTGACCTCCGGCGTCTACCTCCTCACCCGCTTGAACCCGGTGCTCGCCGCTGCGGATCCGTGGGCCACCGATCTCATCGCCTGGGTCGGCGCCATCACGGCGCTGGTCGCCGCACTTGCCGCACTCGTGCAGACCGACATCAAGAAGGTCTTGGCCTACTCGACGGTTTCCCAGCTCGGCTACCTCTTCTTGGCGGTTGGTGTCGGCGGCTACGTCCCCGCGATCTTCCACATGATCACGCACGCCTTCTTCAAGGCGCTGTTGTTCCTCGGATCAGGCTCGGTCATTCACGGGCTGCATGATGAGCAAGACATGCGTCGTATGGGCGGCCTGACCAAGTTGATGCCGATCACGGCCGGCACGTTCATCATCGGCTGGCTCGCCATCGCTGGTGTCCCACCGTTCTCCGGTTTCTGGTCGAAGGACGAGATCCTCCTCTATGCCTACGACGCCAACCCGATCCTCTGGCTCATCGGTCTCGTCACCGCATTGCTGACGGCGTTCTACATGACCCGCCAAGTGATCCTCACGTTCTTCGGGCGTATTCGTTTCTTCGATGCGCATACCGACGAGATCACTGCCGCCTTCGCTGGTGGGGTCACCTCGGCCGCCGCTGATATCGAGACTGCGGAAGCGGATCTGGTCAAGGCCAATGAGGCGGTTGAGAAGGCGAACGCCGACGTCACCAAGCGCACCGAAGCGCTGGCCAAGGCAACGACCGGACTCACCGATGCGACCGCTGCGGTCGCAGCATCCGACGAGGCCGACGACGGCCACGCCAAGATCGTCAAGGCGTTCGAAAAGGCCGAGAAGGCCGTCCCGAAGGCCGAAGGTGCAATCGAGAAGGCCAACGCTGGCCTTGTTGACGCTGAAGCCGGTGTCGTTGACGCCGAAGCATCGCTCGTTGCAGCCCGCGAGCGGATTTCGGTCGCAAAGGCTGAGCTCGCCAAGGCACCGAGCGCCCCGACGCACGTGACCGCACTCACCGAGGCTCCTGACATCGGCGACTTCGCCGATGCGATGCCAGCCTCGTATCGCGAACGCCAGGAGTACCACCCGCACGAGTCGCCGTGGACGATGACCCTGCCTCTCGTGGTGCTCGCCGGACTCGCCGCGGTCGGCGGTGGTCTCAACCTTCCGTTCACGAAGGATCTGCATTTCCTCGCTCACTGGATCGAGCCGTCACTCTTCTTGAATGAGGCGCATCCGAGCGCGTCGGCGAGCACCAAGGTCGTTCTCGCCGTCATCGCCATCGCCGTCGGTGTCGTGGCGATTGCCGCCGCCTTCGCGATCTATCTGCGAGGCAAAGCTGATCCAAAGGCGATCGAGAAGCCGGCACTCGCCGCTGCCGTCGCCTACGACCACGGACTCGCTCGTTTCATGGGCGGACCGGGTCGTGCATCGTTCGATGTGGCTGCCTGGTTCGACAAGACGTTCGTCGACGGAGCGGTCAACGGTGTTGGCACCGTCGTCACCAGCGTCGGCCGTTCGCTGCGGGCAACGCAGACGGGCTTCGCTCGTCAGTACGCACTCGGTATCACCCTCGGGGTGGCCGCCGTTGGCATCTATCTCTTGTTCAAGTTCGGGATCGAGGTGTCGTCGTGACGCTGCCACTGTTTGCAGCCGAGGCAGGAGTCGAATCGGCCAGCGTGCCGATCCTCCCGGCGCTCATCGCCGTTCCACTCTTCACCGCACTTGTCTTGCTGCTCGTTCCAAAGCACCGGGTGGCCGAACTCAAGCTCGTCGCCCTACTCGGCTCATCGATCACCGCGGCATTGTCGATCTGGATGCTCGGCGCCTTTGATGCTGACGACGGCGGCCTGCAGTTCGTCACCCAGCGCGAATGGTCTGCCGACCTCGGACTCAGCTGGTTCCTGGCCGTGGATGGCATTTCGCTGTTCTTGGTTGTTCTCAGCGGCATCTTGTTCCCGATCGCCATCTTGGCGACCGAACCTCACCACGATCACAAGCCGTACTACTTCTGGCTGATGCTCTTGATGACCGGCTCGATGGGTGTCTTCATGGCACTCGACCTGCTGCTGTTCTTCCTCTTCTTCGAGATCGTGCTCGTCCCGATGTACTTCCTCATCGGCGGCTGGGGTCACGGTCGACGCATCTACGCAGCGCTGAAGTTCTTCCTCTACACAATGGCGGGATCAGCGTTGATGCTGGTCGGCATCGTGTCGGTTGCGTTCTTGTCGAAGGACGCCACCGGTGGTCTGACCTTCGATGTGATTCGCCTCGCTGAGGCTCAGGCGTTGAGTGACACCGCACAAACGCTTGTCTTCTTGAGCTTCGCTCTCGCCTTTGCGGTGAAGGTTCCGCTCTTCCCACTCCACACCTGGCTGCCCGATGCTCACACCGAAGCGCCGACGGCTGGTTCGGTCATCTTGGCTGGTGTCATGCTGAAGCTCGGTACCTACGGCTACCTGCGGTTCGGTATCTATCTCTTCCCGAACGCCGCTCACGATCTCGCCTGGATCTTCATGACCCTCGGCGTGATCGGCATCGTCTACGGCGCCGCCGTCGCAACGATGCAGCGCGATCTCAAGCGCCTGGTCGCCTACAGCTCGGTCGCTCACCTCGGGTTCATCGTGCTCGGACTCTTCGTCTTGAACACACAGGGCATTCAGGGTGCGATCCTGCAAATGGTCAGCCACGGTGTTTCCACCGGTGCGCTGTTCATCATGGTCGGCTGGATTTACGAGCGCCGCCACACCCGTGAGATCTCCGCACTTGGCGGTTTGCAGAAGTCGGCTCCCGTCTTTGCCGCAGCGTTCACGCTCATCATGTTGTCGAGCATTGGTCTCCCTGGCCTGAACGGTTTCGTTGGCGAGTTCTTGATCCTGCTCGGTGCCTTCCAGGGTGCTCGGTGGTGGGCGGTCGTTGCGGTATCCGGCGTGATCCTCGCTGCGCTCTACCTGCTGTGGGCCTACCAGCGTGTGTTCCACGGGCCAGCCGAGGGCGAGAACGCCGAGATGCCCGAGCTTCGGTTCTCCGAAGGCCTCGCCATCTTGCCGCTGCTCTTCCTCATCGTCTTCATGGGTGTGTACCCGAAGCCGATTCTCGATCGCATGGAACCTGCCGTCGAGCGACTCGTCACCCACGTGGAGGCGAACGTCAACGGCTTTACCGAACCCGGCCCCGAGCAGTTCCCGTCCGAACCAGCGACGGCTGAAGATCTCACCCACACCCTCGAAGAAGCCGAAGAGCGGGCCGAAGCTGAGGATCACTCCGAAGAAAACGGTGACCACTCTGAGGACGGCGATCACTCCGAAGAAGAGGGCGATCATTCTGAAGAGGGAGAAGGCTGATGCTGAGCCTGCTCGCACAAATTGACCCACCGGTCGGGATCCCCGAGCAATCGATCGAATGGTCGTTGCTGTTGCCGGTCTTGATCTTGTCGGTCGGCGCCGTTCTGTTGGTGACCATCACCTCGCTTGCGCCCTCGACCCGAGACAATCACTTCCCGGCGATCTACACCGCCCTGTGTGGTGTCGCCTCGATGGTCGTGCTTCCAGCGATGTGGGCTCGGGTTGCGCCCGCGGCGAACGCCGGTGGTGACCCACAAACCCCGGCTGGCTTGATCGGTCGTGCTCTCGGAGCAGGCGGCGACGGTCCCCAAACCATCATCAACGGCGCGTTGGTCATCGATCACTTCACGATCTTCATCACCGGCATCATCTGCCTGGCCGTTGTGCTCGTGGCCCTCATTCTGCCCGGCTACCTCGATCGTGAAGGCCTTGCTGGTCCCGAGTGGTACGTGTTGCTGCTGCTCTCCGCGAGCGGCGGTGTCATCCTTGGTTCCGCCGACGACCTGATCGTCACGTTCCTCGGCCTCGAGATCTTGTCGATTGCGGTCTACGTGCTGGCCGCGCTACATCTGCGCCGGTCTGAGTCACAAGAGGCGGGCTTCAAGTACTTCATCCTTGGCGCGTTGTCGTCGGCCTTCTTCCTCTACGGGATCGCCCTCGTCTACGGCGCAACCGGCTCGACTCGCATCAGCGACATCGCCGGTTCGTTGCAGATACCGAATGAGTCCGGACTTGTCCCGCTCAACGACGCATCGATGCTCCTCGTCGGTGCTGCCATGCTGCTCGTCGGTTTCGGCTTCAAGGTGTCAGCCGCTCCGTTCCACGTGTGGACGCCCGACGTTTATCAGGGTTCACCCTCACCCGTCGTTGCGTTTATGGCCTCGGCCGTGAAGGTCGCCGGGTTCGCCGGCATGCTCCGCGTGTTCGTCGTTGGACTCGGCGAAGCAAGTGGTGACTGGCGAGGAATGGTTGCGGCAATGGCCGTCTTGACCCTCGTCGTCGGATCGTTCCTTGCTGTTGTCCAGACGAACGTGAAGCGGATGATGGCCTACTCGTCCATCGCTCACGCTGGGTTCATGCTTGTGGCCTTCTACGTCGCTGGCAGCGACGATGCCGACTCGGCGATGACCGGAACGTCGGCTCTTCTCTTCTACTTCTTCGCCTACTCGGTGATGGTGATCGGCACCTTCACCGCCATCACGATCCTCGGCGGTCGAGGTGATGGGCGCCACTCACTCGACGACTACAAGGGCCTCGCTCAGCGCCGCCCCGTCATCGCTGGCTGTCTTGCCATCCTGGCGTTTGCACAGGCCGGAATCCCCTTCACCTCGGGCTTCTTCTCCAAGTTCCGGGTGATCATCGCCGCTGCTGGATCGGGTGCGTATGTGCTCGCCGCCGTCGCGATGCTCACCGCAGCGGTCAGTGCCTTCTTGTATCTTCGCCTTGTCGTTGCGATGTTCCTCGACGGTGGCGGCGATCACGATGATCACGACGAGATCGATCTGACCGACGCCGATGAAGCTGCTGGCGGAGAGGCGGCTCTTGAGAGCGATGGTTCCGGTGTTGCGTTGGCCGTTGAGGCATCGACGCTCACTGCGCAGGGCGCTGATGACGGCGAGCCAGTTCCGACTGCAGCTCTCGCTGTGTTGGTTGCAACGGTTGTTCTCACCGTGCTCTTCGGCATCCTGCCGGGCCTCGGCGGCGACATCTTGCGAGAAGCTGCTGCCGCTCTCGGATAACCGAGGGGCTAGTTCAGGTAGGGCATCTCGAGGCGCTGTGGCTCCTCGGATGATGCGCGCCGAACGCTGACGCGGCGTTCGGAGAAGACCTTCGTCCAATCCTGGTGCAACCGGCGATCGAACGAGTGACGGCGCTCGGGCTGCTCGTCAGGATGGTCGAACGATTCGGCGGTGGAGTCGAGTGCCTTCAGCATCGCAGCCGGGTCGTGGTCATCGATTGCGTAGGCGACGTTCGCTGCGTCCTTGGCGATCGATGGATCGCCGGCGACGGTGATGATGACCCGAGCTGACGGCACGCGGAACTCAAGATCGCCAAGAACGTGGCGCCCCTGCACTCCGGGGGAGAGGTCAGACAGGATCACCAGGTCGGGCTGAAGTTGGGTCGCCGAGTCGACCGTGAGGACTGCGTTTGGCGCGTCCTGGACAACGGTGAAGCGAGGATGCCGGTCGATCTCACGCTGAATGACCATCGCCTGATGGGGATCGGCGATACCGAGAACGACGGTGTAGGTGGTCTGTCCTTGCACATTCGTCACCGTCACCTATCGGCAGCAGCACTCGAATCTCAAGGTCTTCGTGAACGATGCCCTGAATCAGGGATCTGATCGCCGTAGATCGAACCGGGGGAGGAAGATCTGCGCAAGCGGACCGATCGCGAGCGCAAAGGCGACCGTGCCGATACCAAACGTCCCACCAAGGGCGACTCCGGAGATGAGAACGACGAGTTCGATTCCTGTCCGGACACCTCGAATCGACCAGCCTCGCTTCGCCAGACCGGTCATCAAACCATCGCGTGGCCCTGGCCCGAGGCCGGCGCCAACGTACATACCGGTGCTGACCCCGTTGAGGACGATGCCTGCGATGAGCATGGCGAGACGAGGGACGATGGCGGTCGGTTCGGGGACGATGAGTAACGAGGCATCGATGGCGAGACCAACCACGATGGCATTGGCGATCGTTCCGATTCCGGGCCGCTCACGCAATGGGATCCATCCGAGGAGCACCACGAGGCTGGTAATGATCGCAACGACCCCGAGTGAAGGCCCGACTCGTTCACTGACGCCCTGATGAAACACGTCCCACGGTGCGAGCCCGAGGCCTGCCTGCACGAGCAACGCGAGGCTGAACCCGAAGAGTATGAGCCCGATCGCGAGTTGGGTGAGGCGGGCGGTTGGTCGATGGTCGAGACCGAGCGTGGTTTGGCTCACCCGCCGGAGACGGCTGAGTCTCCCTCCGGGTTGGCTCGAGCATCGTCGTCTGGGTCACCCAACCACTGATCGGGGAGGGCCACGACCTGGGGTCCGCGGGTGTGTCCCCGTGCGACCCGACGGTTCTCCGGCGGAAGAGGAGCGTCGGGGATGAGGTCGAGGAGGCTTGCGAGCTCGTCGAGACTTTCGATCCGGCCGAGTCTGCCCCGCATCTCACCACCGACCGGATATCCCTTGAGATACCAGGCGGTGTGTTTGCGGAAGTCTCGGATGCCCTTGTCATTGCCGAACCAATCGCGAAGGCCCTCGGCATGTTCGAGCATGATGGGCTTCACCTCGGCGATGCTGAGTGCCTCCGGAATCGGTTGTCCGGCGAGCCCGGCCTGCAGCTCACCGAAGAGCCATGGGCGACCGAGGCATCCCCGTCCGATCACGACCCCATCACAGCCGGTCTGGCGCATCATCTCGATGGCATCCGCCGCTTCCCAGATATCGCCGTTGCCGAGTACGGGGATGTCGGCGGGAACGGCTTCGCGGAGTTTGGCAATGGTCGACCAGTCGGCGTGCCCCGAGTAGAGCTGGGCAACGGTTCGGCCATGGAGTGCGATGGCTGCGGCGCCGACACCGGCGGCGATGCGGCCGGACTCGAGATAGGTGATGTGATCGTCGTCGATGCCAACGCGCATCTTCACGGTGACTGGCACACCGGCGGGGCGAGCAGCTTCGACGGCGCCGGAAACGATCGATTCAAAGAGCTTGCGTTTGTAGGGGAGAGCTCCACCACCACCGTTGCGGGTGACCTTCTTGACGGGACAACCGAAGTTGAGGTCGATGTGATCGACCCGCTCTTCGCCGACGAGGCGCTCGACGGCGAGCGCAACGAAGTGTGGATCGACGCCGGCGAGTTGCAGCGAGCGCGGAGATTCATCCGGTGCGAAGCTCGCGAGCTTGTCGGTCTTGGCGTTGCCTTCGACGAGCGCTCGGGCCGACACCATCTCGTTGACGTAGAGCCCTCCACCGAACCGGCGGCACAGCTGTCGGAACGGCGCGTTCGTGACGCCAGCCATTGGGGCGAGCACGACAGGGGTCGTCACCTCGATCGGTCCGATTCGCATCCCACAGTCTGCCCGTACAGACCCGAAGCTCCGACCGGATGTACCGTTGACGGTCATGACGGTCTCGATCGGCTCCATGGTTCTCCGCACAACGGCTCCTGAGTACGAGGTTGCACACGCAGTGGCGCTCGCTGCCCTCGTCGACGAATTGTGGATCGTTGAAGACCTTCCGTTTGCCGGCGGTATTGCACAGGCAGCTGCCATTCTCGAGGCGACCAAACATCTCGATGCGCCGCCGTTGATCGGCCATGGCATCGCTCCGGCGCCGTTCCGGAACCCCGTCGCGCTGGCGATGGAATGGGCAGCACTTGCGCGGATGTATCCGGGTCGGATCCACGGTGGAATCGGCCATGGTGTCCCCGATTGGATGAACCGGATCGCAAAACCGAAGGCTTCGCCGTTGGCTCTGCTCGACGAGACGATCCATGCGGTTCGCACGTTGCTATGGGGTTACACGCTCGATGCTGAGGGTCGCTACGTCAACGTTTCGGACGTCACCTTGGAGTTCCCACCCGGCGAGATCCCGCTCGTTTCCGCCGGTGTCACCGGTCCGAAGTCGCTCGAGATTTCCGGTGAG
Organism: uncultured Acidimicrobiales bacterium; assembly: GCA_937925335.1. GTDB lineage: Bacteria > Actinomycetota > Acidimicrobiia > Acidimicrobiales > SZUA-35 > CALEWY01. The sequence goes on from CALEWY010000009.1 coordinate 68,898, forward strand.
AAAGCTGATGGGACGATCCTGCCCGAGGGGCAAGGGCCCGAAGAAGTCGAGCGAGCTCGGGGACACATCGACGATGGGCGCAAGCGGGCCACGCCTCCTCCCTCTGACGACCACCGGGTCACCGTTTTCACCGGCTACTACTGCGGCGACCTTTCGTTGTTGCCGCCGCCACCCGCTCATCTTCCTCCGGGTTGGGATGCGGTTGGCTCGACGCCCGATCAGGTTGCGAACCGATTGCAGTCGCTCATCAATGCCGGGGTCGACTCTGTCGTCTTGGTTCCGTTCGGCGACTCACCGGTCGAGCAGATCGAGCTGGCCGCCGCCGAGATCATTCCGCAGCTCGTTCGTTGAGTCAGCGCGCTCGATGGGCCCTCGCGGCCGGCATGTTGGTGACGGCCGCGTGCACGCAGGCAGAGGCGTCAGACGACCTTGCCCCAACGATCACGGTGACGACGACTGAACTCGAACCGTTCAACTACTTCCCCGACCTGACTGCGGATGATACCGAGAGCACAGCGGTTGGAGACACAGCGGTTGGAGACACAGCGGGTGGAGACACAGCGGTTGGAGGCACAGCGGTTGGAGACGCGGCGGTCGACGACACCGAACCCGTGTTGAGCCTCGATGCGGTGATGGCATTCGCCGATCTCGCGGAGCTCGACACCGTCGTTGCCCTCGACGACAACACGGTGCAGGTGGCCTTCCTTGCCGACGATCCTGACGATCCGAGCTCGCCGCCAGCACGAGCTGGGGCGACCCACGACGTTGCGCCCCTTGGTTGGGCATGGTCTGACGGTGACTACGTGTTCCAGTGGGTTGATGTTGGCAACGGCACACTCGAGTCGACCGTCGCCGAGTTTGACGGAACCGTGATTTGTGAAGCCGACGGCTCCGTCCATCACTTCACCCCTGGCGATCCCGAGACGGGCGACGCTGCGGTGATCTCGGTCGAAGCAAGCCCGGTCGACTGGGACTTGCCGGAGCCCATCTTGGCCGGTGGCGGAGAAAGCGCCGAGGGCGAGGGTGCCGAGTTCGCGATCCCGTTGTTCGACGTCGACTGTGAAACCGGCGAGTCCGTCGTTGGCGAATCGGTTTCGTTCCAAGCCGAGGACGGATTCCGTTTCACCAAGACTGCAGGATCCCGAACCTTTGCCGGGATCCGCAACACCAACGGCATCACCGATCTCATCGACTCTGCGGGGCTTGCGGTGAACGGCGACGACGCGGCGATCGATCATTCGTTCAACGCGAGCGCGTCGCTGGTTGCGTACGGCGTCTTTGAGTCCGACGAGGATCCGTCGATCGTGACCGATGTGATCCGAATGCGAGCGGTCGATGGAGGCGAGGTTCTCTGGACGGCCAAGCTGCCCTTCCCGTTCACGTTCGTGCACTTTTCCGGCGATCGACTCGTGGTTGGTCAACCCGACCGCGGCGGCCGACAAGGTGGCGCATCGACCACGTCGATCATGATCTTCGACGTCCGCGACGCAACACTGCTTGGCCACTACGCCGCACCGTTCGAGATTCTCTCCGTCGGTGACTAGCTGAGCGGTGATTCAAAGGAGCGCCAGGGCGTTGGCTCGGTTGATGATTTCGAGTCCGCCGGCGGGTTCGCCAATGATTGCGTTGTAGACGAGGTGATCTGCGGCGATGTGGGCCAGGCAGGCTTCAACTCGGTCGGGATCAGGCGTTTCGCCCCATCGCTCGGCCGTCGCATCCCACAGCAGTCGCGTGTCGAGCTCTGGATACCAAGGTGCCCAGAACTCGAACCAGGCGAGGTCGTAGAGATGGTCGCCCCACCGCCGGCACCCCCAGTCGAAGACACCGGTGATCGACGTTCCTTGCACGTGCACGTTGCGGTTGATGAGGTCGCAATGCAAGAGCGTTGGTTCAACCTCGGCGACGTTCTGACCGGTAGGCCGACATCTCTCGGTCAACCTCGAAGTCGGCGACATGTCGCCCCACACGAACGATCAACGATTCGCCATCCCGCTTGAAGCGAAAAGCCGTCGACCAGGCGCCGGCTCCCGCTGGGATCATCGCCCCGAAACGCCTTGTTAGAAGCTCGATGACCTGCGGTGAAACCGATGCCTGCACGGCCGGAGCGTAGAGCTCTCTTCTGCCAGAGCAGTGCATGAATTCGTGATCTGAGTGCTGGCCCGAGCGCAAACGTCGAGGTGACCACACACTTGGGCGACGATGTTGGTTCGCTGACTGGCTGTCGAACGATCACGGTCAAAACGGCGGGAAGCGGCGACGACTGGGTGATCAACGGGTGTCTGCCCGGCTCGGTGAGTACTGTCGGGCGATGACTTCCACAACCACCGATGAAGCCGCAGCAGGAACGGTTGCCGTCGTAACCGGATCGAACTCAGGCATTGGCCGGTCCGCCGCCGTTGATCTCGCGTCGAAAGGGTGGACGGTCTACGGAACGATGCGTTCGCTCGATAAGGGCGAGAAGCTCGCTGCTATGGCGGCCGAAGCTGGTGTCACCGTGCATCCGGTCGTGTGTGATGTGTCCGACGCTGACTCGGTGAACGCGGCGATCGCCCACGTGATCGATGAAGCAGGCCACATCGACGTGCTCGTCAACAATGCCGGCATCGGCGGCAACGGTGTTGCCGAGGAGACGCCGCTCGAGATGTACGCAGAGGTGTTCGACGTCAACGTGGTCGGCATCGTTCGTGGCGTGCAGGCCGTCGTCCCGCACATGCGTGAGCGGGGGAGTGGCACAATCGTCAACATCTCCTCGGTCGCCGGACGGATCGCGGCAATCGCCCAATCGCCCTACGTCGCATCGAAGTGGGCGGTCGAGGGTTTGAGCGAAGGCCTCGCCCAGGAGCTGGCGCCGTTCGGAATTCGAGTCGTCATCGTCGAACCGGGAATCGTTCGCACGGCCATCATGGCCAAGAACCCTGAGGCGCCGAACGAGTCGGGCGCCTACGACATGGCGTATCGCCGCCTGTTCAACTTCTATGCAACGGGCCTGCAAGACCCCGGCATGCCGGCCGAGGTCGCCGACGTGATTCACGAGGCAGCGACCACCGATGACTATCGCTTGCGCTGGACCTGTGGTTGGGGCGGACCGGAGTTGTGTGAGAACCGTCCGAAGGTGAGCGATGAGGATTGGGTCGAGCTCGGCGCAATCGAAGACGACGCGGCGTATGCCGAACGCTTCGAGACGCTCTTCGGACTTCGTCTCGACGCGTGATTCGTCACACGAGTGGCGGAGGGCTCGACACAGGCACCTGCGTGCCGACTAAGAGACGGTGACCGACGTGATTTCCGAACACGACCGCTGGCTATTCAACGAGGGCGCCCACAGTCGCCTCTTCGAGCTGCTCGGACAGCAACCCCTCGAAGGTTGGGGCGATGCTGGCCGACGCTTTGCCGTCTGGGCTCCCGAGGCTGTCCGGGTATGGGTGGTCGGCGATTTCACAGGCTGGAACGTGAACGATGCGTACGGCCTCGCGCCGCAGGGCAACTCCGGCATTTGGGCTGGTGAGATTCCGAACGCAAACGTCGGCGACCGCTACAAGTTCCGCATCAGCACAAAGGCTGGCTACGACGTCGAGCGCGCCGATCCGTTCGCATATGCCACCGAGATGCCTCCGGCGACCGCGTCGGTCGTGACCGATCTCGACTACCGATGGAATGACGATGCTTGGCTCGCGGCTCGGCCGGAACGTCAGCGTCATGACAAGCCGATTTCGATCTACGAGATGCACGTCGGATCGTGGCGACATGCCGAGGCCTACAACAGCCTTTCGTGGCTCGACCTCATCGATCCGCTCTCCGATCACCTGCTCGAGCGAGGCTTCACCCACGTCGAGTTGATGCCCGTCACCGAGCATCCGTTCTACGGTTCGTGGGGCTACCAGACGACGTCATATTTCGCCCCCACCGCTCGGTATGGCCTGCCGACCGAGATGATGCGTTTCGTCGATGAGTTCCATGCTCGTGGTCTCGGCGTCATCCTCGATTGGGTTCCCTCGCACTTTCCGTCAGACGACTTTGCCCTCGCGAATTTCGACGGGTCACATCTCTACGAACACCTCGATCCCCGAGAAGGCTGGCATCCAGACTGGAAGAGCTACATCTTCAACTACGGCCGCCACGAGGTGCGGGCGTTCCTGATCTCGAGCGCCATGTCGTGGATCGAGCGATACCACATCGACGGAATCCGAGTCGATGCCGTGGCGTCGATGCTCTACCGCGACTACTCGCGCAACGCCGGTGAGTGGATCCCGAACGAATACGGCGGCCGAGAAAATCTCGAAGCCATCGAGTTCTTGCGCCAGCTCAACGCAACGATCGGCGCTGAACATCCCGACGTCATCACGATCGCAGAAGAGTCAACCGCGTTCCCCGGTGTGACTCGCCCCGTCGCCGATGGCGGTCTTGGCTTTCACTACAAGTGGGACATGGGTTGGATGCACGACACGTTGGAGTACTTCTCCTACGACCCGATCCACCGCCGCTATCACCATGACGACCTCACCCGCCGCGGCATGTGGGCCTTCTCAGAGAACTACGTCTTGCCGCTGAGTCACGACGAAGTGACCCACGGCAAGGGTTCGTTGTTGTCGAAGATGCCGGGCGACGAATGGCAACAATTCGCCAACCTTCGTGTGCTGATGGCCAACCAGTGGCTCCAACCGGGCAAGAAGTTGCTCTTCATGGGTCAAGAGTTCGGCCAAGGACCTGAATGGAACCACGACCACCCGGTCGCCTGGTCACAGCTCGAGGTGTCCGGCCACGCCGGTATCGACCGCTGGCTCGGTGATCTCAACGCGTTGTATGCGTCAGAACCATCGCTCCATCGCCGCGAACTCGAACCCGATGGCTTTGAGTGGATCGTGCTCGACGACGGCGAGAACTCCGTGACGGCATGGTTGCGAGTCGGCGAAGAGAACGACCGCCCAGTGCTCTGTGTGATCAACCACACGCCGATGCCTCGAACCAACTACCGAATCGGAACGCCAACGGGCGGCTCGTGGTCGGTGCTGGTCAACTCCGATCAGGGGATCTACGGCGGCACCGATGCGTTCAACGTCGACGTGATCGAAGCCTCGGCGACCGGCTCCCATGGTCGTGAACAGTCGATCGTGATCGACATTCCGCCTCTCGCTGCGGTCGTGCTCGCTCCCGAATAGGCCTGCTTGCGCCCCGTGTTTTGGGCGTTGATTCGTCGACCGGCACCCCGTCAGCGGTGTGTCATCAGCATCTCAGCACGGTCGTGACGGCGGGTTGAACAACTCACGCGCTGCAATTCCGTGGCAGACCTTGGTCTGGAGCCGTTTCGAGCGGTAGCATCCTGCCCCGTGTCGGACTTCCTCCGCGAGTACATCATTGTCGCGCTTTTCGGTGCCTTGGCCTTTGGCCTCGTGGCGACCTTTATTGGGCTTGCAAGCCTGATACGCCCGAGCCGTCCAACCCCTGCCAAGGTCGAGAACTACGAGAGCGGCGTCGACCCGGTCGGGTCGTCGTGGTCACAGAGCCAGATCCGCTATTACATCTTCGCTCTGCTCTTCGTCATGTTTGACGTCGAAGCTGTCTTCATCTTTCCGTGGGCTACCCGCCTCGAAGATCTTGGCCTCTTTGGCCTCGTCGAAATGGTCATCTTCATCTTCATCCTCGTGCTTGGCCTCGCATATGCCTGGCGCAAGGGTGTGCTTCGCTGGGTCTAACCCAGCTCATTGCGTTTTTCTTTCTCCTTCGTCCCGAAACTTCTCACTGTGAGGCGCCCCGATGGGTCTGGTTGAATCAGGGAAGCTCCCCAAGCCCCTGACCACCTTGTTGAACACCAGTCGTAAGTACTCACTGTGGGTGTACCAGTGGGGTCTTGCGTGCTGCGCGATCGAGATGGGCGCCGCCTTTGGCTCCCCTCGATACGACGTCATGCGGCTCGGTGTGATTCCGCTGCCCGCCAGCCCTCGTCAGGCCGACTTGGTCTGCGTGTCTGGCACGGTCACCGACAAGATGGCACCTGCCATCCGCCGGCTCTACGAGCAGATGCCAGAGCCCAAGTACGTGATCTCGATGGGCTCGTGCGCCAACTGTGGTGGCCCCTACTGGGACAGCTACAGCGTCACGAAGGGCATCGATCAGATTATTCCGGTCGACGTCTACGTGCCGGGTTGCCCGCCTCGCCCCGAGGCCCTCCTGGAAGGCATCGTGCTGTTGCAGGAGATCATCCAGAACGAAGACATGGCCGAGAAGTGGAACCAGGATCCGCTGGCCCTGGGAGTGGTCGACTGATGACCGATACCACCGACGCACCAGAAGAAGCTGAAGTCGTCGACGAAGCACGCACGGCGTTGCTCGAGGCGATCACCGATGAGTGGGGTGACGCAATCGTCGATCACCACCTCATCCCCGGCAAGGATCTGTGGATCCGAGTCACCAGCGAGGCATTCGGCGACACCGCCGACTACCTGCGTGACCGTCAGCGCTTCCGTTACTTCAACTGGTTGTCAGCGGTCGACTGGATGCCATCGCCGTTTGGTCGGTCGATGGATGCCGAGGTCGACAAGCTCATCAGCGCCAAAGCTGGTGAAGCGGTCGAAGAAGAAGAGGCTGAAGAAGCCGGAACCGGTTATGCCGGGGGCGACACCCGCTTTCAGGTGATCGCTCGGGTCAACAACCTCACGACCCTGCTCGGCGTCACCGTCAAGGCCGATGTGCCGGACGACAGCCTCACCGTTGGAACCTGGACCAAGGCATTCCCCGGTTCAGACTGGCATGAGCGAGAGATGTTCGAGATGTACGGCATCTCCTTCGCCGGTCACCCCGGACTCCGCAATTTGTACCTGCCTGGCGACTTTGAAGGTCACCCAATGCGCAAGGACTTCCCGCTGCTGGCTCGCATCGTCAAGCCATGGCCGGGCATCGTGGACGTCGAACCAATGCCGCCGCTCGCTAACAGCCTTTCGCCTGACGGCGAAACGCCCGGCGGGGAATCTGCGGACGCCCCTTCAACGACGAACCCGGGGGATTCGCAATGACAACGCCTTCGATGGCCGCCGGCAGTTGCGAAGCAACTGCAATGAACCCGGAGGGTTCACGATGACCGCTGTTTCTGATCGTCGCCAGCTTGCCTACATCGCTGCTCAGGCCGCTGATGCTCGGGTGAATGTTGAGCTCGAAGCCGAGGGTATGACCCTCAACATCGGCCCTCAGCACCCGGCAACCCACGGAACGCTTCGGATCGTCGCCCGCCTCGATGGTGAGCAGGTGATCGAAGCCGATCCGATCATGGGGTACATGCACCGGGGCTACGAAAAGCTCACCGAGGTTCGCACGTATCCCCAGGTCACGACGCTGATCAACCGCATCGACTGGCTTGGCAGTTTCGCCAACGAGGTGCCGTTCATCCTCGCCGCCGAGCAGTTGATGGACGTCGAGGCGCCGCCACGAGCGCAGCACATCCGCACGATCTTGTTCGAGCTTGCTCGCATCGCAAACGTCACGCTGTTCCTCGGTGACATGGGCGTGCAGCTCGGTGCGGTGACGCCCGTGTTCTACGCCTTCCGCGACCGCGAGCACGTGCTCAACCAGATCGAAGCGGCCACCGGTGGTCGTTTCCACCCGAACTTCGACCGCATCGGCGGCCTGAAGGACGATTTGCCAGCCGGTTGGATCGAGGAGACCAAGAAGTCCCTCAAAGAGATCCGCAAGTTCTGTGACCAGATGGACGACTTGATCGTCGGCAACGAGATCTTCCAGGCTCGAACCCGCGGCATCGGCGTCATCCCCGCCGACGTTGGCCTGAGCTACGGCCTCTCCGGTGCAAACATCCGCGCTAGCGGCGTCGACTGGGATCTCCGTCGAGACAATCCCGTTGGCCTCGTCTATGACAAGGTCGATTGGAAGGTCTGGACCCATCCAGACGGCGACTCGTTCGCTCGTTATTGGGTTCGCCTTCAAGAGGTTCGTGAGAGCTGCAACATCGTCGAGCAGCTTCTCGACACGATTCCGAGCGGCCCCGTCATGGCCAAGGTCCCCCGCATCATCAAGGTGCCCGAGGGTGAGGCCTACATCGAGACAGAGAACCCGCTCGGTGTGATGGGTTACTACGTCGTGTCAAAGGGCGGGCTCAACCCGTTCCGTGTCAAGATCCGCTCGGCCAGCTTTTCGAACATGTCGATCAGCCCCTGGCTGCTCAAGGGCGCCTACGTGCCCGACGTGATCACGATCCTCGCCAGTCTGTACTTCATCCTCGGAGACATCGACCGCTAATGCCGTTCGCTTCGCTCACTTACCGAGTTTCGCCTAGCGGCGAAACATCGCCGTTGGCCGTTACGAGGTGTTTTCGGTGACGTTCGCTTCACTTCTTGCAGTTGACTGGCCTTGGGCCAGCTGGCCCTGGTGGGCCGACACGAGCGTCAAGATGGTGTTTGCCATCGTCGCCGTGCTCATCCCCGCGGGTGGCACCGTCTATCTCTACCTCTTCAAGATGGTCTCGTTCATGCAGAGCCGCCTTGGACCGATGGAAGCCGGCCCCTACGGGTCGATGCAGCTCCTCGCCGAGCTCGGTAAGAACGTCCAGAAGGAAGACATCTTCCCCGAGAAGGCCGATCGTTGGGTCTTCGCACTTGCGCCCTACGTGGTGCTGATGAGCACGTTCTTGCTCGCCGTGGTGGTGCCATTTGGGCCACAGGCACAGTTCACCAACCTCGACACGGGTGTCTACTTCGCCCTCGCCGTTTCGTCGGTTTCCGTCGTCGGCATCTTGATGGCCGGCTGGGCCAGCGCCTCGAAGTACTCACTGCTCGGAGGCCTTCGTGCGGCCGGTCAGCTCATCGCCTATGAGCTGCCGTTGATCCTCGCCGTCGTCGGTGTGGTCATCCAGGCCGGAACGCTCAACCTGCAAGAGATCGTCGCCGCTCAGAATCAGCAGGAGATCTTCGGTTGGGGCGGGATCGGCAACCCGTTCATCCTCACGCAGGGTCTCGGCTTCTTGATCTTCATGATCGCCGTGCAGGCCGAGCTCACCCAGGGTCCGTTCGATATGCCCGTCGCTGAGTCCGAGCTCGTGTCCGGCTACATGACCGAGTACTCCGGCTTCCGCTTCTTGATGTTCTTCATCGGCGAGTTCGCCACCGCCAACATCTTCGCCTTCCTCGGCTCGGTGTTGTTCCTCGGTGGTTGGGCCCTGCCCCCCTTCGTCACCGACCTGCTCGGCATCGAATGGGATTCGCCGTGGATGAACGTGATCGGCCCGGGCGTCATGTTCACCAAGATGTTGTTGATCACATTCGTGATCTATTGGGTGCGCTTCACCTATCCCCGCTTCCGCGAGGATCAGTTGCAGAAGTTCGCCTGGAAGGTTCTGATTCCGCTGTCTCTCGTGAACATCGCGATCACCGGTGCTCTCAAGGTGGCGTTCTGATGAGGATCGGCCACACTGTTCGCCGCATGTGCTGGGGAGTTGTCTGATGGGTCTCGTTCCAGGTTTGGTCACCGGTCTCGGTGTCACCTTCAAAGAGATCGTGAAGACGGTCACCAAGGGAGCTGAAACTGTTCAGTATCCCCACGTGAAGGAAGACCCACCGGCTCGCGCCCGTGGTGTCATCGCTCTTCACGAAGAGAACTGCACGTCGTGCATGCTTTGTGCCCGTGAGTGCCCGGACTGGTGCATCTACATCGAGGGTCACAAAGACCTTGCGCCGCCGCGCCGCGCCGGTGGTAAGCCACGAACGGTCAACAAGCTCGACCGTTTCGACATCGACTACGGCCTGTGCATGTACTGCGGTATCTGCGTTGAGGTCTGCCCGTTCGAAGCCCTGTTCTGGAGCCCGGAGTATGAGTACTCCGAGCCCCGTATCGCCGATCTCCTCCACGACAAGAGCCGTCTCGGCCAGTGGATGGAGACCGTGCCGGAGTTCGAGTCCTACGAAGGCGGCTCGGAAGCCAAGCAGAAGAAGGTGCCGCGTCCCGCATGACCGCCCTGATTCTCTTCGCCCAACAGTCGGTCGAGCTCACCTCGACCGAGCAGTGGGTCATCAACGTTTTCTTTGGTGTGATTGCGCTGGTCTCCACCGCAGCTGCGCTCAAGATGGTGACCACGGACAACGTCGTGCACGCCGCTCTCTATCTGCTGATCGTGCTGGCATCGGTCGCTGCGATCTACGTGATCCTCGGCGCCGAGTTCGCTGCGGCCACGCAGGTGCTGGTGTACATCGGTGCGATCTTGGTGCTGCTGTTGTTCGGCGTCATGTTGACCCGAGCCAAGCTCGGCGCCGACGACGATCTCAACCACGAGCAACGCTGGATTGGCGGGCTCGTCAGTGTGGTCATGCTCGCCGTGATGAGCTTCTCGCTCTGGGAAGCCTTCGAAGACACGAAGGTGCCAACGGCGCTCAACCCTGACGACTTCAACACCGGTGCGGTGTCCGAGTCGATCTTCACCGACTACATCGTGCCTTTCGAGGCAATTTCTGTTCTGCTCCTCGCCGCATTGATCGGCGCCGTTGTCGTGGCTCGCCGGGACTGAGGGAGACACCGTGTTTCTGAACCAATTCCTCATCTTCGCCGCTGTGCTGTTCTGCATTGGCGTGTACGGCGTGCTCACCCGGAAGAACGGTGTGCTCGTGCTGATGTCGATCGAGCTGATCCTCAACGCCGTCAACATCAACCTGGTCGCCTTCGGTGCGTACAACAGCGACATCGGTGGCCAAGTCTTCGCTCTATTCATCATCGCCGTCGCCGCTGCTGAGGTTGGAGTTGGGTTGGCCATCGTGCTGCTCATCTACCGCAACCGTCGCAGCATCGACGTGTCCGAAGCCGATCTCCTCAAGGGCTGACCCCGTTGCTTTCTCTTCTCGCAGCCGAGGGCCCATCGGTCCCGGAAGTCTTCGATCTCGTCTGGCTGATTCCAGCCATCATGGCGAGCTCGTTTGCGTTCATTCTCTTCTTCGCAAAGCGCCTCAAGATTCAGGCGCACTGGATCGGCATCCCCGCCGTCACCGCATGTTTCATCTTCTCGCTGGTGATCGCCGCCAACTGGATCGGCTATACCCACGACGTCGCTGATTCCCACTCGGCTGAGTCGCACAGCTCTGATTCAAAGAGTGAGGACGGCGACCACTCCGACGAAGAGGGCGTCGGCGCATCCGATGAGTCGGCCGCCCCGTTCGTCAACGCCGAAGACGTTGTCGTCACTCAATGCGGCTCTGACTCGCACGGTGATGATCACGGCGACGACCACTCCGACGAAGGCGACCACTCCGACGGTGAAGCGTTTGGTGCGGGAGAGACGGCGATGGGCGCCGATCTCGAACTCGCAGTGTCTGAAGAAGGCGAAGAAGGCCACTCGAGCCCGTGCCCCGTGATCAATGAGGTCACGTGGTTCGAAAACGGCGGATCGGCCGCCGAGGGTGGCTCCGACATCAAGATCGGCACCTTCGTCGATGGCCAGTCGGTCATGCTCCTCGTCGTCGTCACCTTTATCTCGATGCTGGTGCACATCTACTCGACCGACTACGTCAACGGCGACCGTCGCTACACGCACTACTTCGCCTTCCTCTCGCTCTTCACAGCCTCGATGCTGTTCATGGTCCTCTCCTCGAGCACGATCCAGCTGATCGTCGGTTGGGAGCTGGTGGGCGTCTGTTCCTTTGCGTTGATCGGCCATTGGTGGGAGGAGAAACCAAACTCCGACGCCGCCCTCAAGGCCTTCCTCACCAACCGCGTTGGCGATATCGGCCTCTTGGTCGGCATGATCATCCTCTACTTCGCCGCAGGTAAGACCTTCTCGATCGCAACGATCAACGAGATGGCCGTCTCCGGCGAGATCTCGCAGAACACCCTCCTCGTCGCCGGCTTGTTCCTCATGGGCGCCGTGATGTCGAAGTCCGGCCAGTTCGTCCTTCACACTTGGCTTCCAGACGCCATGGCCGGACCAACGCCGGTTTCCGCGCTGATCCATGCCGCCACGATGGTGGTTGCTGGCGTCTACTTGATCGGCCGCCTCTACGCCGTGTTCTTCATCGGCTTCGGTATCGACGGCGGAACGCTCAATGCCATGGCCCTCATCGGCGGCATCACCTGTGCGATGGCCGGTCTGCTTGCGTTCGTGCAGAACGACATCAAGAAGGTTCTTGCCTACTCGACGGTCTCCCAGCTCGGCTACATGGTGCTCGCCCTCGGCGTCGGTGCGTACACCGCAGCCATGTTCCACCTCTTCACCCACGCCATCTTCAAGGCGTGTCTCTTCCTCGGAGCCGGTTCGGTCAGCCACGCATGCCACCACAGCTTCGACATGAAGGCCGACATGGGTGGCCTCCGCAAGTACATGCCGAAGACGTTCTGGACGTTCATGATTGCGTCCGGCGCACTCGCTGGTATGCCGCCGCTCGCCGGCTTCTGGAGCAAGGACGAAATCCTCGTCGGCGCTGGCGCCTTCCCCGGCACCGGCGGCAACGGCACCTTCACCATCCCGTTCATCTTCGGAATGGCCGCCGCCGCGATGACCGCTGGCTACATGACCCGAGTGATCTGGCTCACCTTCTTCGGTGACTACCGGGGCGACACCACGCCGCACGAGTCCGGCCCCCGTATCACGACGCCGCTCATCATCTTGGCGATCGGTTCGGTGTTCGCTGGCTTCTTGAACGTGCCGAAGCAGCTTCCACTGATCGGTAGCAAGATCGGCCTCACGTTCGAAGAGTGGGTCGAGCCCGCTGGTGTTTCGACCTTCCCGATCATCGATCACGGCAAACCGAGTCTTGGTCTCGCGATCTTGGCAACTGGCTTCGGAATGGCTGCCATCGTTGTTGTGTGGCAGTACTACAAGAAGCTCTACTCGATCGACCGCAAGGCCACCGAGTACACCAGCCACTGGGCTGACAAGAACGGTCTCCTCAAGGCTGGCCACACCATGCTCGTCGAGAAGTACTACCTCGATCATCTCTACACCGACACGATCGCCGGCGGGACCAAGGGACCACTCGCTCGTGGTACGTACTGGTTCAACCAGAACGTGCTCGACGGCATCGTCAATACCGCCGGCAAGAGTGCAACCGTCGCCGGTCGCTTCATCTACAAGTACATCGACCAGGGAGCCATCGACGGCTCGGTCAACGGCGCCGGGGCCGGCGCAGCCAGTTGGGGTCAGGCACTGCGCCGGATCCAATCGGGCAAGGTTCGTTCATACGCAAGCTTGATGTTCGGCGCCGCTGCCATGTTGGCCGCAGTGTTCATCATCGCTGTCTAGTTACTGCCATTGGGTACGTGCAGTCCTGGCGGACTGCATCTTGAAAGAAGAGGGCTGAAGCAGCCATGGAAAACGCGTTTCTCCAAGACTGGGGTATCACCCTCATGGTCTTCCTGCCGCTGGTGGGTGCACTGATCATGATGGCGATCCCAGGATCGCGAGAGGAAGATCACAAGCTGGTGGCGTTCGTGACGTCGATCGTCACCGCCGCTGTTGGTTTCTGGCTCGTCATCGACTTCTGGAACCTCGGCAAGAGCGAGTGGGCCAACCTCCACTACACGGTCGACAAAAACTGGATCAGCGTCATCGACGCCCGCTACCTCGTTGCCGTCGACGGCATCTCGATCCCGCTGATCGCCCTCACCCTGCTCGTGGTGCCACTGGTTCTCATCTACTCCTGGAACCACATTCCAAACCCGGGGAACCCCAAAGCGTTCCTCATGCTCATCCTCGTGCTGCACACCGGCATGCTCGGAAGCTTCGTGGCCCAAGACCTCGTCTTGTTCTTCGTCTTCTTCGAGGTTGTCCTGCTCCCGATGTACTTCATGATCGGTGTTTGGGGCGGCGACGACCGGCTCTACGCCTCGATCAAGTTCTTCCTCTACACGCTCTTCGGATCAGCACTCATGCTGGTCAGCTTCCTCGCTCTCTACTGGGTCACCGGTTCTGAGACCTTCACCATGCAGGGCCTTGCCGCTGGCGTTGAAACAAACGATGTCAAGCTCGGCACTCAGGTGCTGATCTTCGGTGGCATGTTCTTGGGCTTTGGCATCAAGGTCCCCATGTTCCCGTTCCACACTTGGCTGCCTGATGCTCATACCCAGGCCCCAACACAGGGTTCGGTCATCCTGGCCGCTGTGCTCTTGAAGCTCGGCACCTACGGCTTCATCCGCATCGCGATCCAGATCCTCCCCGAAGCCGCCATCGAGTGGGCTCCGTGGATCGGTCTCCTCGCGGTGATCGGCATCATTTACGGCGCACTCGGCTGTCTTGCACAAACCGATATGAAGCGTCTCATCGCCTTCTCATCCGTTGCCCATATGGGTTACGTGATGCTCGGCATCGCAACCCTGACCGACTTCGGCATGAACGCCGCCATCTTTGGCATGGTTGCTCACGGCCTCATCACCGGCATGTTGTTCTTCATCGCCGGTTCGGTGAAGGATCGCTATCACACCCTTGAGATCAAGCGCCTCGGCGGCCTTCTCGTCCAGGCTCCGAAGATGGGTTGGATCCTCGGCTTCTGCGTGATGGCCTCGCTCGGTCTTCCTGGCCTCGCCGGATTCTGGGGCGAGTTCCCGGCGATCCTTGCGGCCTACCAGCCGAACGGCAATCTCCCCGTTGGTCTCTTCCGGGTCTACATGGTGATCGCTGCCATCGGCACCGTGCTCGCCGCTGGTTACCTCCTGTGGCTCCTTCAGCGCACCGCCTTTGGTACACCCTCTGAGGAGTTTGAGGACGATCCCGAGATCCACGACATGGTCTTGACCGAGTGGATTGCCTGGGTGCCGCTTCTCGTGCTGATCGTCTTGTTCGGTTTCGTGCCGAACATCATCTTCGACCTCACCGACGGTGCCGTCACCGGTTTCGCTGACGCCATCACCGACGCTGCGGCCGGAAAGTAAGCCTCGATGCTGTCCACCATTCTCGCCCAGGCCATCGAACGGCCCGAGATCGATTGGCATGCCGTCTCGCCTGAGCTTTTGTTGCTCGGTGGCGGTGCGCTGGTCACGGTCATCGACCTGATCTTCTTGGAGCGCGCCCGGCGCTTCATGCCGACGCTCACCAGCTTGGTGTTCCTCGTCGCACTCGTTCCGGTCCTCACCCTGTGGGGACAAGGCGACGATCTGCCTCGAGTCATGTGGGATGGCGCCTACGTCGTCGACAACTACTCGTTGGTTCTCAAGGGCCTGTTCTTGTTGAGCGGCTACGTCATCGTGTTGTTGTCGACCAACTACATGAGCGAGGGCGACTACTACGACTCGGAGTACTACCAGCTGATCTCGGCGTCGGTGCTCGGCATGTTGGTGATGACCTCTGCGCGAGACCTGGTGAGCATCTTCGTTGCGATCGAGCTTGTCTCGATCCCCGCCTACCTCATGGCCGCATGGCGTAAGCGAGATCTCAAGTCGAACGAAGCTGGCTTGAAGTACATGCTGATGGGTGTCTTCGCTTCGGCGATTCTTCTCTACGGCATGTCCTTGCTCTACGGCCTTTCGGGCAGCACAAAGCTCTCCGACATCGCCGAGACGATCTCGATTGGTGAATCCAAGCCGATCATCACATTGGCCATCGTGTTCACGGTGATTGGGTTTGGCTTCAAGGTTTCCGCGGTTCCGTTCCACACGTGGGCGCCTGACACCTATGAGGGTGCCCCGACGCCGCTGACCGCCTTCTTGTCTGTCGCATCGAAAGCGGCGGGTTTCGTCGCACTCGTCACCGTCGTGATCATTGCGTTCCCCGGTCAGGCTGAAGTGGTCGAGCCGCTCATGTGGGTCTTCTCAGCTCTCACGATGACCGTCGGCAACCTGATCGCTCTTCGTCAGACCAACCTCGTTCGTATGCTCGCCTACTCGGGCATCGCCCAGGCCGGCTACATGATGGCGCCACTTGCGGTCTACGGGGGTATCGAAGATCGAGCCGCCTCGGCCGTTGTGACCTACCTGGTCATCTACGCCGCCATGAACCTCGGTGCGTTCGCCGTGGTGATCATCGCCGCTCGCAAGACCCGCTCGGCGGAGATCTCGAGCTACGGCGGTTTGTTCAACTACGCACCGGGCCTCACGGTTGCGATGACGTTCTTCTTGTTCTCGCTCGCCGGCATCCCACCCGTTGGTGGCTGGTGGGCGAAGTTCGAGATCTTCCGCATTCTCACCGAGGGCAACGAAGTCGGCGGCATCTCGCTCGCTGTCATCGCTGCTGTCAACGCCGTGATCGCCGCGTTCTACTACCTGAGCATCGCGAAGCAGATGTGGTTCATGCCAGCGCCGGACGGTGACGAAACACCAATCTCGATCCCGCCGTCACTCGCTGCCGCTGTTGGCATCACCCTTGCCGTCACGATCGTGACCGGTGTCTTGCCCGGTCTCGTCAGCGAAATGACCGACTTCGTCAACGTCGCTCTGCCGTAAGCCCGCTCGGGCTCATCGATGGAATCACCAGAACGCTTCGACGCCTACGTCGAGCGTGTGTTGTATAGCCCCGATGGGTTCTACGCGTCTGGACGCGGCATCGCTGGGCGTCGCGGCGATTTCATCACCAGCCCTGAAGTCGGGCCGCTCTTCGGAGCGGTGGTTGCTCGTTGGCTCGATTCGGTTTGGGACGAGCTCGGCCAGCCAGCCGACTTCCGCGTGATCGATGCAGGCACGGGGCCTGGAACACTCTTGCGGTCGCTGCGCCTTGCCGCCCCACGATGTGCCGAAGCCTGGACACTGATCGGTGTGGATGTCGCCGTCGACGATGTGCGTGAAGGAGATGGGTTCACACTTCAGCCCGAGCTCCCCGATGACCTCGACGGTGCCATCGTCATCGCGAACGAACTGCTCGACAACGTCCCCTTCCGGTGGATCGAACACACGGCGGACGGCTTGCGAGACGTTCACGTGGTCGACGGTGCCGGCGCCGTTGGTGACGTACTGGCCCCAGACAACGTTCCCGCAGCCGTCGCAGAGATCCCCGTCGGATCATCAGCCCCGCTGCTCGAGCAAGCTCGAACCTGGGTCGAACGAGTGCGAGCGAACGGTGCCGCGCGGGTTCTGGTCTTTGACTACGGAATGTTGAGCACTGCTGAACTCGCACAGCGTGGCGGGTGGCTGCGGACCTATCAGGGGCACGGTCGAAGCGACGACCCGTTTGCTGACCCAGGCCGCCTCGATATCACGACCGACATTGCCGTCGACCAGTTTCCGGAGCCAACGACCGTCTTGCGACAGACCGAGTTCTTGGCTGCCCACGGAATCGACGATCTCGTGGCGGAGGGACGAGCGTTCTGGAAGGCAAACGCCGCGAAACCCAACCTCGATGCGTATCGAATGCGAAGCCGCATCGGTGAGGCCGAGGCATTGCTCGATCCCGACGGCCTGGGTTCATGGCTCGCCTTGGAGTGGGCTGCTCGTGCTGAGGAGTAGCCTGTTCGGCTGATGGAAGCGACCGAACGTGAAGCCCTCACGAGGGCCCGAATCGCACAAGCGGCGCTCGAGCTGACCGACGAGGTTGGGTTGAGCGGCCTGTCGATGCGCAAGCTCGGCGCAACGCTTGGTGTTGAGGCGATGTCGCTCTATCACCACGTCGCAAACAAGGACGATCTCCTCGACGCCCTTCTCGAGGAGCTGTATCTCAACATCCAGTTGCCGACCCAGGTCCCAGAGGATGATTGGGAGACGGCGCTGCGGGTTGGTCTTCGAGCCTTCCACGACGTCATCATCAGCCACCCAGCGGCGCTCGAACTCTTCTCATCGCGTGCCGCGCCGAGTACAGCAGCATTCAACGTGTTGGTCTGGGCGTTCGGGCGTTTCGAAGCGGTCGGTCTCGACACGGTCACGGCGAACCATGCTCTGCACTTTGCCGTTTCGTTCGTCATTGGCTTTTCCGCCGCCGAGAACGGTTCGATGGCGCAGATGCGAAGTGGTGGCGGTCTCGACGCCGACTCGATTGACGATGCTGAGATCGCCGAGTCCGTTCGCCTGATGCAAGCGATGACCAGCGACGAGATGTTCACGAGCGGCCTTGACACCGTCGTCGCCGGCCTTCGCGCAAAGTACGACCTGCCCTAGGGGCTCCGATGCTGCCTCGGCGAGTGGGGTTGCCCCAAGCAACCGCGAGCAGAACCGTCGAACCAGCCTCGCCGCCACTTGGGCAGATCTTGGCTGCGCTGGCTACGGTTGGCCGGCGTCTTGAGTCAGCGAAGGGGAAGACATGTCAGAGCCAACGATCGAGGTCTACGAAACCGAGGACCGGTCATTCCCGCCGCCTGCTGCCTTCGCCGCCCAGGCGAACACCTCGGACCGTTCGCTGTATGACGAGGCCGATGCTGACTATGAAGCGTTCTGGGCTCGCCAGGCACGCGAGCTGCTCACGTGGGACAAGGACTTCACCGAGGTTCTCGACTGGCAGCTTCCGTTCGCCAAGTGGTTTGCCGATGGCAAGCTGAACGTGTCGGCCAACTGTCTCGATCGCCACGTCGATGCGGGCCGAGGCGACAAGGTCGCGTATCACTGGGAGGGCGAGCCGGGTGACACGGTCACGCTGACCTACTCCGAGCTGCTGACCGAGGTGAAAAAGTTCGCCAACGTCTTGAAGGGCCTTGGTCTGGAGAAGGGCGATCGAGTCGCCATCTACATGCCGATGATCCTGGAGCTTCCGATCGCGATGCTCGCCTGCACGCGCATCGGTGTTGCCCACTCGGTGATCTTCGGTGGCTTCTCCGCCGACGCGATCGTGGATCGCTGCATCGACGCCGAAGCCAAGGTGATCATCACGGCTGATGCTGGCTATCGCCGAGGCTCCGCCGCGCTGTTGAAGCCAACGGTTGACGCTGCCCTTGAGATCGGCGCACCGTCAGTGACCGACGTGATCGTTGCGAACCGTTGCGATACGAACCCGGACATGGTCGAGGGTCGTGATCACTGGTGGCACGAGGTCATGGCCGATGCTTCCGACGACTGCCCGGCCGAGCCAATGGACGCTGAGCAGTTGCTCTACCTGCTCTACACCTCGGGCACGACGGCGAAACCCAAGGGCATCATGCACACCACGGGTGGCTACCTCACCCAGGTCGCGTTCACCCACAAGTACGTCTTCGACCTCAAGCCCGAGACCGACATCTACTGGTGCGCAGCCGACATTGGTTGGGTCACCGGCCACAGCTACATCGTGTACGGACCGCTGGCCAATGGCTGCACGTCGGTCATGTACGAGGGCACGCCGGACACCCCCGACAAGGATCGCCTGTGGGACATCATCGAGCGCTACAAGGTCACCCAGCTCTACACCGCTCCGACCGCCATTCGTATGTTCATGAAGTGGGGTGTGCAGGAGCCCCAGAAACATGATCTGTCGTCGCTGCGAGTGCTTGGCACCGTCGGTGAGCCGATCAACCCCGAGGCGTGGATGTGGTACCACGAACACATCGGAGGCAACGAGCGACCGATCGTCGACACGTGGTGGCAGACCGAGACGGGCGGCAACATGATCACGCCGTTCCCCGGTGTCACCACGACGAAACCTGGTTCGGCAACCCACCCGATCCCCGGCGTGTTCATGGAACTCGTCGATGACGATGGCAACACCGTCACCAACGGCGGTGGTTACCTCACGATCTCGCGGCCTTGGCCGTCGATGCTTCGAGGCATCTGGGGCAACGAAGAGCGTTACCGCGAGACGTACTGGTCCACCTATGAGGGCAAGTACTTCGCCGGCGACGGCGCTCGCCTCGACGACGATGGCTACCTCTGGCTGCTCGGCCGAGTCGACGACGTGATGAACGTGTCCGGCCACCGCATCTCAACGACCGAGGTCGAATCGGCCCTCGTCGATCACCCCGCCGTTGCTGAAGCGGCGGTGGTTGGTGGCAACGACGATCTCACCGGGCAGGCCATCTTTGGCTACGTGATCCTCGTCGGTGATGCTGAAGTGAGCGACGAGCTCGGCAACGAGATCCGTGAACACGTCGGTGTGAAACTCGGCAAGATCGCCCGCCCAAAGACCGTCATCATCGTGCCGGACCTGCCAAAGACCCGTTCGGGCAAGATCATGCGTCGTCTGCTGCGTGACGTAGCGGACGGCAACTCACTTGGCGACACGACGACACTCGCTGACCCCGGTGTGGTGGCGGAGATCGCAAACCGCGCCGCTGAGTCCGACGAGGACTGAGCGCCCTGGCTCAACGATTTCACCTCGGCTACGAACCCAGTTGGTACTGGCGGGAATCGCCGCGCCCATCCACCGATGACGCCGGCGATCCAACGCTGACCCTCTGTGTGGACATCGACGGTGTGCTCGCCGATGCGCGCCATCGTCAGCACTACCTCGAGCATGGTTGGCGCGATTGGGACAGCTTCTTCGTTGCAGCCAGCGACGACACCATCATCGATGAACAGGTCGACTTCTTGGCGCAGGTCCCGCCGGAGCAGATGATCGCGTTGGTCACCTCACGTCCGGATTGGACAGACGGGATCACCGTTGGCTGGCTCGAGAAGCACGAGATCCGCTGGGATCTGCTGATCATGCGGTGCACCGGTGATTATTCGGTCGCGGCCGACGTGAAGACGCTGGCGGTCCACCAGCTCCGTTCACAGGGTTTCGAGCCGATTTTGGCGATCGACGATCACCCTCGCAACATCAGGGCCTACGAGAAGCTCGGTGTGGAGACGGTCTACATCGAGTCTGGCTACCACACCTAGATGTGATGACCGGGAGGATGCGTTCGTGAGTGCTTCGGTCAGCCAGTCCTATGACGACATGGCCGAGCGTTACGCCGAGTTTGTCGCAGGAGGTCTCGAGCGAGATGCGAACGCTCTCGAGTGGCTCGGACGATTCGCCGAGTGCGCTCGTGAAGTTGGCGGGCCAGTCGTCGATGCTGGTTGCGGCCCCGGCCACGTCGTCAACCATCTCACCGAGCTTGGTCTCGATGCTTGTGGCTTCGACCTCTCACCGGGCCAAGTCGACGAAGCGCTCAAGGCCTATCCAGAAGCCGATGTTCGTGTGGGCGACCTGACGTCGCTCGATGCCGATGACGGCTCGCTCGGAGGGTTGGTCTCGCGATACTCGATCATCCACATGCCGCCGACTGACGTCGGGCGAGCTTTCGCTGAGTGGATGCGAGTGCTCAAGCCCGGAGCGCCACTCCTCGTCTCATTCTTCGGTTCATTGTCGGCCGCCGCCCACGGGACACCGTTCGACCACGCGGTGGTGACCGCTTACGAGCTGTTTCCGGCGGCGATCGCCCAAGAGCTTGAAGCAGCGGGTTTCGTCGAGATCCAGGTCGGCGTGATCGACCCCCCGGACGGCGGCCGACCGCTCGACCAGGCGACGGTGTTTGCCCGTCGCCCTTGATCGAATCGCCGCCAGCCCCCACGATGGAACCTCAAGTGCCAGCCGACCGACGGGGAGCTCCATGGAAGCGGCATACGACGACATCGCAGAGTGGTATGAGAACGAGTTCTTGAAGCTGCAGCGGTCGATGGCGGACGATCATGAGTTTGCCGATCGAATCGGGGTTGACCAAGCCCTCGTCGAGTTGTTGGGGGAGGGGAGCGGAATCTGCCTGGAGGTCGGGTGCGGCACCGGCATCTACGCCGACCGTGTTGCGTCACTCGGGTGGACGCCGGTTGGTATCGACATCTCATCGGGGATGTTGGGCTTCGCCAAGGATCGCCTTGCGGTCGCACATTCCGACGGTTGTGAGCTTCCATTTGCCACCGATTCGGTGCCAGCAGTGATCTCCGTGATGACACACACCGACGCCCCGGACTATCCGCAGATGCTGCGAGAGATGACACGAGTTTTGAAGCCGGGTGGTGTCCTCGTTCACGTCGGCGTTCACCCGTGCTTCTGCGGTTCGTTCGCCGATCGCACCGACGCTCCAAATGTGACGGTCCGGCCCGGGTATCTCGAGAGCGGGTGGACGCCGGCGAAGGGACCGGAGGCCGGAACCCTGGGCCAGAACGGGCAGGTGCGCGACAAGGTTGGTGCCGGCCACTTTGCGCTCGCCGATCTGTTGAACCTCTTCCCGAAGAACGGGCTCACCGTCGACCGACTCTTCGAAGGCTTCGAACCAACGCCGATCACGCTCTCGGTTCGAGCCACTTCAAAAGTCGCAACCGCGACCGAGCGGTGAGCATCGGCTTCGTCGAACTCATCTCAACTTGCCGGAAGTCAACTTCCGAACAATCGAGACCTGACCCATGAAGTCAGCCTCGCTTCGGCGGGTTCTTCGGCAGGCGCATGATGACCTTCGTTCCAGCATTGGCGGCGGTCGCGATCATCAGGCCGTACTCAGGACCGAACGTCGAACGAAGGCGCGTGTCGGTCGCCAAGATGCCGACGTGGGATGACGTGTCGGTGCCGTTGAGCGCCTGTTGCAGGCGATCGGGATCGATGCCGACGCCATCGTCTTCAACGGTGATCGTGATCTCCGGGCCATCGTTTTCGGCACCGAGATGCAGCGAACCCTGGCCGGGCTTGGTCTCGAGCCCGTGTCGCAGTGCGTTCTCGACAAGGGTCTGTACCGACAACACCGGAACCTGTACCGGCAGCGTCTCCGGATCGATGGTCAACAGCACATCGAAGCGATCACCGAACCGGACCCGGGCGAGTTCGAGGTAGAGATCGACCAATCGGAGCTCTTCGCTCAGCGTCCAAAGATCGGACTGGATCCGAAAGCTCGCTCGTAGGAAGTCAGAAAACTGCGAGATGGCCGATCGGGCTCGGATGGGATCGGTGTTGACGAGCCCGGCGATGGCGGTGAGCGAGTTGTGGAGGAAGTGCGGCGAGAGCTGTGCTCGCAACGCTCGGAGTTCGGCTTCGGCAGCAAAGGCTCTCGACTGGTCGAGCTCGGCGATTTGCAGCTGTGAACCAACGAGCACCGTGAGCTCTCGAAGAGCGTTCATGTTGAGCGGCTGGCCCTGCACCGTCATCGCGTGGATCGTGCCGATCGGGACATCGTCGGAAGTCAGTACGGCGACGGCGACCTCGGCCTGATCACGGCCGAGCGACATCGTGTAAAGGGTTGGCTTTGCGGTGCGCCGTCGCTCGAGCACGAGGGTTGCGTGGTCCTCTACCTCCACCTGCCAATCGACAGCTTCGCCATCTTGTGCGAGGAGGGTGCTGTCGGCCGTGACGGCGACCACTCGACAATCGAGCAGCTGTCGAGTCGTTCGGGCGATGAAGGCAGCGGATCGCTCGTCGAGCCCGCGGCGTAGATGCTGGTTGAGTTCGTTGAGGGCACCAAGAACATCGGAGGGGTCATCCGGAAGGCGCAGCGCTCGACGATCCCAACGTCGATTGCGGCTCATGCGTCGACCTCCACGAGGTTGTCTGCCCGCTCAGGCAGATGCATCAACGCAAACTTGTGGGCGACGTCGGTCACCTTGTTCGGGTCGAGTACCGACACGGTGATTGCGATCGCAAAGGCGAGTGGGACGCTCCATGCGGCGGGTGTCGCGGCAAACGCGAGCGCCCAGCCCGAGTCGACGACCCCGAACAGGGTCAGCATGGCGGCGATCGTGGTCACCGTGCCGCCGATGGCGACCGTGGCGATCGCACCGCGCTCGGTAAAGCCCGGCCACCAGATGCCGAGCACCAGCAGAGGCCCGATCGCAGTGGCGGCGATCGCCGTCGACCAGCCGATGAGCACGTTGATATCGATCGACTCGACCGCCATGCCCGCAGCGATCGACACACCGGCTCCGATCCACACGGCCAACCGGAACTGGGGCACGCCGGCGTTGAGGATGTCATGGCTGAGTGCACCGGCGATGGCGATCAACAGACCCGAAGCGGTGGACAAGAACGCAGCCGCCGCTCCGGCCGAAACGACCGCGTCGATGAGCTCGCCTCCGAGGCCGTCCGCCAAGCGGTTACCGACCACGACCGTGGTCGAATCGGTGTTGCCGTTGCTCAACAGATCAGGGCTGAGCACCCGACCAACCGCACCGATGAGCGGGAGCATGGCGTAGTAGGGGGCGATCATGGCAAGGACCCAAAGATTGGTCCGCCGCGCCTCTCGGCCGGTCGGGTTTGTGTAATACCGAACGACGATGTGGGGGAGCGCGATGATTCCGAACATATTGGCGAGCAGCGACGCGTAGCTGAAGTAGAGCGGATGGCCGCCACCAATGTTCTTGTCGCCGAGAGGCGCAGCCCACTGCTCACCGGTGAGGCGATCACGACCCACCTCGAGCGGAACGAGATCACCAGCGGTGAAGTCGATTGTGGTGCCCAACGCGATGTCGTGCTCACCGAGCAGCACGACCGGCTCCGCGTCGACGACCCGTCCATCGATCGTGCCGCTGATCGTGACCGCTGTGCTGGTCGTGGCCTCGATGGTGACATCGGAGGGGTAGTCAACGGTCTGGTCGACCATGAAGAGCGGCGGGTCCGGCGAGATGATCGGCTCGCCGTCGCCAGACGCTCGATCGAACGCCAGAACGGTGAAGGGCACGAGGATCCCGAGGAAGATGAAGAAGAACTGGAAGCCCTGGACGAACGTGATGCCGCGCATGCCGCCAGCACTGAGGCCAGCGGCCACGAGCACCCCGACGACAACAACACCAACCCAATACGGCGCACCGATGAGCTGACGGGTAACCACACCAGCGCCCTTCAACTGCGCCAGGAGGAAGAACCAACTCGACG
This sequence comes from uncultured Acidimicrobiales bacterium, assembly GCA_937925335.1. GTDB lineage: Bacteria > Actinomycetota > Acidimicrobiia > Acidimicrobiales > SZUA-35 > CALEWY01. Next base: position 93,472 of record CALEWY010000009.1, read on the forward strand.
TGATGACCGCCATCGCCACGAGCGGTCGAAGTCGAGGGGCGTCGAGTCGGCCTTCGATGAACTCGGGGATCGTGTAGGAACCGAACCGTCGGACGGGGGCGGCGATAAAGAGCGAGAGCAGCAGGAATCCGATGGTCCAACCCGTGAGTGTCCACAACATGTCGACGCCGAAGACGAGGATCAGCGCCGGCACACCCAGATAACTTGCGGCGGACATCGCTTCGCCACAGACGGCGAAGGCGTTCCAGACTGGGTTGACCGCTCGCGACGCAACGAAAAAGTTCGAGGTCGTCCGAGCGAAACGAAGACCGGATACGCCGAGCACCATCGTCATGGTCACCACGGCACCGACGGCGATCGTTGGGATCATCCGTGGCCCTTTGCATCGCGCCATCGATTCTCGATGCGCATCGCCCGGCGTTCATGCCAGATCGCGATGGCAACGATGCTGAAGAGGGCGATCGGGCCAAGGATCAACCAGGCAAACGGAGCGTGTCCAAGCGGCGACCATCGTGCGACGTCCGGTGCGAAACGAAACAGCATCGGAAGGAGGCCGACCGGGATGAGAATGAGCGCGAGCAGCCGAATCGAGAGCCGTCGTTGCGCAGCGAGAAGGTCAAAGACGTCGTCGGTGTCAACCGTGTAACCACGCACGTGGCTCCCGAACGCACGCGCCCGGTCCTGGCGCCTCGCAAGAGCGGTCTTTGGGTGGAGAATCACCCGCCGAACCGCCACCGGCTGAGGGTCACTCCTTCCCGAGGGGTTTGGGCTTGCCGGGTTTGGGCTTGCTGGGTCTGGACCTGCGGTCTGGCTACTCTCCACGACCGAGGCGATCCTCGAGCAGTCGGGTGTAGCGGCGGCTCACCGGTAGTTGTCGGCCTTCGATCTCGATCGACCGAGCGCCCGATTCGGTTCGTACTTTCGTGATGCTCGCGACCCGAACGAGATAACTCCGGTGAATCCGCAGATATCCCGACGTCGCCCACGCTGCGGTGAGCGACGAGATGGACTCTCGAACGAGGTGCGAGTTGCCATCATCGGTGTAAACCCGAACGAGGTCACCAGCTGCTTCGATGACCGAGATCTCGTCCCGATTGATCGTGTAGGAATCGTTGCCTCGGCGGCACACGAGCATTGACAGCGAGGGTGAATCGGCGCCGTCGCCGCTGTCTCGCGCCATCCGGCGAATCGTTTCATCGAGCCGGTTTGGGTCAACGGGCTTCATGAGGTAGTCACACGCGTTGAGATCGAACGCCTCGACGGCGTAGTCGTCGAACGCGGTCACAAATGCGATCGCCGGTGGGCTCTTGTAGTTCTTGAGCATTCGAGCGAGCTCGATGCCGTCGAGTCCCGGCATTTGGACGTCGAGAAACAGCGCTCCGATGTCGGTCCGAACGCCAAGCAGGCGGATCGCCTCGGTTGCGGAGTCGGCGGTCAGCACCTCGTCGACACCGTTCGCACGCTCGAGAAGCCAGGCCAGGTCGTTTCGTGCCAATTCTTCGTCGTCGACGGCAAGGACGGTGAGTCCCGACATGTGATCTCCCCTTTTCCGCACACTTCCCCGACCGAACCTTGCCTACATCGAACGTCCGCCGCAAGGGCCAACCGTTAAACGGTCGGCTTGGGTCGCTCGCCGGGAACGCTTCACCGTCGAGTGTAAGAGGGGTGACGGGCGGCACACCGGCATGTCATGGTGCCGAATCGGCCCGGAGTTGACCAGGGCCGTTCGCTGCACGACGAAGGGGAGAACGTCCGTGGCAGACACCGAAGCCGCCGAGTCGTTGATTCCCGACGACGCCAAAAACGATGAACCCGCTGCGCCGGCCGTCCAGATCTTCACCCGCATGCACCCGCTCGGTATCTGCGCAGCGGTCTTGGCTGGGGCTGCGGTCATCGCCACGCTCGCCGGCAGTCGATTCCTGATCGGCAACATGAAGATATGGCACTGGGTCGCCCTCATCGTCACGATCGCGCTCTCATTTGCGCCGTCGATCCTTCACTCGATCCGGATCGGAATCGAACGAATCGGCGATCTCAGCAAGGTCTGCGTGATGACGCTTGCGTGGATCGTGTTCACCCTGCAGTTGTTCAACGTGATCACCCGCTACACCAACAACTGGTTCGAGCGAGACATCTTGTTCGGCCAGACGACGAGCGCTGCATGGATGAGCTTCGGCCTGATGTTCGTGCTCGGTGTCAACTACGCAATGCGAGACGGCGTGAATCCTCGGATCGACTTCTGGTGGGCTGAGTTCTCCAAACAGCGCAAGGCGGCGATCGACTTCGTGCTCCATGCCACGCTCCTTGGGCCGTTCATCTTCATGGCGCTTCGTGTGGTGATTCCCTACGGAGCGACCTCGCTCGGCCGAAAGCGAGACGGTTCGTGGCCGAGCGGATGGCGGGTATGGGAGACGTGGGAACAATCGTCAGACGCTTCGCAGCTCCCCGTTGGCCCAATCCAGGCTGCGCTCGTTTTGGCGTTTCTGCTGTGGGGACTGCAGACGTTGGCGGAACTGATCAAGACGGGCTTCGTTCTCGCTGGCCGTGATGACCTTGGTGATGTGGCGGAGATCGACGCCCCATTGCGAGTGGAGTAGGTGCGCCGATGATGCTTGCGATCCTTGGCCTCGAAACCGGCGTCTTTCTCTCGCTGATGATGTTCGTCATTTTCATGGTGATGATCCTCATTGGCTACAACGTGGCGTTCTCCTTCGCCGCCACCGGTTTGGCCTTCGCCTTCATCGGTGATCTGACCGGCACGTTTAAGGTCGAGACGCTCGGCGGCCTGCCGCTTCGTTGGTCACAGGCACTCGAAAACCCCGAACTTCTCGCCGTGCCGCTCTTTGTCTTGATGGGAGCGATCCTCGAGCGATCAGGGCTCGCCGAACGACTCCTCAATGCGTTCGGATTCTTGATGGGTCCGCTGCGCGGTGGTGTCGCCGCTGCGGTCATCGTCGTTGGCACACTCTTGGCCGCAGCAACCGGCGTGGTTGCCGCAACGGTGATCGTGATGGGCCTGCTGTCGCTGCCGGCGATGATCCGCCTGGGGTACGACCACAAGCTGGCAACCGGCGCGATCACCGCCTCCGGAACGCTGGCCCAGATGTTGCCACCAAGCATCGTGTTGATCCTGCTCGCCCAGCAGTTGGGGGTTGGCATCCTCGGCTTGTTCGCAGGGGCGCTCATCCCCGGCCTGCTGCTCAGCGGCCTCTACATCGCCTATGCGCTTGGCATCAGCGCCATCAAGCCGGGTGTCGGACCAAGCATGCCGAAGTCTGAGCGCGAGATGGCGGGTAACCCCGGAACAAGGGCCGCGCTGCTCATCGGCTTTTGCCTCGGGCTGATCGTGTTCCTCGTCATGCTCTTGATCAGCCCACGCTCGGCCGTCATCGGGTTTGCCGTCACGTTCGTCTTCTCGTTCCTGGTCGTGACGTTCGGCAAGATGCTGGCGGCGGAGGTGCTGGTGTCGATCGTGCCCGTGATCGTCCTGATCGTCGGCGTGCTCGTCTCGATCTTCCAGGGTGTGGCGACGCCGTCGGAATCCGGAGCGGTTGGCGTGTTCGGTGCCCTCGTGCTGGCGATTCTCAACTACGTGTTTGATCGAGTGCTCGTCGCCGAAGGAGCCGAGCACATCGACCCAACGTGGCGCCTCACGAAGAAGGCGCTCAAAGAGGCCGGAACCTCCACGGCGAACATCACGATTCTCGTGATGACGCTTTTGTTCGCCTCGACGTTTTTCAGCCTCATGTTCTTCCAACTCGGAGGGTCGGATCAGACCTCGGAGTGGCTGACGGCGATCAGCGGTTCGAAGGGTGTCTTCGTCCTCATTGCGATGGTTGCGGTGTTCCTGCTCGGCATCAATCTCGAGTTCCTCGAGATCACCTTCATCGTGGTGCCCATCTTCGTGCCCGCCATGGAACAACTGGGGTTCACGAACCTCGAGAAGATCTGGTTCGCCGTGCTCATGGCCGTGAACCTCAACATGGCCTTCATCTCACCGCCCGTCGGCTTCTCGCTCTTCTATCTGCAGAGCGTGGCCCCGCCCGAGGTGAAGACCGCCGACATTCACAAGGGCGCCATCCCGTTCATGGTGCTCCAGGGCGTCGCCCTCGTCGTGCTCGGGCTCGTTCCGGGCATCACCGAATTCTCATTCAACTTGTTTGCAAGCAACTGACATCAAAAGGGGAGCACATCATGACTGTGGATCACGAGACACTCGAGGACGAGGCGATGAACAGTCGCCGATCGTTCCTCTCCAAAGCCGGACTCGGCGTCGCAGGGTTTGCCGCCGGCGCGACCGTTCTGGCGGCCTGTTCATCGTCCTCAGACGGGGGCGAAACCGGATCTGGAGATGGCTCTGACGGTGACAGTGACGGCGGAGGCGATAGCGATTCCGACACCGTTGAACTCACCCAAGATGTCGAGATCGAATGGGAGATGGGCACGAGCTGGCCGACGGGTTTGGTCACACTGTTTGGTGCGGCGGAACTCTTCGCATCGGAAGTCTCACGACTCACCGGCGGAAAGTTCAAGATCAACGCCAGGCCAGCCGGCGAGATCGTCGGTGGTCTCGAGGTGCTTCCAACCGTGCGTGACGGCGGCATGGAAGTCGGCCACACCGCGTCCTACTACTACACGGGCCTTAGTCCGATTCAGCAATTCGGAACCGCTGTGCCGTTCGGTCTGAACCAGCGTCAGCAGAACGCATGGCTCTACGAGGGCGGCGGTCTCGAGATCCTCAACGAGTTCTATGCCGAAGAGCACGGGATCATCGCCTTCCCGGCTGGTGCGACGGGTTGCCAGATGGGTGGCTGGTTCACCAAGGAGATCAACTCGGTCGCCGATCTGCAGGGGCTGAAGATGCGTATCCCTGGGATCGCTGGCCAGGTGCTCACCAACCTCGGCGGCGAGCAAGTTTCCGTCGCTGGCGGTGAGATCCTCACGTCGATCGAGACCGGTGCTATCGATGCTGCGGAGTTCGTCGGCCCGACCGACGATCTCATTCTCGGTCTTGATCAGCTCGGCAGCGAACTCTTCTACTACCACCCGGGTTGGTGGGAGCCGGGCACGGCGCTCGAAGTGCAGATCCCGCTCGACAAGTGGGACGAACTGCCGCCCGAATATCAGGCAGCCGTTGAGAACGCGGCCGCCCATACGAACATGCGCACGATGGCGAAGTACGACGTGTTGAACCCGATCGACCTCCAGACGGTCAAGGGTTTTGCCGAGATCCGCGAGTTCTCACCCGAGCTCATGGCTGCGTTCAAAGAGGAGACCGAGAACGTGCTCGATGGCATCGCAGCGGAGGATGAGCGGTTCGCCGCAATCCTCGGCCCGTGGCGCGAGTTCCGCGACGGCATCTCCGAGTGGCACGGTCTCGCCGAGAAGTCCTATCTCAACCAGCAGACCGACGTGTAGCCACACCGCTTTGTGGTCGACCTCAGGGGTCGGACCCGTCACACGGGCCGGGCCCCTGAGGTCGAATCGCGTTCGCTCAACGATCCTCGGTGACTCGACGTCGGCCGAGGCTGAGGACGAGACCACCAGCCATGAGCAACAAGAGCCCGATCGAGGCGATCACGGTGCTCGAGGCGCCGGTGAAGGCGATCGTGGTCGTGGTGGTGGTGGTCGCTTGAGCGAGGACCAACACGGCGACGTCGTGATCGTCTTCGTCGTTGCTCGTGTTGTCGATGACGTCATCGACGGGGGTTTCGGTGTCGTTGGCATCGGGGAGTGAGTCGATGTCGGGGATCGGCAGACCGTTCGCCCCGACGAGCCCAACACCGTTGCCGTTGGTTGCCACAGCCGCCGAGATCTCGGCTTGGTTGATGAGTGTGCTGCTCGCCCCTGGGGCCACCCGGAACGTGATCGGGACGGTCACGGATTCACCGGGAGCGAGGACGACGCCGGTCAGCGCAATGGCGGGGTCGCCCGCTGCGTTCAATGCCCAGTCGGCGTCGTTGAGCACGAGGCCATCGGGCATGTAGTCGACGAGCGTGATGCGCTCGGCGTGAGTCGTGCCTTGGTTGAACACGGTCAGCTCGAACGTGACGTTGTCTCCAGGGCGAACCTGGGCGCTGTTCGTGCCATCGAGCAGACGCTTGCGAAGGGCAAGGTCGAAGATGGCTGGCTCGACTTCCGCGATGTCGTGGTCGTCTTCGTCACCAGCGGATCCGTCGATGACATCGTCGATCGGGGTCTCCGAGTTGGTCGTGTCAGACGTCGAATCGGTGTCGGTCGCCGGGATTGGTGACCCGTCTGGATTCACCGGCGTTGCGGTGGCGATTTCAGCGACGTTGAGCAGCGGATCGGTGGCGGCTTGGCTCCGAGCCGTGAGCGTGATCGGAATCGTGATCGATTCGCCGGCGGCCAGGGTGCCGCCAACCGTGACGATGGCGTTCGAGCCGGATGGGGCCCAGGCGTAGGGCATCGAGCGATCGCCGCCCGTCAACCCTGCGGGGTTGTCGGCGAGATCGAAGCTGTCCCACATCGTCGTGTCGATGTAGTCGATGACGCTGATCGAGTCAGCGAGCGTCGAACCCTGATTGAAGATCGTGATCTCGAACGTCACGTCCTGGCCGGGGACCACGGGCTGTTGAGCGCCAGCGGCCACGGTCTTGCGAAGAGCGAGGTCGAAGCTTCCACCGACCAAGATGCCGGCGACGTCGTGGTCGTCTTCGTCCGCTCCGCCAGGACCAGGAGTGTTCGCGATGTCGTCATCGGTCGGGTCTCCAGGGCCATCGGGCTGTGGATCGTTGGTCTGGTCGGCATCGGGTGTCGAGTCAGCATCGCCGTTGTCGTCGGCGGAGATCTCCGCCCAGTTCACCGCTGAACCCTGCGCTGGAGAGTCAGCGGTGAGGGTGATGGTGATGGGGAGGTCGTCGCCGGCGGCGAGGGGGCCGGCGGTGATGGTTGCGGTGCCGTCGCCGTTGTCGGTCCAGGCGAGGTCGTTGAGGCTGAATCCGGTGGGGATGTAGTCGGTGACGTCGAAGGTGGTTGCGTCGACGGTGCCTTGGTTGGTGACGGTGATCGTGAAGGTCACGTCGTCGCCGACCTCGATCGCTCCGTCGGTGGTGTTCCCATCAGCGCTGGTGTCAGAGGTGTACTGCTTGACCAGTGCGAGGTCGAACGCATCGACCGTGATCCCGGCGATGTCGTGATCGTCTTCGTCGTCGCCGCCGGGTCCGGTGGAGTTGTCGATGACGTCGTCGGTCGGGTCGCCAGGAGCGTCGGGCTGGTTGTCGTCAGCCGGATCGGCGTCCGGTGTCGAGTCCTCGTCGTCGCCATCATCGAGCGAGATCTCGGCGAGGTTGACGAGGTCGCCAGCACCGGACGACGTTGCCGTCATCGTGATGGTGATCGGAACCGAGGCTCCGGCGGCGAGTGGTCCGCCGGTGATGGTCGCGGTGCCGTCGCCGTTGTCAGTCCAGGCCGGGTCGTTAAGCGTGAACCCGGATGGGAGGTAGTCAGTCACGTCGAACGTCGTTGCGTCGATCGAACCCTGGTTGGTCACGGTGATCGTGAACGTCACGTCGTCACCCTGGCGCACGACACCATCGGTGCTGTTGCCATCGACGCTGGTGTCGGATGTGTAGGTCTTCGTGAGCGCAAGGTCATAGGAGGCCACCGTGAACCCGGCTGGGTCGTGGTCGTCTTCGTCGGCTCCGCCTGGTCCGGTGGAGTTGTCGATGACGTCGTCGGTCGGGTCGCCAGGGGCGGCTGGTTGGTTGTCGTCGCCCTGTGTTGCGTTCGGGGTCGAGTCGATGTCGTTGCCGTCGTCGAGGGAGATCTCGGCCCAGTTCACGAAGTCGCCATCGCCCGATCCATCGACGGTGAGGGTGATGGTGATCGGGGTGGAGGCGCCGGCGGCGAGGGGGCCGCCGGTGATGGTGGCGGTGCCGTCGCCGTTGTCGGTCCATGCCGGGTCGTTGAGGCTGAAGCCGGTGGGGATGTAGTCGGTCACCTCGAAGTTGGTGGCGTCGATCGTTCCCTGGTTGGTCACCGTGATGGTGAAGGTGATGTTGTCACCTTCCTGCACGATGCCATCCGTGGTGTCGCCACTCGAGTCCGAGGTGTACACCTTGGTGAGGGCGAGGTCGTAGTTCGCAACCTCGACCGCTGCTGGGTCGTGGTCGTCTTCGTCAGCTCCGCCTGGTCCGGTGGAGTTGTCGATGACGTCGTCGGTCGGGTCGCCAGGGGCGGCCGGTTGGTTGTCGTCGCCCTGTGTCGCGTTCGGGGTTGAGTCTGCGTCGTTGCCGTCATCGGCGGAGATCTCTGCCCAGTTCACGCTCGTGCCGGGTGTAGCGGTCGCCGTTGCGGTGAGGGTGATGGTGATCGGGGTGGAGGCTCCGGCGGCGAGTGGGCCGCCGGTGATGGTGGCGGTGCCGTCTGCGTGGTCGGTCCAGGCGGGGTCGTTGAGGCTGAATCCGGTGGGGATGTAGTCGGTGACGTCGAAGGTGGTGGCGTCGACGGTTCCCTGGTTCGTGACGGTGATGGTGAACGTGACGTCGGAGCCTGGTTCGACCACGCCGTCAGTCGTGTTGGCGAACGTGTCGGACGTGTAGGCCTTCGTCAGCGCCAGGTCGAAGTTCTGGATGGTGACGAGTGCCGGGTCGTGGTCGTCTTCGTCGGCTCCGCCCGGTCCGGTGGAGTTGTCGATGACGTCGTCGGTTGGGTCACCCGGTGCGGTTGGTTGGTTGTCATCACCTTGGTTGGCGTTCGGCGTTGAGTCGCCGTCGTTGCCGTCGTCGGCTGAGATCTCTGCCCAGTTCACGTGGTCCCCCGATGCTGCGCTCGTTGCGGTGAGGGTGATGGTGATTGGGGTGGAGGCGCCGGCCGCGAGGGGGCCGCCGGTGATGGTGGCGGTGCCGTCGCCGTTGTCGGTCCATGCCGGATCGTTGAGCGTGAAGCCGGTGGGGATGTAGTCGGTCACCTCGAACGTGGTGGCGTCGACGGTTCCCTGGTTCGTGATCGTGATGGTGAACGTGACGTCCGATCCGACCTCGATGATGCCGTCGGTCGTGTCACCGAAGTCGTCGGACGTGTAGACCTTGGTCAGCGCCAAGTCATACGCCGCCACGGTGATGCCAGCGGGGTCGTGGTCGTCTTCGTCGGCTCCGCCTGGTCCGGTGGAGTTGTCGATGACGTCGTCGGTCGGGTCGCCAGGGGCGGCTGGCTGGTTGTCGTCCCCCTGCACAGCGTTCGGCGTCGAGTCTGCATCGTTGCCGTCGTCAGCGGAGATTTCCGCCCAGTTCACAAAGTCGCCGAGCGGCGCGAGCCCGGCCGTCATCGTGATGGTGATCGGTGTAGAAGCCCCAGCGGCCAGTGGACCGCTAGTGATGGTGGCAGTGCCATCTGCGTTGTCGGTCCACGCCGGATCGTTGAGCGTGAAGCCGGTCGGGAGATAGTCGGTGACGTCAAAGGTGGTGGCGTCGACGGTTCCCTGGTTGGTCACGGTGATGGTGAACGTGACGTCGCCGCCTGGTTCGACGACACCGTCGGTGGCGCCACCGGTCGAGTCGGACGTGTAGACCTTGATGAGTGCGAGGTCGAAAGACTGGACCAACACCTGAGCGGGGTCGTGGTCGTCTTCGTCGGCTCCACCTGGTCCGGTGGTGTTGTCGATGACGTCATCGGTCGGGTCGCCAGGTGCGGCTGGTTGGTTGTCATCGCCGACGATCGTGTTGGTCGTCGAGTCAATATCGCTGCCGTCGTCGGAGCTGATCTCCGCCCAGTTGACGGCTGCACCACCACTCGCCGAATCGGCGGTGAGGGTGATGGTGATCGGTGTTGAGGCGCCCGCAGCGAGTGGGCCGCCGGTGATGGTGGCGGTGCCGTCTGCGTTGTTGGTCCAGGCCGGGTCGTTCAAGACAAAGCCGGATGGGAGGTAGTCCGTGACGTCGAACGTCGTTGCGTCGATCGTTCCCTGGTTGGTCACGATGATCGTGAAGGTGACGTCAGCACCGTTCTCGATGATGCCGTCGGTTGTGTCACCGAAGTCGTCGGATGTGTAGACCTTGGTCAGCGCCAGGTCATACGTTGCGATCGTGATGCCGGCGGGGTCGTGGTCGTCTTCGTCGTCGCCGCCGGGTCCGGTGGAGTTGTCGATGTCGTCGTCGGTGGGGTCGCCTGGTCCGGCGGGTTGGTTGTCGTCGGTCTGGTCGGCGTTCGGGGTCGAGTCGCCATCGTCGCCGTCGTCAGCGGAGATCTCGGCCCAGTTGACGTAGTCTCCGGCGACGAGCGAGTCGGCGGTGAGGGTGATGGTGATGGGGAGGTCGTCGCCGGCGGCGAGTGGGCCGGCGGTGATGGTTGCGGTGCCGTCGCCGTTGTCGGTCCAGGCGGGGTCGTTGAGCGAGAATCCGGCCGGCAGGTAGTCGGTGACGTCGAAGGTGGTGGCGTCGACGGTTCCCTGGTTGGTCACGGTGATGGTGAACGTGACGTCGCCGCCCGGCTCCACGATGCCGTCGGTTGCGCCGCCGGTCGAGTCGGAGGTGTAGACCTTGGCGAGTGCCAGGTCGTACGTTGCGACGGTGATGCCGGCGGGGTCGTGGTCGTCTTCGTCGTCGCCGCCGGGTCCGGTGGAGTTGTCGATGACGTCGTCGGTTGGGTCGCCTGGTCCGGCGGGTTGGTTGTCGTCGGTCTGGTCGGCGTTCGGGGTCGAGTCGACATCGGTGCCGTCATCGCTCGAGATCTCCGCCCAGTTGACGTAGTCGCCATCGGCGACACCATTGGCGGTGAGCGTGATGGTGATGGGCGACGAGGCGCCGGCCGCGATGGGCCCTGCTGCGATCGAGGCGGTGCCGTCTGCGTTGTCGGTCCACGCCGGATCGTTGAGCGTGAACCCGGTGGGGATGTAGTCGGTCACCGTGATCGCCGTGGCGTCGACGGTTCCTTGGTTGGTGACGGTGATCGTGAACGTGACGTTGGAGCCGTTGGCGATGATGCCGTCGGTTCCGTTGTCATGAGTGTCGGAGGTGTAGACCTTGGTCAAGGCGAGGTCGTAGGACTCGACGGTGACGCCGGCGGGGTCGTGGTCGTCTTCGTCATCGCCTCGCGGCCCAGGGTTGTTGTCGATGTCGTCATCGGTCGGATCGCCTGGTGCGTCGGGTTGGTTGTCGTCGGTCTGGTCGGCGTTCGGGGTCGAGTCCGAGTCGTTGCCATCATCGGCGGAGATCTCGGCCCAGTTGACCGACTCTCCGGCACCGGCTGCATCAGCGTCCAGCGTGATGGTGATGGGGAGGTCGTCGCCGGCGGCGAGTGGGCCGGCGGTGATGGTTGCGGTGCCGTCGCCGTTGTCGGTCCAGGCGGGGTCGTTGAGGCTGAATCCGGTGGGGATGTAGTCGGTGACGTCGAAGGTGGTTGCGTCGACGGTTCCTTGGTTGGTGACGGTGATCGTGAACGTCACGCTCGAACCGTTGGCGATGATGCCGTCGGTTCCGTTGTCATGAGTGTCGGAGGTGTAGACCTTGGTCAGCGCCAGGTCGTACGCCGCCACGGTGACGCCGGCGGGGTCGTGGTCGTCCTCGTCATCACCTCGCGGCCCAGGGTTGTTGTCGATGTCGTCATCGGTGGCTTCGCCTGGTCCGTCGGGTTGGTTGTCGTCGGTCTGGTCGGCGTTCGGGGTCGAGTCGACGTCGTTGCCATCGTCAGCGGAGATCTCCGCCCAGTTCACGAACTCTCCAGGCGCAACGCTGTCGGCGGTGAGGGTGATGGTGATGGGGAGGTCGTCGCCGGCGGCGAGGGGGCCGGCGGTGATGGTTGCGGTGCCGTCGCCGTTGTCGGTCCAGGCGGGGTCGTTGAGCGAGAATCCGGTGGGGATGTAGTCGGTGACGTCAAAGGTGGTGGCGTCCACGACACCCTGGTTCGTCACGGTGATGGTGAACGTGACGTCCGATCCCTGCTCGATGATGCCGTCGGTTGCGTCACCGAAGCTGTCGGACGAATAGACCTTGATCAGTGCGAGGTCGTAAGGCAACGAGTATCCGGCGTCCAAGGTGTGGTCGTTCGACCCCGGACCACCCGTCGTCACCGTGATCATGTCGTTCACGACGTCGGAGTCGTGCATGTCGGCGGTTGCGCCGGATCCACTGTCGGCCACGGTCTCCGTGAGGTCCGCGTTGACTGCGCCCCCCGGCAACGGCGTCGTGTTGGTGGAGACATCGAACCCGATCACGTAGCTCGTGTTGGGAACCACGCCGTCAGCGTCGTCGAAGATGTACTCACCATCGGGACCGGTCGTGGTCGTTGCGAGCAGCGTCGTGCCGTCAGAAGCGAACAGATTGACCGTGACGTTCGCAAGGACGGGCTCATCCGGATCCTGCACTCCGTCTTGGTCGACGTCGAGCCAGACGTAGTTGCCGATCTCGATCGGTGATGGCGTACACGGTGAGACGTTGAGGACCTCGACGTCACCGGCGATGCCCTTCGGATCATTCGGTGTGCCGTAGTCGATCGCGCCAAGCGGCGAAATCGGTGAGTCACCAGCATTGGCTTCGCGGAAGACGGCGAGGCCGTGTGGGCCAGCCTCGTTGATGATGTCAGCGGACGTCACCGCATAATCGACCGATCCGTCGGGGCGCTCGTAGTAGGCAACGCCGCCGTAGTTGTCGTCGAGACCGGCGGTTTCGGTCACCGAGATGTCGAGCGGACCGCTGTTGTTGGTGAATCGGCCGGCACCGTCAGCGCTGAGGATGTGAGTCTGGCCTCGGTGGTTGTAGGCCGAGTGCGGGCTGTCGTTACAACCGACCCGGAGTCCCACCATCATCTCGCCGGCAGGAGTGATTTCGAGGTCGGAGACGTAGTAGTGCGGGTCGGTGTTCAAGAAACCGGGGAGCGGCTCCCCGGTGTTGTCGATCACGATCGTGTGCTCAAGCGTTTCGGATGTGTCATCGGCGAACACGATCGTTGAACCGACCGAGCTGGCGACTCCTGGGAACGCACCAGTGGCGGTGAGGTCGAGCGACCACACCTCTTGTTCGAACACGGTTCCCCAATAGAGACGGCTGCCATCGGCGCTGATCTCGAGTCCGAACGGAACGCGGTCGGCGGCCATCCCTGCGGTGCCGTCGTCGGTCAGATCCGGGTCGTAGGCGTCGAGGATCGTACCGTTCATATCGAGGCGGTAGATGTAGCCGTCTTCCCAGTTGGAGACGAAGAGCTGATCGTTCGTCTCGTCATACACCGTGTTGCCGAGGCCAACGCCGGAGTTGCGGATTGGCCCAACGTTGTCGGCTTCACAGTCGACGTGGTTGAAGGCGGTCAGCTGCTGAGGAAGTTGTGCAAAGACGGTTGGGTCACCGGTGACTCCGTCGAGCTGGTAGATCGTGCCGGCTGCGCCGATGTCGTCGAAACCGCCGCCGATGTTGCCGTACTGAACGATGGCGGGGACGTTGCCGGGTGCAGCGTTGGTGTAGAACTCGTGGGAGTAGTTGCTCGATGCGGTGGTGTAGAGATCGCCGCGCTGGCTATCGATCGCGATGCCGAAAAGGTTGCCGAGCTGGTCGATGTGCCAGTCGGGGTGGTGGAACACGGGTGTGGTTCCGGTGACTTCGCTCCGACCAGCAGCAGGAACGGCGTTGGTGATGTCGAGGAGGGCGAATGCATCTTTGGGCAACGCGGGGTCGACGACTGCTGAGCAGGTGACCGCAGCGTTGTGTGTGAAGAGCAGGGCGCTCGATGGTGGGACGTTGTCGCACAAGACCGGTTCATGCACGCCGAAGTCGACACCGGTGGTTTCGGGCGATGCGAACGTGATGGAGCTCTCAGAATCCGGACCGATCGGGCCTTCGGTCCATCCGGTCGGCAGGGTGGTGAACTCGATTCGGTACGGCGTGCCGTCGGTCAGGCCAGCGATGGTGTAGTCGCCAGACGCGGCTGTGGTTGCGGTGGCGGCAACGCCACCAGAGGTATCAAAGGCCGTGACGGTCACACCTGCGACGCCTGCTTCGGCATCGTTCGCTCCGTTGTTGTTCACGTCGTTGAACACGGTTCCAGAGATGTCACCTGGGGCAGCCTGAGCTGGACGGACCGCGAAGGTCGCCCCCAAGGTGGCCGCGACCATGGTGATCGCAAGGAAGGCCGAAAGGCCTCGAGATGTCGACGTCGCCCTCTGCATATCCAACACTTCTTCTCTAAACGATGCGTCAGTCGGTTACTGACGGCACGTAACCCCTTCGGTTGGGGGGAGTGGATGTGAAGCGTTTGGAGCGACCTTTTCCGTCGTTTCGCCGATTGTGGGGTGTCTGCCTTCCCGCTGTATTCGTGCAGCTTTAGACGAGTTTGGATGCTCGGATATCTTCCATCGCGATCTGGGAGGCTCTCGGGACCGTGTACATCGCATCGCCGACTTTCCACGTCGTTGTCACAAACCCTCCGCCGGCTTCTGGTGAGACGGGAGCGGTCAGCGGAAGATCGTGCAAGATCGATCGGGCGACCTGGCGAATACGACTTGCTTGAGCGACGATCAGTCGTTCATCACTCAAGCCAATGACGCGGTAATCGGTGGTGGCATTCACGGCGACGGCCGCCCCTGCAGCACCGACAGCGATCCGTGCGGACCACGTTGGCAACTCGGCCCACCAGGCCACCGCTGCGAGGGCCACGAACGCTGCGGCGGCAAACGGAACCATCAGCCGATGCCTTGACCAGACGTATGCAGCCTGCTTGAGGCTCTCGGATTCGTGGGTCAGCCGAAGCATCGACTTCCATAGAACGGCGCGGCGCATTGGTCATTGACCGTAATCTCTAGATACGGCCCGGGCGAGAAGATGGAGCGAGGAGACGATTGTGCGTGGACAAATCACCGGGCGGCTCGCCAGCCTCGTCAAGCGGTCGTCCAAATCGGCCATCGAGGCTGATGGCCCCGACGCCGCTCTGCTCGCCGATCTTCGGTCTGCGTTGGCGCCAGACCGCGTGAAAATGGACGGTGCTCAACGCTCGCTACTCGGGCACGACGCGTCAGTGTTTGGTGGGGGCGTCGCCGGCCCGGTTTGTTATCCAGTCGATGCCGCGGAGGTTTCAGCGATCATGACGATCGCCGAACAGCACGGGCGCGGCATCGTGCCTCGAGGTGCTGGAACCGGTCTTGCGGGTGGTGCGATCCCTCTCGGCGCACCCGTCGTGATCGCAGTCACCAAGATGAACTCGATTCTCGAGGTCGACACGGAGAATCGGATCGCCTGGGTGGAGCCGGGTGTGATCAACCTCGATCTCTCGAAACACCTGGCCTCCTACGGGTTCCACTTTGCGCCCGACCCATCCAGCCAGCAGGTCTGCACGATCGGTGGCAACGTTGGGAACAATTCTGGCGGCCCCCACTGTCTGCTCTATGGCGTGACGAACGCTCACGTGGTTGCGATGGAGGTCGTGCTTGCGTCCGGCGAGATCGTGACCCTCGGCGGCCTCGACGCTGAGCCCGACGGTTATGACCTGCGCGGTGCCTTTGTCGGCAGCGAAGGGACACTTGGCATCACGACCAAGATCGCGGTGCGTCTGACACCAAACGCTCCGTCTGTCCGAACGCTCCTCCTGGCGTTCAGCACGGTCCAGGCGGCGGCGAACACCGTGAGCGCAGTGATCGCCGACGGGATCGTGCCTGCCGCGATGGAGGTCATGGATCAGCGCATCACCATCGCGGTCGAGAACTATGTGAACGCTGGTTATCCAACCGATGCAGCAGCTGTTCTGCTCGCCGAAGTCGAAGGACTCGAAGGCGGCACCGCGATCGACGCTGATCGCATCGCCGAGCTTGGGCGAGAGAACGGAGCGGTCAGCGTTCGAGTCGCGGCGACCGACGAGGAGCGAGCGCTCCTGTGGAAAGGCCGCAAGACCGCCTTTGGTGCCGTGGCCCAAATCGCCCCGGACTACTACTTGCACGACACCGTCGTTCCCCGGTCCAAGCTGGCGGAGGTGCTCGACCAGATTTACGAAATCGCCGATCGTCACGACGTGCTGGTGATGAACGTGTTCCACGCCGGCGACGGCAATCTCCACCCGCTGATCGTGTTCGATGGGCGCATCGAAGGCACCTGGGATCGGGTTCACGCAGCCGGTGGAGAGATCCTGCAGGCCTCGCTTGCAGCCGGCGGTGTTCTGTCTGGCGAGCACGGCATCGGAGTCGAGAAACAGCAGTACATGAGTGCGATGTTCAGCGATGACGATCTCGATCATCAAGGTCGGCTCCGCCGGGCGTTCGATCCGGCGTGTCGTGCCAACCCCGGCAAGGTGTTGCCGGCCGGCCACAGTTGTGCCGACATCGCAGCCCTTCGCAAAGTGCCGTCAGGGGTGTGGGGATGACGCCGTCGTTGGCGATCGACGATCCGGTCCTCTCAACGTTCGCAGCCGAGGTTGGATCGAACGGCCCGATTGCGGTCGCAGGCGGTCGGACTCGTTGGGACCACGGTGGCTCGCTCGCCGCCGATGCCCGAATCATCGAGGCCCCACAGGGCATCGTCGAGTACCGGCCCGACGAGATGACGGTCACCGTTCGAGCCGGCACCTCCGTCGAGGAGCTCCATGCCGAGTTGGCCGAAGCCGGCCAACGAACGGCGTTGCCAGAACGAGGCGGCTCGGTTGGCGGCGCACTCATGGTTGGTGAGAACGGCCCGTTCGTTGCCGGCCGTGGACTGTTGCGGGCATCGTTGCTCCAGGTTCGATACGTCTCAGCAGACGGTGCGCTCGTCACGGGAGGCGGGCCAACGGTGAAGAACGTGAGCGGCTTCGATATCCCACGGATCATGGTTGGGTCGCTCGGCACGCTCGGGCTCGTGGCCGAAGCAATCATTCGCACCAATCCAGTTCCCGCCACCCACCGGTTCATCGCTTCGTCCGACGTCGATCCGTTTGCAGTCCCGGACGTCATCCTTCGCCCAGGGTGCATCACGTGGGACGGCTCAACCACGACCGTGATGCTCGAAGGCCACGAGGTCGACGTTGATGCGGACGCCGCTCGGCTCGCCGAACTGGGTTCATTCGCCGACGTTGACGGCCTTCCGGAGCTACCAGCACATCGATGGTCTCTGCCACCGAGCGACGTGCGCCTGCTTGGGGCAAAGCCCAACGCGCCAGCAGTCGGTGCGTTTGTGGCCCTCGTGGGTGTCGGCACCGTCTATGCGTCCAACCCACAACCTCAGCGCTCGATCGATCCGACGGTGCGATTGATTAGCGACCGTATGAAGAATCAGTTTGATCCGACCGGCCGGCTTAACCCTGGACGATCGGTTCTGCCGTTCGAACCGAACAAAGCAGGAGCCGCCTGATGGATCTCAAGCTCGATGCTGACGACCTGAACACATGCGTGCAATGTGGCTTGTGTCTGCCGCATTGCCCAACCTTTCGGGTCACGGGTGAAGAAACGATGTCGCCCCGGGGTCGGATCGCACTGATGCGTGCGGTTCAAGACGACGGCGTGCCGGTGACCGATGAGGTCGTTGATGCCTTTGCCACCTGTGTCCAGTGTCGTGGGTGCGAACCGGCCTGCCCCAGCGGGGTTCCGTACGGCCACCTCATGGAGCGGACGAGGGAGACACTCGCTGACGCAGGAGCGATGACGCCAACGTGGCAGCGCCTGGCGTTGAAGCCGCTTGCGTATCCCGCGATGCTGCGGGCTGGGTCCAAAGCACTTTCGGTTGCGCAACGCCTCAATCTTGTACCCGCACGCCTCGGGTTATCCGAAGAGATCCCGTTCTCCCAAGAGCCGCTCGCCACGTCTGGCGATGATCTCTTCCTCTTCACGGGTTGTGTCATGGATGCGTGGCAGCGCGACGTTCACGCGTCAGGGCAGCGAGTGCTTGAGGCCGCCGGCTTTGGCGTCACACCAACCAACGATCTGGCGCCGTGTTGTGGCGCGCTACAGGCGCACGCTGGTCTCGCTCGCGACACACGCTCGCTGGCCGAGAAGATGATGGCCAACCTGCCCGCTGGCGGCGGTGAAACACCCCGACCAATCGTGGTGGATTCGGCTGGATGCGGAGCCGCGATGAAGGACTACGGTCACCTCCTTGGAACGCCTGAAGCAGAGGCGTTCTCGGCTCGTGTCTTCGACATTCAAGAGTTCGTTGCACAACACATGAACCGGCTGCCTGCGGTCGAGCCGCTCGAACTCGCCGTCGCCGTGCAAGACCCCTGCCACCTGCGTCATGTTCAACGAGTACACGATGCCACTCGAACCGTGCTCCGGCCGTTCGTGCGAGAGCTCATCGAGCTCGATGACGACGGGCTCTGTTGTGGGGCTGGGGGTGCCTACTCGGTGCTGCAGCCCGAGCTTGCCGGACAGATCAGAGAGCGGAAGGTTGCATCGATCGAGCGGGCCGCTGCGGACTTTGTCGCATCGGCGAATCCGGGTTGCTCAATGCACCTCGGCGGAGTCGGCGTCGCCACCGTCCACCCCATGCAGATCGTCGATCGAGGTTTGCACGGGATTGCGTAGGTGGCTGCGTAGATCGTCCTCGGCCATCGGACGGCCGAAGCGGTAGCCCTGGAGTCGATCGGCGCCCAGGCCGCGGAGGATCGTTTCTTGCTGGGCTCCTTCAACACCTTCAACGGTCACCTGGTGCCCGAGAAGGTGGCCTGTCTCAATGACGAGCTTCACCAGCGAGAGATCGTCGCTTCGGTGGAGGTTCGACGTAAACGTGCGGTCGACCTTCAAGACATCGACCGGCAGCTGGCGAAGGTGCGAGAGCGACGTGTAGCCGGTGCCGAAGTCGTCGATCGCCACTTGGATGCCAACGTCTCGCAGCGCAGCGAGATGTCGCCCGGCGGTCGTGAAGTCGTCGAGCAAGGCACTCTCGGT
>CALEWY010000010.1 GCA_937925335.1 uncultured Acidimicrobiales bacterium
GTGCCTACTCGTGGGCATCACAGGGAGATGGTGTTTCAGAGTCCGAACGAATCGAGCTGTGGGTCACGATTGCCATCACGCTCGGGTTTGTCGTCGGTTGTGCGCTGCTGACGTTCCAGTTCATCGCTGCTCTTACGAAGCGCCGAGGTGTCCTTCTGGCTTCGGCATCGGGCATCGTGATCGCCGACATCGTGGTCTTCGCCGGACTCTTTGCCTTCGAGCAAGCCCCACCGAGCCTATGGGTGGCGACGGTTGCGCTTGCGTTCGTCTGCCAGGTCGGCCTTGTGGCTTGGATCGTATTCACACCGCGAGAGAAGTTCTCGGGCGTCTAGCGAAACGCCGGAGCCAAGCGAGCTGGCGCAACGTTGTGCCACGCGTCGGCCAGCGAGCGATAGACGAGCTCCAGCCAAGCTGCGAGTGCGGGGATCGATGTGCTGGCATCAGGAAGTGACTCAGCGGCCCGAGCGAGTCGAGTGAGCACTCGCGTGCGAGTCGACATCAACTGCTTGCTGTCCTCATCGATGGGTTCGTCATTGTCGATCACACGGGGTGCTGCCATGCCAACGGTCAAGAACCCGAACAGCGAATGCGCCAGAGGAAGTTCGGTGAGTGCAGTCGTGGATCCGACGGCGGTGCAATAGCGATCGACGGCTGCTGAGCGAGTCGCTTCGGGGAGGTCGAGACAGCACCAACAGGTGGGGAACGGCATCGTGATGTTGGCGAGGTCGAGGGCGGGGCTTGCGAAACCGGCTCCCTCGAGATCAAACAGTCGCATGCCATCGGCGGTCATCACGTTGTTGTCCGGGCACATGTCGCCGAACGAGAACACGCGATCAACGCCTGGTCCGGTGAGGAGGGAGACGAGTGCTCGAGCGTCGTCCATCGCTGCATCGCTGAGCGCTGGAAGTTCGGCGAACGGGTGGGCTGCGAGCGCCTCGATCGCACGCTCGGTGACATCCCGGTACCACGCCGCGTTGAGCGAATTCTCGGTGGCCTCGCCGATCGTTCTTTCATGCAGGGTGGCAACGGCATCCACGTAGTGGTTGAGCGTGTTGGTCGCCTGTCGCTCGTCGTCACCCAGTAGCGCATCGGCCAGCGATGGGCCGTCGCCGAAATCTTCGATCACGACCACACCATTCGGCTCGTCGACATTGATGATCGATGGAGCAGTACCCGGAGCATTTTCCCTAGCAACACGTAACGCCTGCAGCTCGTGGAAACCGGTCGTGCCGTGATCGAACGCGTGCTTGACGATCACTCCCTCTCCCCGCAACACGATTGAGCGAGAGCTTTCTCGGAGCGTCGACCAACGCGTACTCGTCGGCGAGAGTCCCAATAAGCCATCCGCAATGGCTGCGACCTCGTCGACCGAAGTGCGCTCGTTGTCCTTGCTCGTCACATCGGACTCCAATTCGGGTGAGGAGCGAACGCTACATCCGACTCGACTTCCGGGCTGATGGCTACGTCAGGTGGTCAGTCGAACGGGGCGAGTGCCTCGGTGGTGAGCTCGACCCGGCCGATCTCGAGGCCATCCCAGTTTTTGCGTACCGTCGACCCCCACGAGTCGAGCAGCTCTCGCTCGTTCTCCGATAGCAGCTCGAGGCGAACGAGAATCTCGATGAGAAGTTCGTTGAAACCTCGGTAGGCGCCGTCGTCGATCGTGATGGCAATGCCAAGGTCGCGGTCGACAGCGCCGATCACATAGATCGCCTCGGCGCCGATCTTGGCAAACAGGCGGCCGTCGGTGACGCGCATCAAGTCGGTGCAGAGTCGCTCGTGGGTGCCGGCGACGAGATCGGGATGTGCAGCAGCTGCGCTCGTCATGCGTCGGCAAGCGTCAGCCCGTTGATCGGGCAGGCCAGTGGGGTTCGCAACGCGGGCGATGCCGGTCGCTAGGTTCTGCAGCGGTAGTCGGAACGTTGGTGCACTGCAGCCGTCACGTCCACCGTCCATCGAGGCTGGAGTGATCGCCGGACCACCTTCGATCGAGCAGATCTCGGCGGTGGCGGCAGCAACGAGTTGCTGGACCTGCCCGTCAGCATCGAGGTACGAGGACGGGTTGACTCCGAGGTGTCGAGCGACGGCGAGAAAGCCAGCGTGTTTACCGGAGCAGTTGTTGGTGACGCGATCCGCAGGAGCTTCGAGGCCGGCGTTGAACGGTCGCTGCGGGCCGCACAGAAGATCATCCGGCCCCAGCCCGATTCGGCTGAGCGTGTCGGCGACGACTTCGATGTGGCGAGGCTCGCCGCTGTGGGACGCAAGAGCGGTGGCGATTGCGGCGGGGGAGAGGCCGAAGGCGTCAGCGGCACCCGTCTCGATCAGCGGCAGAGCTTGGAAACTCTTCGTTGCGCTGCGCCCGTAAACGGGTTGGGTTGGGTCGCCGACCGAGTGGAGAACCGACCCGTCAGACTTCGTGACCACCCATGCGCCGCGGTGGATGGACTCGACTCCATCGCCTCGCCACAGGCGAACCAATACCGGGTTGTCTTCGACCATCACGGTCACAGACTCTAGGGTTCCGGGCGATGTCTGAGCTGTGCGATCTCACCGCCATCGAGCAACGTCGACTGCTGGCCGCCAAAGAGGCGAGTGCGGTCGAACTGCTCGAGAGCCACCTCGCCCGAATCGACGAACGAAATCCGGCGCTGAACGCTGTTGTCTCGCTCGATGCGGAGGTCGGCCGTCAGCGTGCGACCGCGATCGATTCTGAAGTTGCGGCTGGTCGAGACCCCGGGCCGCTTGCCGGCCTCGTCACCGCTCACAAGGATCTCACGGAGACGAAGGACTTCCGCACCACCTACGGATCTCCGGTTTTCGCTGACTTCGAACCGGGCTTCGACGGCGTCATCGCTTCGCGAGTGAAGGCTGCGGGCGGCGTTGCGATCGGTAAGACCAACACGCCCGAGTTCGGAGCTGGCTCGAACACGTTTAACCCAGTGCACGGCGCGACGGTCAACGTGTTCGACCAGACGAAGACCTGTGGCGGATCGTCAGGAGGAGCGGCCGTGGCTCTCGCCGCCAACATGGTGTCGATCGCCGACGGCAGCGACTTTGGCGGTTCTCTTCGCAACCCAGCGGCCTGGAGCGACATCGTGGGTTTGCGGCCCTCGCTCGGTGTTGTGCCGAACCTGGGTGCGGGGAGCGCGTGGCCGAACCTCGGAATCTGTGGCCCGATGGCCCGCAACGTTGATGACTTGGCCCTCTTGTTCGATGTGCTCGCAGCGCCTGAAGTTCTTGACCCTCTGAGCCGAGGCATGTCGTTTCCAACACCGGTTGAACCGGTCGACCGTCCACTTCGAGTGGCATGGTCCGACACGCTCGGCGGTCTTCCCGTCGAAGCTGATGTGCTCGGTGTGCTTCATGCGTTCCGCGGCAAGATCGAGGACGACCTTGGCTGGGAGGTCGTCGACGCTGAGCCCGATCTCACCGATGCCGATGAGTGCTTCCATTCGCTTCGAGCGTGGGCGTTCTCAACCGACGCCCTGATGGGTTCGCTTGACAGCGACCAGCGAGCGCAACTCAAGGAGACGGTTCAACTCGAGTTGAACGAGGGTGATGCCATGTCGGCTGCGCAGGTGTCGCAGGGTTTGCGCCAACTGAAGAGCTTGTGGCGGCGAACGGTGGGATTCTTCGACTCCTACGACTTGTTGATCGCCCCGGTCACACAGGTATCCCCGTTCCCCGTGGAGCTTGAGTTTCCAACGGTTGTGGCTGGCGTTGAGATGCAGCGCTACACCGAATGGATGATGTCGTGTTGCCGGATCACCGTGACCGGCATGCCCGCGATGTCGTTGCCGGCTGGGTTGACTGACGCCGGGCTTCCGGTGGGCGCGCAACTCATCGGCGGACCGTGGGCAGACGCCGAATTGCTTCGAGCAGCCAAGACGCTCGAACCACTGCGGGGTTGACGGCTCGTGGGCGAACAGAACCAGTCTGACGAGACGTACGTGCCGCAAAGCGGGCTCTTGATCGAGGTCGAACCGGCCGAATCGATCGTCTCGCTGTGGCGGCTGAAGTATGCCGAGCAGGCAGAACACGGCATCCCGGCTCATGTCACGGTGTTGTTTCCGTTCATTCCGCCTGCATTGATCGACGAAGCATCGATGGCCACTGTTCGGAAGATCGTGTCGAACTTCCCCGCGTTCGACTTCGAGCTGACGACGATCGAGCAGTTCCCCGGTGTGGTGTGGCTGCGGCCAGAGCCCGACGACCGATTTCGAGCCCTGACGAGGGAGTTGTGGGATGCGTTCCCCCAGTGTCCTCCCTACGAGAACCGCTATCCCGATCCGCAGCCCCATCTCACCATCGGACAACTCGAGGACCCCGTCGAACAGGCGATCATGCACACGGCGATCGAATCTGAGCTCGAAGGCCAGTTGCCAATCGGCTGTCGTGCGACGTCGCTCACACTCTTCGTGTCGACGGAGAAGAACGAGTGGACCCGACCAGCCACCTTCGACCTCGCTGAGTAAGAGGACTAGTCAGCAGAGGGAAAGCCGAGCTTGAGACCCGGCGGGAATCCACCGCGAGCGATGGGACCCCAACGCTCGATGTCGATCGAGATCAGGCACTTGCCCTGGCGATCCATGGCATCTCGGTAGTCATCCCAATCGGGATGTTCGCCGGAGACGGAGCGGTAGTAGTCGATGAGTGGCTCCATTGCCTCCGGGAGATCGACGATCGTTGCCTGGCCATCGATCTGCACCCACGAACCGCCAAATTGGTCGCTCAGAACGCAGAGCGTCGCGTCGGGATTGCGCCGAAGGTTATGGACCTTGTCACGCATTGGATAGGTCGCAATGACGAGCTGGCCAGCGTCGTTGACACCGCCACTCACGGGTGAGATCTGTGGACGTCCGTCGCCTCGGACGGTGGTGAGCACCCATTGGTGACGATCACGGATGAAGTCGAGCAGTTCGACCAGGCCAACGACGTCTTCCCGAGCCAGGTTTGCCATCAGTGGATCCGGACGAAGACGGGTTCGTTTGTGGTGGATCGATCGGCGTCGAACGTGTAGCCGTCGACATCGAACTCGTCGAGCGCCTTGACGGACTTGATGCGGTTCTGGATGATCCAACCGGCCATCGATCCGCGAGCTCGCTTGGCGAAGAAGCTGATGATCTTCGGATCCTTGCCGTCCTTCGAGTCGAGGAAGACAGGCGAGACGAGTCGGCCATCGAGGCGGTTCTCGTTGATCGCTCCGAAGTACTCGTTCGACGCAAGGTTGATGAGAGCGGCGGACCCTGGTGAGTCGTCGAGGTCGGCGTTGATCATGTCGGTCACTCGATCACCCCAGAACTCATAGAGATCACGGCCGCGATCGGTCTTGAGCTTGGAGCCCATCTCGAGCCGGTAGGGCTGCATGCGATCGAGCGGGCGGAGCACGCCATAGAGACCCGAAAGGATTCGGAGCGTCTTCTGAGCGTGGGTGAAATCGCGCTCGGAGAACGTGTTGGGAGCGTCCATACCCATGTAGACGTCGCCAGCGAAGGCGAGCAGGGCCGGCCGAGAGTTGTCAGCGGTGAACTCGGCTTCCCAGTTCTGGAACCGGTCGAAGTTGAGCTCGGCCAGCGACGGTGAGATCGACATCATCGATGCCAAGTCGTCTGGTGACTTGGTCGCCATGATGTCGACCAGCTCGGACACGTCGTCGACCAGGCGAGGTTCAGAGAACTTCTTAGTGGTCAGCGGGGTCTCGTAGTCGAGTGACTTCGCAGGAGAAACAACGATCAGCACGACAACAGTTCTACCAGCTCAGAGCGCTTCTTTTTCGATCGGCCTCGGCCGACGGGCGGCTGGTTGGCTGCTAGTGATGATCGTCTGCGTTGCCGACGGGTGCGGCGTTGGCTTTCAGCTCTTCTGGGCTGCGCAGGAGATCGGGCTCGATGTACATCGGGCGGGCGATCGGGACGACTTGGCGGATCCTGGCTTCAACGCTGTTGATGGCGTCAGCGAGCTCTTCGACGGTGAGGCCTGGCTCGAAGATGATCTTTGCGCCGACGAGCAGCTCCTCGGGGCCGAGGTGCTGGGTGCGGATGTGCACCAGCTTCTGAACGTGCGGTGCGGTGTTGATCGCCGTCTTGATCTTGAGCATTTCCTTGGGCCGTGCGCCTTCGCCGAGCAGGAGGCTGCGCATCTCGATGATGAGGATGCAGGCGATCACCAGCAACAAGATGCCAATGGCGAGTGTGCCGATGCCGTCCCAGATGGCGTTGCCAGTGATCTGGGCGATGATGATCGCAACGAATGCGGTCATCAGACCGACCATGGCGCCGAGGTCTTCGAGCAGCACGACCGGCAGCTCGGGCACACGAGCTCGCTTGACGAACTCCCACCAGCTGAGGTCGCCTTTGAGTGGACGGGACTCAACTACAGCGGTGCGGAACGCGTAACCCTCCACAACCATGCCGAAGGCGAGAATGCCGAGTGCAACGCCGGCTTGCTTGATCTCGTGCGGGTGCAGGATCTTCTCGATGCCTTCGTAGGTGGCGAAGCCGCCGCCCAGGGCGAAGAGCACCAGCGCAACGACGAAACTCCAGAAGTAGCGCTCACGGCCATAGCCGAATTGATGCTCGTCATCGGCTGTCTTCTTCGCGGCCCTGCCGCCCCAGAGGAGGAGCGATTGGTTGCCGGAATCGGCGACCGAGTGGATGGCCTCAGCCAACATCGACGACGAGCCGGTGATGAAGAATCCGACGAACTTTGCGATTGCGATCATCGAGTTGCCGAACAGAGCGGCGAGCACGACTTTGTTACTGCCTGTTGCCATTGCGAGCGAGGCTAGTCCCCAGCGCTGTCCGTCTCGGGCACTCGAACCAGTCACTGCCTAGGGTGAGCGAATGATCGTGCATCTCGTCGACGGAACCTACGAACTGTTCCGCCAGTTCTTTGGGCGTCCAGGCCACCTCAACGCGGACGGTATGGAGGTCGGCGCGACCCGAGCCGTGCTCCGCAACATGTTGGCGATGCTCGACGACGGCGCCACACACGTCGGCGTTGCGACCGACTCGGTTGTCGAGTCGTTCCGCAACGAGCTCTACGACGGCTACAAGACCGGCGAAGAAATGGACCCGCTCATCAAGGCGCAATTTCCGCTCCTCGATGACGGCCTTCGAGCGCTTGGGCTCGCCACGTTCGGGATGATCGAATACGAAGCTGACGACGCGCTTGGCGCGGCAGCCGCGATCGCCGCGGCTGACCCTGCGGTCGACAAGGTGATGATCTGCACGCCTGACAAAGACATGGCGCAATGTGTGATCGAGGGTCGAGTCGTGCAGTTCGACCGACGCAAAGACAAGGTCTACGACGTCGAGGACGTGATCGAGAAGTACGGCGTTCGGCCTGAGTCGATCCCGGACTATCTCGGGTTGGTGGGCGACACCGCTGATGGATTCCCAGGCCTGCCCGGTTGGGGAGCGAAATCAGCGGGTGCGGTCCTCTATCGCTACGGCCACATCGAAGACATCCCCCTTGCCGCCGGCCAGTGGGACATCACGGTTCGAGGTGGCGCCAAGCTCGCGCAGACCCTTGCCGACAATCTTGAAGACGCCCTGCTCTTCCGTCGTATCGCCACCCTCGATCTCGACGCACCAACGGTGACAAATGTGGAAGAGATGCGATGGACGGGCGCGACTCCGGAACTCGCTGCGCTCGCCGACAAGCTCGACGCACCCGATCTCGTGACCAAGGCTGCGAAGCTCGCCGAGGGTCGTGCATGATCCGGTCGTATCAACCGGATGACGCGTCCGCTGTCCTCGCCATCAACGAGGCGAACGTGCCCGCGGTCGGCGAGATGGACATCACCAAGCTCGAGTTGTTCGCCGAGATCGCCGAGTGGCTCAAGGTGGTTGAGATCGAGGGTGAAGTGGTCGGCCTACTCGTGGGGTTGACCGAAGGACAAGAGCGCTACAAGAGCCCGAACTATGCCTGGTTCTCCGAGCGCCACGACTCGTTCATCTACGTCGATCGAATCGCCATCGGCGAAGGAGCCCGCAACCAGGGTTTGGGGGCGAAGCTGTATGACGCGTTCGCCGAGTGGGGCCGAGAGAGTGGGCGACCCGTGATGAGCGCTGAGGTCAACACGATTCCGGACAACCCTGGATCCCACCGCTTTCATCAGCGTTACGGCTTTGTTGAAGTTGGGCGCGAGAGGCCATATGGCCCAAATGAAGAGGTCGCGATGTACGACCTGACTCTTTGATGCCACTCTGATTGGGGCGGGTTCAACAATCAGGGGAGCGTTTCGTATGGGGTTGGGGTTGAAGCGTTTTGGGGTTGTCAGCGCTGCGTTGTTCACGCTGTTGGTGACCCTGGCCGGGATCGAGCCGTCGGTGACGGGTGCTCAGGCGCCCGATGCGCCGGCGGGTGAGTTTCGTCCGCACACGATCGAAGATGTTGCCCACGGACCAGGTTTCGGTGAGGCCGAGGCTGATGTTTTGCGTCTCTATCAAGCGTTCTTCTCTCGTGAACCCGACGTGGACGGAGCGCTCTTTTGGCTTCGTCGCTTTGACGATGGAGCGTCGCTGGCTTCGATCGCAGATGGGTTTGCGCAGGGGCCCGAATTTTCCTCCGTGTATGGATCGCTCGATGACGAAGCGTTTGTCGACACCGTCTATGCGAACGTGCTTGGCCGCAGCTCCGATGCCGCTGGCCGTCAGTTCTGGATCGATGAGCTGGCGGCTGGCCGCAACCGAGGCTCGGTTGTCACCCTGATCGCTGGTGCGGTTGAGTTTGAAGACGCCAACCCGTTCCCAGTCGCTCCAGCGGCGACGGTTGACGATCTGTTGCGGGCGCCGCAGTTCGATGGTGAGCATGCTGCTGCCCTTCGTCTGTACCAGGCCTTCCTTGGTCGAGCTCCCGATGTTGATGGCGCGAGCTTTTGGACCGGTGAGGTGGAGAGTGGGCGGTCGATCGAATCGATCACTGAGGCGTTCGCGGCGAGCGCGGAGTTTGAGGCCCTTGCCGGTGCGGATGATGACGCGGCGTTCGTGGAGCGGATCTATCAAAACGTGCTCGGCCGCAGTCCTGATGGGGAGGGGTCGGCGTTTTGGGTTGGCGAGCTCGCGGCTGGTCGAAGCCGTGCGTCAGTTGTTGCCGAATTCGCTGGCTCGCCCGAGTTCGTCGCCAACAATCCGTTCCAAATGGCAGGCATCGAGAGTTTGTTCTACCAATGCGGCGACACCGACGGTGACGACGTGGTGCTGTACTCCGGTGCTGATCTCGATCGGCTGAGCGAGCGTGAGGCCCTCAGCCCGTTTGGCTTCAATTTCTCGAAGGCTTGGCTGGAGCCGGTCACCTACGCCGAGTTTGGATTTGATCGCAGGGCGATTGCGACGCCGCCGCTCAGCGTTGAGCCACCCCACTTGCTCCCTCGGTTTCGGGCGCCTTGTCGACCGGAAATCCTTGGTGGCGTGGACGATGGTGGATGGCTTGATCGGTCGCTTCGTCGCCAACAGGATGGTCCGCCGCAACGAGCGACGAGCCTGGAATGTATGGCCCGTGATGACGTCACCGGCCCTGTGGTCGAAATTCACGGCGTGGAGTCCGGGGTCGCCAACGTCGACATTTTCATCGACGACCAATACGTGCGATCGGCTGGAGTCAATGCGAAGACGCCTCTGAGCGAAGCGATCGTTCGATATGAAGCTGAGCGCGGAATCCTGCTTTCGAATGCAATCGTCGCGATCGCGCCTGGCGGTGGACCGGGAGACCAATTTGATGTCTCGATCGCGATCGGGGACGGCCCGAGGGCCGACTGTGGCCGAGCGGGCCGGATTGCGACGCTCCCCGAGCCCGACGAGTCGTGGTTCTGTCGCGCATCACTCGACGGGTCTGCGGCCCGCGTGGACTACTCCACCCCCTCGTTCCTCTTCGATCAGGTACTCCGCGATGGTGAACCGATTGTGGAATTCACGCAGGCAAGCCCGCTCGATCCAGGTGCCATCCCGGGACAGACCCATACCTATCAACTGAGATTCACCGGCGACGGTCAGCCGGCAACGTTCATGGACTGCGGAATGGTCACGATGCCGCCGGACACTCCAGAGAATCGAATCCTTGCAGCCGAAGCCATCTTCAACGGACTGCCACCCGGTCCGTACCTGTATGGCACGGTGAACGTCACCGAACCGGGAACGGTATTGACCTTCGACATCGCGATGTCCGTGATCAACGCAGCGGGGAATGGAACGTTCGACTACGGCGTGACCGTCTTCGATGAGAATCGCAACGAGGTGTTCCCACTTCTGCCTGGGGGGCACCCTGGAATCGTGCCGATCGATGATGTCTACGGTCTCCTACTTTCTGCTCTCGATGAGGGGCGAAGCGTGGAGTTTGAGTTCACGCCTCAGGGCGTGCCGGTTCGCTGGACGATCGACGGGCGGGGCAACGACTACCAGTGCCTCGAGAGAGACACAGCGCCGCTCGAACTCCGACCGCGTGACAAGCCTTGGTGTACGGGTGCGCCGGATTCGTTTGGAACGCTCATACCTCGCCCCTAACTCCCGCAGGTGAAATTGCTCAACCCCTGAGTCGGTGGAATCACGCGACCTTCCTTGCCGCCCACCCGTCCTGGATGTGGACTGCACCCAGTGCGGATGCGGAACGCTCTCGGGCGAGGAGTTTGGCGATGAACCAGCGGGATGAAGAATTGCTGGAAGAGAAGCGGCGCAAACGGCGTCGAGCGCTGTGGTTCCGTGGTTTCGGAGTGCTTGGAGCGATCGTGCTGATCGCTGGGGTTCAGGTCGGAGCGGTGCGCGTGCTTGGCGGCAAGAGCGAGGCTGCGCCCGCAATCGACGTTGCTGATGGCGATGCTGATGGTGACGTTGATAGTGGTCTCGACGGCGAGGAACGCAACGCCACCGAGCAGGCAGACGGTTCACTCGCACTCGGCAGCGATGACGATCAGTCGTCGGATCGTGAGTCGGCTCGCCAGGCTGGTTCTGACAACGGCACCGATGAGGGCGCCGATGAGGACGCTGGTGCAGACGAGGATTCGAGTGACGCCAACGACACTGCTCGCTCGGGTGATGCCAGCGCTGATGTGAATCGGCCGACAACGACCATCGCCAATGCACTCGGTGCCGGCGACGGCGGCGTCGCCCCGATTCGTTCGACGACCACAGCTCGTCCTCCGGTCACCCTTTCGCCAACGACGCAACCTGCAACGAAGCCTTCGACGACTCGCCGACCAACAACAACCGTCCGGTCGACCACCACCGTTCGTCCAACAACCCAGCGTCCAACGACAACGGTCCGTCCGACGACAACCCAGCGCCCCACCACGGCACCGCCGACCACGGCCCGCCCGACGACAACCCGTCGGCCAACGACGGCACCACCGACCACTGCACGACCCACCACAACGGCAGCGCCGACGACCGCCGCGCCGACAACGGCGGCACCGACGACAGCCTCGCCGATCCCAGCAGGCCCGCGCATCTCGAACCTGCGTATGGCCTCAATCGGTCGAACATCTGCCGATGTCCGGTTTAGCAATCAGGTCTGCACGGCGGTCCGCTTCGACTACAGCTCACCATCCGGCGACTCGGGTGCACACGTCAGCGCTGGCTACCCGAGCACGAACCACTGCTGGTTCAACCACTCTGGCCAGTTGGGTAACGCCAACTGGGGCCTCCCACCCCTGCTGCCAGACACGGCCTACAACGTGTCCATCACTGTGGTGGACGAGTTTGGACAGTCGGCTTCAACGTCGATCTCGTTCCGGACCAAACCCTGATCGAGCTGCACGAACGCCTCGCGCTCGACACTGTGCCGGGCCACATCCGGGTGAGAGGTTGACCTCGGAGGTCATTGAATCGATTCTGGGGCCGTCTCAGAATCGAACGATGGCCGTCTCCCCCGATCCCGTCTTTGACCTTGCCGCAAACCCGGTGATCGCTGCAGGTCCACCTGCTGAACGGCTCGCCGACCAACAGATCGTCGAGCGCTACTGCGCAGCGTGGATTGCGGGTGACACGCTGGCGGTGGTCTCCCTCTATCACCCCGACCTGGAGTTGCAGTGGCCTGGTGTGCATCGCCTCGCGGGCACACACCACGGTCGCGATGACTCGATCAATGCGCTTCTCGCGCTGCAGGCGGTGACGAATCGAACGCCCGTCGATCTGGTCGACGTCTTGATCGGGTCGCACTCGGTGATGGCCGTCGTCGATGAACGCTGGACCGACCCCACACCCGGTGAGACGAACACGATCGTGATGCGTCGACACCTCGACTTCACCGTGCTCGAAGGCCAGCTCCGAACCTGTCGAATCTACGAGTCCGATCAGGCGGTCGTGGACGACTGGATCGAGCGGGTCTCGATGTCGCTCGGTGAGGTCTAATCCAGCGGAAGGATGACCGCTTGGGCGACGACGTTCGAGCCCATGTCTGGGTTGTAAGTGATCGACGGTGAGCCGTAGAGGACGTAACCCTCGTTCAGGGCGTCGGCGACTCGGACACAAAACGCGTGATCATCCGGTCCGGTCAGCAGCCGATAGCGGTCTCGTTCATCACTCATTGAAGGGGCCTCTCACGTTGTCGCTCTTTCTTGTGCACAAACCCGTTTGTCACGCGCTTGGCCGTCGCTAGTCTAATCCCGACCAAATCAGTCGGAAATCATCCGGCGGGGGAGTGTTGGTGATGTCTGTTGCGGAGATTGATCTCGACCATGCGTGGGAACGGTTGTCGAGCGAAGCGACGGCGGTGTTGATCGACGTTCGGACCGAAGCCGAATGGAGCTTCGTCGGGATCCCCGATCTATCGACCATCAACAAGCCCGTCAAACTCGTCGAGTGGACGACGTTCCCGAGTGGCGCGCCAAACGCGGACTTCGTGGCACAAGCGAGTGATGGCCTCGACCCCTCGCAACCGCTTCTCATGTTGTGCCGATCGGGGGCGCGCTCTCGTGCCGCCGGCTCGGCGCTGGCCGCTGCGGGGTTCACCGATGTCTCGAACGTGTCGGCCGGATTCGAGGGTGATGTCGGGCCAGACAATCACCGCCACGGCGGCTGGAAGGAAGCACTCCCATGGATCCAGCAGTGAGCGAATCTGATCCGCCAGATCTGCCCGGTCCAGACCACACAGACTTCTCCGAGGCGACCAACTTGGTTCGTGGTGGTCTCGCCCGATCCCAGTTCGACGAAACCGCCGAGGCGCTCTATCTCACCTCCGGTTATGTCTACGGCTCGGCCGCTGAAGCCGAAGCGGCATTCGCCGGTGAGCACGAACGGTTCATCTATTCGCGCTATGGCAACCCGACGGTCGCCACGTTCGAGGAGCGCCTACGAATCCTCGAAGGCGCCGAGGCATGTATGGCGACCGCGAGCGGCATGGCCGCCGTCTTTGCGTCACTTGCAAGCCTCGTGAAAGCAGGCGACCGGGTTGTTGGGTCGCGAGCCTTGTTCGGCTCATGCCATGTGATTCTGACGGAGATCTTGCCGCGCCTCGGAGTCGAGACCGAGCTGATCGATGGCACGTCACTTTCGGAGTGGGAGCGAGCACTCGCCGGAGGAGCGAAGGCGGTCTTCTTGGAGACCCCGTCCAACCCCGGGCTCGAGATCATTGATCTCCAGGCCGTTTCCGACCTCGCTCATGGCGCTGGTGCGCTGGTCATCGTTGACAACGTCTTCGCAAGTCCGGTGCTGCAAAAGCCGCTCGAACTTGGCGCCGATGTTGTTGTCTACTCGGCGACGAAACACATCGACGGCCAGGGCAGGACCCTTGGTGGGGCGGTGCTCGGCACGCAGCAGTACATCAGCGAGACGCTGATGCCGTTTCTTCGCCACACCGGTCCCAGCCTCAGTCCGTTCAACGCGTGGGTCTTGTTGAAAGGCCTTGAGACCATTCGCCTTCGCGTCGAGGCCTCGTCGAGATCGGCGGAGGAACTCGCTAGTCGGTTGAGCGCTGACGCTCGCGTCGATCACGTCTCATACCCAACGCTGCAGAGCCACCCCGCTCACGATCTGGCAAAGCGTCAGATGTCGATGGGCGGCACGATCCTCACCGTCGATGTTGGTTCGAAGGAGCGCGCGTTCTCGTTCCTCGATTCGCTGCGTTTGTTCGATATCTCGAACAACGTGGGTGATTCGAAGAGCATCGTCACGCACCCGGCCACCACAACTCACCGACGTCTTTCGCCAGAGGCTCGTCAGGCCGTCGGGATCGGGCCGGGGATGGTTCGACTCTCCATCGGCCTGGAATCCGTCGAGGACTTGTTTACCGATCTCGACCGTTCGCTGTAAATGCCGCCAAGCGCAGCAAACGGTCGAGATCGAGTTCCTTACGAGCGACGCCTCGGAGCGTGGCGCTCTTCGCTTTGGACGCCGACCGGCTCGGGAATCTCGCGTCCAGTGGCGAGGCTGAGCAGGATCAAGAGGGTGAGGACCGAGAACATCGCCCAGCCGAGGGCGGTGCTCGTCGTCGATGGTTCGTCAAGGCGAGTCTTGGCTCGCGCTTCGATCGACGCTTCGTCGCATGCACCGGTCAGGTCAGAGGCCTTTGCGGTGTCCGTTTCGACGAGAGATTGACACGTGGGTGCACCGGATGCAGCCGGCACACCCACGTTGACTCCGGTGATGGAGATGACCATGAAGATGCCAATTGCGATCGCACTGCTGATCGAACGAGGCGTAGGGAGCCGCCGAGTTCGAGTGCGGGGATCCACACCGGAGAAGGTCATGCCGAGTTCTTCGTCGCGAAAGCGACGACGGTTCAGTCCCAAGGCGTGAGAACCCCAGAATCAGTATTGGCTGGCGACCTCAGTGGTTGAGGTGGCCTGACCAGCGCAGGGCTCGCAGCCGCCGCGCTCAGCTCAGCTCGCCCCGAGGGCTGCGTCGATGAGTGCCGCCGCTTCGCCGCTCATCTTCTTTGTGGTCTTTGCCACGACCCGCTCGAGATGATCCGCGTCGATCGTCGTCGAGAACGAATCGAACTGAGTCTGGAGAAAGACGAGGCAAGCCACGTCCTCGAGCCTCTGCGTCTCCGGGTCAGACCCGAGACCGCCGCGAAGCAGCAGCTCGCTGACCCGAGCGATGAAGCCTTCGTCGATCGTGTGCTGCTCGAGGATCTCGCGAGCGCTCGCCGCTTGGTGTGCCTTGTTGGCCTTGCGCCAGCGGAGGTACCCGGCCCGACCCTCGGGGTAGGAAGCGCGAGCGAGTTCCCAGCGTCGGAGATGATGCGCTCGGGCCGCCACCTGCAGCTCAGCGGTCGGGTCGGGCGTGAGTGTGTAGAGCCACGTGGTCGCTCGTT
This sequence comes from uncultured Acidimicrobiales bacterium, assembly GCA_937925335.1. Taxonomy (GTDB): domain Bacteria; phylum Actinomycetota; class Acidimicrobiia; order Acidimicrobiales; family SZUA-35; genus CALEWY01. The sequence continues at coordinate 15,247 of CALEWY010000010.1, forward strand.
CACCCTCGATGCGAGCTCGGGGCATGTCGTCGATCGTGTTCGGATCGAGTTCGTTCGCACGATCGATATGACGAAGAACGTGCTTGAGCGTGGCGGAGTCTGGGGCGGTCAGGTCGCACATTCGGATTCGCCGATCTCGGGAACGAACGGTGCGGTCTCGTCGAAGTCGATGAAGAAGTCAGGATCCTCTTCTGGTGTCGGGAACACGTCGAGATCCTTGAGCTCGGCGGAGACGGCTCGTGCGCCGCCTGCGCGGTCGAGCCAACTGCGGAACGCTTCGCCGGCCTCGCGTTCGTCGACGAATCGGCGGAGGACCCGTACCGCTGCTTGAGCTGCTGACTTCGCTGGCAGTCGCAGCGCCTTATCGCCGAAGTGGATGGTCTCTTGACCGACGTAACCGCCGAGCAGCATCTGATAACCCGGGGCTTGTTGACCGTGTGCTCGGCGTTCGACGCCGAAGAATCCGATGTCGGCAACGTGGTGTTGGCCGCACGAGTTCATGCAGCCCGAGATGTTGATCCGGATCCCGCCGACTTCGTCGAGTCCTTCCTCGGCGAGTGCCTCGCCGATGGCCTTTGCCAGACCGCGTGACTGTGTGACGGCGAGGCCGCACGTGTCGGCACCGGGGCAGGAGACGACGTCACGGCTGAGCTCGGCGCCGGCTTGAGCCATCCCGAGTTCGGTCAGGCGCTCGAACAATGCGGGGAGCTGCTCGTTCGAGAGATCGCGGATGATGAAGTTCTGTCGGTTCGAAACGCGAACGTCGACGTTCAACTCGCGAATGATCGATGCGATGCCGCGGAACTGCGTTGCGGTCACGTCGCCGAGTTCACACCATGCGTAGGCGGAAACGGTTCCATTCACGACACCTCGAACGACGTTGGCGGATTCCCAGCGATCAAACTCCGTCTCGGCTCCGAGCCGAACGGTGACCCCCTGGCCAACGGCCGTCGGAGTTACTCCGTCGGCGAGGCCAGCGGGGGAGTCGCCCCGTTCGGCGACGATGTCGGGGATGCCGCCTGGCCATGTGGCGGAGGCGGGGAGAAGGCGTCGGCTGGCGAGGATGCGTCGCTGGGTCTCTTCCCATCCGAGCTCATCGACGACCCACTTCATGCGGGCTCGGAGCTTGTTCTCTCGATTGCCGGTCTGTTCGAAGACCCGAAGAATCGATTCGAGCGTGGGCATCAGGTTCTCGCGAGTGGTGAACTCCTCGACGGCAAGAGCGGCGTGTGGGTTGGCTCCAAGACCACCAGCGACGAACACACGAAAACCATGCTCGACGGTTCCATCATCGAGCGTGCGGCTCGTGGCGATCACGCCGGCGTCGTTGAACATCGCTTGGCCACAGTCGGTCTCACAGCCCGAGAAGTTGATCTTGAACTTGCGAGGAAGACGTTGGCCGAGCGGGTTGCGCAAGAAATGCTCGTTCGCCGCCTCGGCCCATGCGCTGATGTCGAGCACCTCGAACGGGCATGCCCCAGCGAGGTGGCAACCCTGCACATTGCGCACCGTGTCGCCGCACGCCTCACGGCTCGAAAGCCCAACGGCGCCGAGGTGTTCGAGGAACTCAGGGATCTCGGGCAGCTGCACGTAGTGCATCTGAATGTTCTGGCGAGTGGTGATGTGGCCCCAGCCGCGTGAGTAGCGCTCGGTGAGCATCGCGATCGTGTCGAGCTGCTCAGCGCTCACGGCCCCGTAGGGCATACGGATGCGAACCATCTGGTTTTGCGCACCCTGTCGTTGGCCATAGATGCCGTTGGTGAGGCGGTAGACCCGAAAGACATCCTCGTCGATCTCGCCGGCGAGGTAACCGTCGAGCATCGAGCGGAACTTTGCGATGTCCGCCTTGATGGCTGGGTCAGTGACGACGGGCGTCGGTGCAGCGTCGAAGCGCGGGGGAGTGGCGTCGGGGTTTGGTGAGGTGTGTTCGGTGAGCGTCACGGCGAAGTCTCCTGATTGCGTGGGGCGAGGGATGAGAGTTGTGAGGTGATGACGGGGGCTGCCGCGACATCGCCGATCACGATGATCGACGGATTCGCGACGGGCTTGTCGCCGAGATCACCGAGCGGCAAGTGGGTGATGTGTTGATCGGGGGTTGTTGCGTTGGTGACGATTGCGACGGCTGTCGCTGGTGCCATACCGCCGGCGATGAGTCGATCTCGAACGGCGCCTGCTTGTCGGGCTCCCATCAGCACGACAAGGGTCGAGTTGAGGGTGGCGAGGGCATCCCAGTTGACGCCGTTGTCATTGGTTGGGTCTTGATGAGCGGTGACGACCGTGAAGGCGCTCGACACCTTGCGGTGCGTCACTGGAATTCCGGCGGCAGCGGGGCCTGCAACCGCAGAGCTGATGCCGGGGACGACGGCGACGGGAATGCCGGCCGCCTCGAGTGCGAGGGCTTCTTCTCCGCCCCGGCCGAAGATGAACGGGTCGCCGCCCTTGAGCCGCACGACCACGTCAGCGACGGAGCCTCGGTCGATCAAGATGTCGTTGATCTCAGCCTGGGTCGTGCTGGTGCCGTTCGGGTCTTTGCCCACGTTGATGAGCTCGGCCCAGGGCGCGACCATCGCCATGATCTCGGCGCTGACGAGACGGTCGTAGACGACGACGTCGGCGGTCCGCAGAAGTTTGACGGCTTTGAGTGTGAGCAGATCCGGGTCGCCCGGGCCGGCTCCGACGAGATGCACGGTCATACGAGTGACTCCTGCGTGTTGTTCGGCGTGGAGGTGGAGCCGAGTTCTTGGACGTCGTGCGGCTGGCGATCGTGCGGTCGTGGCTCGCCGAATGGGTGCAGATCGTGCTGTCTTGGATCGTGCTGTCGCGGGTCGTGGGACTGTTGGGGATTGTGGCGCTTTGGGACGTGCGGTTGGAGGCCCAGGTATTGGCGAAGCAGGTTGGCTGCTGCTTCGTCGTCCTGGTTGACGATGTGATCGAAGACGCCGCTATCGAGCGCCTCGATCCAGCCGTTGACTTCGCTGGTTCCGAGTTCGGCTCGGGCCTCGGCCCGCACGGTGCTGAGCACATCGAGCAGTCGTGCGTAGCGCTCGTCGAACTCGGTTTCAAAGCGGCGACGCAGCCACATGGCGAGAGCCGGGCTGCGGCCTGCGGTGGAGATGGCGAGCGACAAATCACCCTGGCGGGCGACGGCAGGAAGGGTGAAAGCGCAGTTGATCGGGTCGTCTGCGGAGTTGACCCAGGCTCCGGTCGCCTCACCGTCGATGAAGACTTGGTGGTTCACCGCAGGGTCGTCGGTGCAGGTGATGGCGAGGAAGAAGCCGCTCAGGTCGCCCGTCTCGTAGGTGCGTTCGATTGTGGTGACGTTGGCCATCGCGGCGATCTCGGGACGAATCTCAGGAGCGACAACGGTGACGAATGCGCCTGAGTTGATTAGGCCCTCGATCTTTCGAATCGCAACGTTGCCGCCGCCGACGACGAGACAGGGGCGGTTCGTGAGCACAAGGTTCACCGGATAGTTCGGAGCCGGTTTGTCTGGCGCGGCATGGGTGGGCGCAGCGTGAGCAGGCTCGGCGTGAGCCAGCGCAGTGTCACGCAGAGCAGCGTCGTTCGGCGTGGTCTGGCCCTTGGCAAACAAACAATCTGTCGGCATTGTCCGTATTTCCGATCTACTTGGTCGGCTTTAGGATCGGCACCGTAGAACACCAGGATCGAAAACCCAACCGATTTGGTCGGGATTACCCGAAAACGCGCCAAGAGCACCGTTCGCAACCCAGCGCCCGATACGCCAAACGTGCCCTTGTGTTTTAGAAACCTCGTTGCAGGATGAGGTAGCCGTCGATGGCTCGGGGCGGCGTGATTTCGGCGCCAAACGGACGGGGGCCGATGCCTCGCAGCACACCCTTCTCGGTCCGCCACGATGATGAGCCGGGCAGATCGAAGGTGCCAGGCGGTGCCTGCCACACCTTGCCGTCTCCGACGCCTGCGAGCTCAGCCGGAGTCCCGGCGAACAGCACCGAACTGGCGCCCTCGTCGACCGAGCTCGGCTTGGCGAGAACGACGACAAGGTCAGCAAGCGACGCAGCTTCTTCGACGAAGTGGCTGGCCATCACGATCGTGGTCGTTCGAGCGAGGGCGCTGATCGAGGCACTCGTAGCCATCCGGATCTCCGGGTCGAGCGCAACGAGGGGTTCGTCGAGAATGGCCACCCGAGGCGGTCCCATCATCGCTTGGGCGATCGTGACTCGCTGCCGGTTTCCCTCGGAGAGTTCGCCGACCGTCCGGCTTGCTTCCTCTCGCAGCTCGAACTGATCGAGCATCCGCCACACTTCGCGTTGACGCAACCGTTGCTCGAGAGGCAGGCGCAACGTTGCGACGTAGTCGAGCGCATCGAACACCTTCGTCGCAGCATGGAAACGGGTGGCCTGTGGCCCGTAGCCAATCCACGATCGGACGGTCTCTCGGTTCGACACGTCGGCGATGTCGAGCCCATCGACTCGGATCGAGCCGGAGTCGACCCCCGTCACCGTCGCCATCGCTCGGAGCAGTGTTGTCTTGCCGCATCCGTTTGGCCCCAACAGCGCAACAACGCCGCCTCCGCTCGTTGAGAAGCGAACATTCCGAAGAGTGACCTCACCTCGGGAGAGTTCGACGTCGTCGAGCACGATCGATGCGCCGCCTCCTTGCCCCCCTCGACCCGCAACTGGAGATGGCGGAGGAGAACCGGCGAGTGGATTTCTCGGCGGTTCGATCACCACCGGACAGCCTGTTCGAGGTGTTCCTTGCGGTGCCACAGCACCCATGCGCCGACGCTGGCAGCAATGGCCCAGAACAGCTGTGCCGGAAGACGAAAGGCGATGAGGTTGTCCGTTGCGGCGCTGACGACGATCGACATCAGCAGGATCCACGCAACACCGACGATCGTCGTCGACTTCACCATCGAATAGGTCGCCGACAGTGCAAGTGCGGCGAATGTAAGGGCGACGCCAGGCAGCAGCCATGCAATGGAGAACCAGCCACCGCGCAAGATGATGCCGACGCCGACATTGACAAGAATCGCAACCGGAGCGACCGCCGCTACTCGCCACAACAACAGCCTGAGCCCACCGACCGGGGCAGCGATTGCGATCTCGTGAGCGGGTTCGGCTGAACGTCGATACGCCAGCGCAACGGCGCCGATCAGCATCAGCGGCGCGATCACCAAGAACCCGATGAAGCGACCTTGCCCCTCGGCTGCGTCGCTGCTGACGATCAGGCTGAGCACGGCCAGGGCGCAAAGGGCCCCGATCCACGCTCGAGTCAATGATGGCGTCGCACCGGCGAGACGTCCGGCCGCTTCAGAGGCTCCCAATCGAGTGGCGATGCGCTCGAGGCGAGCAGGTCGTGGTCGGTCGATTTCGTTGCTGATGTCGAACCAGAGATCGTCGAGCCGCGGTTGTGATGCGAGTGCGTTGAGGCGGGTTCGTGCGCTTGGGTTTGTCATCAGCATCTCCTCCACCGCAGCGTCACTTTCGGCGTCGAGACGCCCGAGGCGGTAGGCATCGAGTTGTTCGTCGGTGATTCCGGCAGTCATGCCACATCCCCTGTTGTTGCGGGACTGAGCGATCCCTGAAGTTGTGTTCGTGCGCGAGCGAGGCGGGTCTTCACCGTGCCCTGCGGCATTCCGTGGAGCACAGCGATCTCCTTTGTTGTGAGGCCGTCGAGATTGGCGGCGAGAAAGACGGTGCGAAGGTCTGGGTCAAGCTGCGCGATCGCTCGTGCGATTGGGCCACTCAGCTGTCGTTCGATGGCGATCTGCTCCGCCGATGGTTCATCGTCTTCGCGATGCAGTTGGTTTGCCGGGAACGGTCGCTTCTTCCTGAGCTGATCGATGAGGCGACGGCTCGCGATTCCCCACAGCCATGCGCCAACGTCACCATCACCACGCCACTTCGACGCGCTCTTCCAGACGGCAAGAAAGGTGTCTTGTAGCGCGAGGTCGGCGAGGTCTGGGTCGTCACAGCGTCGCTGCAAACGAATGAGCAGCCAGCCTGCGTGCTCGTTGTAGAGCGCGTGAAGGGCTCGGCGATCGCCGGACGCGATCAGGCGAAGCAGTTCAGCGTCGGAAGCGGATGGGAGAGGAGCAGTCACGGGGTGCAGCAATCTTCCCGCTCGGCGCGCGCAGAACGGTGGATCACTTCCCTGTCGTGATCGAAGGGCTTCGCGGTTTTTGTTGACCGGTGACATCATCGGGGTATGACCATCGCCAGCGAGCAATCGGCCGACACGATCGACCAGCTACGGACGCCCGCCCTCGTCGTCGACCGTGATGCGTATCGGCGCAACAAGGAGCGGATGGACACAACCCGGCCTGGGCTCGAGCTCCGTCCGCACGTCAAGGCATTCAAGTCGACTGCTCTTGCAGCAGATCTTGCGAAGGACGGGCACACCGGATTTTGCGCTGCGACTCCTCTTGAGATCGAGGGTCTTGTCGGTGCAGGCCTGACCGACGATCTTCTTCTGGCGAATCAGACGCTTGACGCAGCTCGCCTCGGTCGCCTTTCCGACGTTGCGCAGATCACGGTCGCTGTCGACTCCGACGAGACGATCGCTGCCGCGGTCAATGGTGGTGTCCGCAACGTCTTGATCGACGTGGAGGTGGGCATGCCGCGATGCGGCTGCGATGTCAGCGATGCCGGTCGGCTGGGCGACAAGGCCAGGGCTGCTGGGCTCGAGGTTCGTGGCGTGATGGGCTACGAGGGCCACCTGATGATGGTGACCGACCGTGAGAAGCAGGCGGCGCTCGTCGAGAAGTCGATGGCGAAGTTGCTGGCTGCTCACGAGGCTGTCGGTGGCGAGATCGTTTCAGGCGGAGGCACGGGCACGTTCGACATCAACACGTGGATCACCGAGCTGCAGGCTGGTAGCTACCTCCTCCTCGACACGGACTACGCCAAGCTCGGGCTGCCGTTCGAGACAGCGATCTCCGTTGTGGCGACGGTGATCTCAGTGAATGCCAAGGGCTGGGCTGTCGTCGACGCTGGCCTCAAAGCCTTCGGTCTCGATCACGGACCGCCGACGTGGGCGGACGGCGAGATCATGTTCTGCGCCGACGAACACACCGTGCTGGTCATCGACGAGAACTCACCGACGTTGGCCGTCGGCGATCGGGTTCACCTCATTCCCGGGCACCTCGATCCCACCGTCGCTCGCCACCAACGGTTCTGGGTTGCCGAAGGTGATCAGATCGTCGACATCTGGCCGATCGATCTTCGTCACTGGTAGCCGAACCCGACTCCCTACCGCCAAAATCTCGATTCGTGCGACCTGCCGCACCTCTGAGGTTGATGAGGGTTGGCGGGCGCATCAACACTCCGGCTCCCCGACCTGCGAAAACGCTCCTGCCGACGCAGCAGAAACCTTCGGAAGACCCTTGATTCCGCGAAAACGAACGCTCCCTAGGGCGCGAGTCGGGCGCGTTTCGGGCGCGCTATTTCGACGGGTGAACCTGCCGCACCTCTGAGGTTGATGGGGGTTGGCGAACCTGCCGCACCTCAGAGGTTGATGAGGGTCGGTGTGGGTCGAGAGGCCGAGGAGAGTTGGTGAGTCAGTCGGGCTTTTTGGCTCGGCTTGGGGCGACTCGTGGTGGTTCGTTTGGTTGCTTGGGGTAGACCGGCGGCCAGGGTGCGTCCATCATCCCGGCGGCCATATCGGCGGCTGACATCTCGAGGAGTGGCGCGATCGACTGCGGATCGTCGTTCATCTCGAGCCACGGGTCGCCGTCACGTTCGACCCGCTCGGGCACGTTCTCGATCGTCAGCGAGTTGAGATCGACGTCATCCAACTCGGCCCAGTCGAACGGTGTGGAGACCTGTGCCCCAACCCGAGCTCGAACCGACCACGTTCCAAACACCGTCTTGTGCGGGGCGTTTTGATTGAAGTCGACAAAGACTCGTTCGCCTCGCTCTTCCTTCCACCACGCAGCGGTCATCGACTCGGGATGCCGTCGCTCGAGCTCGCGAGCAAGCGCCACCGCGGCCGCTCGCACTTCGTAGCCATCCCACTGCGGCGACAACCGCACGTAGATGTGAAATCCACGACTGCCCGACGTCTTCACGAATGAACGAATGCCAAGCTCGTCGAGCAACGCCTTCGTCTTGCGTGCCCCCTCGCGCAGCGCGTCGTAGTCGACGCCCGGCGACGGATCGAGGTCGATCCGAAGTTCATCGGTGTGATCCGGATCGGCGGCCAAATACGGCCACACGTGGAACCCCAGGCAGCCCATGTTCACGGCCCACACCACATGCGCGATATCGGTCGCGACCATCGCGTTCGAGTCGGTGCCGTTCGGCGTCGACACGATCGTTGTGTCGAGCCATTCGGGTGCTCCCTTTGGCACACGCTTCTGAAAGAACGACTTGCCTGATGCGCCGTCTGGAAAGCGTTGCATGAGGATCGGGCGTCCACCCATCGCTCGAAGCAGCGGCTCTTCGATCGCCGTGTAGTACTCGACCAGATCGAGTTTGGTCTCATCACGTTTCGTGAAGAAGACCTTGTCCGGACTCGTCACTCGAACCTCGCGCCCGGCCAGTTCGAGGATGATGGCTTCGCCGCTCATCGCCCGCTCAGGAGTTGATCTGGCCGACGGCGGTCGCTGGGGTCACCCTGGCGATCAGGCGACCCTCGGCCACCATCGCTGCTCGGTACTCGTCCCAATCGCTGTGATCCTCACCCGCAACCGCCCGGTAGTAGTCGACCAATGCGTCGGCGGTTGGGTCGTCGACCGCCTGGGCGGCCGGGGAGAGCGACACCTCGGAATCGAACGACACATAGGACCAACTCGCTGGGTCGGTGAGGTGGAGAACAACTCTGGAATCTCGTCGCATGTTGGCAGTCTTCGCCCGGTCGACGGTGACCGAGATGAGGAACGCATCGCCATCTCGTGTGTAGGAGATGTCGCTCGACTGCGGTCGGCCGTCTCGCCGAATCGTGATCAGCACGGCGTTCTTGTAGCCGTCGGCCCAGTCGAGTGCGGTGGCGAGATCCATCGCTCAACGGTAGTCGCGCAGTCCCGAGTCGCCTTCTAGGGTCGATGCCATGACCGGCAACTCGAACTCCGCACCGCCCGCCCCAGCTCCTCGCCCCGAGTCGGTGATCGCCGCTGCGGACAGCCACCACGAACGTCTCGGTCGCCAGATTGCCTTCATCCTCGAGATCGACCGGCTCAAAACCATCATTCGTCGCAGCCTGATCGTCGACGGGTCGCGCTTCGAGAACACGGCGGAACATTCCTGGCACCTTGCGATGCTGGCGATCACACTCAGCGAATGGGCGGAGCCTGAGGTCGACATTGAACAGGCGATCAAACTTCTGCTGGTGCATGACATCGTCGAGGTCGACGCCGGCGACACCTACATCTACGACGAGGTTGGCCGCCTCGACAAGGCGCTGCGCGAACAAGAAGCTGCTGATCGGATCTTCGGCCTCCTGCCCGATGATCAGGCCCTTGAGATGCGTGCGCTTTGGGATGAATACGAAGCCCGCGACACATCGACCAGTCGGTTCGCATACGCGATCGATCGGCTCCAGCCGCTCCTCCTCAACGCCAGCACCGGCGGCACCCAGTGGGTGATCAACGCCATCGCGGAGCATCAGGTTCGCCGGATCAACGGTCCCATCGAGGACGGTTCAGCCGACCTATGGGCATTGGCAGAGGCCGTCATCAGCGAAGCGGTCGCCGCAGGCGTGATCCAATCAAGCGACTGACTCATCCGAAGAGCTCGAAAAGCTCATCCGAACAGCTCGAAAAGCGCATCACGGACGACGACTACTTCGCTGCCATCCGCACCGGCTGAGTCATCGACACCCGACGTGTAGGGACACCAGCCGTGCCCATCGGCCGTACAAACGAGGGCTGTTCTCAGGTGCCGAGTACGCCGCTCAGACCGAACGGGACGGGCTCGTCGAGTTGGTCGAAATCACATTCAGCCGGGGTCTTGTCCGGCCGCCAGCGCAGCACCTTGGTGACCTCTCGGAACCGGCCGTTCAGGGTCGATCCGTACTTCACCTCGACGACCTTCTCGATCTGCAGCGGCACCCACGAGTGGTCCTTCGACGCGCTCCATCGATTTGGTGCGCCGGGCATCCGGCCCGTCTCGTGGGACTCGGCGTTCCCCCATCCCTTCCACGGATGAGCATCGAGCGCGTTCTCGGTGAGCGGCGCCAATTCGTCAACGAGTTCAGCCCGCCGCTTCTTCGTGAAGCTCGCCGCGACGCCCACGTGTTGCAGCCCTCCGTCGTCGTTGAAGAGGCCGAGCAGCAATGACCCAATGCCTTCGCCGTCCTTGTGCCAGCGATAGCCGGCCACGACAGCGTCGGCCGATCGAATGTGTTTCACCTTGAGCTGGGAGCGCTTGTTCTCGAGGTAGGGCTCATCGATCGGTTTCGCGATCAAGCCATCGAGCCCGGCTCCTTCAAAGTCCGTGAACCAGGTTTGGGCCAAGTCGTGATCGGCGGTGACCGACGTGAGATGCAGCGGCGCAGCGAGTGACGAGAAGTGCGTTTCGAGCAGAGCCCGCCGAGCATGAAACGGCTGCTCGCGCACGTCCTCATCGCCGATCGCCAAAAGATCGAACGCAACGAACTGTGCCGGCGTTTCCTCTGCCAACTTCATCACCCTCGAGTCGGCGGGATGAATGCGCTGCTGCAACGCTTCGAAGTTGAGATGGTCCTCCGTCGCGACGATGAGCTCACCGTCGACTACACATCGTTCGGGAAACTGCTCGAGGATCGGAGCGATCATCTCGGGGAAGTACCGGGTGAGCGGGCGTTCGTTTCGTGAGCCGAGCTCCACCGAGTCGCCGTCTCGAAACACGATGCAGCGGAAGCCATCCCATTTCGGCTCGAAGAGGAGATCGTCTCGATCGGGGATGCCAACAACGGCCTTCGCCAGCATTGGTTTGATCGGCGGTTCGACCGGTAGTCCCATGTGGGCGACCCTACATCGATCGAGGTGGGTGCTTGCCCGGCACCTCAACCAACCGAGGCCCGCATTCTGTCGAGCCGGCTACTCGTACGTCGGAGGGATCGACTGCACTGGGGCCATCGGTCCAGGCGTGACGTAGGGGTCGGGCTGAGCGACGGGAACACCGCTGACCGACGCGTTGCCAATGCGGTGCCCTTCGCTCGCCTTGAACTTGAGCGGCTCGTCACCGAGCTGGAGTTCGGTTACACCGGGCATCACTGGGAAGACCGGTTGTGCGGCGACGACCTCCTTTGGATTGGAGGTGAGACCGCTTCGGCTGACGACGAGAATCTGAGCCGGCGTGACGGCGATGATTCGCGGCGGGCGAGCCACGTTCATGAACACGACCAGAAAGATGACGCCAGGGATCAAGATCGTGCCGAAGGCCAGGCCGACGAGAAAGGCAACGACCACGAAGCCGATGACACCCCAGGCCTGCGCATTCATCTCAAGGGCTCGATTGCCGTAGGCGATCTCGATCGAACGGTCGGGAGCGATCAGCTCGTCGACTTTGGTCTTGTGCTTCTTCCGGGTCCGGTCAGACGGCGTGAACATAGGAAGAGAAACGGCTGAAGTCGCCCGGGTCTTGAGTTGACGTCGCGTTCGGCGGCCACAGAGCGGGTGAAGCCTTCATCTACTCCTCACGTGCTCATCATATTCGGTGGCGAATTTTGGGACATGGACTCGGCGCAGCAACAAACCTCGTGGATCCTCCGGCGAGTTGGCTTTGGCGCGACCGGCGACGATTTGGACCGGGCCGCTTCCGTTGGCATCGATGTGCTCCTCGACGAGCTGTTCGAGCCCGACAGCGCTGGTGTTCCGACCGTAGAGAGCCCCTTCCAGAACCTCGATCGGTCGCCCGCTGCCGATCCACGGCGAGCGATCGGCCAGTCGATCACGGCCTGGTTCGATCGGATGACCAATCCGGTTCGAACAACGACGGAATGGTTGGCGTGGTACTGGCATGGCCACCTGGTGTCGTCGATGTCCGAGGTGAAGATCGCTGCGTTGATGGGCGACCAGATCGATCTATTCAGAACACTGGGCTCCGGGCCGCTCGACGAGCTTCTTCGGTCGATCACCACGGACGTTGCCATGCTCGTCTATCTCGACGGTGCAAGAAGCACAGGAGTGTCGCCAAACGAGAACTACGGCCGAGAACTCCTCGAGCTCTTCTCTCTTGGCGTCGGCAACTATGACGAGCGTGATGTGCAAGCGGCGGCGGCGGCACTCACCGGTTGGACGATTGATCGATCGACTCGCACGACGATCTTCGTGCCTCGTCGCCACGACAGCTCTCCCCACGACCTGCTCTCAGCAACCGGAGTCAACGATGTCGACTCGGTGATCGACGCGGTCATCGCCGAGCCGGCGTGCGCAGAGTTCATCACCGGTCGGCTCGCCGGTGTTGTCCTCGGCGATGGGCAACAGGATGCAGCGGTTCGTGAACTCGCAACGTCGTTTCGCGAAGATGACGCCAACGTCGGCCGTTTGGTCCGACGCCTTGTCGAACGCGGCCTTGACGGCGCCTCGTCACCAGTCGTCGTCGCACCCGTTCCTTGGCTCGCTCACGTGAGCCGGGTGGCAGGCGTGTCGTTCCGAGCACGGGAGCTCTACGGCTTTCTCAAAGCACTCGAGCAGATGCCACTCTTCCCACCCAACGTCGCCGGCTGGCCGAATCCAGAGCGTTGGCTCTCAGCATCGGCCACCTCATCGAGGGTTCTTGTGGCGAACGCCGTCGCTGACGAAGCCGATCCGTCGAGCGCCGCGATGAGTGCGGCGAACGCCGGTGATCTCGATGCTCTGGCGTACTCGCTCGGGATTCCCCAGGGCTTCTCAACCTCGACCCGCCAGGCACTCGATGAGGTAGGCGCTTCCGGCCGTTCACTCCTTGCGCTGGCTCTCGCAACTCCAGATCTGGTGATCGCATGACTGGTGATCGCATGAATCGTCAACCTCGCTCCTCCCCGGTCACTCGTCGGCGGTTTCTCACACTCGGCGGTGCGGCGGGAATCTGGATTGCTACCGGATGCGCCGACCATCAGGTCGCCCTCGGTGGTGACGTGACGACCACCATCCGATCCTCGCCTGTGGTGATGACTGAAACGACCGTGCCCGTTTCTTCGGACACGGAACCGTCCCCGGCGATCGCAGCGATCGTGTGCTTGTTCTCGTGCAACTCCTTGGCGGAAACGACGCGCTGAACACGCTTGTGCCGAGCGATGGCCGCTACCGAGATGCTCGTCCAAACCTTGCGCTGTCGGAGGGCTCACTTCTTCGCTGGACCGACGACGTCGCCGTCCATCCATCGCTCGCCCCACTCGAGTCGCTTTGGACGAGTGTTGAGCTGGCGATGGCAGCCGGTGTCGGCTTCGAGGGTCAGAATCGTTCGCACTTCGACAGCCGAGATCTTTGGTGGCGGGCTTCGGCCGATCCGAACGCTGACGGGTGGTTGGCTCGATGGATCGAGCAGGCGGCAATCGACCGGGCGGACGAACCAATGGAGGCGATTGCGCTCGGAGCCGGACCGCGAGCCCTCGCAGGTTCGAGCGCTTCGGCGATCAGCGACCCGAACCAGATTGGGTTCGAAGCACCAGCAGGCGTCGATCAGGCTGCATTCGAGGAGTTTCTGCTCGCCACGTCATCCCCCAGCGCAGGCGACTCGCCGCTGCTGGCGCAGGCCCGTGCGGCTCTGCCGGCTGCGTTGTCAGCACAGAAGATTCTGGCTGAGGCGATCGAGTCGACGGCAAATGATCCCTACGGCGACGAGCCCGACGTTGCCCTCGCAGCCCAGCTCAACGCCGCGTCGTCCCTCATTCGCACACGACCCGGGCTGCGCGTCGTCACGGTCGGTATCGAGGGCTTCGACACCCATGCCGACCAACTCGACGTGCACGCTGATCTGTTGGGTGACGTCGCAACGTCGCTCGCCGGGTTCTGGTCCGGACTTGGTGACGAACATCGCGAACGCACGCTCGTGATGACAACGTCTGAGTTCGGGCGACGGGTTGCTGAGAACGGCTCAGCTGGCACGGATCATGGGCGAGCGGGCCTGCAATTCGTACTCGGCGGCGGTGTCGAAGGCGGCCAGGTGATCGGCGAACAACGTCTCGATGCTCTGGAAGACGGCGACCTGGCAATCAGCGTTCCCGCCGATGACCTCTATGCCGAGGCGCTGCGGTGGCTGGGCGGCCCGGCCGATGCCGTCCTTGGTTCAGTCCGACCTTCGACCGGACTCCTTCGCTCGTAGCTCCAGCGTCGGCTACGGGAACACTCGTCCAGGGTGAGCGTTCCTGCCCTCGAGGGCGGCAACGGGGGCAGGCACAGCGGCATCGCCTCGCAGATCGGCGTTCGTCACTGGCGCCTCCCACGTGCTGGTCATGGGAACGACCCCGGCCCAGTGCGGTCCGTCCATGTCGATTTCTTCGTCGATCGCACCCTCGTCGCGCACCTTGGCCGACGCTTCCTCGAGCGAAAGAGCGAGCACGAGCGTCTGCTTCACGTCGGTCTCGCTCGGCGGGCGTGCGTCGTCCCAGATCGGGGCGATGTGATCGTTGATGATCTTCAACGTTCGGAGTTTGTCGCCATCTTCAACCTGGTTGGCGACTCCTCGAACGACGACGGATCGGTAGTTCATCGAGTTGTGGAACGGCGTCCGAGCGACGACAAGGCCGTCGATGATCGTGACGGTGACACACACATCGAGCGAACGACCTGCCCGCATCATCGCATTGGCGACCGAGCCATGGATGTAGAGAATGTCGCCATCTCGCCCATAGGCCATCGGCAGCACGATCGGTCCATCCGGTGTCGAAACGCCGACGTGGGCGACCACACCTGCGTCGAGAATCTCGTGGATCGATTCCGACGCATAGACCGCTCGGTTGTCGCCGCGCTTGACGGTCGTTCGTGCTGACGGAGCTTCGTTTGTGGCCTTCTCACTCATGGCGCTGCACAGTAGGGGATTGGTCTGCTTTGGCTCATCGACTTCAGGCCACTTTTCGGTGGGTCTCGAGATCGCTCACGACTGGTCGAGGTCGAGCCATTTCGTCGTCGTCTCAGCCTCGTAGGCCTCGAGTGCAGCAAGCATCTCTGATGCGTTCGTCGCTTCGACGTAGAGGCCGCGGTTCTCCGGCTTGAGCAGCGAATCCTGCTCACATCGATCGAACCATGACAGCAGTGAGTCCCAGTAGCCGTCGGTGTTGAGAAAGCCGATCGGCTTGTTGTGGATGCCGATCTGCGCCCACGTCAACATCTCCGTGACTTCTTCCAACGTGCCGAAACCACCGGGCAAAGCAACGAACGCGTCGGAGCGTTCGAACATCATCCGTTTGCGGGTGTGCATGGAATCGACCTCGATGAGCTCGGTCACCGATGTGTGGCCGACCTCTTTCGGGAAGAGACCGGTCGGCATGATGCCGGTGACCTCGCCACCGCCTTCGAGAACCGTGTCTGCGATGAGGCCCATCAGGCCAACCGCTCCACCGCCGTAGACCAAACGAATGCCGCGTTCGGCGAGCAACGTGCCGAGTGCGACGGTCGTCTCCGTGATGGCGTCGTTCGAGCCGGGTGATGATGCGCAGTACACGCACAGTGAAGTGATCTCGGGCATCGGGCGAGGTTAACCACCACAAAAATGGAGAACCCGAGAAAAACCGAGATCCCGGCAGGAGACGTCGTTGGCTCCTGTCGGGATCTCGTTTGTTGGTCGCCCGCCGGCTGACCGTTATCGGTAGTTGGCTTCTTCGAGCTGACTGCCGAGATCGTTGGTGGAACTGCCCACCTCGGTCTGATCGCGAAGATCGATCGCCTGAGCTGTTGAGCTCGAGGACTGCGCGGCGTTGCGGTGCGAGTGAGTGCTGTGTGAGTCAGCGCTCAGTGAGTCGGCGCTGTGCGAAGTGATGTTCTGCGAAGTGGTGTTGTGCGACGTGGTGTTGTGCGACGTGGTGTTGTGCGGGCCAGCCTTCGTCGAGTTGCGTTCGACGACGAACCAAGCCAGGACGCCGGCGATTGCGCCGAAGACCTGGAGGAAAAGGACCGCACCGATCGCGGGCAAGAACGTGTCAGCGGCCATCGTCCGCATGGTTTTCATCGAGTGTTGACCCCTTCCACATCCGCCGTCGTTTTGGTCCGCACCTCTTCTGACCGCCGAGAGTGACCTTTTGTCGCGAGATTTCGCTGGGTGGGGCCGAAGAACAGGGTTGGTTGTTGCGCTGATCCAGAGACGAGTCGAATCGCCGAATGGGCGCGTCTGGAGGTCGTCCGGTTCCGATTGATGGACTTTCGGCCTTTCTGTCTCGACGCTGGACACCGCTAGGGTTGCGCCCGTGGCAGACCAACCCCTGGCCGACAAGATCACCGACCTCGAGTCGCGCAAAGAATCGGCCCTTAACGCCGGTCCAGAGCGCGCTGTGCAGCGTCAGTACGACAAGGGGAAGATGCTGGCGCGCGAGCGCCTCGACTACTTCTTGGATGAGGGCTCGTTCCACGAGCTCGACATGCTCGCTCGCACTCGGAACCCCGAGGCGACCGACCGTCCCTACACCGATGGCATCATCACCGGCTGGGGCACCGTCGACGGCCGTAAGGTCTTCGTCTTCAGCCAAGACTTTACGATCATGGGCGGGTCGCTCGGTGAGGTGTTCGCCGAGAAGATCCAGAAGGTCATGGACCTCGCCCTCTCGGTCGGAGCGCCCTTCATCGGCTTGAACGATGGTGCAGGCGCTCGAATCCCCGAAGGTGTGGTGAGCCTCGATGGCTACGGCGGCATCTTCTATCGAAACGTCCAAGCCTCTGGTGTGATCCCCCAGATCAGCGTGATCATGGGCCCGTGCGCGGGCGGTGCTGTCTACAGCCCGGCCATGACCGACTTCATCTTCATGGTGCGCGAGACCTCGCACATGTTCATTACCGGTCCCGATGTTGTGAAGACCGTGACCGGCGAAGAAGTCACGCTCGAAGAACTCGGTGGTGCTGGCAGCCACTCGTCGAAATCTGGCGTCGCTAACTTCGTCGCCAACGACGAGAAACAGGTGCTCGACGACGTTAAGTACCTCCTGTCGTTCCTCCCGGCGAACAACCTTGAGACCCCACCGGCCAGTGAAGCCGACGACGATCCAGATCGTCTTTGTCCCGAGCTCGCCGAGATTCTTCCGGATAGTCCGAACCTGCCGTATGACATGAAGAAGGTCATCACGACGGTGCTCGATGACGGTGAGTTCATGGAGTATCACGCCAACTGGGCGCAGGCGATCGTGTGTGGCTTCGGCCGTCTCGACGGTCGTCCCGTCGGCATCGTTGCCAACCAGCCAATGATCCTTGCCGGCGTGCTCGACATCGAGAGCTCATCGAAGGCTGCTCGATTCGTCCGCACCTGTGATGCGTTCAACATTCCGCTCGTCACATTCGTCGACGTACCCGGCTTCTTGCCCGGCGTTGACCAGGAGTACGGCGGCATCATTCGACACGGCGCCAAGCTGCTCTACGCCTACTGCGAAGCCACCGTGCCTCGTATGCAGGTCATCACTCGCAAGGCCTACGGCGGCGCCTACGTCGTCATGGACTCGAAGAGCGTCGGCTGCGACCTGTCGCTCGCATGGCCATCGGCTGAGCTCGCCGTGATGGGCCCCGAAGGTGCGACCGACATCGTCTACCGCCGCGAGATTCAGTCAGCTGCAGACCCTCAGGCTCGCCGAACCGAGTTGGTCGATGAATACAAAGAGCGATTCGCCAACCCGTGGATCGCAGCCGAGCGTGGCTACATCGACGACGTGATCGACCCTGCCGAAACTCGCCGCAAGCTGATCGCCGGCCTGCACATGCTCGAGTCAAAGCGTGAAGATCTGCCGAAGCGCAAGCACGGAAACGTGCCGTTGTGAGCGCCGCGCAGGTCGCTGGGATCTCGCCAGCACCAACCGACGAGGAAGCGGCGGCGATCGTCGCCGCGATCGAGATGTCATCACCGCGCCAAAGCGCCGAGCCCGAGCCGGTCTCCCGTTCGTCGGCTTGGCGCTTCAGTGGCCGCTGGTGGAATCGCCGCTAGCAGGGCGGCGACGTGGCGGGTCTACTTCGTCAGGTCATGCTCATGAGCTTCATCGAGAGCTCGTTGTAGCTGCTCGCTGCGTTCCGCTAGGTCAGCGAGTGGACGTGTTGCGTTGGCGATCGCTGCGGTGTCGGCAAGTTCGCTGACACTCGCAGCAAGGCGTGCAAGATCGATCGCATCTTGTGACGCGGCGGTGTTCGGCGTTGCGTGTTTGCCCGAGCGTCGCGCCGCGAGTTCTGCAGACCGAACGGTCTGATGAGCGGCGTTTGCGCTCTCGATGAGATGAGACCGCAGCGGGCCTTCTGGCGTGGCTTCGGCGAGCGACGCGATTTCGTCAGCGTTTGCCGCCATCGACTCGATCAGCGGCCGCCAACCCCGCGGGAGTTCGGCGAGGTAGATGGTCGAACCTCGGCGCTTCCGGAGATACCAACCGGCGATCGTCCAGATTCCCGGCACGAGGCTCACACACAACAGAGCGGACGTGATCGGCGAATTCGCAAGACCCACAAGTCCCGTGATGATGAACGCAGATGCGAGGCCGCCGATGAGTTGGAGCGCTCCGGTCGTGAGCGCGTCAAAGCGTTCGGAGTCAGGATGACGGTTGACCGTTCGCAGCTCGAGCGCTTGCCGCATCTGTCCAACTGTAGATGGTGGCCGTTGTGTGTGGACTTCGCCATGCTGGTCCGGCTCTGACACGGCTCTATGGTCGACCGGCGTGAGCGGACCTCTGAGCAATCTTCGTGTTCTCGATTTGGCGACAGTGCTGGCCGGCCCAGGCTGTGCTCGATACCTCGCCGACTTCGGCGCTGACGTGATCAAGGTGGAGCGCAAGGGTGTTGGCGACACGTCCCGCAATCTGGGTTGGCGCGACCCGGAAGACGACGAGACCTTCTTCTTCAAAGGCGCGAATCGCAACAAGCGGTTTATCGAGCTCGATCTGCGGGACGGGGCCGACGTCGAACGGTTCCTCACCCTCGTCGAGAACAGCGATGTCTTGATCGAGAACATGCGCCCGGGCAAGCTCGACGCGCTGGGGTTGACGACCCAAGCGCTGCACGCTCGCAATCCGAAGTTGGTGATCACGCGGATCACCGCGTTCGGCCAGACCGGGCCCTACAAGGACCGCCCGGGGTTCGCCAGCCTCGCCGAAGCGATGTCGGGTTTCGCCGCGCTGAACGGCGAAGCCGATGGCTCACCAGTGCTGCCGCCAATCGCGCTCACCGACGAGGCCACGGCCCTTGCCGCGGCCTTCGCCACGATGGTTGCGGTTCACTCCGGCGTTGGCCAAGAGGTCGACCTGAGCCTGGTCGAGAGCCTCAACCAACTGATGGGGCCGCTCGCATCGTTGTTTTTGCGGACCGGCCAACAGCAGCCCCGCCTTGGGTCAGGGCTCCCGTACTCGATTCCTCGTGGCGCCTACCGAACGAGCGATGACAAGTGGGTCGTGGTCAGCACCTCGGCTGACTCGGTCGCGGCCCGGGTGATGGACTTGATCGGCCTCGGCGGCGATGAACGGTTCGCCACTGTTGCCGATCGCATGACCAACCGAGAGCTGGTTGAAGAGGCGATGGCGAATTGGGTGATCACCCGAACGAGGGACGAGGCAATCGCCGCATTCGAAGAAGCCGACGCTGCAGCCGCGCCGGTCTATGACATGGCCGAACTCACCGGCGACGAGCATTCGACCGCCCGCAACATGTTCCCAACCGTCGATGGCTATCCAATGACGGGCCTGGTGGCCCGCCTCTCCGAAACCCCCGGCGAGCTCCGCTGGCCAGGACAACCGCGCGGCACCCATCAAGACGAAGTCTTCACCGAGTTCGACCTGTAGGCGTCGCGTCTGACACTGCCTCGCGTCTGACTCTGCTTCACGTCTGACACTGCTTCACGTCTGACAATAACGAGGTCGCACGTTGATCTCTGAGGCCGGTGTCACCGGGGAGAGGTAGCGTGCGACGGATGGAGAGCCAAGCAGGAATTCAAGCGATGGGCCTGTCGCGCCGGTTCGGCGACAACCTGGCCGTAGAGTCGGTCGATCTTCGGGTCGCACCGGGCGAGATTTACGGCTTCCTCGGTCCGAACGGTGCGGGCAAGAGCACGACCGTTCGGATGTTGTGCACGCTGCTGAAGCCCACCGGAGGCTCGGCCACGGTGGCTGGTTTTGACGTTCAGACGCAGTCAGACGAGGTTCGCTTGCGCATCGGCGTCGCCCTGCAGGAAGCCTCGCTCGACGAGAAGCAGACCGGGCAAGAAGTGCTCGAACTCCAAGGTCGGATGTATGGCATCTCGGGTCCGGTTCTCAAAAAGCGCATCGCCGAAGTGGTCGAGTTTGTCGACATCGGTGATGCCATGAACGACTTCGTCGGGACCTACTCGGGCGGCATGAAGCGCCGTGTCGACCTTGCGACCGCTCTGCTCCATGAACCCGAGGTTCTGTTTCTGGACGAACCCACTACCGGCCTCGACCCCGCCAGCCGAGCGAAGGTGTGGGAAGAAGTCAATCGGCTCAACACCGAGCTTGGCATCACCATCTTCCTCACGACGCAGTACCTCGAAGAGGCCGACGTGCTGGCTGACCGAGTTGGCATCATCGACGCAGGCAACCTCGTCGCCGAAGGCACACCCGAGGACCTCAAACGCCAGGTGGGTGCTGACCTCATCATCGCCAGGGTCGATGCCGAGGATGCCCGACTCAACGAATTGAACGCGTCGCTGTCAAAGCTCGATCTCGTCAGCGAGGTCTCGGTGCACGAAGGCGAGATCACCGTCGCCGCATCGGACGGGGCGGCAGTGGTGAACGACTTCGTCGTTGCCCTCAATGGCGCCGGGCTCCGTGCCGAGTCGCTCACCCTTCGAACCCCCACCCTTGACGACGTCTTCTTGGCAATCACTGGCCAACGCATGGCGGTCGCCGCCGGCGATGGTGAACCATCGGATGGCGAAGGAGCCGCAGCATGAGCCTCGCTCAACCCAGCGGATTCGTCCGTGACATCGCCACCGTCGCTCGCCGCGCGATCCGCACCTTGATGCGTGAACCGGAGGCGATCATCCCCGCCATGTTGATTCCGATGTTCTTCTTCGCCGTCAACATCGGTTCGCTGCAAGACGTCGCCGAGAACTTCGGACCCGACTTCGATTTTAAAGCCTTCCAGCTGCCCGTCGCGATCATCTTCGCCGTGACCGGCGTGTCTCGGGCCAACACCGTGGTCACCGACATTCAGTCCGGCTACCTCGACAAGATGCTGATCACGCCGGTGAAGCGCACGGCTTTGCTGCTGGGAATGATGGTCGCGGACGTCGTTCTCGTCCTGTTCTTGTCGATGCTCGTTTCGGTTGTCGGATTCCTCGTCGGTGTCCGATTCGCCACGGGGATCGGCGGCTACCTGTTGTTCCTCGCAATGTCAGCAGCGTGGGGAATGGCCTTCACCGGCTTCCCCTACACGGTCGCATTGCGCACCGGAAACCCCGCAGCGGTCAACTCGTCGTTCCTGATCTTCTTCCCGTTTGCGTTCCTGACGAGCGCCTTCGTCCCGCTCGAGGCACTCACGAGTTGGCTGGCCACCATCGCCACGTACAACCCCGTGACCTACCTGCTCGAAGCCCTGCGGTCGCTGATCATCGAAGGATGGGTTGTCGAGGACCTTCTCAAGGGCCTGGCTGCGATCTTCGGCGTCGGGATCGTCACCTTCTCGCTTGCCTTCAGTGCATTGAAGGCTCGAACCACGACCGGTTGACCGTCCCTGCTTCTCAAACCGGCGAGAGATGTCGCGCCCGCTGTCGTAGGTTGGGTCGATGGAAGACCAGGTCGATCTCGAAGCCGTGAAGTCGTTCGCCAGTGGGCTCAGCCCGTGGGCCCACATCGCCACGGTCGGCGCTGACGGGAAGCCCGACGTCGTTCCCGTCCACCCGTGCTGGGAGGGCGACGTGTTGTGGCTGATGGCTGGTGCCGGCTCGGTCAAAGCAGCCAACGTCGAAGCAAACCCGAACGTGGCGTTGCATTGGCAGGTGACCGAGGTTGGCGACGGAATCGAAGTGTGGGGCACCGCCGCTCTGCACACCGATGTCGAGACGAAGAAGCGGCTTTGGTCCGACGTGTTCGATTACGACCTCAACGCCTTCGCTCCCGGAGGTCCAGAAAACTCCCCGGAGACCGGGTTCATCGCGATCACACCCGAGCGCGCCGTGATCCTTCATGGTTATGGCGTCGGTGGTGTGCAGCGTTGGAACGCTCAGGTGTAACGAATCGGTCAGTCGTGGGAGGCTGACGAGATGACAGCCGATCGATCCGCCATTCTCGAAACGCTTGCCAAGCAACGGGGCCGGCTCGAAGACTGGTCGCGCTCTTTGGACGCCACCGTGCTCACCACGCCGTGTACGGCTAGTGAGGATCCCGACGGCGAGGATTGGTCGCCAAAGGACCACCTTGCTCATCTCCTTCGGATCGAGCGAGCGTTCCTTGCGATGGCCAAGCTCACGATCAAGGGCGATCCGGCACCAGTGAAGATCGGCGGCTCGACGATGGAAGAAAAGCTCGCACAGGTCCACCGAGACAACGAGAGCCACGTGGTTGGCCAGCGCCCAAACGATCTCGAGGCGATTCTCGCCGACCTTGCGTCTGCCCGCGCTGACACGCTTGCGTTCATCGAGACGCTCACCGACGAGCAGCTCGATCAACCGATGCCCGGTGCCCCCTGGGCCGACGGCACGATCGGTGGAGTGTTGATGGCGAACGCTGGCCACGAACACATGCACATCTCATGGGTCGGCGAGGGTTTGGCCGCCGCTGAGGGGTAGCGCCGATTCAACTCGCGTCGTGTCAGTGCCGATACAGCGGCATGGCAAACCACCGGGTTCGACACGTCGAAGCAGCTGGCGATGTGCTCCTCCAGCCGGGGGAACATGTCCGGTTGGCTTCGCGGATCGACTCGATCCCGGAGAGCACGCTTCCGCCGCTGAACCCACTTCTGTTCGTCATCCATGCTGCTGCCGACTACGCCGAGCATCGCCGCACGCGAGATCTGCCGAAGCGCCCGAAACACACGATGGTGGATGACATCACCTTCCGGACTCGACCAACGCTCGTGACGACCGATCGGCGTGTGCTGATCGTGAGCACGACGGTGCGGGCACACAAGGCGAAG
>CALEWY010000011.1 GCA_937925335.1 uncultured Acidimicrobiales bacterium
TGACCCTCTTCAGGGGGTCACTGAAGTTCGTTTTGCCAGGATTTCTGACGAGTTGTGAGCCTCAGCGAACAACTCGGTGAGTGAGCGGAGCGAACGGCCTTGACCCCTCAGGTTCGTTTTGGGCTTAGGTCAGTAGGCGCCGGGGCTGCCTTTGAGCATCTGCAGTGCCGTCTTGGCGATGATCTTCAGGTCGTGGCGGATCGAACGTGTCGTTGCGTATTTCACTTCGATCGCAAGACGCTCTTCAAAGGTGAGATCGCTTCGACCGCTGACCTGCCAGGCGCCGGTGAGGCCGCCCTTCACCCGCTCGACCGTCGGCAGCGCCGAACCGAATCGCTCGGATTCCCAGTCGAATCGTGGACGAGGGCCAACAACGCTCATGTCGCCACGGATGACGTTCCACAGCTGAGGAAGCTCGTCGAGGCTGAGCCGACGAAGCACACGGCCGACTCGGGTGACTCGGGGATCACGCTTGAACTTGTTGTTGCGTTCGAAGAGTTCTTTCGCATCGGGGTTGTCCGCGAAGTACTGCTGCAGAACCTCGTCAGCGTCAGCCACCATCGTGCGGAACTTCCACATCGAGAAGACGTCGCCATTCGAGGTCTCACGATGGGAGCGATAGAACACCGGGCCGCGTGACGTGCACGCAACGATGATGGAGAGCACCAGCATCACCGGGACGGCCACGATGGCCACCGGCAGCGTGATGAGGAGATCGAGGATGCGAACACGCACCCGATCACTCTTTGGAACCGGAGTATCGATCAGGTCGATCGTCAGGTCCCTGAAGTTGAGAACTGGACACCGGCCTCGGAGGTCGATCGAGACCTCGTGTTCCAATAGTTCTACGTCAGTTTGCATAGCCGCGTTGCTCACAAAAGCTTTCCTCGCCCGCCGAACCGATGCCGAAACAAGGGTCCAGGGATAGAACAGTTCCACCACTGCTCCGGCCCGACATCGGAATGTAACAGACCCCGCGGCCGAGTTGGTGTGACCACCCGAACACCGAACGTGACCAACAGTTCGGACTAGGCTTCGAGCCCAGCATTCATGGCGGAAAGCACCGCTTCGGTGTGCGCTCCCAAAATGGGGGCTTCACCGGCGATTTCACCTCGGGTTGCGTGAAAGCGCGCTGCAGGGCGCACATCGCGAATCGTTCCGATCGAGGGCGAATCCCACTCGACGAAGGCGTCGTTGTGGTCGACTTGGGGGTCGAGATGGACATCGTCGAGCGTCGCCACTGCTCCGCCGGGAAGGTCGTTGGCCTTGAACCGAGCCAGCGCTTCTTGCACGGTCATCGTTGACAACACGGCGTCGACTGCCTGGCCGAGCTCGGCCGCGTGAGCCTGCCGATCGGTGAACGTGGCGAACCGAGGATCATCGGCAAGAGCCGGGTCGACCGCGGCACACAGCCGACCCCACGTGGAGTTCGTTCCCAGGTTGAGCGTGACATACCCGTCGGAACAGGTGCGCACGTCGTAGTTGGCAGCGGGGTGTGGCATGACCTGGATGTCATCGCCCTGCAGCGCATGGTTCCATCCGCCATCTGGCCAGAAGAACTGCAGGCCGGCGTCGAGCATCGTGAGTTGCAGGTGCTGACCGCCGCCTTCGCCGCCGTTCTTCTGCGCTCGTTCGCGCTGGAAGAGCGCAGCGCTGATGGCCTGCGCCGCGGTGAGCGCCGTGGCTTTGTCAATCACGAGCCCCTTCGAGAGACGCGGAGTGGGCTTGCCGTTTCGATCGAGCGGACCGCCGAGACCTTCGAGGGCGGCCGAGCCGGAGAGACCCTGGATGACAAAGTCGTAGACCATCTGGTCGGCATAGGGACCGGTGGGGCCGAAGCCGCTGATCGAGACGTAAATGAGTGACGGGAACCGTGCGCAGATCTCGTCCGGGCCGATGCCCATCCGTTCGACCGCACCCGGGCGGAAGTTCTGGACGAAAACGTCGGCCGTGCCCATCAGGTTGATCAGCGTGTCTCGACCGTCGTCGGTCTTGGTGTCGATCACAACCGACTTCTTGCCACGGTTGCACGCGTGGAAGACCGAACCCATGCCGTTGCGGAAGTCGCCAAGGCCGCGCATGCGATCGCCCGTCGGCGCTTCGATCTTGATCACCTCAGCGCCCTGGTCAGAAAGGATCGACGTTGCAAGCGGCGCCGAAATCATCTGCGCCGCTTCAACGACGCGAACCCCTGCCAGTGGAAGCGTGTGAGAAGGCTCGGTGACGTCCATCGGCGAACCATAGAGCCCACCTGAGTTGAGGGGTCAAGTCTCACTCGCTTTCAGCTTGCGCCCTGCTGTCTCGGCGGCTGCTTGCTCCATCGGCGTCGGTTGCGGCCAACCGTTGCGCCAATGTCGCGATCTGCCCAACGAGGTCGGGGTCGCGCTGGCACGCCTGATCCAACGACCGGGTCACCGACGAGAGACTCGACGAGTTCGTCAACCCGAAGAACCGCGTCACGTCGGACAGCACCCTTTGCTCGGTTTGGGTGGCGAGATGAATCGCGACGAGACGGGCGACGTTGCGGCTGCCGCGCCGAGGCGTGACCAACGACGACACGCTGACGCCGAACTGCTCGGCAACAACTTCACACAGACCGGCGTACGACGTTGGGTCCATCGCCTCTCGACGATGCGGTTCGCTTTCCCCGTGGCGGTCTGCTCGCTCGATCGAGCGTCGACGAAACTCCGCTGACCCGAGCACCGGGCCGAGTCGTTCCTTCGCGTAGAACGCCGCCACCGCACCGGGCAACGGTGCGTCTTCGGTGAGCTCGCGAAGCGCACGCCCCCTCGGCAAACTCGAACGGAGCTCGTTCATCACCAGCCACCGTTCTGGCCGAACCTCACCCAAGTAGGCGGGGTAGCTCGACCAACGATGAGAGCGGAGATCATCCACCATCTTCGCCTCGATCGGATTGCGATGAATGTACTGAGCAACCGTGGTGAGATAGTTGTCGGAGTCCACCAGCAGCGAGCGATAGCGGCCTCGCATCAACGGCCCGTCGTAGCCGTTGTGGCGATTGAAGCGCTGGGTGTAAACGCCGTCGATCAAGCGCATCGCCGAACTCAACTGGCCATCGACGCTGCGCACGAGCAGGTGATAGTGGTTCGTCATCAAGCAGTAGGCGTGGGTCTCGAGCCCGAAGTCGTCGCGGGCCTTGCCGACAAGATCGAGGAACGATCGAGCGTCGGTCGCCGAGTAGAAGATCGGGTCCTTGCGAGCACCACGATTCATCACGTGATGCCACGCCCCGGGGAAGTCGATCCGCAGCGGTCTCGACATGTCATCGACGGTATGGCATGCCAACGCTGGTCAGACGCGAATCGTCGACGTGCGCGCCCGGGGCGCGCCCAACCGGGTGACGGAGGCTGCTGGTTGCGAGGGACAAAACCTGAAAGCGAATGAGACTTGACCCCTCAGGTTGTGGCTACGTTGCGGGCGTGGAGGACTACACGCATCTCGATTTCGATCCCAACGACGTAGAGATTCGTCATGCGGCAACGGTGATGCTTGTCGATGATCGGCCTGACCTTCACGTGCTCATGCTCAAGCGAACGGCTCGGGTCGTGTTTGCTCCCGCCAACTGGGTGTTCCCTGGCGGGCGGGTCGATCCCGACGATCACCGCGAGGCCTTTGGCGACATCTGCCACGGCCTCACCGACGAAGAGGCGTCGGAGATTCTCGACGTTCCCACGGGCGGGCTCGCCTGGTGGTTGGCCGCGTGTCGCGAAACCCTCGAAGAAGCGGGCCTGTTGCTCGCCGATGGTCCGACGGCGGTCGACCTCCCCGAGTTCCGCTCGAAGGTCCGCGAAGACGAAGGCGTTTTCGTCGACGAACTGATCGCCAACAAGATCGCGATCGACGCGACGGCCATCGAGGAGGTCGCTCGTTTCATCACTCCGTTCGGACCGCCTCGACGGTTCGATGCTCGCTTCTTCGTTGCCCGCGCTCCAATCGATCAAGAGCCGCTGCAAGACGATTCGGAAATCGTCGAGTGGGAGTGGGTACGTCCCGAGGATGCGCTCACTCGATGGCGGGCTGGCGAGTTCGAGATGATGTCGCCAACCGTTCGGATGGTCGATTGCCTCACGAGGTACGAGTCGGTCGATGAAGTCATGGCAGCGGCGCGCCAACGGATGCCGTATAAGCGTGTGCGGGTGATCGACCCCGACGGTGATTACCACGTCGTCCTTCCTGGCGAAGCTGGTTACGACACCGCCGAGCTGGAAATCGAAAGCGGCTGGGTTCGACTCTGGAGCGACCCCGAAGCCTGAGCGAACGACAAACTCACGTCGTCACAGACTTGCGGCGACGATCTGAGCCGAACGGACTACGGGCGTCTCGAGCAGCGGGTTCCCGAGGGTTAGGGGTTCACTTTTCACTCGACGGGCCGACGTTGACAGAGTGAACACTCCGGCGGCACTCGAGACAGCAGCGCGAACCGCGCTCGCTCGACACCCCATCGCTGTCGATTGCGTACGCGCCGCCGACGAGCTGGTTGGGGCTGACTGTGACGTCGTCGTGTTTGGGTCAAACCGAGCATTCGTGGTTGCAACGTCGGACATCGCTCGCATCATGCAGCCTCGCCCATTGTCCGATTCAGAAGTCGCCTTGATCGGCGAGCCCAGTGCTCCAGCTGTCACCGAGATCTCCTCTGCATTCCCAATCATGGTTGCCGGCGAACTCGTGGGAGCACTCAGCACGACCATCCCGGTCGATGCCGAACAAGCTGCTGTCCTTGAACCTCTCTCGCGAGTTGTCGCGTCGGTCGTCACCGACGAAGCGGCATCGCCACAAGGGTTCGAAACCGCCGTGCTCCAGGGCCTTCGAGATTCGGTCATCGTTCTCAGTGCTGACCTCACGGTTCGATGGGCGAACCGATCGATCGGTTCGTTGCTCGGCCGAACGCCCGTCGAAGTCATCGGCATCTCGGCAGCTGATCTCGTTCACCCGGACGATCTCGGACCGGCCATCGACGCGATCGCAAACATGCGCGAAGGGCGCCAGATGTACCGCGTGTTCCTTCGCCTTGAGCGCGGCGATGGCGTGTACGAACGCGTCGAGATCACGGGTGTGGACCACAGCGGCAACGACGAGATCAACGGCATCGTCATCTCGCTTCGAAACGCCAACCGACAAAACGAACTCGAGCGCTCGATCGATCGATCGTCCTCGATGTCCGCGGCCGTGATCGCGAGCCTCTACGACGGGATCGTCGCAACCGACGAGTTCGGCGACATCACGAACGTCAACAGTGCGGCCCGTGAGATGTTCGGCATCGACCCCGACAGCGAGATCTCCGAGCTCTCCCTCGATGACTTCCCGGTCATCGACAGCACGGGCCGACGTCGCGTGATCGCAACCACGGCCGACCGAGTCACCGAACACCACGTTCGCACCGACCACATCACCGCCGAGCGCATCACCGGCGGCAACTCCAATAGCGACGAAGACGACGTCTGGATGGTCGTTGGCCCAAACGAGGTTCGGTATGTCTCGTTCGACCGCGCTCCGGTGTTCAACTCCGACGAGGAGTTGATCGGTTCGGTGCTCGCATTCCACGATCGCACGGCGGAGCGAGCCGCCCGCGCTGAGCTGCAGAGTCAGGCTCTTCACGATCAGCTCACGGGCCTCGCGAACCGTCGCCAGCTCGAGCAACGAATCGCCACACTGAGCGCAACGCCCGAACCAACGCTCGTCGCGGCGATCTTCATCGACCTCGACGCGTTCAAGCTCGTCAACGACACGCACGGCCATCGACTCGGCGACCAGCTGATCCGAATCGCCGCCACCCGGCTACAGAGTGAGCTGCGATCCGACGATCTCCTCGTGCGCCAAGGCGGCGACGAATTCGTGGTGCTCCAGATGGGCATCGGATCAATCGAGAAGGCCGAGGAGACCGGCGAACGACTGCGCGAGGCGCTGTCGTTCCCGTTCGAAATCGACGAGCAGCGTTTCGACATCACTGCGTCGCTCGGTGTTGCCGTCGCCATGTCCGACGAGTTGGCAGACGAAACCGTTTTGCAACACGCCGACATCGCGCTCTACGCCGCAAAGGCTCGAGGACGAGATCGAGTCGAAATTTTTAACGACGATCTCGCGGCAGCGGTCAGCCTCGAGGAACATCAGCGTCGCATCCTGCGATCCGCACTTGAGCACGACCGGCTGGTCATGCACTTCCAGCCACTCGTCGAAGCGAAGACTGGATTGGTTCGTGGCTACGAAGCGCTTGCTCGAGTCCGCACCGAAGACGGTGATCTCGTCGGCCCGGCCGGGTTCATGGATGCGGTCACCTCCACCGGTTTGATCTGGGATCTCGATCGAGCGGCCTTCTCCTTGTCGTGCCAGGCAGCGGCCATCATGGCTGACCTCGAGCCCGATGATCCACCGACCATCGCCTGCAACTTCTCGTCGTTCAGCCTCACCCAGCCCGGCTTCGTCGACACTGTGATCGAAACCGCTACAAGCCACGACATCGACTTTGGTCAGATCTGTATCGAGATCACCGAGAGTGCTGCGTTCGAAGGCGGAGCGAGCACGCTCGACTCGTTGATGACGCTGAGCGCGGCCGGCTTCCAGCTCGCTCTGGATGACTTCGGAACCGGCTACTCATCGCTCGCGCACCTTCGAGATCTACCGATCTCATCGGTGAAGGTCGACAAGAGTTTCGTATCGAAGCTCAGCCACGGCCACAGCGAACGGGCCATCGCCGATGCGGTCGTCACGCTCGCTCATGACCTCGGCCTCGGTGTTGTCGCCGAAGGTGTGGAGACAAAGGAGCATCTCGAGCAGGTTCGAGAGCTCGGATTCAACACGGTGCAGGGCTGGCACTACGCCGCCGCGATGCCGCTGTCTGAGGCACTCGCCGAACGTCACACCTCCAGTGGGGCGAGTCGCGAGTGATCTCACCGTAGACTTGAAAGGTTCGGCCACACCCCCGAGGCCGACGATGATCACGAGGCCAATTCCATGACCGACACCCAAAGCGCCGACCTGTCGACGCGTACCGACCTGCGTAACGTCGCAATCGTCGCACACGTCGACCATGGCAAGACCACGCTCGTCGACGCCATGCTCCGCCAGACCGGAGCCTTCCGCGACAACGAAGACGTTGCCGAGCGAGTCATGGACTCCGGTGACCTCGAACGCGAGAAGGGCATCACCATCCTCGCGAAGAACACGTCGATCACCTGGGGTGGCGTCACAATCAACGTCGTCGACACCCCCGGCCACGCCGACTTCGGTGGCGAGGTTGAGCGCGCGCTCACGATGGTCGACGGTGTCGTCCTCCTCGTCGACGCCGCTGAAGGCCCACTCCCCCAGACCCGCTTCGTGCTTCGTAAGGCACTTGCTCGAGACCTTCCCGTCATCTTGGTCATCAACAAGATCGACCGCCCCGACGCCCGCATCGCCGAGGTCGTCGACGAGGTCTACGAGCTCTTCCTCGACATCGATGCTCGTGACGATCAGATCGATTTCCCGATCGTGTACTGCGCTGCCCGTGACGGCTGGGCCAGCATGGACAGCCCTGAAGACGGTGGCGCCCCCGGAAGCGACCTCGAGCCACTCTTCAAGCTGCTCGTCGAGCACATTCCTGCTCCGACCTACACCGAGGGCCATCCGCTTCAGGCTTGGGTGACCAACCTCGACGCCTCCCCCTACGTCGGCCGCCTTGCGTTGTGCCGCGTGATGAACGGCTGGATCAAGAAGGGTGACTCCGTTGCCCTGAGCCGTGTCGACGGAAGCGTCAGCCGAGTGAAGCTCAGCGAGCTCTATCTCACGAAGCACCTCGAACGCGTGCCTGCTGAACAAGCTGGCCCTGGCGATCTGGTCGCCGTCGCCGGTATCGAAGACATCCTCATCGGTGAGACCCTGGTCGACCCTGAAGACCCTCGCCCCATGCCCGTTATCGACGTCGACGAGCCAGCGCTCTCGATGACGATCGGCACCAACACCTCGCCGCTCGCCGGCAAGGAAGGCGACAAGCTCACCGCTCGAATGGTGAAGGATCGCATCGACCGCGAGCTCGTCGGCAACATGAGCCTTCGTGTGCTCGACACCGATCGTCCCGACGCCTGGGAGGTGCAAGCTCGTGGTGAGCTGCAGCTCGCCATCCTCGTCGAGCAGATGCGTCGTGAGGGCTTCGAGCTCACCGTCGGCAAGCCTCGCGTGGTGACCAAGGAAGTCGACGGCAAGGTCTACGAGCCGGTCGAACGAGTGACCATCGACGTGCCCGAGGAACACCTCGGTGCCGTGACCCAACTTCTCGCCGCTCGCAAGGGCCGTATGGAGAACATGGTCAACCACGGAACGGGTTGGGTTCGTCTTGACTTCCTCGTGCCGTCTCGAGGCCTCATTGGTTTCCGAACCGAGTTCCTCACCGAAACCCGCGGCACCGGCGTGCTCAACCACACCTTCGAAGACTTCGAGCCATGGTTCGGCGAGCTTCGAACCCGCCCGACCGGTTCACTCGTCGCCGACCGTGTTGGCCCCGTGACGGCGTACGCCCTCATCAGCTTGCAGGAACGAGCGCAGATGCTCGTCGCCCCGACGGCCGCTGTTTACACCGGCATGGTCGTTGGTGAGAACAGCCGAGCTGATGACATGGATGTGAACGTGTGTAAGGAAAAGCAGCTCACGAACCACCGTGCTGCTTCCTCTGACGCCACCGTGAAGCTCACACCGCCCAAGGTGCTGTCGCTCGAGCAGGCGCTCGAGTTCATCAGTGAAGATGAGTGCGTTGAAGTGACGCCGGAGAACATCCGGTTGCGCAAGGCACTGCTCGATCCAATCGATCGTGCCCGCATTGTCAAGCAGCGCAAAGCCGCTGCTCGCTCAGACGCCTAACCAAGCGCCGCCAGCCAAACCTGACGACCTGACCCCTCAGCTTCAACGCGCCCAAGACCGCGCCTAGGGGTCGCGTCTCAATCTCAACAACAACCACCCAAACGCGCCCGAGGCCGCGCCTAGGGGTCGCGTCTCAATCTCAACAAGGGGCAGACTAAACCGCCTGTTCAAGCGGTTTTCCGGGATCGGCTCCGACAACATGTTGAGATTGAG